>CALOES010000046.1:0-160099 GCA_942492405.1 uncultured Planctomycetaceae bacterium
AATTGAATACAGCTGTACGGTTGTAGACGAAAGACTACAACTGTCTGCAGAAAACTTAGAAAGCAGCCAAACGCCCGAGCAGTTCATTCGAAGCATTCATGGAATTGACCTTTTTGTCGCGGGGGTTCTCTTGGCGAGTTCCGTAGGTCATCTTGCCATCTGGCTGGATTAAAAGGAGCTCGCTGCTGGACCTGCTTCGTTGCGGAAGCCTATACTTTTTGACTTTCGCGGGGCTGACACTCCTTTCAGTCGCGTGGTTGCGCACGAAGCTACGGTGGTCAAGGCCGTTCCCGTTCCTGTTTTCTCTAGCCGCACTCGCGCTGCTCGCTGAAGTCGGCCTGATCACGCAGCACAGGGGGGCGGCAAGAATTCAACTCCAGGCATTGACCTCATAAACCGGTCGATCCCCCGCCGGTGACGCACGCACCTATTGGAATTCTGGGGGGGCATTCACGCAGTCCACAACCGCGGAGCGAGACTCGCAGACGACGCGAAACTCAACTCAACCACATGAAAACGCTTCTGATTGTGGTCTTCGTGCTTTACAGCGTCCTGCTGTTTCGGTTGCGATGCTAATTCCGGCGCGCGACCGTGTATCGGCGATCGGACTGGAAGATCAAGTCTGCCAGTTTGGCCACGACCTTTTCGCGTTGTTCAGCAATCGCTACTCCAAAGGTGCGGCTGAGTGCGGTATGGCCTGACGGTATCGCTTCTATCTCCTGGGTCATTTCGCCATGCTCGCAGCGATCATCGGGTTGCCCCGAACACGGGTGGCGACAAACTCAACGGCAGGCGGATGCCACTCGTCGACGTGCCTCGATCGCTCGAGAGCGTGCCACAGGGAGCACTGTTAGCCAGATCAGGCCGATGAGCTTCGTGCTTGCGTGCACAGGATGGACTCACGAGCACGACTTTCGGAGACCTGGGGATCGTCGAAGACGACCTGTCGAACATCAACGTCACGAGTCAACCTTGAGGTGTCGGAGCGGGGTTTCAGGGCGGAACCGAAGACTAGACCCGATGGCGACGGCAAGTCGCCGATTCGTGCAGTTCGTCCCTGAGCCATTCATCGTCTGTCTGCACGCGACTTCGGGATTCTGAAATTCCACACGACTTTGGCTCGTCAAAACTGCTTCGCAGCCTAAAACCAAGTGTGACACAAGCGGGCCGTTCATGATTGGGAGTCCAGATGTCCAGGGAAAACAACGCTCGATTGGTGTATCTCATTGCGGCCGGAATCTCGTTTCTTCTCTCTGTGGGATTGTGGTTTACCGGACACAAAGAACAGGGGGCGTTCGTGGGATTGTGGGTGCCGTCCATTCTTTCTCTCGGCGCACTCATGATGAACAGGTCGAGCAATGTCTGATACAACGATTTTCGTCATCGGATGCCTACATTTGGATTGTCCTTGGGGCGTCGACGATCACCGTTGCGATCAGTCCGCCTCGAGAGGTAATTACTCCGATTGACTCTGAGATTGCCGGTTTCGCAGCAGAAATGTGTGAGTTGAACCTCGGATCCCGTACGCACTGGTGGTCAGAAGGGAAGCATCCTCCCAACTCTTCCAAGAGGGGCCGCGAACCGCGGAGCCGAATCCGCACTCCAAGCGGAGCGGCAGCGAGATGTTAGCCGCGTTTTACGAACCTTACCCCGGCGTCGTTGTTGGTTGGTGTTGCGCTCCAATCGAGGCACGGGTTGAATCGTGCATTGGAGCCAGTCGGGGCAATTTCATTTCTGTGGCGAATGCATTCACGCCTTCGATTGCTAACATGCAGGCATGCGACCACATCCTTTTACGCTCACCGTCATTCTCGTACTCACCGCAACTGCCGTCTCTGCGGAGGACTTCCAATATGAGTACGCGCCTGCTCCAGCCGGCAACCCCTTGAAGGGCCTCGTCCCTTATGCGGGTGAACATCGTGAGGAGTTCCCGCATTCGATGGAGTTCAACTACCTGCCTCTCTCGGCTCGGTGGTGGGTGAGCGGACGTACGACTGGCAGCCGCTGGAGAATCTTCTCGATGATGTCGCATCGCGCGGACACCAGACGATCTTTCGCATCTGGATGGAGTACCCTGGTCATAATGACGGCATTCCGCAGTATCTGGTCGACCAGGGTCTCACCATACACGAGTGGAACTACACGAATACCGAACCCTTTCCGAACCAGAAGATTTGCACACCTGATTATGACTGACCCTCGCTTGAGAACTGCGCTGGTGGATTTCCATTGCTCGCTCGGTGAACGTTACGATGGCGATCGGCGAATCGGTTTCATCACCGCCGGTCTGCTCGGTGCGTGGGGAGAATGGCATACGTATCCGAGGTCGGAACTCTTCGCCGGTCGTGAGACCCAGCAGGCCGTGCTCGACACCTACGAAGCCGCATTCGAGATGACTCGCGCGCGGCTGCGCTGTCCGGCCGGCGAAGGTCACTGGAAGTACGTCGAGAATGCTTCAGGTAACTTCGGATATCACGACGACTCGTTTGCCTTCGCGACACTGGAGACGGGCCTGCGAAGCAGATGACTGGTTTTATATGTCGTTGCTGCACGCGGCGGGAGAGTCCGCAGTCAACAAGTGGAAGTCGCAGCTGATCGGAGGCGAGATTCGTCCTGAACTCTGGGGCGAGATCTTCGACGAGGATCCTGGCATCGCCGAAGCGCAAGACTTCGATGAGTGCGTTGCCGCCACCCACGCCTCGTGGGTTATGGACACCGGCATGTTCCGCGGAGAGCAGCCTCCTGCACGAGTCGCACGAGCGATCATGCGGGCCGTGCGCGCTAAGATACGAGTTTTACATTCCCTCTGCAAAGATCGAAGTTGCGGGAAACGCTTTGCGGCTCACTTGCGACATCGAGAATCGCGGAGTTGCTCCCTTTTATTACACATGGCCCGTCGAGTGCGGTCTGGCCAGGGAAGGTGAGATCCTTGCACAATGGCAGACTGAACTCGACATCACTGGATTGCTGCCGGGCGAAGTTCTCGAACTGCGGACTTCGGTCAACATCGACCAACTGCCGGCAGGCACCAGCCAGCTCATGCTGCGAATTGCCAACCCACTGGAGGGAGCCCTGCCGGTCCGATTCGCCAACACGACACAAGATGCAGACATCGTCGGTTGGTTGACGCTGGGTTCGGTCGAGATTCCGTAGGGGTTCCTTTCTTGTCAATCACCCCGTCGTTCTCAACCAAGTCGCTGGTCACCCAACTTGTGTGTTGTCAACGACTCGTGGGAAAACCAGAAATGTATCTCTGCCAATTCTCGACCCACTTCCGAAGATTGAACCAACATGCAATTCACTCGATTGACAGTCTTTCGCGTGCTCTGTTTCGCCACATTGTGGTATTCGCTGAGAGGACCAGGCCTGTTAGACGCCGAGCCGATACACGAGACGGGCTGGCAGGAGCTTGCTGAACCACGGCTGCGTGCCATCTACGAGCGCGGGGAGTTTCAAGGCAAGAGGTTTGAAGCGGACTGGTTGCCCGACAGTTCCGGCTATGTGGTTCATGAAATCGTCGGAGATAACAGCCAGTCGGTCCGTTTGGCCTACGATGTTCAGTGCAGTGGAACGACGTGAGTTGAGAGTCTGCCGAGCATTCCCTGTCGGCGAATGATCCGATGTTGTCACCAGATGGCATGCAAGTTCTGAGTATCGCGGAGGAGTATCTGTTCGTTCGCGACCTGGCGGGTGGACAACGAACGCAGCTGACAGAGCGTCCAAACGAGGACGACGTTTTCTATCAACAGCCGATGTGGAGTCCGGACAGCCAGCGGATTCTCTTGTCGAGTCCGATGAGACCGGCGTCAGAATGCGGCCGACTCTTCTTCCACTGACCCATCTTACCCGGAGGTGCAGGAGCATCGATTCGCTCGAGTCGGCGAGAAGATCGCGGAGCTGCGTGTCGGAGTCGTGGACACTCAGGGAGACAACCTTGTGGCTGCCGATCGAGGCACCGGCCGAAGGTTCTTATCTCGGACAGGTCGAGTGGGCGGGGAACTCGGAAGAGAGTGCTCGTCGAAAAACTCAGCCGCTTCCGTGATCAGCGTGAGTTTCTGCTCGTGAATGTCGACACAGGTGACGTGCAGCAGATCTATCACGAATCGAACGAGGCCTGGGCCGTCGGCAGCCAGGGAAAGAACTCCGGGCTGACCTGGATTCGAGATGGTGAGGCTTTCGTCGTCGTCAGCGAAAAAGACTGGCTGGCAGCGGCACGCATTCCTGTATTCACGCGACGGCAAGGAACTCGCGCTGCTGACGCCCGGTGAGTACGACATCATCGACCGTGGCTGCGTCGATGAAGCGGGAGGAAGCTGGTTCTACTTCTATGCCTCGCCGGACAACGGAACTCAGAAATATCTCTACCGTGTTCCGCTCGACGGCACCGGAACTCTCGAAACGCGTCACGCCGGACGACCAACCCGGCACGCACGACTACGATTTTTCTCCGGACGCCAAATGGGCCTTTCATACGTTGTCGACGCTGGATACGCCGCCCGTTCGTTGTACTGGAGCTGATCGCGTGGTTCGTGCGCTCGAAGACAACAGCGAACTCCGGAGAAGATGAAACAGCTGGTTTCTCATCCAACAGAGTTTCTGCAAGCTCGACATTGGTGACGGTGTTTCCATGGACGCCTGGATGATCAAGCCGAAGGACTTTGACGAGTCCAAGAAGTATCCCGTCTTTATCTACGTCTACGGCGAGCCCTACGCGCAGACCGTGCTGGACGAGCTGGGGAGCGGCTCAGAGTCGACTTTCACCGCGTCGTTGCGGACCTGGGATACCTGGTCGTGTCGATCGACAACCGAGGCACGCCTGCTCCGAAGGGGCCGCCTGGCGGCGTTCCATCTTTGGCAGTCTGGGACCGCTGTCTACCGAAGATCAAGCGGCCGGACTCAAGGAGCTCGGGCGGACGCGACCGTATGTTGATCTCTCGCGAGTCGGCTATCTGGGGCTGGAGCGGAGGTGGCTCAAACACGCTCAACGCCATGTTCCGCAAACCCGAGCTGTACCACGTGGGGATCGCGGTGGTCCCCAAGCCGCAGCCACATCTCTACAACGCGTGGTTTCAGGAAATCTACATGCGGACGCGCGAAGTGAATCCGGACGGATATCGAGCAGTCCGCACCGCTCAACTTTGCGGACGGCCTGCAGGGCAATCTGCTGATGATCACCGGGTCGGGCGAAACGAACACTCACATTCAGATCATCGAAGGACTCGTTGATCGGCTCATCGAACTCGGCAAGCCGTTCGACTACATGGTCTACCCCAATCGGGACCATGGTCTTCGGGAAGGAGAGGGGACACCGGTGCACGTGAGAATGCTGATCATCCGGTATGGGGGGGGGGGGGCGGAAGACGACGAGAGGTGCGAACGTGTATCGGCCTCTCAAGCCGGTGGAAGAGTTCGCTATTTCAGCTTACGCACAGCACTCCACTTACAACACGGGTCACACAAAGTCTTGTCGCCGCAGCGGTCAATGGGGAGACCGATGAAGGAGAAGCCAACCTGGATGGGGTTGGTGCTGTTTGTTCTGGTCTTGTTTGGCTGCCGGTGTGGCTCGGAGCCATTGCCACCACGCCTGAGATTGACGGCTGGTACCAGACAATTGCAAAGCCCACTCTGGAACCCACCGAACTGGGTGTTCGGTCCTCGGTCTGGACAACACTATTCGTCTTGATGGGAATCTCTGCCTGGCTCGTCTGGAAACCTCAAGAACCGAAGAAGACGTCCACCCCGCTGAAGTTGTTCGCGGTTCAACTGGCACTCAATATCGCGTGGTCCTGGATCTTCTTCCGGATGCACCTGATCGGCTGGGCCGTTGTCGAAATCGCCATCCTCTGGGTGGCGATTCTGGCAACAACCGTGGCGTTCTTTCGCCGCTCGCAGCCGGCTGGCTGGTTGCTCGTTCCTTATCTCGGCTTGGGTGACTTTTGCTAGTCTCCTCAACTTTATGATCTGGCGGCCGAATACGGGGGTATAGGCGTATTCCAGAATGACGGCCGTGTCACCGCTATCGCCGGGGACTAGCACTTCTTCCTATCCTGTCATCGATCCCTACTTTTGGAGACCTTCCATGATGTCATCGGACCCTGCTCGCACAAAGCTGTTTATCGCCGCTTTGGCAATCGTGCTGCTCGTTTCCGCGGCTGCAGTTGCTGAAGAGCCGCTGCCGGATCCGGACGGCGAGCCGGCCGACATGTCGCGACCGGTGAAGGTCTTCGTCCTGTTGGGACAGTCGAACATGCTGGGGTTCGGGCGAGTGGGCGGCGAGGACATGCCTGGCACTCTGGAACATGCCACCCGGGTAGAGATGCTCTACCCGTTTCTGGTCGACGATGAGGGAGACTGGACAGTGCGCAACGATGTTCGCAACGTGCGCGTGATGGGGAGCGGGACCGGCGGAATGAGGGTTTTCAATAACGAGTGGCTGACGATCGGGGGAGGCAACATCGGTCCGGAGATCGGAATCGGACACCAACTTGGCCAGTATTTTGACGAACCGGTCCTGATCCTCAAGAGCTGCATCGGCAACCGCAGTCTGGGCTGGGATCTTCTGCCGCCGGGAACCCCGGCGTTTGAGTTCGAGGATGGAGGCGAGACGTGGCACTATGCCGGTTACCGGGAATCACCGTTGCGGTGGGTGAAGGGGACCGAACCGGAGCCGATCGAATGGTATGCCGGCATGCAATACGACGGTGATATCGACCGCGCGAAGCAAGTACTGGCCGAGCTCGACACGTACTACCCCGATGCAACGGAATACGAAGTTGAAGGCTTCTTCTTCTGGCAGGGAGACAAGGATCGTTACGACGCCGGACATGCCAGCCGGTACGAGGTGAATCTCGTCCGCCTGATCGAGCAGTTACGAGAGGACTTCGACGTGCCCGACGCGATGTTCGTCTGCGCCACACTGGGCCAGACTGAACAAGGGGCAGACGGCAATGAAGGGGCGATCCTCGCAGCCCAACTCGCGGTGGATGGAGAAGCCGGCAATTACCCAGAGTTCGAAGGGAATGTCGCGACGGTCTACAGTCAACCACTCTGTCACGGCGGGGCTTCTAACGGGCACTACGGTGGAAATGCCAAGACGTATATGGATATCGGGCTGGGCATGGGGCAAGCGATGGTAGAGTTGTTTGGTGGAGAGTGAGTCAAAGCCACACATCATTCGTCATTGAAGATCTCGGATTCGGACAGGGTCAAGACCATATTGGCCGCTTGACGTCGAGAACTCCAACAAGCCAATCACTGCAGGGCGCAGAACTGTCCCGGCGTGGTAACGCTGTGGGGTGTTGGTATATTCCGCGTCCTGTCTTCACGGTCGCGTCCGCCAAAATCTGGGGACATATTTCGCCGCGAGATGGGTCAGACGGATGCGTGTGACGGGCAATTGGGTGGTGGGTGTGCAAGGCGGTTCTGGGGACATATTTTCACGACATAATTGGGAGTTTCTGCGGTGACGCTGACGAGACGTCCTCATGCGGCACGGCGAGGTGTTCGTAGCGACGACGGCAGGTTGGTTTCCCACATATCGGTCTCCCCAACCGTGCCTTCCGCGCTTGAGATGGGCGTCGGCATTCCCTGGAGGTCCGGGCTTACGCCAAGCTGATCAAAGGATTTGCCATCGTGGATGCGTAGTGGGCGGCTGATCAACGCAGTCTCGCGACACTGCCGGTCGATCATGCGGCATGGCGACTTCGCCCGACGATGAAGCACTACGGTGGCCGGTTCCGTTCCGCAAAGGCGGCGGCATCGAAGTCCCGCGCCTGCAAACCGATTCCACGACCTGTGAATTAGTGGGGGGACTTACGACCCCCGCGATTGGCAACGAATCCCAGAGGGGGGGGGGGAGGGGGTTGGGGGCTGACCGAGGAGGAGGTGGGCAAGCTAAAGTCTTTGCTCAAAGCACTTTAAGAAGTACACCCCAGAGGGCTCGAACCTCTAACCTTCGGTTCCGAAGACCGATGCTCTATCCAATTGAGCTAGGGGTGCGGATCGGGGGATGGGTAACTATCGCATGGAAGCCCTGAAGGGAGTTCATGCCACCGCCGCGTGGCTACTCTAATCAACATTGGGCAGGAAACAAGAGAGACGGCTGGTCGCCCGGTGTGTGTCTGGCGGCCGACGATTTGGAGAGTCCTGCGAATGGCATCAGCGGGCGTCGATGTTTATTCTGTCTGCGGCATTCCATTAATGACGTTCCACTTTTCATCAGAGGGAAAGAACAATCATGGCCAGGCGCGCGACACGTCGACAGTTTCTTCAATATGGGGCGGCAGGCGTGGGAGCCAGTCTGGTTCCGGGCTTCTTGCGAGCTGATGATCGCGGCAGCCAGTTGCATGTCGCCTGTGTTGGTGTGAATGGCATGGGATTCTCGGATCTATCGAGCATTGGTTCGCATCCGAGCGTGAAGTTTGTCGGCTTCTGCGATGTCGATGCCACGCGATTCGATCGGGCCGACGAGGCATTTCCAGGCGTGCCGCATTTCACCGACTATCGTGAGATGCTCTCGCAACTGGGGGACAAGGTTGATGCCGTGCAGGTCTCGACTCCCGACCACATGCATGCGGCGATCGCGATCGCGGCGATGCGGATGGGGAAACACATCTATTGCCAAAAGCCGTTGACTCACACGGTCTGGGAAGCCCGTCAGATGCGGCTGGTGGCTGAGGAGATGGGGGTCGTGACGCAGATGGGAAATCAAATTCATTCCCACGTCGCCTATCGAACCGGCACGCGACTCATTCGTGAAGGGGCCATCGGCAAGGTGAAGGAAGTTCATTCGTGGGTCGGCGTACAGGGGCGGCAATACTGCAACCGCACCGACCGGCCCGAGTCGGCACCCATCCCCGAAGGACTCGACTGGGATTTATGGATCGGCGGAGCGCCCGAGAGGCCGTTCGCTGTCGACGTTTATCATCCGTTCAAATGGCGCGACTGGCAGGCATTTGGTTCGGGAGCGCTCGGCGACTTTGGCTGTCACATTCTGGATCCTGTCTTCACGGCTCTCGGCCTGACCGCGCCATTGACGATCAAAGCTGAACACGACGGCACCAATGATGAAGTCTGGCCGGGGCCGGAGACTGTCAGTTATCTTTTCCCAGGAACCGAATTCACCGATGGACCAACGCTCCCGCTGACATGGCACGATGGTGGCCAGCAGCCGCCGCGTGAACTCGCCCAGTTGCCGGACGGCGTCGACCTGCCTGGAGGGGGTTCACTCTTCATTGGCGAGGCCGGCAATATGATTCTGCCCCATGTGGGGATGCCTCAGCTGTATCCGGTGGAGAAGTATCAAGACTTTGCGATGCCGGAGGAGACCGACCTCAATCATTGGCATGTGTGGGTCGACGCAATTCGCTCCGGCAGCCTGACGAGCGATGGCTTCCACTACGCCGGCCCGCTGACGGAGACGGTACAGCTCGGCAACGTCGCCGCGCGGGTGCCGGGCATCGAACTCGAATGGGACGCCCCTGCCCTCGCGATCCCGAACAACGCGGAAGCAAATGCACTTCTGACGAAGGAGTACCGGGAAGGTTGGGAAATCGCCACGTCCGTGTGAAATCGACAGACGAATTGGCGGGATCGGCAGCAGCCCGTCAGCCGTGGGCGTCTGTTTCGGCGATTTCATGGGGGGCCGGCTCTGCTCCCTGGATGTAGGTCTTGCCTCGGTAGAAGTAGGCGATCGGCACGAAGACGATCGCGCCGACGAACATGCACCAGGTCCAGAACCAGTAGTAGTCGTCCCCCTCCAGTGTCACCAGACCACCGACGCTGATGTCGCCTTCGATCTCGATCTTGGGGCTTTCGCCGCGCGCTTTCGCAACTTCTTCCTCGCCGGCTTCCCCCTTCAGCTCGATGATCCGCCGTTCGCGCCACGTCAACGGCATGTTCTGATTTCGCTCGGCCGCCTCGGCATCGGGACGGCTGACGGTCGCGGACAAGACAACGTCCCAAGGCGTGAACATCTTTCCGTCCGGCCCCATCGAGATGATGCGGTACTGTTCGCGAGTGATCTTTTCGTACGTCAACGAGTTGCCGTGCGAGTCCTTGATGTCGGCAATCAACGACGTCCCCGTTTCATTATCGGGCAGTTGCTTCAAACCATCGTCAGGATCCGACGCCATGAAGGCCGCGTCGATAATCTCTTTCGCGGCATCGAGCGTATCGTTCTCAGCCGTGTTCACCGCCAGCAGATTGTGGTACTCCCCGAACTCCAGTGTGATGTCGTCGTCGGTGTCGAACTCGCCGTCGTATCCGCTGATACGAATGATCTGGGGTAAGTCCTTGTTCTCTTCGCTCTCTGCAGATTCTTCTGCGTCTTCGGTATCTGCCTCTGGGGCGTCTACATCGTCGCCCTGTTCAGTTTCAACATCGACCGGTTCGGTCGCTCCATCGTCTTGTTCGGTACTTCCATCCGGTTCTTGACCGTTCGCTTCGGCATCTTCAGAGACTTCATCGACGACTGCTGCCGAGAACAACTGCTCAACTCGCACTTCCCAGAGATCGTCGATCGTCACAGGATCGGCATCGAGGTCAACGAACTCGTCCGACTGATCGGCCACGACGCCGACGCCGGGCACCTGGATGTAGTGATTGACTCCCGCCGTCACGATGTTCCCCAGCGAGACAGAGAAGAGCCAGACCGACATGATGACCGACTTCATCGACTTCGGTGCCTGCGTGTACGAAAACTCCAGTCCGGTAATCGAGACCATCACCTCGGCAGCCGTGATGATGACGTACGCGAGAATCTGCCAGGAGATCGATGGCGTTTCGCCGTCGTCGATCCAGCCTTGTACGATGGACGACAAGGCGAATGCAAATGCTGCCGTGAATAGACCAATCGACATCTTGCGGAGAGGCGTCAGTTTGAAAAACTTGTTGGTCACTGGATAGATCACGAACTGAAACAAGGGAATCATGATCATCACGAGAATCGGATTGACGACCTGAAACTGCGACGGAAGCCATTCGATTCCCATCCACATCAGGTCCATGTCCTGCGCCTGCAGCACCCAAGCGGAACTGGTCTGATCGAACAGCGCCCAGAAGACAGAGATGGCCGCAAAGACAACCAGCAATCGCAAAATCGTCAGTATTCCCTCCTTGCTGAAGACTTCCTTCAGGAATGACGGCCCGGCAGGGGGAACATGCACGAATTCGTTGCGCCCCATCCAGAACATGACCGTGGCGATGCCCATCAAGATGCCTGGAATGCCGAACGCCCAATGTGGCCCGTACCACTCAAGCACAACAGGAATCATGACTGTCGACAACGTCGAACCAAAATTGATCGAGAAATAGAACCACTGATAGACCTTTTCGAGCAGGTGTTTGTTCTTGTTCCCAAACTGATCGCCGACATGGGCCGAGACGCAGGGTTTGATGCCTCCCGCGCCGACGGCAATCATGATGAGGCCCATCCACATCCAGGTTTTGGGTTCAAATCCTGGCGTCCCCATTAACGCCAGTGCCAGGTGTCCCACGCAATACAGCACCGACACCGACATGATGATTCTGTATTTGCCAGTCAGTGCGTCCGAGATCAAGGCTCCAAAGATCGGGAACAGATAGACCCAAGACACAAACGTGTGGTAATGCTCCTGAGCTTCCGCCTTGCTCATCGCCGTCTGCACGGTATCCGACATCAGATACAAGTAGTCCGTCATGAACACAATCAGAATCGCCCGCATCCCGTAGAAGCTGAACCTCTCGGCGGCTTCGTTGCCGATGATGTACGGGATGCCCTTGGGCATCGTTTCGATTTCGGGAGGAACGGTGCCGTATTTGGACATATCTGAAAGTGATTTGATTCGAGTTACTTGAGATTTGTGATTGAGGATTTGTAGCGGAAGTCGTGAGACTTCCGTGCGAAGTGGATGGACGAAATCGGAACTCTCACGAGTTCCGAGACACGATTCGTCGCCGCATCCTAGCCGCCGCCGACGAGGGTGACGACCTCAATCTCGTCACCCTCTTCAATCGGCGTGGCGGCGTGTTCGGCCCGAGGGACGAGTTGGCGGTTACGTTCGACGGCCACGAAGCGGGCCTTCATCCCCAACGACTCGACGAGCGCGGCTACCGTCAGCGGCCCCTTAACCTCGCGCGACTCGCCGTTGATCGTGATCTGCATGGGACTCGGCTCGCTCATCAATCTCGTCTTCCCGGCCGTTAAACGAGATCCTCGGTGGCTGGTTGCTTTGGCGGCACTGATCCGTCGCCAGTGGCCTCCTTAGTGCAATGCTGATTGAGCCAACCGACAGTTCCGTTCCCAGGAAGAGTCCCAGTCCGTACACGAGAAACGCAAACAATCCTTGTGCACTGTTGCGGATCTCCGGAGAGGCCACTTGTTCGATGTGAATAAAGCCGGCGGCAAAGAAGAAGTCGAAACAAATCCCATGAAGACCGATACCGATGAGGATCAATGCGAGAGGCTTGCCGATCGAGAAAAGCCCGAACCTCAGCGCCCACGCAGTGACTCCAATGGTGAGCACCATGCTCATGCCGAGTTCCGACAAGAACCAGGGCAACGCCAGCATGAAGCCGATTTCGACGAATTGGCCGATGGCCATCACCGATCCGACATCATTGGGTTTGACGCCGGCGTTCTTCTCGACGAACAGCGCCCCAAATGCAAAGTAGGTTCCCATCGACATCGCGATCACGAGTGTCACCGCGAGGAAGATCGGCACATCGCCAACCAGCTTGAACATCTGGCCGAAGAACTCGCTAAACGAGAACGCACTTCCGCCCGGCGGAGTATGCGGCAACGCGAATGCGAAAAGACCAAGTATCAAAGAGAGCGTTGCCGCCAATAGTATCGGACGCTCGTTCATCGGCTCGTCCTTCTTGATCAGGAACCGATGCGACAAACCGGCCATGATCCAGCCGATCGTTCCGAAAACACGAATCAGTGGAAAGTACTGTTCGACATTGGCGTTCTCCGCGGAACACTTCGCGAAGACGATGGAATTGACGAGCCCCAGCGTCGGCGAATATGCCAGTGCATAAGCCAGAGTTGCCCAATAGAAGGGACGTGGATCCTTCAACTTTGACATCGTGAACAACAGGACCGCGCCAATGAGGTGCAGTCCACCGATAACGACCTGAGTCGCGAAATACTTGTCGGCCACTAGCCCCAGGAACATGGGCGAGATCATGGCACCGATCGCCATTGTGCCGTAAACGCGACCAATTTCTTTGCGGTTGAAGCCACGTGTTTCGAGGAAGTTGCCCAGGACAACGTACCATGCTCCCCAGATGGCAAATTCGAGGAAGTGCAGGATGCAGAAGAGTGTGTAATTGAGCGTGCCGAGTTCTCCCGTTGTCTTCGTCCGCTCTTGAATGGCCTTCTGGCCGTCGCTGTTGATGTACTCGTAGATGTAACTGACGGTCTTTCGTTCGTCCTCTTCTCCTTCTGCAGGCTTTTCCTGAATCTCACCATTCTCCGAGAGTGGAACAAAGACAGCGACCGAGTTTCCGGTGGTGAGCGCGCTGAATTCAGCGAGGATCTGGTTCCCTTCGCGGTCTGTCCAGACCTCGAGGCCCGCTTCCTCTTGCTCAGGAGTCGCGGTCAGGTTGCTTTGCTCAGGGAAGAATTCCGCCGGTGTCTTTTGTTCGAGTTGACCTCTGAGATAGGTGTGATCATCCTCGCTCAAATCGTCCCACGCGATCTCGACCAAATCTCGACCTTCGTCGCGGATAACGACTTTGCCGTGCTCCATTCTCTGGAATGCACCGACTACCGTTTCTCCATTCGTCTGGTTCCATTCGCGAGAGGGAGTGCCACCAACAAAGAAGTACATCACCAGCGAAACGCTGACGATGATGCACGGGATCAGCCAGAACTTTCTCCAGTCGGTGACGCGTTGTTCGATGCTCACGTTGCCTGTCTCCGGGGCGTTGGGGTTGTCAATGTCTTCAATTCGTCGGCATCCACGGTGGTCACCGGTGGATGGCGCTCGTTCAGTTCGTCGTGGTCCTTGATTCCGTTCCGCGGCCCGCGCGAATCACTTGAACGATCGCGGCCAGGCCCAGGAAGCCTCCCAGGGCGGAGTAACCTACCGTGCGGGCAGCACTGTCGGCGAGCGAGATCGACCAAAGCGAAAGCGCGGTCGCCACGATCGTTGAGATGCTCATCATCACGTTCCAGGCGATGCGTTTGCCGCCGGTCGGCATGTTCTCGCCCATCAGCGATTTCGAATTCATCATCGAGAGAAACGTGATGTAGGCCACCGGCAGCAGCACCATGCCGAACATGCTTGTCGGGACGGCGAGGTAGAACTTCGCGTCTCCCACGAAGAGAAATGGTCCCGTGGCCCCGACCAGTCCGGCGATGGCGGCACCGATGCGATGCACGGTCGTGTTCCCAGGCCTGCCGAGCATCTCGCAGATCACAAACCCGTTGATGTACATCAGAATGATGATCGTCGAAATCGCCATCCCCAACACGCCGACGCCAAACAGGAGTTGTGCGGCTTGTTTGCCCATCACGGGTTCGAGCGACTTGGCAAGGTGACCGGCGTCGCGACGGATCAACATCGCGGCAAGTTGACGATCGGCCTCGGGGAGTTCGGCCCGCAAGCGTTCGATGTCGCCGTTTTCGTTGAGTTCCGCCATGCGGACGGCGACCGCAGCCTTCAGATCGGTCCCTTCCGGCAAGGTCGATTCATCGATCTCACCCTTGATTTCGTCCGCGATGCGTGCATCAAGCAGTTTGAGGTATGCATTCACCAGGTCTTGCGGCGGCGGATTAGAAGCCGGCGTCGAAGCATCTCCCTCGGAACCATCAGCCATTGCCGTTGGAGGTAGGACGGCGTTCTCGGCAGCATCCGCATCTTGTTCGAACATGTTGACCAGCGCTGGATCAGCCGCCCCATGGAACTGCGTCGCCGCTGAGACCACGACGCAGGTCGTGGCGAGCATGAAGGGGATGAACAACCCGGTCAGCAGATCGAAGATGCTCATACCGCGAAACTCTTTGTCCCAGCCGCGATCGAGCATCGAATAAGGAAGCAGAAACGTCATGTTGATGCCCACAGCCGTGGCGGCCGCACTGATCATCAGCGACTGCTGTTCCTTAAGGATCAGCGCTTTCCAGTAGTCGCCGAATTCGCCGGCCTCAGCCAGTAAGTTCGTAAACACGTCGGCGGGATTGAACAACGGCGTGAGCGACGGCACGAACCCCTGGCCCATCTCCGCCCAGGGAAAGTTTCTGGCCATCGCCAGTTTGACGAACACGGCAAAGAAACTGAGGACAACCGTGGCCACCATCAGTTTGAGGGTCCAGTCGAAGATCTTCCGTCCGATCCCTTTCGATTCGTAGGCCTGGATCACCGCGAAGCCAATCGTAAACAGGACGATGACACAAATGATCGTCGCCATGTTCTCGGGGATTAGGCCGTCCTCGCGATTGAGGATGTCGGGCAACAGATTCTGCCTGAGCGCCGCCGTCCCTAACGAGAACTGAGGCATGCACCAGACGACATTCGCCATCAGCGAACCGATCGCCCAGCCCCAGCCGAGAACGGGATTGACGTGTTTGTTGATTGCCACGAACGGCCGCTGCCCCGTCGAGAGCGTGACATAGGCAATGGCGGAGAGCATCACGATGCCGAGCAGCATCGCGACCGGCTGCCACCAGAGCATGGTGACGCCGGTGAGGACACCAAGGTAAAGGGCACTGGCGAGTGTGCCGCCGCCGAGTGTGATCGCGCTTTGCAGCCACCCCGGGCCGGAGAGCCGTGTGAAAGTAAGCAGAAGTGCGAAAGGGCCGCGCTGTCTGGCGGCGACGATCAGTTCCCGATTACGGGCGACCGTGGAGTCGGCTTCTTCGCCGGCTGACGCGACATCGCCTTCAGCATAGGTGTCTGACATTGCGGAACTTTCGTGCGAGCGACATCCCTCATCGTTCTCGGCCTCCCACTCCCTCAGCTTGGCCTTTATCCAGGTTGGTCGTCAGGCTATCCCTGTGGTGAAATGAACGCAAGCGAGGGGATAGGTGGGAGGCGAGAGGCTGAAGGCTGGAGGATGATTGTCAGTAGTCGTTACAAAATCCCCTCGATCTGCTCAACTCCTGACTCCTGTCCCCTCCCCACTTGCTCGTCCACGAACTCACTCCCGTCCCTGATGTTGCCGTCGCATTGGCTGCGGTTGGCGACTTGCCGGGGATTGTATTATTCGACAGTGCTCTAACTTCGGACGAACTCGGACGCTGGTCATTCTTGTCGGCCGATCCCTTTCGCTGGTTCGAACTCCCGACCGACGCGGTCGCCGTGCAGCCGTTCGAGGAACTGCGCCTTGCGATGCGAGAGTTCACCGTCGAGTGCACAGCCGACATGCCTCCGTTCGTGGGTGGGTGCGCGGGCATCTTGAGCTACGAGTTGGGACGTTGTTTCGAGCGGCTGCCGACACCGCGGGAGAATGCGTTTCAATTCCCGTTTCTCGCCGTCGGCATCTACGACTGGGTGCTGGCGTGGGATCGCCAGGAGGATCGCTGTTGGCTTCTTTCGCATGGTTTCCCGGAAACGGGGGATGCGCAAACTCGGAAAGCGAAAGAGAGGCTCGCCGACATCACTCAGCGACTGCGGCAACCTCCCCCTTCACCGAAAGTGATGAAGCGACCGGCAGCGTTCCCGCATGCCGGCCGTCATCAGTTGCCCATCGTTGATGGCCTGCTGAGCAACTTCACGCGCGACGAGTATCTGCAAGCCGTCGAGCGCGTGATCGAATACATCGCTGCCGGCGACATCTTTCAAGCGAATCTGTCGCAACGGCTCTTCTATCCCTCTCAGGAATCGCCGATCTCGCTCTATCGACGGTTGCGAGCGTGCAATCCCGCGCCGTTCGCGGGTTGTCTGATTCACGATGACTGGGCCGTGCTGAGCGCATCGCCCGAGCGGTTTCTCAAACTGAATGGCCGTGCCGTCGAGACGCGTCCGATCAAAGGGACACGTCGTCGTCGCCCTCACTCGGAACTCGATCTGTTAACCCGTGATGAACTTCGCCAAAGTCCCAAGGACCGAGCCGAGAACGTGATGATCGTCGATCTGCTGCGAAATGATCTTTCACGAGTGTGCGCTCCGCGAAGCATTTCGGTTCCCAAGCTGTGCGAAGTCGAAACCTACGAAACGGTACAGCATCTCGTCTCAGTCGTTCGTGGCGAGCTGGCCGAGGGACGCGACTTCTGGGACTTGCTGGAGGCCACATTCCCCGGCGGTTCGATCACCGGGGCACCGAAGATTCGCGCGATGGAGATCATCTGCGAACTCGAACAGACCGCGCGCGGCCCCTACTGCGGCAACCTGTTCTATCTTGGCTTCGATGGCGAGGCCGACAGCAGCATCTTGATTCGCACGTTCTTGATGCGAAATGGCTGGCTCGAATGTGGCGTCGGCGGCGGCATCGTTATCGACTCGGTCCCCGGTGACGAGTACGAAGAGACGCTGGACAAGGCGGCAGGGATGTTGAGGGCGTTGGCATAGGGAGTTGAGTCCGAATTTTCCACGACTCCTTATTGCCAACTCCCTATTCCCTCTTCCTTTACCCATCAAAACAATGGAGCCTTGCCCAGTTGGCGACGAATGACGGCCCATTGGCCGGCGTGCATCATCCAGTGGGTTCCCATGTTGGCGAAGACCGCACCAACCGTCGGGCCCATGTAGTGAATCGACTCGGGCGATGGCTGCGAGAGTTCTTCATCACTCAGTCCCTGTAGAATCGACAACGTCCCGGCGCGCTGTTGATCCATCAGCCGCAGGTACTCGTCTTTCGTGAGGAACTTCGCCGGATCATCGCAAGTGGCGACATTCTTGGCATGCATTTCCTTGAAGCCCTCGGGCAGGGTCGGCATGGCGCCCAGATTCAGCTCGCTGATGTGATACGTCTCGGCGAAGATCAGATGTCCGAGTTGCCAGGCGATGTGATTCATGTTTTCGGCCGGTCGCAGCATCAGATCGGCATCCGTCAGGTCGCCGAGATAGCCCTTCACGATGAACGTCGGCATCTCTAACGATCCCACGATGTGCGTGGCAATGCTCATGGCGTGTTGGGTGAGGTTGAAAGTCTGGTCGAGTTTATCGTTACGCTGATCGTCAACGCTCTTCGCGAGCCATCTCGTAGTATGCCATCGCGGCCAGCAACTTGCCGACGGTCGACTCGTCGCCCGATGGCAAAGTGATCAGACGACGGAGCGAACCCAACTCCGGAATCACTTCCAACATGCGCGGGTCATGTCGTCGTCGAAACAGACGGTCGTAGGCCGTCCCTTCGGCGGGCGTGCCGGCGGTCACAAGATCCCAGAGGACACCATACTCGCCCGCGTCGAAGTGCGTGGAAACGATGTCCATCTCGGTTTCAAGTCCCGGCAGCGGTGCGCGGCGAGCGTTGCTCCAGCCCGCCAGCATGTCTTCTTCGCGCACGTCGATTCGAGCGGTGTTGCCGGCCTCGACTTCAAATGTGTACGTATTCGCACCAGGCAAGTTATCGAGAATGAAAACCATCACACCCACCGTGCCATCGGGGATCCCTTCCACGGTGAGCGGTCCACGGCAATAGCCGAGCATGTTTTGTGCAAACGGCCCCGCGAGCGCGAACAACCCGAGGATCGCGTCCTCGGGGGCTTCGGTGCTCACGAGAATCAGGCTCACTTCATCGATGTCCCCTTCGATCACCAGTCGATTCGGACCCACTTTCGCCTCGAACTGCAACTCCAGCGGTTCGTCGCTATCGCCGGCCAGTTCAAACTCGCAGTCGCCGAGCATCGTCAGGTCGCCCTCGACGACTTCAAAGGGATTCGTGAATTCCGGGGCTTCGTTCCATCGCTGAGCAATCAGCCGATAGTTTCCGAGAGGGACGTTTTCGAATCGGAATCTGCCGGCCGCGTCGGACTGCGAGAACCAAGTCCCGCCAAAGACCTCACGAATCTCCTCCCACGTCGGCGTGCGGCGCAGCTCCTTCAGGAGCGGTACACCCGATTCGGCATCGCAGAGCATCAGCACGGCATCGGAAACCGGCTCACCATTCAGAATGATGACGCCGTCGACATCGCGTCCAGGCGCGGTCGACGCCGGCAGGACGTCGTCGCCTTGCATGGGTGTGGACGACAAGGCGATCGCGATTGCCGCCGCGATAGAAAGTCTGATGGGTTGATGCACTCGATGGGCAGTCATTCAATTCCCCTGGATCGTGAATACTGGGTTCTCAACTTCAGCTTGTCCACACGTGCCTTGGATTGCAAGGAGACCGCCGAGTACGGCCTCGGCCAAGTTCACGACGCGCGACGGCTCATGCGTTATCATGACGTATTCGATTCATTCAACAGCGATCCCAGAAACATGAGCAACGCACCTAACGTCGATCGCGACTGGAACTCTCGGTATGCCGCGGGCGAACTCCCTTGGGACTCGGGGTTGCCGTCTCGCGAACTGGCGAACGTTCTCAAAGAGCACGCGATCCCGTGTGGTCGTGCCATCGAGTTGGGCTGCGGCACAGGAACCAATGCTGTCTGGCTCGCGGGCCAGGGCTTCGACGTGACAGCCATCGATGTGGCCCCAAATGCGATAAAGATTGCTCGCAATAAGGCGGCCGCAGCTGGTGTCGAGGTGAATTGGATCGAGTTCGACGTGCAGAACTTCGGAGCCGATGGCCAGCCGTTCGACTTCGTCTTCGATCGTGGATGCTATCACTGCTGTCGCCGAGTCGATCTGCAGGGTTATCAGCAGACGCTCAGAAACATCACGCAGCCTGGGACGAGGTTCCTCTGCCTGTGTGGAAACGTGAATAAGCAATCGGATTCAGGCATCCCTCGAGTCTCGGAATCCGAGATTCGCGAAGAACTGGGCCCCATGTTCGAGTTCATTCATCTCCGCGAATTCCATTTCGAGGACGCCGGCGGCATCCAAGGCCCATTGGGCTGGTCGGTGCTGATGTCGCGAAAGGCAGAGTGAGTCTGCGCTCGGATTACTGAAGATGCAACCGGTGTGTCACTCGAACGACGCCTACATCGGAGCGTCCGTCGACTCGGGTTGCGGATCGGAGGGATCGCTCTCCGGACGCAGATTCTGCAACGAATCCCTCAGCATCTCGAGTGTGTCGACCGAGGGGACGACTCCGCCGGGGAGCAGTGTGTCGCGAACACGCGAATCGAGGTTACCCTGGATCGTTTCGAGGATGTCGGCGGCTGCATCGTCGCTGGGAACCAGTTCGAGAAGTTGCTGCATGGCATCGGATGCCGATTCGCCATTCGGATTCTTGAATAAGGCGATCGCCATTCCGACGAGGGCGTCGCGATTTTCGGGGTCAGCGATCAAGCCGACCACTTCGTTCCCTTCGAGGATCGCGCGAAACTGTGCGATCGCCTCTTCGGTCTGATGTTGCTCCAGCAGGAACTGACCATAGTTGAGGCGAAGATTGCGGCTCAGCGGAAAATCGCCGATGGCCTGTTCGTACTCCTCACGAATCTCGTCGATCTCGACTTGAGTCATTCCGCCTTCCGTGTCGGGGTTCAGCCAGTCGGGGACGAGATCGGTGACGTTGGCGTAGTAGTCACTCAGGCTGTCGAACTGTGAGAGCGCGATGGCGGATGTCATTCCACGCCGGGCCTGCAGTCGGAGTGATTCGAGTCGGCCCAGCACTTCCTGCGTGGCGGCTTCGGCCGTTGCTGACACGTCGGAATGATCGCTCACACGGTCGGAAATCAACCGCACGTCTTCGAACCGGCCTTCGGTCAAGGCCGTGTCGGCGAGTTGCTCGCCGCTTTCACACATGATTTCGAAAGCGGCCTCGCGCTGCTCGTCGTTGGCGGCGACTTCGATCGCACGGTCGGCCTGATCGAATGCCGCCTGGAAGTCGTTGTTCTCCAACGATGCGACCGCGGATTGCAGCGACTGATTGCCGGAGGGGTTCATCAGCGAGAGTGTGACCGCGACAATCAGTCCGGCTGCGATCAGCCCGGCGACGGGCAGCCACGACATGCTTCGCTTCTGAGAAGTCGGAGACTGGAATTGTTCGCCGGCGCGCTCAGTCTTCGCGCTGGCGAACACAGGAGGGTCCGCGAATTCCGATACTCGTGTCTCCACGCCGTCGGACATGACGGTCGGGCGTTCACTTTCCCTCAGGACTTCGGGCATGTCGTCGCGTTCGCTTGCCGGCAGTGTCAGCGCGCCCGAATCGACAAGCAGCTTCACGATTCGCCGGCTCTCCTGAGACTGAGCCAACTCGTTGACGAGTTCCTGATGTTCGCGCTCCGAGAGTTCCCCGGCTTCCCAACGGGAGAGGAATTCTTCGTCGACGACCAGTTTCGGAGGCGTCGACTGCCGTGCCACATGGGCCGACAGAATCTGACGCCAGATCTGAGATTCGCGAAGTGTGGTTTTCATTTCTGCACCCGTGACGAAAGAGTTCTTTTTTGAGGCACCATCCCTGGAGGGGCGACGAACGCCCGCGCATCGGTGTGTTGGCCCGATTCAATGTGGCCGATAGCATGTGGATTCAGCCGAGAAGGTGATCGACGCACTCCCGGGCGTCGGGATGCTCGACGGCGGCTTCCTGCATAAAAGCCTTGAGCTGCTCGAGCGCCTTGGTTTTGGCACGCCCCACCGATCCGTTGTTCCTCTGAACGACTGGACCGATCGCCGTATCGGTCATCCCCTGCAAGAACGACATCTGCAGGATTGTCTGATGCATCGACGATAGCCGAGGGAGCAGACCTTCGAGAATCGGCACCAGCAGTGAAACACATCTGTTGGAAATGGGAAGCTCGGCCGAGACATCCGAGGCGACTGGTTCGAACTCGTCGGCGAGCTGTTGAGACGATCGCTTTCGCTGTCCGTGTTTCGTGGCCAGGTTGAGTGTGACTGTCCGCAGCCAGCCGGGAAACTTTCGCGGATCGTCGATCGTGTTGATCTTCTCGATGGCAACTCGAAAGGCCTCTTGAGCCACATCCGATGCCAAGGTGCGATCCCCGAGCCGACCATAGGCCAGCGCAAAGGCGACTTCGTGAAAGTGCCGCCAGAGGCCGTCCCAAGCTTCGGTATCGCCAGAACGGGCACGCTCGATCAGCCGCAGCAGTGTCTCGTCCATGTTGCTTCGAATGCCCCGTCGTCTCTCGCAACTGCCTTCGCTGGCCCCACAGGCCCCCTCGCCAGATTTCTGGCTGATGGTCGCGTGAGAACGCGGCGGCGTCAACGGCGGAGAGGACGGAATCGAACACAACGGCTCCTGAATGCAAACTGGATCGTGTCTGGAGATTTTGGATTTCAGACCGAGGCGTCCCGGTGATCGCCTCATGGACGGACAAGATTCGATGGGGATCTCGTCCTATAAGGAGAGAGGGAGCGATCTCTCCGAATTGCGCGCGTTTTTCGAGAATTCGCGCAAGTTCTTGCGGGAAGCAGGCTCGCAGGCCAACCCAAAGGCGCAAACGATTGAAGTCAATATGGTTGCGACATTCGCGGCATCCGTCTCGGCCTACGTCAATTGGTCGCGAAACTGACCAAACAGGTAATGACTGTCGTGCGGACCGGCCGATGCCTCGGGATGATACTGCACGCCGAACGCCTTGAGCTTCTCGTGACGAATCCCCTCGACCGTCTGATCGTTGAGGTTGATGTGCGTCACTTCGGCACCATGCGGGAGCGACTCGGCAGCCACGGCAAAGCCGTGGTTCTGCGTCGTGATTTCGACCCTCCTGGTCTCCTTACACAGCACGGGCTGGTTGGCTCCCCGGTGTCCGAACTTCAATTTGAACGTCTTGCCGCCAAGGGCGAGACCCAACAGTTGCTGGCCCAGGCAGATGCCGAAGATCGGCCGCTTGCCAAGCAGATTCTGGATCGTCTCGATCGCGTAAGTGAGAGGCTCGGGGTCGCCGGGGCCGTTCGAGAGAAAGATGCCATCCGGCTGATGGCTCAAGACCTCGTCCGCGCTCGCGGTTCCAGGCACGACGGTGACGCGACAGCCCATTTCGGCGAGATGTCGGGGGATATTCCATTTCATTCCATAGTCGATGGCCACGACGTGAGGCCGATCGCTCGTGTTGCCCGTTCCGTTCCCGGCCCACGCCTTCGGCGTCGATGGATGCCGTACGATTTCCGACAGTTCTTCATCCCATGAACGGCTCTCGTGCGGTGCCACCTCTCGCACAAGGTCTCTGCCCACTAACGTCGGACTGTTGCAAGCCTTGCGGACCAGAGAGGCATCATCGAGGTCGATCGTCGAAAGCACGCCTGTCATGGCTCCGACCGTCCGCAGTTTGCGGACCAGAGCCCGCGTGTCGATGCCCGAAATCCCGATGACATTCGCGTCGCGCAGGTAGTCGGCCAAGCTCTGCGTCGATCGATAGTTGCTCGGCTCGCGGCAATAGTCACGCACGACGAATCCGCGCAGGCGAAGTCCCCCACTTTCCACATCTTCGGGATTCACACCGTAATTACCGATGTGAGGGTAGGTCATCGTGACGATCTGACCGTTGTAGGAGGGATCGGTGAGAATCTCCTGGTAGCCCGTCATGCTCGTGTTGAACACGACTTCGCCGAACACCTCTCCCGCTGCTCCAAAGGAAGAACCCACGAAGACCGTGCCGTCGGCGAGTGCGAGTTTTGCAGTGTTTTGGGACATCGTCCTTCCGAAGCGTCTAGGGAAAAGGCAAACGCGCGAAGGATATCGTTCCGAGACTGCTGTTGGAATCGACCGAAGGCCGGGGCGCAAAAAAAATGCAACCCGGCCGTAAAAACGGCCGGGTTGCTGAATGTCTGTCGATGGGATCGTCTCAAGTCGTAAGTGCGTGAGCCTCGTCGGACTCCGGTGTTTCGTGGCCCTCTCGAGGCGGACGAGCGCCCCACTCGGGCTTGGTGTCGCCGGTCACCACCTCTGCCAAGGCATGCAACACGGCCGGATGGTGGTCGGCATCCGCATCGGATTCGAGTTCTTCGATGATGTTCTGAGGATCGTCGGCGATGGCAATCGGATCGTCGGCGAGACAAATGTAGGCCCGCACCGTTCGCAGAATGCGTGCACCGAACGGCAATTCACTCTTTGAACCGCCAGAGCTTGAGGTTTGGGCGAGCACCAGGGGAAATGCTCCCGTGAGAACCTGTCCCAGCGACTGCACGAGTTCCATTCCGTGAAACGTGGACTGCTCGATCTGGTGGTTCTCGAGTTCGCCGACCGCCTTGCGAATGACGCGGGATGTCACTTCGATGTTCTCGATGTCGATCAACATCGCGGCCACACGCACGTCGTCGACTTCTTTGTCCGACAGCCGCATCTTCCTGGCCACGGCCTCGCTGAGTTGCGAGACGCGTTTGGCACGGCATTCGAGCTTGGAGTTCGCGCCTCCGAGGTATTTGGAGAGCACTTCGACCACGCCGACGTAAGCCTCGTGGGCTTCGACGGTCTTCGTGGAACGATCGTCGCAGAGAGTACCGACCATGATGGCGGTCAGCCCCAGAACAGCACCCCACATGATGACCGACAAGGCCACGACGATCGGCGACGAAACCATCGCAAAGCCCGTGATGTCGAGCGAGATGACCACGGATGCGACAATCACCGACAGGAATGCCAGCACGCCGGCCCGGTAGCGGCCCAAGAAGAACCCCGCGAGAACAATGGGGAGATAGAACAGGTTCAGTACCACCATTTTCACGCCATCGGTGTGGTACAGCACGCAACTGAGAGCCACGGTGATAAGCACCAGCATGATCTCGAATAGGCGCTCGTTCTTGCGATCGACTTTTGACACGATTAACTCCTCTGGTCCTGCGAATGGGATGGTTGAGATGTGGTTTCGATCGTGAGATCAAAGACCGGCGACGACCTTCAGGCTGGGCCGCGTGGCCTCCTGGCCGTCTTTGTCTGTCACGCTTCCATCGAGCGTCCGCGTGAGAACAGACTCTTGTTCCTGTGTCATGCAATTCGCGTCCCGCAGATCGTAACCGGCTTCCGCCTGAGACTGCTGAACGTCACGGAATCTGTCGGCGATCTCGCGAAACTCGCTTTCGATCGACAGGAAGACCTCGATGAGATCGGGGTCGAATTGAAGTCCAGTCGTCGCGGTAACGCGTTCGACGCAGACGTTGTGCGGCAGGGCTTCTTTATAGACCCGCTTGACGGAGAGCGCGTCGTAAACGTCGGCAATCGCCACGATGCGCGCGGAGAGGGGAATGGCCTCTCCCGCCAACCCCGTGGGATAGCCCGTGCCGTCCCAGCGCTCGTGGTGGTACATCGCAATTTCGTGCGCCATCTTGAGAAACGTGGAATCCCCGATTCTGCGTTGAATCTGATAGATGCACTCGCCTCCAATACGGGCGTGGTCGGTGATCTTCGCGCGTTCCGCGGAGGTTAACGGGCCGGGCTTCAGCAGGATGGCATCCTTGACGCCTACCTTGCCGATGTCGTGCAACGCCGAACTGATGCCAATCGTCTGCACGAAGGCCGGTGTGATCTGACTGCGGAATCGGGGATGCTTGCGCGCCGCCCGTGCCAGGCGTGTCGAGTACAAGGAAATACGTTCGAGGTGCATGCCCGTATCGGGATCGCGAGATTCCGCGAGCTTGGCGAGTCCAAAGATGACGGCGTCTCGCATCTGTTCGAGTTCGCGTGCCCGCCGCAATGCCTCTTCGCGTGTTTGAAGCGTTTGTCGTTCCTGTTCACCCTGGAGACGCGACGATATCAGCCAGCTAGCGCCTCCCAGCGTGCCCACAGACCAGATGAATGTCAGTCCGTTAATGATCCAGGCACTGGCGGTTTCCGAAAGGACGGAGGCGTTGGCGTCTGCCGCCAACGTGGTTTGCCGCCAGTTGTCATCTGCTGCAAAGAAACGGTCGCGAAGCCACATGCCGACCGCCAAGCAGGAGCCCTGCACCAGTATCAGAAACACGAAGGCTTGAATTCGGGACTTGGTCATGACAGGAGGACGAGTTGACCTGTTTGAACGCTCCCACAGCGCGACGAATACGACGGGCCCTGGACTATCATTTGCAACCGTAGGTCAACCCAGGGTGAGTGATGTTGCGGGAACACCACGAACCCAGAATCTTTACGAGTCGGGACCGATTAAGACGATTATCGTGGAGATTCGTCCCGTGGCCGGCGCGCAGCGATCGCGCCGAGTCAAGCGAGTGACACTTGCGAGCGAAGAACGTTTCCGAACGTCAGCCGCGGCTCGCGGCCGGAACAACCCAGATTTTCACCTCGGTGGTGACTTCTGGGTGGAACTCGAGCTTGACGGTATACATCCCCAGGGCCTTGATTGCCCCTTCCAGCTTCACGTGGTCGGCATCGACCGGGAAGCCAGCCGTCTTCAGCGACTTGCTGATATCTTTCTCCAACACGGAGCCGTACAGCACGCCTTCTTCGTTGGCATTCGCCTCAATGGTGACGCTGTACTCGGCGACTTTTCCAGCCATTTGCTGCAGCACCACCTTGCGCTTTTCGAGAACTTCTCCCTGCCGCTGGCGGTGTTCTTCGACCATCCGCTTGTTCTCGTCGGTCGCGATGGTCGCCAGCCCCATCGGGAGGAGGTAATTCCGCGCGAAGCCGGGCTTCACGCGTACGATCTCACCCTGCCGTCCCAAGTGTTCGACGTTTTCGACCAGCAACAGCTCAATACCGCCGTTCCGGTCCTGGGCTTTTAATCGTGTTCCAACTCGTTGTTTGACTGGCATATGACTGACTTTCGAAACCTTTAAACCCAATGTCTTCGTTGTTAATGCGTGGTGGCAATTCCACGCGAATGGTTCATGAGTGCCGACGCACTAGAAGGGGACGTCGTCCTCGGGAACCTGACTGCCGTATGATCCCCCGTCGTCATCGCTCTGATAACCTCGGCCTCCTCCTCCGCTACCGCCTTGAGAACGAGCGGGTCGTGATCCCCCACCACCTCCGCCTCCACCCGCACCGCCGCTGGACAGCAACTGCATGTGTTCACCGACGACACGCAGTTTCGATCGCTTTTGCCCGCTTTCGCGGTCTTCCCAAGTATCGAGTTGCAGGCGGCCTTCAATCAACACAGGACGCCCTTTGGCGAGATACTCGCCGGCAACTTCCGCTTGTCGACCCCACAGGGTGACATCGACAAACGTCGTCTCTTCTTTCTTCTCGTTACTTTGCTTGTCGAACCAGACGCGATTCACGGCCAGACCGAGTTCGGTCACAGCGGTTCCGGACGAGATGTATTTCACTTCGGGATCTCGCGTGAGATTCCCCATCAGTATGACACGATTGAAGCTCGCCATCGGATACTCCTTCTCAAATGAATCCGATCACTCCGCAACTTCGGCAGGTTCGGGGGACTCGGTATGCTGCTGCAAATTCTCAACAAGTGCTTCGAACAGGCGCGCTTCGTGCACGATGACCATGTGGCGAATGATCGTCTCGTTTAGCTTGCAAAGTCTATCGAGCTCGTTCGATTGCGCAGGATCCATGGAGAAGTAGGTCAGGTAATGCAGCCCCTTGCGGTGTCCTTCAATCGGGTAGGCCAGCTTCCCATCCTGCCAGGGGGCCTGGGCCTTGATTGCCGCTCCGCAGCGTCCCAAAAGGCTTTCCACCTCGCCAATCGTTCCCTGGGGGTCGACCGCATACTTGCCGCTATCGAGCAGGAACATGCATTCGTACAGTTTTTCGGCCAACGCTCAGACTCCTCGGATTCAATGATCGGTGCCGACCGACGCGTTAAACGTCTTTGGCATAACGTATTCACCACATGGTAGATAGGACGACACAGCCGATACGGATCGTCAGGCGCGGTGTCGAACGGAATCGAGCAATATAGCGAAACAGGCGTTCATTGCAATCGGGGCGGAATCGTCTTTCGTCCATCCCGGGAGTTGGTATAGACTCCGCCCCCCTGCCCACTCCGCAAGGCTGCGTGAAAGCAAGGGATCTATCAATTTCGCTCGGAAAGGGAAGGCAGGGATGCGAACCATTGCCGTGATGAATCAAAAAGGGGGCGTCGGCAAGACGACCTCCAGCGTCAATATCGCTGCCGGGCTCGCCAAGCATGGCCGCCGCGTCTTGATGATCGATCTCGATCCGCAGTCGCACGCTTCGATGCATCTGGGGATCGAAGCTTCGGGCACTCCGAACACCGTCTATCAGGTCTTTGCGGGCGCCAGGCAGCTTCAAGACGTGATGCAACAGGCCGTCCCCAACCTCTGGGTCGTGCCTGCCGATCTTGATCTGGCGGCCGCCGAGCTCGAATTGGCCAACGAGCCGGGCCGCGAATACATCCTCCGCAAGGCCGTGCATGCCGCCATTTCTGAGAAGGACCGGTTCGACTACATCGTGATGGACTGTCCTCCGTCGCTGGGAGTGCTGACGCTCAATGCGCTGTGCGTGGCCACCGAGGTCTTCATTCCGTTGCAGCCCCATTTCTTTGCGCTGCAGGGGCTCTCCAAGCTGTTTGAAACAACGGCCATCATCAATCGCCGGTTGAATCGCGACCTGCGCGTCAGCGGCATCGTTCTCTGCCTGTACGAGACGGGAACGCGACTAGCCACCGACGTCACCGACGACCTGATGCGGTTTCTGTCCACGAGCGACTCACAGGCTCCCTGGGCGAACGCGAAGATCTTCAACAGCCGCATTCGCAGAAACATCAAGTTGGCCGAGGCACCCAGTTTCGGCCAGTCGATCTTCGATTATGCCCCTACATCGGCAGGTGCCGTCGACTATGGCACGCTGGTTGACGAAGTCATTGCCCTCGAGGTCGCGCCGTCACTCTCACGGCAAGCGGCCTGATCCCCTTTCTAATTCGAGCATTCTTTCACGCATCGGCGGATGGCCTGCCGGCGCGCCGATAGTTCATTCCTGTTCATGCAACGCGATTGAAACTCCGATATGAATCGATTCCGCATCACTCAAGCCCTGGCCGCCGCAATGCTGCTGACCGTTTGCGGATGCACCTCGGCGAAATCGTCAAACACGGCACGCACTGGGAACGAGCAGCTTCTGATCGCCAACGCCGTCGATCAATCATTGAGCAAGATCGACTTTCAACCGTTCGCGGGACACAACGTGTTTCTCGACTCCCAGTACGCCGACTGCGTCGACAAGAACTATGTCGTCGCATCGGTTCGGCATCGAATGGTCACCTCGGGAGCCAGGTTGGTCGAGAGTCGTGATGATGCCGACGTCGTCGTCGAACTCCGTACGGGTGCCGTCGGAACCGACTCGTCGGAGAGCTTCGTGGGTGTGCCGGAGATCGCGCTGCCTGGCCTGGTGACACTCCCTGAAGTCCGCATGCTGACTCGCAATCGTCAATCGGGTGTCGCGAAACTCGGACTTGTGGCAATCGATGCGCGAACAGGCGTGGCACTGGGGAGCGGCGGCCAGACCCTGGCGCAGTCGCAGGACAACAACTGGTTCCTCCTCGGTATGGGCCCCGTTCAGAATGGATCGGTGCGTGACGAAGTCGAGCGATCGACAACGGGAACATCGGCGTATGTGCGATCGCCACTGCCGACGCGAGTCGTCTTTGCGACCCCGCCGCCCCACTTCGACGATCCGGATCCCGAGTTGCAGTACACGGGTGGCGAGGATGAGACCGATCCGTTGCTGCCGGCACCCGATCTGGATCCCGTCGCACACTGGTACGACCAGTAGCAGTCGCGCAGAAGCGATTGTCAGGGGGCGGCACTTAGGCGTTCGACGATCTCGGCGATCTCGCGCAGTCGTGCGTGATCTCGGCGCTGCTGCTCCTCCATCATCGTTCGCACTCGATCGAGTTCGCCTCGGTGCCACGCGACGTCGTCATGCAACTGCTGAATGTTCGCGTCGGCTCGCAGGAGAGCGGCATTCAGGCTTTCGATGGTCAAGCGCTGTGTTTCCATCATGGCTGATAGCTCATCCACCCGTTCCGACATCTGCTGCAGGTCTTCCGTCAGACGTTGGCAGCGCTGGCAGCAGTAGACACCGCCCATTTGCTCGATGTCCGAAGGAATCGGGGAGGGCGCGAATTCGACTCCCGGCGCGGGCTGCAGTTGAGGACCATCCTCAGGGAAGTAGTTTGGGAGCGGCGAGAATTGCGAATTCGTCGACGTCCCCATGCTGGTACGGCCATCCCGCGGAAAGACGATCTCAGGCCCCATTTCGTACGGCATTGGAGGACGGGCACCGTCGTGATACGGAGGTGTGACGGCGGCATAGGCAGCCGATCGCGCGATGGCGGCTTCCTCCGGCAGGATAAACTGCGGGCAGGGTTCGTGATGGCGACAACCCAACGACGACAGCAACGCCACACACAGGAGTGAGGTTCCCCAGGCACGCCTCGGCGGACGACGACATCCCCGTCCCGATCCGGGTCGAATTATGTGAGGCTGTTGCATGAATGGCGTCCTGTCACGAACTCGCGACGGTCTACTTGTTCTGATCGGCGACGAGTTTCAGATCCACATGCCGGCCACATGGGCATGTGACATGAATCAACTCGATACCATCGGGACCGCGATTGACGGTCACCTGATGCCGGTCTTCGGGCCGGGACAATTGCCCGACCGATCGCGTCTGTGTCCCGAAGCGGGTTTCCGCAGCCTTGAGGATTCCTGCCGCCGAACTCGTGGTGTCGGGCGTCATCACTTACTCCTTTGATTGGAACTTCGATTTGGCGGCGAATCCCCGGTGCGGCGGATCGATGCGGGCACCAGCGATCTTGCGGCTGAAGAGCCTCCGAAGCGATTGCTCCGCGTTCTGAACGAGTCGACACACGCGCGATTCCGACAGGCTCAAGACTTCAGCGATCTCACGCAGTTTGAGTTCTTCCAGGTAGTAGAGTGTCAGGACAAGACGGGGTTGGCGCGGCAATTCTTCGATGCATTCGGCAAGGACGGAGAGGTTCTCGCGATGCTCAATCTGTTCGTCAGGGGTCTCGGACTGACGATCGTCCGCCCGGCAGGCAATGATCTCGTCTCCCAGAGAAGCAAACCGCGTCAACGAGATCGATTGCAGGCATTCCTCGACTTCGGCAGCCGTGAGTCCCGACTTGGCGGCGATCTCCTCGTAAGAGTGCTGTTCGACGCGCGAGAAATGGGATTGAATCGTGTTCCAGTTCTCCAACACGCGCTGCGGCAACGGGCAGTTGCGGCGGAGTTCGTCCAGGATCGCGCCCCGGACGCGCGGGAAGGCGAACGTGCGAAACTCGGTCTCGAACTCGGGATCGAATCGGTCGGCGGCCTCGACCAGCCCCAGCATGCCGGCGGCTTCCAGGTTTTCGATGTCGACAGAGTTTGGCAGCCGGACGGCGATCCGGCTCAAGATATGCTTGACCAGATCGAGATGTTCCAGCACGAGATCGTCTCGTTGCTGTCTCGCCAGGTTATCCTGGTAGGCTCTGGTCTTCGTGAGCGGCATGAAGTGCTTCCTTGCACGACCAATTCAACGTGACATCGCTTGCGACCTTGCGGTCGCAAATGGTCTTGTCATTCCTTCGGAAAAAATACGGTCCATGAAAAAGTGAGCCCGCGGATAATGACCGCCGTGACCATACCTCCCGTCAGCGTTCTGCTGAGTATTTCGTCGATCGGATAGTCGTGGGCGACACACCACAGAATGATGAGGCAGGCCGCGAACATTCCGACGAGTGTTCCCCAAGGCTGCTCGATGCGAGCAGCCTCTGCTTCGGGTGAGTAAGTCGATTCGTTCATAGGTGTCATCGGTCAAAGGCATTGTGTCAGCTTAGAATGGCTCGCGATTCAGGCGGCAACTGCGGAATTCCGCGATGGGTCGGTATTTCCGGGAGACCCGCCGACTGCACCCGCCGCAGATCCGCGTGGCTCCAGGACTTGCTGTGTTCTGATGACTCCCACCGCCGTGATTTCCAGGTCGGCAGGCACCTCGTCGTACGAAATGATGCCCATTCCGGGGAATGACTTCAGCAATAACCGCCGCAACGGACGCCGCAGCGGAGACGACACCAGCAAAGCCAGCGGCAACTCCAGGCGCATTCTGTCGGCGTGATGCGCTCCGATGGCTTCCTTCAAACGCAAGAGAGCCTGCGGAGCCAATGCCAGTGCCCCCTGCTGGCATTGCTCTCGCAGCATCGCATCCAGTTGAGGTTCGAACGCCACGACAGCCAAGGTACGCGATTCATCGAGATACCGATCGCAGACCAGATGCCCGAGGTCTTTGCGGACCCGCTCGACCAACTCGTCGAGGTTTTGAGTGAGAGGCGCGTGATTGAGGATCGCTTCGAGAATGGCGGCAAAATCGTTCAACGACACGCGCTCGGCTGCCAGTTGCACGACGACCTGATGCAGCGTGCTCATGCGAATCGTGTCGGACTTCACTTCGTCGACGACCGTCGGAGCAAATTCCTTCGTCTGGTCGAGCATCACCTTGATGTGTTCCCGCGTAATCATCTCGTGGCCGTGCGTGCGGACGAGTTCCGAGAGATGAGTGATCAAGACCGTCATCACGTCCACGACGGTGAGTCCCATCCCCTTGGCCCTGGAAACAGAGGCCTCGTCGATCCAGACGGCAGGCAGGCCGAATGCCGGGTCTTCGGTCGGCAATCCCTGCATCTTCGGATGTTCTTGATTCGACGAGATCGCCAGGTATCGCCCCATGTAGAGCGTTCCCTTGCCGACGACGCGGCCTGCGATCGTGATGACGTAGTCGTCCTCGGCCAACTGGTTGCTGTCCTGGATGCGAATCGGCGGGATCCACAACCCTTCGGCCCGCGCCAAATCGTGCCTCATCTTGGTCACGCGTTCCTGCAGCGTCAGACCACGATTGGCCACCATCAGCGCAGCGGTCGAGGCGCCCAACTCGACGATCGCTCGATCAGAAGTCAGGAAGTCTTTCAGTTCGTCGGCTTCGGTGAAACTGTCGTCCGGCGCGCCTCCGCCTCCATCCGGCGTTTTGGTTGTCGCCGCCGCCTTGGAATCCGATCGTGCCAGCCGGCTCATGGCAAACGTAGCGGCTGCGACTGTCCAAAACGGAATCTTGGGGAGGCCGGGCAGCAACGACAGCACGACCAACACTCCGGAAACATACTGCAGCGACCTGGCATTCCCCATCAGCTGCGAATTGAGTTCGCCGCCCAGATGCTCTTCCGACGAACTCTTGGTGACGAGAATACCGGCGGAGGTTGCAATGATGAGCGCGGGAATCTGCGTGACCAATCCATCGCCGACAGTGAGGATCGAAAACGTCTCGAGTGACTGCAGGAACGGCATGCCACGCGAAACTCCGATACCGATGCCGGCACACAGGTTGAGCGCGGTGATAATCAAACCGGCGATTGCGTCGCCGCGAACGAATTTACCAGCACCGTCCATCGCTCCGTAGAACTCGGTCTCCCGAATGAGTTCCTGACGCCGCGAACGGGCCTGTTTTTCATCAATCAGACGCGCATTGAGTTCGGCGTCGATCGCCATCTGCTTGCCGGGCAACGCGTCGAGGGTGAATCGTGCCGCGACTTCCGAGATGCGTCCCGCACCTTTCGTGATGACCACGAACTGCACGATGACGAGAATCAGAAAGATCACCAGGCCGATCACCAATTGGCCGCCGACAACATAGTCTCCGAAGGCGGAAACGATGTGTCCCGCATCTCCTGAAAGAAGGATCTTCCGCGTCGTCGCCACGTTCAGCGACAGCCGAAACAGAGTGAGCAGCAGCAACATCGACGGAAAGACCGACAAGTCGAGCGGCTTGCGCGCCCTGAGAGTCACGAACAACAACAGGCACGTAAAAGCGATGTTCGATGCGAGCAGCAGATCCAGCAGAAAGGCCGGCAGCGGGACGACCATCACCGCCAGCACCAGCAACATGCCGCCGCACAACAGAAGGTCGGTGCGCGCGCCCGATCCTGTTGATGGTGCTTCAAGTTGTGTGGGGCGGTTCATTGGTGCTTGAGGCTTGGGGCCTGAGGCTCAAAATGAAAGGAATCACGTCCTTTCGTCTCGCGCTTCTAGCCTGTCGTCATTGAAAACTCATATGCAGGCCGCGAATCACAAGGGTCCAGCCGTCGACGAGCACGAACAGCAAGAGCTTCATCGGCGTCGACACGACGACGGGAGGCATCATCATCATCCCCAGAGACATCAGGACGACCGAGACCACGATGTCGACGAGAATGAACGGCAGGAATAGACAAAAGCCCATGATGAACGCCGTCTTCAACTCACTCACCACGAATGATGGCACGAGGACCGTGAACGGAATGCTGTCGACATTCTCCACCGGGCCGATTCCCGACAGATTGAGGAACAGCATCAAGTCGTTCTTGCGTGTCTCCTTGATCATGAAGGCGCGTAACGGCGTCAGGGCTTCTTGCGACGCCTCCAGCATCGTCATCTTGCCCGCCATTAACGGCGTGATCGCCACTTCGTTGATTTCGTCGATGGTGGTCCGCATCACGAACATTGTCAGGAACATCGACAGGCCGATCAGCACGGGATTCGGCGGAATGCCATCGGTCGAGAGCGCGCGTCGGACGAACGACAAGACAATGATGATCCGCGTAAACGCCGTCAGCGTAACAAGCGCTGCGGAGATGAATGCCATTCCACCCAGGAACAGCGCGATCTGCACCGGTGTGGAAACATTCGCTTCCGGTGTCTTCGCCAGCAGGTGCAGGAAATCCATTCCGTTCATGCTTGCAAGTGGGGTCAGTGGACGGGTAAGTCGGCAGGTTCGTCAAACGGCATGCTGGTGAGTGTCGAGAAGTCGGCAGGCAAGGGGGTCATGGCGCGCACCGAACCGCGGTCTACCGCGACCAGCACGTCGCAGTTGCCGGCTCGCACCAGGTGTAGTCGGCACGTCTGAGTGATCGGCAGCCGCCCGCGCTCGGAAAGTTCCGCCGCTTCCGCGACTGTCGTCAGTTTTGTTTCTTTCATGCGATGCCAACTGAGGAAACCGACTAGCAACAGGCCCAACACGATGACGGCGACTCCCGTGGCCCGTATCGCCGAATCGACGCGATTTTCCGCCTGCGAATCGAGGGTCGACGACCAGTCGATGGTGCGATCACCAGCGGACTCGTCGAACAGTCCGACGACTGCATCGGAATCAATCGCACTCTCGGCCGTGTCATCATTCCTGGTTCCCAACTTGGTGGGAGGCGACGGCGTTGAGGGTGCGGTGTCATCACTGGGCTCCCAAAAGGTCGCTTGCAGGATCGGTTCACCTGCCACGCTGTTAATCAATTGATCATCATGAGAGCGCGGCGCGAGCAATGTGTTCCCCGGCTGCACTGAAAACTGGAGATCGAACGGTGCCAAGAGCTCTTTCGACAGCGCGGGATGCGCCTCCGCGACTTGTGCGGTTGTCCACGAGATCGCGTCGTCGCCAGACAGTGTGTCCGGTAATCCTCCGATCGATGTGATCACCAGCAGCCCAAGGGCCGACAGTGTGCGGCGTCTAGCCTGCATTGCGTCTCTCCAGTCGGATGACGCGCACTGCATAACGGTCGCCGATCACGACGATCTCGCCCTGGGCGATCGGCAATCCTTGTGCAACGATTTCGACAAGATCGGTCACTTTGCGATTGAGTTCGATCACCGAACCGGGGCCGATGCGTGCAAGCTTTCCGATCGGCAGCTTGGCACTCCCCATCTCCACCGACACCTCGACTTGCACGTCGAGGAAACGGTCGAGGCTTGCCTCGTGCGTCGCGCTGCCGCTCAGCTCCGCGAACTCGGGATGCTGAATCTCCGCGACCTGCTCGACTTCGGCGACGGCTTCTTCCACGGGGATGTCTTGATCGATTGTGTCCACGGCTCAAATCCGATCAGAGGTGGTTTTGTATAATGGCTGAACGTTAGTGCTCAGCCATCGAGACGATCTTGATCAACTGACGGTTGTCCGTGCGTCCTGGCAGCCCCGCCATCTTGACGGAACCTTCCACGAGAACGCGCAACGGCTCATGAATCGACTGGTCGAGGATGATGACATCATGCTCCTGAAGAGCGCGAATTCTCGACAACGGCACCGTCTTCCGGCCCAACTCGACCGAGATCGAAACCGGTATTTCAGATCCCAGCATCTCGACGGAGGCATTCGCCTGTTCATCCGAATCAGCATCCGGATCTGAAATGTCGGCCAAGTGCTCTTCGAGAAACGCCTTGGGTACAATCCAGTTGGCGGCAAAGCTCCCCACGCCGGTCGTCAGCGAGTATTGAACCGCAACGACGTCCTCAACGCGGTCGAGCAGTTTGCGAGCGAACCGCGTGTTGGTCACGCGACTAAAGACCGCGTCGATGGAGCCGGCAATCGGCCAAGTCGCGGTGAATCCCCGCGTCCAGCAGTCGAGAGCCATTTCCAACAACGCCTGTTCGATGGTCGTCAGCGCGCGAGGCTCCGGGACATCGAGCGATCCCAGCAATGATGCAACGACACCCAAGGCCGCGGCCTGATCCCAGTGCCACAGCGAGTTGACCGACTCGTCATCGATCGCGATGTGATAGATCAAATGCTGGTCAGTGAGAGTGTTCAGCACCGACTTCGACTTCAGTGTTTCAATCGATTCGACTTTCCAGTTCACGGGGCCGTCCGACAGCGACCGACTCGATTCGGTGACCGACGCGCACAACATCTCCTGCCACTCCCGGAGGGCGAGTTGACCCACCGGGGAGATGCGACGTGGCGTCGAGAAATCGAAAGGGGTTGCCGTGGCGGTCATTGGACGTTGAATTCCTCGAACAACAGATCGTAGATGTGGTCGAATCCGTCGCTGAACAACACCGAGTTGAATTGCGTCTGGATGTCTCGGCGAATGCGGTTCTGCCCCGCGGCCCCGCGAATGTCGTCAAGGTCGAGTTCGGACAGGTAGCTCAACATCCAGGTCCGGAGCACCGGGCGATAGACGTCGATCAACTTGAGGATTTCCTCCTCTTCCGACTTTCGGACTTGTAACGTGACAGTGACCTGCAAGAAGCGGTTCAACTGACCGTTGTTCAGGTTCACCGTCACCGAATCGAACGGGATATAGGCGCTTTGCGAGGCATCGGGGGCTGCCAATGGAGAGGTCGTCGTCGTCGTTTCGACAGGCTTGGGAAAGAGCATCAGACTCGATGCGAATCCCGCTCCCGCAGCGACGACCGGCACGATGATCCAGAGGATCAGACCCATTCCACGGCCTCCTTCCTCGCTCATCTCACACTCCCATTCCCAGGAACCGCATTCTGGATGACGAGTTGGAGTCACCCATATCCACAGCGCGCAAGACATCGGCCTTGCGTACTTCAGTAACTTCGGCGAGCCAGAGAGGCTGGTGCAGACTGTGACGGTTGTAACGATTGAAACAGAGGTCTTGCGGTGTTTTCACTGCAGCACAACGCCCGCCCTGTGCAATGGAAACACTCGTCGCGTGCGTGTTTCCATTGCCGTTGGCACCAACCGTAGCAATGGTGCGGAATTCAGTGATGTTTTCGGGAAACATCGACTGCCGGCTTGAGAATGGATGCTGTGGCAAAGTTCTTCACGCCGACAGCCGATTCTTGTTGCAGATTCAGTGCAGAGATTCGAAATGTTTCCATTCACGTATTTCACTAATTGATTCCCTCATGACCGTTGCCCTTGCGAAAACCAAACTGTTCAAGCTCGATCCGAAGGTGAGCGACTACGTTGTGGCGATCTTCTTCCGTGGTGCGTGGAAAGAGACACGGCTGGTCGTGACTCTCGACAAGGCCCGTGAAACCGCGAGAGACGTCCACCGCCGGACGGGACTCGTCGTACAGGTGCGCGACCGGCAAGAATCGATCGTCGCTCAATTCGGATATCCGGTCACGGAGTCAATCCACGACGATACCACCTGGATCGACGAAGACTGAAACCGCAAACGAGCTGACGGGCACCCGTCGCCCAGCACCAGACGCTTCGCCAACCCGCGAGGTTGCGCCGCGAACTCACTCGCGAATGCGTGACCGCAAGGCGCGAAAGGCAGCCGTCCCGCGAGGATCGAACTCGCCTGCGGGAGCACCAGGCTCAGTCACCGGGCCTGCGGGTCGATACGAATACGCGCGAGCGATCCCCGCCCCTTGCGAGACGGCATCGTGGGTGATCTCGCCGGTCCACGGGTTCTCCATCGTGGTCCCCGAGGCGAGAATCGCGCGGTCCATCTCATCGAGGTCGTGGATGAAGACCGAAACATCAGCTGACTGGTGAAAGCGTTCCATTCCCAGCGAGGAACCGATGGGAGAGAATCCCGATTGAAAGCGAGCGTCCCTCGCACCCCCGACCGCTCCCAGCAACACCCGGCCCCCATCCGGGACCGACACCACCGTATCGACACGAAACTGCGAAACCACCGGCTGCTGAATGACGGCCTGCTGCGCCTGAGCGGGCTGCATCAATATCAAAGTTGCCAGCGAGAAGGCTATCGATCGAGTGAACAATTCGATCATCGCAACCAATTGAAGGTGGGTGAATCAACCTATACTCAGTCTACCCGCGCTGAAACATCGAGGCAAATCCTTTCCGACGGATGCCGAGTGTCTGGTCTCCGTTCGTTCAAGGCCCAGCCGACAGCTGATCGGTCGCTGCCTCGCTGATTGCAAACGACCTCAATCGGCACGCCCTATGCCAGGATCCCCTCAATCGGCACACCGTGGTCGATTTCGAGGCGTTTGCGGCCGGGGATTTCGAGTTGGCGGGAGTCGAGCCCGAGTTGCTTGAGGATCGTGGCGTGAACGTCGGTGACGTAGTGGCGGTCTTCGACGGCGTGGAAGCCGATCTCATCGGTCGTGCCATGCGTGATACCCCCCTGAATGCCACCGCCCGCCATCCAAACACTAAAGCCGTAGATGTGGTGATCGCGACCGTCGCTCCCCTGGGTGCCCGGCGTGCGGCCGAACTCGGTGGCGAAGACGACGATCGTCTCATCCAGAAGGCCGCGTCGATCGAGATCCTTGAGTAGTCCCGCGATCGGCTGATCGACCTTCAAACAGTTACTTTCGTGGTTGGCCTTCAGACCTCCGTGGGCATCCCAGACACCCGCCCCGCCGGCTCCGTGCTGAATCTGAATGAACCGCACGCCGCGCTCGACGAACCGTCGAGCGGCGAGTAGCTGCTGAGCGAACTCGCGGCAATGGGGTTGATGGAGGCCGTAAAGCTGCTGCGTCTCCTCTGTTTCCTGACTGAAGTCGAGCACCTCGGGAATCGACTGCTGCATGCGGAACGCGAGTTCATACGACTGAATTCTCGCCGCGAGTTGCGGGTCGTCCGGGTATTCGACGCCACGCAACCGATTGAGTTCGCCAACGAGTTCGAACCCGATTCGCTGCGATTCGACATCGATGTCGCCATCGGGCCTTCCGTAATCGAGCGGGTTCGAAGGGTCGATTCGCAATGGGACGGCATCATGAGCGGGGCCGAGATAATGGCCGTCCTTACGATTCCAATACTCGCGATTGCCGATCGATATGAACTGCGGCAGGTTGTCGTTGAGCGATCCGAGTCCGTAATGCACCCAGGCTCCGAGCGTCGGGTACTCACCATCGAGCATGTGCCGTCCCGAGTGGAACTGCGTTTGCGCTCCGTGGTTATCATCGGTCGTGTACATCGAGCGAATGACGGCGATCTTGTCGGAACAAGTCGCCAAGTTCGGCAACCAGTCACTCATCCACATGCCGCTTTCACCATACTGCCTGAAACCAATCTGTGTCGGATAGAGGACATTCCGCTGCTGGCCGTTGGCATCGTTAACGACGACGACCCTCGCGAGCGCCAGCTTTTCGGGATCCTGAGTATCGGCGTAGGGGGTATCGGCGATGGTCTTGCCAGCGAAGCGATCGAGTTCGGGCTTGGGGTCGAACGTCTCGAGGTGGCTCACTCCGCCGTTCATGAATAGCCAGATGACGCTCTTGGCCTTTGGAGCCTGATGAGGCAAACCGGTCGGCGGTTGCCAGGCGTGGTCGCTGGCGTATCCCTCCCGCTGCAGCATCGCTCCAAGTGCCAGCCCGGTGAAGCCCATGCCGACATCGGCCAGGAACGTGCGTCGATGAACACCGCGCCGTCCACAATCGCGGCAGTCAGATGCGTGTTGGGACATGGTTCACCTGTGAATGATTTAAACCAGTGTTGCGTCACGTCATGATTTTCGGGTAGACGGACTTGATATTGCAACTGTCATCTTGGATTTTCATTTGCCAGTCGATCACGCGTTGGGTTGCGTTGATTGCGGTGGACCACGCTGCCGATTCTTCGAGTAGCGTCGCGACATCGCCGAAACGGCGGCCGGTGACGTATAGCCGTGTCAGACTGCTCCGTTCGTTCTCCGCGATGTTCAGCCAACTACCGTGTTTGGGCGCATGGCGAATCTCCAGGCAACGGACAAGAGTGCGGGATCAAGTTTTGCATGCACGTCCTGCCAAGTTCACTACTATTCTTCGCGATGGGCTCGGCTGATAAGAACTCTCAGCCTGGAGTTTGGATGCGACAGTGTTCCCGCCAGGATCTCTTCCTCGGTAAACGTGGCCATGAGAATCTCGCCGTCTGTGTCGCGGTTGCGGTCATAGGAGATAAAAATGCTGCCGTCCGGCGACTGGAATCCGTCTGGATAAGAGATCCCCCGCCGCTCGTCGAGCATCAGCCCGCCCTGCCAGGTCTCCCCGTCGTCGTCCGAAAGCCAGGCCGTCAGTTGACTGCGACCTTCGTGTTGGTCGATGGCGAGGCCATGTTTTATGAGCAGGAGGCGTCCGGACGCGAGTCGACGAAGGAAGAACCGCGCCACGGGGTGCTGGATCACTGACAACTCCGGTTCCGACCAGTTTCGTCCACCATCCATCGACGTACATTCCATTATCCCTGTTCTGGTCCGTGCCAGCATCCAGAGCGAACCGTCCTGACGTTCCACGAACATGTGCTCGTGCCAGTCGGGATTTGGAAATGTCGCCATGCCGCGCCGTTCCCAGGTCTGGCCTTCGTCCGTGGAGACGAGCACGTTTGCGCCACGGAGTGGGTCGAGTTCCGCGAAGCAGCCATGAAACGGACCGAAGCCGCCTCGCTGATCGAGTGAAACCGGCAGCAGCCACTCGCCGCTGGCAAGGACCGTCGGCTTATTCAGCATGACGCCGTGCCAGATACGTCGCGGCGTGGACCAGACGGGCTCATTCGCATCTGAATTCTCGCAAATCGTCGCCCACACGCCCGCCCGCCCGTCGAACATGTCCATCGACTGATCAAAAAACAACCACAACCGTCCCAGCGGATCTGTCCAGAGGTTGCCTACAAGGATGCTGCGGTCTCGCGGCAGATTCGTCGAGTGTGAATCGAGCACCATTCGTGGAGGGGACCAAGTGTCACCGTCGTCATCACTGGTGGCGAGCACAAAGAACGCGGCAGAGCTGTCTCCGCCGGCCACCCAACAGGCCCAGAGCCGCCCGCCCGGCGTGCGGTCGATGCCGATGGTCATGCCGTAGTCGAGCTTGTCGTACCCGTCCTCCAGAGGTGACGTATTCGGCGTCGGCGGAATCAATGCGAGATCGGCGATCTTCTCCATGACCTCGATTTCGAACGCGCGAATGTCCTCCGAGTCCATCGCGGAGAAATCATGCTTCTCGGTGTCATCACCGTGGAGCATGGATGTCGCACCAACCAGCAGAAGCAGGAAGATTGAATGTGGTTTCATGATGTGCACAACGATCCCGAGTTTCAGAGGTGGGCTTCAACGCGTCGCTCGCTCTCGATGGAGGGGGAATCAAGAGATCTCCGTCATTCCGCTGGCAAGAGTTGAAGGGCGTCGAGGATGACGAATCCGTCGGTGTTTGCGTTCGTGATAATGATCGTAGTCTCAGCGTCAGCCGTCAGATCCACCATGCCGATGAGGCGAAAAAGTTCGGTTTGTGGCAGCCGTTCGGTCTGATCCAAAGTGAATGTCGTCGTGCTTGCGCCGCTGGTGACGACAACGGTCACGTTGGTGGCACGGGTCTCATGGGGAGAATATGCCATCAACAGTTTGTAACGCCCGCTATCTGTCGTTTCGAATTGAAATGTCGCCGTCGACTCACCATCGCCTGTTCGCTGGTCGTGGAGATAGCCGTCACCGATGAAGGGTTTGAAAAGAGTGGAAGAGGCCCACGCACCTTGCAGCTCGGCATCAGCATCGTCCAACACGATTCCCGGCAAGTCTTCGGGATCGACGGCTCCCGGCTCCGTCGAGAGTTCGGGAAGACTTGGTAAATCGAGCACTTGCCCCTGCGCGAGCAGGCTTTCGCGCAGAGTAGGATATGGGAGTTCTTGAACCGACACTCCTTCACGAGCGGAAAGCGCTGCGGCGATGCCGGCGCTCTGGCCGAGGATCATCCACGTCGGTTCAACTCGGATCGAGGACATTGCGACATGGGTACAGGACAGAGCCACGGGGACGAGCAGGTTCTCACATTCGGCAGACTGCGGAAGTATGGCACGGTAAGGAACGTGATAGGCATAACCGTTTCGGCGGCCCTGCATGCGCACGGGAAAGATGGTGCCCTCATTGATCACACCGCCATCATCGAGGGCGATTCGCCGACAATCGTGCGAATCGATGGGGAATGAAGCCACTACAATGGGATCGTCCTTCCGTGGTTCTTCGAGGATGTCCCGCTGACATAAGACATACTGCCCCTGCAGCCGACGGCTCTCGCGAATGTAGAGTTGGGGAGGCCAGTGGTCGTGCTCGGGAAATTCGTCACGACACAAACCCAGTCTGGAGAATCTGTTTCGGATGTCTTCCGGCACGGCGGGATCGGTGGTCAGAAACTGGTAGAACTCCAGGGTGTATTGCTGGTGTGACTCCCAAATCGCCGCCCTCTCAAACTCGTCGGCATGACTCCAGCCGCTGCCGGCCCCCACGAGTCCCAGCGAGAACTGTCCGCCTATCGAGTTGTTGCCGTCAAACTTGTCACTAGGCAATGGGTAGAGATCGAATCCCACTCCCCCACCTCCGTTTTCAAGATGGCGACGAACGACCTCAAAGCGTGCGGGGTCATATTTCTCCGGCGCGGGAAAGGGGATGCGGTTCGTTGGGTCTGCAGTGAGACAGAGACGGAAGCTATAGACCATCACATTGTCGTCGCCAGCCTCTTCCGGTCCAGTGGCTGTCGCCGTGATGAGTGGCAGCGGAATTCCAACGTCATCAAAACCGGAGATAAGCATTGTGTCTTTCGGATATTGCATCCCGGCCAGAGATTCGCCGAATTCGTCTCGCCCCTCGCGTCCGCTGGTGCAGCTCACGCCCGCCGCCGCCATGAGATCGCCCTCGTAGGACGCATCGATGAAGACCTTGGCTGAGAACGAGCCGTCACTGGTGACGAGCGTCGTGATGCGCGCTCCGTCCTTGACGACCGACATCAGTCGTCGCCCGGTCAGAACAGAAACTCCGGCTTCTTCCAGCATGTGACGAGTCACGCGCGCCGCAACATGGGGCTCGTAGGTCCACGGCGTCGCGTCCTTCACATTCACGTCATACGGCAATGTCACGCCACGTTGCTCGTAGTCGGCTGAAATTCGCCGATGCCATTCATCAAACAACCCCATCACCGTGCTGCGGACCGTCTGGTTGGAATCACTCCAACTGAGGCCGCCAGTATTCATTCCGCCCACATGTTGTGTCGGCTCCAGCAGAATGACCGCAGCTCCCTCACGTGCCGCGGCAATCGCGGCACAGAACCCACCGGGCGTCGACCCATACACGACAACATCGGTTTCGGCAGCATGCGTCGCGACTGGTGGCTGTGCGCACACAACACTCGGCCGCAACGACAGCAGCAATATCAGCATGCAGATTATCTGTGACTGTTTCATGTTGAGGTTCCTATCCGAGCGACGCCGCTCTCATGGGATTGTATCCCACTTGGCGTTGCAAGTGCTGTGAGAGTCATTGAAGCTCAAGCATTGCCAGACTCACGATGTGAAAGTGTACCGACGCGTGAACCGGATTCGTGTGAGAAACATGGTGAACGGTTGCGCGAGGTATCGGTTGTCCATGACGGGAGTGGTGAATTGGGCGTTGGAACTGTCGATGATCCCGTAGGCTACGACATTCACACGCCGGACGATGTCAACGGACCAAGTCTCGACTTTAATGTCGAGGTGGCGGCTGCCGCCGGTGGGGATATCGCCTTCTCATTCGATCCGACATATGCCCCTTCGCGGTTCTCCGGATTCGTGATCGGTATCTCGGCCGTTGCTCCCGGAAGAATCGGAGCCTGCGTCCAACGAGGCCGATCGGTGTCGCAAGGCAAGGCGATACGCCTGCATTTCGCTTGATATTAGTTAGTTGGGTAATTCAAGCCGATTTGTCGGTTGATATCGGTTTCTCCAGTCGAGTTGCGACAAATCCATCGATGCAGCCCTTTCATCGCGGAACATGTTGACAGGGCTGTTGATGGCTGCTGAGAGTAACAAAGGAGACATTACGTTCACATTGGCAAAACCACGATCATTGAATGCAGGCGGGCGCAATCATTGTCGGTATCCTTCTGGGCACGCTTGTGCTCATTCAGGTATTGCGCAGCGTCGCGTATATCGCTGTCTTCTATCGCCATCCACCTGAGCGTGTCGCAGACAATCGCTGCCCTCGAGTTGCCGTCTTGATGGGTCTCAAGGGGACCGACCCCTCGCTCGCCGAAGGACTCAAACGCCTCCTGACGCAGGACTACCCTGATTACGAAGTCCATTTCGTGGTCGACACACGAGTTGACCCCGCGTGGAGTCTGGTCGAAGCAGCGATCGCGGAAACGGGTGCGACCCACGCGACGATTCAGGAGTTTCGAGACATCCCGGAGCACGGCCCCGTCAACTGCACAAACAGCAAGATCGTGCAGGCGCTCAGGGGAATGCGGGACAGTCACTGCAAAATCGTCGCCATGGCCGACGGCGATGTCGTGGCGAACCCGTATTGGCTGAAGGATCTGATTACGCCGTTGGTCAACGACGATCGCATCGGCGTGACTTCGGGGAATCGCTGGTTCATGCCGCCGCGACTGAGGGCAGGATCGGTCGTGCGATCTCTGTGGGGGATGGTGGCCAGCAATTTCATGTATCAGATGAACATGCCTTGGGGAGGGTGCCTGGCGATTCGCACATCGGCGATTCGCGATGGCGATCTGGTTGAGAAATGGTCGAAGGTCGGTGCTCTGGACATGGTCACGACGCGCGAGATGCGAAAGCTCGAGATGAAGGTCGAGTTCGTTCCGACACTGATGATGGTCAATCGCGAAGAATGCGGACTTTCCTTCAGTTTCAACTTCATCCGTCGTCAATTGACGTGGGCGAAACTCTATAACCCGGCGTGGCCCCTCATCTTTTCACAGTCGATCCTAGCGGCTCTCTTGATCGTGGCGGCGCTCGCGTTGATTGTGGTCGGTGTCGTGACGCAAGACCTCCCGATGTTGGCATGGGCGGCGGGAGGCCTAGTGGCATTCTGCGGAGGTCAAGCCGCGATGGCCATTGTCCAGGATAACAGCATGCGGCACGCGCTTGCGAAGAACGGCCAGCGGTTCAGGCCGCTCACGACTGCGACGATTCTGTTTCTCCCAATCGGAATCATGCTGGTGGCATTCGTGCAACTCTTTGCCGTTTTGCATTGCCAGTTCTGCAAGCGTATCTCCTGGCGAGGAAGCGTACTGGAGTTCAACGGCCCCCACGACATTCGCGTGGTGGGGGAAGCGCGACGAACGACATCGTCGTCGACTCGGGCTCGGCAAGGAGCGGTGTCTCAATGAAAGTCGCCATTCTTGCAGGAGGATCTGGTACCAGGCTGTCCGAAGAAACCGCGATCAGGCCCAAGCCGATGATCGAGATCGGCGGCAAACCGATTCTTTGGCACATCATGCGGCACTACCTGCATCATGGGTTGAGCGAGTTCGTCATCGCACTTGGCTACAAGGGAGAAGTGATTCGCGATTACTTCGTGAACGCCGTTTCGTCGGCCGGTCACCTGCGTGTCGAATTCGGCAGCCGGACGGCATCCAATGGTCATGTGGTGGAGGAGTCGACTCCTTACCTGGTCGATCTGGTCGATACAGGCGAAAACACCGCGACGGGTGGCCGCATCAAGCGGCTGGCACCGTGGCTGGGGAACGACACGTTTATGCTCACTTGGGGAGACGGGGTTTCAGACGTCGATCTCGGAGCGTTATTGCGGTTTCATAAGTCGCATGGGAAGTTGGCCACGGTAACAGCCGTTCATCCGCCGGGTCGATTCGGATGTCTCGACATCCACGACGGAATGGTGTCGCGGTTTCAAGAGAAGCCGACGCAAACGAATGAGTGGATCAATGGGGCCTTCTTCGTGCTGGAGCCGGCGGTGCTTGACTACATCGACGGCGACGACACGCAATGGGAACTCGAACCAATGGAGCGATTGGCGGCCGAGGGCCAGTTGATGGCCTGGCAACATGAGTCGTTCTGGCAATGCATGGATACGCGAAAGGAACTCGATGATCTGCAATCGCTGTGGGATAGCGGCCATGCCCCCTGGAAAACCTGGAACTAAGAGGAACACATGAGAGTGCTGGTGACGGGCCATCTGGGTTATATCGGCAGCGCGCTTGTGCCGTTGCTGCGGTCGGCCGGGCATGACGTGGTCGGACTCGACAACGAACTCTTCTCCTGGGATGACCAAGGCGTTTCGATCTGTGACATTGATGAAATGCTCTTCGACGTGCGGGATGTCGAACGCACGGACCTTCTCGGATTCGAAGCCGTCATTCACCTCGCGGGCATCTCCAACGATCCACTCGGGGATCTGAATCCCGCATGCACCTTCGAGATCAACCATCTGGCCTCCGCGCGGCTGGCAAGGCTTGCCAAGGAGGCGGGGGTCCAGCGGTTCCTCTTCGCGTCTTCCTGCAGCATGTATGGAGCCGCCAGTGAAGACGAGATTCTGAACGAGTCGGCCTGCTTTCGGCCTGTCACCCCCTATGCAGAATCCAAAGTGCTGGCAGAGAGGGACATTCACAAACTCGCGGATGACGACTTCAGTCCGACGTACCTGCGATGTGCCACGGCGTACGGCTACTCACCACGCCTGCGGGCCGATCTTGTGGTCAATAACCTGACAGGGCATGCTGTGCTGAGTGGCCGCGTGCTGCTGAAGAGCGACGGCACACCGTGGCGGCCACTGGTGCATATTCAGGACATCAGTGCGGCCTATCTGGCCATGCTTGAGGCTCCCCGACAATCGATTCACAACGAGGCGTTCAACGTCGGTCGGACTTCCGAGAACTATCGCATTCGAGACGTGGCGGAAATTGTCCGCATGAATGTACCTGGCGGCGTGATCGAATACGCTTCGGGAGCCGGGCCCGACGCTCGCTGCTACCGAGTCGACTTCACCAAGCTCGAACAGTCGCTGGAGAACTACAGACCGCGATGGACCGTTGAGCAGGGTGTTCGTGAACTTCGCGATGCGTTCGCACGTCAACCCATCAGATACGCCGACTTCGACGGCGCGAAATACCAGCGGATCAAGTGCATCCGCAAGCTGCAGTATCAAGGTCAACTCGACAGCGACCTGCGATGGTCGACTGTTGCGTCACCTTTGATGGGGCAAGAACTCGCGACCTGAATAAGGCTCCGGATCCGTACGAGCCAGACTCCTAGCAATGCATCAGTCGATCACACAGTGCCGTAGTTGCCAGAGCGGTGCGCTGCGGCCTGTCGTGTCGTTGGGCAACATGCCGCTCGCCGATGGATTGTTGAGCGAGTCCGACCTGTTCGTTCCGGAACCGGTCTATCCGCTCAACGTCGTCTTCTGTGAAGAGTGCGCCTTAATGCAACTTCGCGAAACCGTGGTTCCTGAGGTCGTCTTCGGACAGGACTATCCCTACTACTCATCGTTTTCAGCAAGCTGGATGGCCCATTGCCGAGCGAACGCACTGGAACTGATCGAGACTCGACAGCTCGATCAGCAAAGTCTCGTTGTCGAAGTCGCCAGTAACGACGGCTATATGCTCCGCAACTTTCACGAACAGGGAATCCCCGTGCTGGGAGTCGATCCCGTTCCCGGACCCGCGACCGCCGCCGAAAAACTTGGAATCCCGACGCGCCGAGAGTTCTTCTCGCGCGGGCTGTCCGAGGAATTGCGTGGAGCAGGCCAGCAGGCCGATGTGGTCATTGCCAACAACGTGTTGGCCCATGTCGCCGATCTGGGAGGCTTCGTCGATGGACTCCGCGCCATCATCAAGCCGAACGGTCTAATTGTCGTCGAAGTTCCCTATCTGCGCGACCTCGTGGACAATAGCGAGTTTGACACGATCTATCATGAACATCTTTGTTACTTTTGCGTGACATCGCTGTGCCACTTGTTCAACTCACGAGGCCTGGCATTATGCGATGTCCGTCGATTGCCCACTCACGGAGGATCGCTGCGCATCCATGCCGCGCACGCTGCAGAGAATTCACCTGCCGTTCAATGCCTGCTCGATGAAGAACGACGCATCGGCATCGACTCGCACAGTTACTATCAAGGCTTCGCCTCCTCGGTCGCAACGATTCAGCAACGACTCCGCGACTGTCTGCAGAGACTGCATGACGCGGGACAATCCGTAGCAGCGTATGGAGCCGCGGCCAAGGGGACGATACTGCTGAATTCCTCCGGCATTCCGTCAGATCATTTGAAGTTTGTGGTGGATCGCAACGTCCACAAGCACGGACGCTTCATGCCGGGCATCCATACTCCGATCTGTGATCCGGCTCGGTTACTCGAAGATCACCCGGACTTCGTGCTGATGCTGGCCTGGAACTATCGCGACGAGATTCTCCGAGAACAGGACGAATATCGCAGTCGAGGTGGCAAGTTCATTATTCCCATCCCATATCTGACTGTCGTCTAGTCGATCACCTGTGCCGACCATAGCTGTCGTAAATGCCAGTGCTATCGAGCTGCCCACCATGACCTTCTGTCCCTCATGCAACTCGACGCAGCTCCGCCCGTTCTATGCGGTCAAGCAGATTCCGTGTCACAGTGTGCTGCTGATGGAATCGCACGTGCAGGCTGTTGGCTACCCGAGAGCCGATTTGCAGCTCGCGTTCTGCGAGAAGTGCGGATTTATCATGAATACCATGTTTGATGCGAACCGCAACGAATACTCGCAGTCGTACGAGGAGACACAGCACTTCTCCACAAGATTCAATTCGTTCGCGACCGAGCTGGCGACCGATCTGATCGAACGCCATGACATTCGCCGGAAGCGCATTCTGGAGATCGGTTGCGGCAAGGGAGAATTCCTCGGACTGTTGTGCGAGCAGGGTGACAATCACGGCATCGGTATCGACCCGAGTTGCCGACCTGAGCGTCTTCCACCTCACTGGCGGAGTCGCATCGAAGTCGTCAACGCACTGTATTCCCGTGAGCACGCCCAGTTCGCCGCAGATGTGATCGTGTGCCGTCACACGTTGGAACACATCGGTCCGACGAAAGAATTCTTGGAAACGGTGCGAGACTCCGTCGGCGACCGCCAAGAGACGGTACTGTTCTTCGAAGTTCCCGATATCCGCATCATTCTCAAAGAGTGCCGGTTCTGGGATGTCTATTATGAGCACTGTTCGTATTTCAGTCTGGGTTCATTGGCACGGCTGTTCAGAGCGTGCCGGTTTGAGATTGTCCGTCTCGAACGGGCATTCGATGACCAGTACGCATTGATTGTCGCTCGACCATCGGGCGCAATCACCGAGGCCAGATTCCCACAAGAGGATGACATCGAGGATCTCAACGATCTGGTGAATACCTTTGAGCGCGAGGCCGTCGATGTCGTTCGTGGCTGGCAGACTCAGGTTCGTGAGTGGCATGCCGGGGGTCGTCGAATCGCGATCTGGGGAGCGGGTTCCAAGTGTGTAGCGTTTTTGACAACCACCGGATTGAGTCAGGAAATCGCAACCGTGGTCGACATCAACCCCCACAAGCAGGGGCGATACCTCCCGACGACCGGCCACCATGTCTGTCGCCCTGAAGAACTGAGAACCCTACAACCCGATCTCGTGCTACTGATGAACTCAATTTATCGGGACGAGGTGCAACGACAGCTTGATGCGATGGGAGTTCAGGTCGATGTGATTGCGGTGTGATCGCACCGCATCGTTCGCCGAGGTGTCACCCAGCAGCGACGGCCCAGCATTTCCACTGACGGTTCTCAGCCTGATTCAGTCCCAGAACACGCATGCCGTCCCTTCCCAACACACCAGGTGAAACGTCGTCGTCTCACCGACATTGATCTCGGAGATTTCCTCCGAAATCGATCAGGAAGTGGCAGCCTGGCGCACGTGTCTGCTGGCTTCGGTCTGCCTCATCGTGTACTTCGACGGCCTGGCTAGAGGACTATCGCCATATCCACCTTGCCCACCGCGCGGTAGAATCCGGCCTTCCAACGACACGTATTCAGGGAGGTTGTCACGTGGGTGTTCCACTTTCGCAGATGTGGACGGTTGCTTCGTATGTCCTCAAGCAGAGGCTGCGCGGGCGGAAGCGGTATCCGCTGGTGCTGATGCTCGAACCCCTCTTTCGCTGCAACCTGGCCTGTGCTGGGTGTGGGAAGATTCAATACCCGGCTGACATCCTGAGGAAACAACTCACGCCGGAAGAGTGCTTCCACGCGGTTGATGAATGCGGCGCGCCGATCGTTTCCATCCCCGGCGGCGAACCTTTGCTCCATCCGCAGATTGATGAAATCGTGAAAGGCCTGGTGGACCGCAAGAAGTATATCTACCTCTGTACCAATGCGATTCTGCTGGAAAAGCATCTCGATCGATTCACTCCCTCGAAGTACCTGTCGTTCTCGATTCATCTTGATGGGGGCCGGGACGACCACGATCGGGCCGTCTGTCGCGATGGAGTGTACGACATCGCTTTGAGCGCGATTCAGACTGCCGTTCAGCGCGGGTTTCGCGTCACGACGAACACCACGCTCTACAACAACTCGAACACCGAAGATGTGCGACGGATGTTCGCAACGCTGATGGAGATGAAGGTCGAAGGGATGATGGTCTCGCCGGGCTATCAGTACGAGAAGGCCCCCGACCAGGATCACTTCCTTCACACGCGACAGACGCAGTCGATGTTTCGCCGACTGCTGAAGGACGCCCCGCGCACGTGGCATTTCAATCAGTCGCCGTTGTTCCTCGAGTTCCTGCGCGGCAACTGGTCGCTCGAATGCACTCCCTGGGGGAACCCGACCTACAACATCTTCGGCTGGCAGAAACCGTGCTATCTGATGCAAGAGGGCTACGTCAGCACGTTTGCCGACCTGATGGAGTCAACCGCATGGGACACCTACGGCAAGGCCAGCGGCAACGCGAAGTGCCAGGATTGCATGGTTCACTGCGGTTACGAGCCGACAGCTGTTCACGAAACGTTCAATTCGTGGAAAGGTTTGATGAGGGCAGCCCGTGTGACGTTGTCAGGGCTATCGAAGTTGCCGATGATGGACGACGACTCGCGAGACTTGCCGCTATCATCAGCCGCGGCTTGCGAGAGCCGATCGGGTGAGCTCGTTTCTCTCACGGCCAATTTCAGTGAAGCCGTGACCTCGGATGAAGTTTGAAGGTGAGTGGCGCATGATAACAGCCAGGAGAATGAGACGTTGAGTTCCTCCGCGACTAAAGTTGCCTTTCGATCGCGCTGGTTGCCTTGGCCCATTCTGATTGCCGTCTCGGCTCCCGTGGTGATCGGTTTCATCGTGGGAGTGGCTGCCACTCCGCAGACGCCCGGCGGTTGGCTGGCATGGTTGTTGATGGAAGTGCTCATCACGAACGCTGCCATCATCTGGCTGGCCAGTCGTACCGCGCATGCCAACGATCCCTTACAGGCCGCCTGCACTCAACTGCGAGAAGAACAGCGGGTCTTTCTTGATGCGAATCTGGCATGGGTGTTGACGCCGAAGACGCAGGCGATCTTTGCCGACATGGTTCACGATGTGCAGACACGCTTTCACGACTTGCAACAGAATCAGGAGGAACTCACACGTTCGCGAGGCCTGCTGGAGACCGTGTTGCAGACCATGGTGGAAGGAGTCGTCGTTCTCGACCGCAAGTCGCGGATCGCGTTCGTGAATCAGTCGGCACGCGCGCTGTTGCGACTGCGGGAAGGCGTCCTGCTGAACCGACCGATATGGGAGGTCGCGAGATACGCTGAATTGAGTCAGCAGATCGAAACCGCGCTCAAGTTGTCTCAGCCGACCTTTGAAGAAGTGGAATTGCCGCAACAGCGGACGATCGTGCGGTCAGCCTGCATTCCACTCGATCTGGGAGACAACGTTGGGGCCGTGCTAGTGCTGTATGACGTGACCGAACTGCGAAAACTCGAGCGCCAGCGACGCGAATTCGTCTCGAATGTCAGCCATGAACTCAAGACGCCGCTGACGGCGATTCAGAACTATGTCGACACGTTGCTCGACGGGGCGATCGACGATCAGGAGCACGCCACGAAGTTTGTCGAAGGGATTCAGGAACAGTGCGATCGGCTCGACGAGATGATTCAGGAACTGCTGCGCTTGTCGAGAATCGAGTCGGGGCAGGAAGTCTTCACGCAGATGGAAGTCGATCTCGAGTACGTGATTCAACAGTCGATCGAATCGCATCGCCCCTTTGCGGACAGCAAGAAAGTCGAGTTGGAAACGACTTCACCGGCAACCGAACTGCATGCGTGGACCGACCAGCGCGCACTCAAGACAATTCTCGACAACCTCATCAACAACGCGGTGAAGTACACGCCCAGCGGCGGCAAGGTCTTTGTCACCTGGCAGGCGGAGAATAGCGAGGTCCGCGTCGACGTCATCGACAGTGGCGTCGGCATCCCCAGCGATCAACTGCCACGCGTGTTCGAGCGTTTCTACCGCGTCGACCGCTCCCGCAATCGAGCGTTCGGCGGCACCGGGCTGGGACTGGCGATCGTCAAGCACCTTGTCGAGGAACTCGGCGGACGTGTCGACGCTCAGAGTCGCTTGGAGCAAGGCAGTACCTTTTCGGTCTGGCTGCCGTTGGCGATCTCTGAACCGGAGGCGTCGAATGCCGACGAAATCGTCGACCAGCAGCAAGGGCTGACTCAGACTTAATGCGATTTGAGAGGCGACTGGTCACCGAATCCAGCTCGATGCCTGCACCGATGATTGCAAGCCACCGACCGGATTCGTCGAAGACGCCGTCGGAGGAAAGAAGACTGCGGGCGCGGACGGTATGGCCGCAGGTGCATCCGTGGACGGTTGCTCGGGCGCGGCAGGCGAAGGAGGCACGAAGGGACGCTCCTCAATGGGTGCCGGATTGTACTCGCGGCGCGGGTCGGCGGAATCCATCGCCTCTTCCTCGAAGTCGAAGTTGTCTTCAGACACGTCGTCGGTCGGCAGCGGCTGCACCCAGTCTTGGCAACCACCGTCGCCGAAGAGGTCACAACACGAGTCACAACAGTACGGCTCGCAACGAGAATCTCCGCAGGCCCGACTGTTGCGCCAATGCTCGATGCCGCAGAAGGGAAATCCACCGCCCAGAAACTCCAGAAATCCACAGTGTCCGCATGAGCGTTGTACCGGATATGTCTCACAAGAACTGCAGCATCCGTCACAGCACCCGCAGGGATTGCAAGGCATCGCACAAGAGGGCGAACACGGCATCTGGCAACTTGGACTGCAGGGAACCTGACAGCTCGGGCCGCATGGCACATTACAACTGGGGAGGCATGGAGCCTGACAACAGGGCGCGCACGGTGCACAGCACGAGGGAGCCGAACATGTGCTCACATGCACCGGATTGCAGTGTGCTGGACAATTGCACGAAGGGCCCGGAACTACACACGAGGGAGGCGAGACAGGCACGCAGCAACTCGGCGCGACACAACTCGGGCAACAGCCGGGTGTACAGGGGACGCCACAATCGGGTTTGCGACCGATGCAGCCATCAAACAGACTCGCTGTTGCGACTGACGAACTGAGCAGCCAGAAGATTGCGGCCGAGAGACAGGCGCGATGCATGGGTTGTTCCTCATTGGCGTTGGAGATGGCGACGGAAAGACGTTTGCCAGCTTCCAAGGCCTACTATCGATGAGCAGACTGGTCCTGTCTCAACGATCGGAACAATTCAGGGGGTTGTATGACCTGAACCTGTTGGTCTTGATCTGCTTCCCCGAATCATGGCAACGGTCCTGCGGGATTTGACGAGAATACCGGTCGGGAAATCTGGGTAATGTAGGTCTGAGATACGAGGTTCGTGGGACACTCGTTTTTCAGCCCGATCATGAAATAACACGATTCCAACGGTCGTTTCCGCAGTTTTCCCATCAGTGGAACAACAACCCCCGTGAATGTTAGAGTCTCGATCGTGCCGCGGGAGGCGGCCACGTCTTTCCACTTCCTCCGGAGGCAGTCAATGCTTTGTCGTTTCTCTCTGAACGCGCTCCGAACTTGGTTTTCACTCGTTGCCGTCGTAATCGTCGCCTCGGCTTTATGCTGTGGGGCCGATGCCGACGACTGGACCCGATACCGTGGTCCTAACGGCTCAGGTATCAGCGATTTGCAGGGGGTGCCGACTCAGTGGACCGCCGAAGACTACGAATGGGTGAAGGAACTCCCCGGCGTCGGTCACTCGTCGCCCATCATTCTGGGTGAGCGGTTGTTCATTACGACCGGTCTCGAAGACGGCACCCGGCAACTTTATTGCCTCAACGCGTCGACGGGCGAAGACATCTGGGTGGATGAAGTCGCACTCATGCCCAACCATCTGCATGCCAAGAACAGTTACGGATCGAGCACACCCGTGGTCGACGAAGAGCGAGTCTACGCCGCGTTCGCCGACGAAGAACATCTTCTGATTCATGCCTACTCGCTCGAAGGCGAACTGATCTGGTCCGAAGACCTGGGGACGTTTACGAGCCAGCATGGTCATGGCGTGGCGCTCATCCGCTTTGGCGACCTGCTAATCGTCCCCAACGACCAGCGCGGTCCCAGCAACATCATCGCCTTAAACGCCGCCACCGGCGACGAAGTCTGGCGCAACGAGCGCGCTTCACGCGAAGTCTCGTACTCGGCTCCCTTCATCTGGGAACGCGACGGCGAGGAACCGCAATTGATTTGCCTGAGCGGCATGACGGGCATCACGGGCCACGACCCCAACACCGGCGAGACGCTCTGGTCGTCTGGCGAGTTGCCATTGAGGACGGTCGCCAATCCCGTAATGGCCGGCGGACTGATCTTCGCCACTTGCGGCCAGGGGGGACGCGGCATGAACCTCGTCGCCGTCGATCCCACGGGTACTGGTGATGTGTCAACGACTCACATCCGTTATACCCGCGAGCGTACGTTGCCCTATGTCCCGACGCCGATCGTCAACGGCGACTACATCTATCTGTGGTGCGACGACGGCGTCGTGTGTTGCGTCGATCCCGTCAGCGGAGAGGATGTCTGGATGGAACGCGTCGGCGGCACGTATAGCGGCTCACCCATTCTGATCGACGGCAAGATCTACTGCGCCTCCGAAGATGGCGAGATTCATGTCGTGGATGCCAGCCCCGAGTTTCACGACTACGGCGTCAGCCCGCTGGGAGACTTCACACACTCCACTCCCGCCGTCGCCAACGGCCGCGTCTACTTCCGCGGCTGGCACACGCTGGCATGCCTGAAAGCGGAGGGAACGCCGGGCGAAACAACTGGTGCTTCGGAGTGAGCGAGCCTGCTTTCCACCACTGACGACGTACGGCGCAACGGAGTATCGATCATGTCATTCTCGCACGCGATGGTGCGCGGCGTTCTTTGCTTGCTCGCTATTGTGACGAATTGTTGTCTCTCATGCCGCGAACTGACGGCCGACGATGAGTTTCCAACTCGTGCGGTGTTGCATTTCCCCACGCCGTTTCATTTGACGCAGTCGTGGGTCTACAACGATGCACCCGTTCGCATCGAAGCGTTGCCTGTTGTCTTTCTCACCGGCGAATCGGTTGATCCCTCGCATGGCGCGCAGGTCGTCGCGGTTCATGAGTCGCTGCTGACGAACGAAGGGCTTGGCCTGCTGCTGACAACTGGCATCGTTGGCGACGATGAACGGCTGTTCTACCAGGGTCATGCGCCGCAGTATCATCGCGCATTCACGCGCTGCGACATCGATTCGGATGGCGTGGACGAGGTACTGCTAACGGGGCAAGGAGGTGCCGGAGGAACGGGATTCATGTATCTATTCGCTATCGGCGAAGAGGGTGTGCGTGAGATCTACCACGGCGGATCGAAGTTTGGCATGATCCTGATCGACAGCGACGACGACGGCCTGATGGAAATCTGGAATGCCGGAATCGAGTTCGATGTTGTTGACGAAGAGCGGCATCGGTTCATTCCCCGGGAATACGATGTCTATGTCCTCCAGGAGGGAGCACACACACGCACCTCTCAATTGAGCCGAGTGGAAGCCGAGACGATCCTCGCCGCCCATCAAGATCGCCTGATTTCGGCCTCAACTGTCGTTCGCATTTATGATTGAAAGCCGAATTGACGTGTACGGCACTTTGCCGTATGTTTGCTGCTGAGGTTTTAGTCATGTCCAGCAAATCGGCCCGCCTTGAGGCGCGGCTTTCGGAACAGCATCAGACGTTGATCCAGCGTGCCGCCGCATTGTGTGGGCAGAGCGTGACCGACTTCGTCGTCGCGGCATCGCTGGCGGAAGCGCGTAAGACAATCGCCGAGAACGAGGTTCTGGAACTCTCTGCCGCGGATCAAAGGCGATTCGCGGAAGCACTGCTGAAGCCGAAACAGCCGACGAAGGGAATGAAAAAGGCAGCAGCCGCCCATCGCCAACTGATTGAGCCTTCCTGATGGCTCCCTTCCGAATCGAGTCGCTCGGCAAGGGGCATGATCGCAGCGGGTTCGATTGCGGCAGCGTGCCCCTCAACCAGTACTTCTCACGACAGGTCGGGCAAGATACGCGAAAGCGTGTTGCCGTCTGCTTCGTCGCGGTCGATACAGCAACCAACCGCGTGGCGGGCTTTTACACACTGGCGGCCGGTAGCGTGATGCTATCGGACCTTCCCCAGTCCGTCGCCAAAAAGCTTCCGCGAAACCCGTCGGTTACCATCGTGCGCATGGGGCGGCTGGCGGTGGACGTGAATTCGCAGGGTCAACAACTCGGAGCGGCGTTGTTGTTTGATGCCGTCAAACGATCAGTCGACGCCGACATCGCGGCATTCGCCGTGGTAGTCGATGCCAAGGACGAGAACGCGATCCGGTTCTACGAAAAGCATGGCTTTGAAAAGCTGACCTCGAAGGGAGATTCGCTGTTCCTTCCGTTAGGAGATGCGATGAATCAGCTCATTCGCGGCCAACCCTGATGAAGCAACTGTTTCACGGTGTCGTTGCGTCGTCGTCCTTACGAAAAGTGTGTCATGCTTCCATCGGCAGCGCTTCTAGTAGTTTCAAATTCGCGTGGAATCGTTTGACGGCCTGCTCATAGGAGTCGGTCGTCTTGTTGAGGATCAGGGCGTAGGGACGTCGATCGCGGTCCAGGGAATGTTGGAGGTCGCACTGATGCCGGTTGATCGTGTGAATCAGATGCTGGCGGATGTCTTCGCGGGCTTGAATACGGACGGTCTCTCTTCTCGGGTGCGATAGAAAAGGGTTCAGCAGAGAGCAGAACTCGCAGCCACATTCGACGTCAGCCGGCCGTCGCCAATCGGTCGGGGGAGTCGGAGGTTGGGACGTGGCCGACTCGAGTTGTCGGCGGACGGTGTCGAGCCATTCCGCCAATTGTGGGTGCAAGTTGCCGAAGAACTTCCGTGACCACAAACTCAATGACTTCAGGCTGGGCACGTGACAATAATCCAGCGTAAAGTCTGTCGGATGAGTTGCAACGAACTGCATTACGCGCGCGACAAGATCGTCGCGACCCGAAGCCAGAAGCGCCTGGACCAGTAATGGGAGCGATGTTTCGCAAGCAGAAGCGTTCAGTCGTTCCCGTGTTCCGTAGTCTGAGTATCGCGACGGGCGCGGTTCACAGAATCTCCCGACCGCGAGCGCGCACAACTCGCGAGAAACCGTCGACTTGTCCGGATCCGTCGACTTGTCGCAACAGAACTTGGAAAGCCATTCCAGTTCGCGGATCGGAAGTTCGCGGTCGTAACTCCCATCGGCCGGCGGTGCAAAAAAGAGCTTCAGTTCCATCGTAAAGGTCGCCCAACCGAACTCCCGGCAGGCCTTCGTAATGAACGAATCCAGACGAGTTGCCCGATCCTTGTCGGCCAGTTGTCGCAGAAACTCCGCGACCAGATCGCGATCGTGCAGCATCAACAGATGTTTCGGGAAGTCCACCCCCAGCAGTTTTTCTCGACTGGAGTCGTGACCGTATCCACGCATTCTCGACGGCCATCGGGCAATAATCGCTCTGGCAAATCGAATGCAGTCAGCCCGCTCGGCTTCGAGCCGTGTCCTGGGAGTCTTGGCGAGCTTGGCCGTCAACTTGCAGAAGGAGGTGACACTCTCGTCCGCGCCGCCGCCGGCAACCACGTCGAAGTGATGGTCACGGTGCCACACGACAATCGCTGAACGTCGATACCAGCGGTCGAGAGTATTGCCGGCGTTCCCCGTATAGCCCTCGAAGTCTTCGGATGTCGGCTTCCAGTCCTGCATTGGCACCGAAGAGACAACAGACGAAACTTCGAAATCGATCTCTCCAAAGGGCTGTTTCTTGCCGTCGATGCTGGTCCATTCGACTCCGTGCAATTCCTCTTCGTAGATTATGCCCAGTTCAAGTTTGCCCTTCTGCAGGTTGTCGCGGTGCGAGTATCGGCGATTCCAGCGTCCATAGCTGCCATCGTCCGCCCATTGCTGCGTGTGCCGCAGGACTTGTGCCATGTGCAGTCGGCAATCGGCTTTGTCAGCCGCCTCGATGATCAAGTCGGCAAGTGAACGATCGGCTCCCTTGAGTCGATTGAGCGATAATCCGCGCTGCGTGTATTGATGTTCCAGCGCGAAGACCAATGGTTCGGCCGGATGTCGCAACGTCCATTCGGCAATCGATGCAGGCAATTGGCCCATGGATCCCGAAAGTTCGGTCTTCTTCGATCGCTTCTTGTGATCGGGCTTCAACACCAGATTGTAGGCCAGGCAGAGCCGGACGCCGCGTGTCACCCTTTGAACTTCGTGTTCGCAATCGGAATAAAAGGCCGCGTAACACGCCGACTTCGACTGGGCCGCTTCCTTGAAGTCAAACGTCTGCGTTGCGGTCCCGTGACGAATCACGAGAGCCCCATCTCGAAAGTTGTTTGGGAGCACGACGATCAGGCTGGCGACCATGCCGTCGAGCTTCTCGCTGTCGCGATGTGGCCGAAAGAATCCCCCGGTCTTGTAGATCAGCAGTTTGTAGAGTTGGGCCTCCAATTGTTCCTCGGGAAGCCCCAATTGGATGGCGACTTGTTGAGTAGCGCTTGCGATTGTCGAGTTCCACTCATCGCTCAATCGTACTTTTGAGGAATCGATCTCAAACGTCTTGCGGACTTTGGTGTCCACCAGCGTTTGTGTGCCTTGTCCGTACGCGGCGACGTGACTTGCGGCAAAGAGGTGCTTCGCCGACATCTGCTTGAGAGGAAGTGCAAGGGCTCCCAGATCCTCGACATGGATGCCGGGATCAATCGCGGGAAGAGTGTCGCCCACACAAAACTTCGCGTTCCTGTTTGCCCCCTTGATCGCCTTCGACAGCCGCCGAATCATGGCCGTATCGCTCATCTGTCATCTCCTGCATTGGCAACACGCTGTTTACAAAGAGTCAAGTCGTCCATGCTTCTTGCCGCCATCATTCATCCAGATACTGCGGAGGAGACTTGCCGACGCGTTTGATGACGCGCGGATAAGAAACCGTCGCGATGGCTCTTTCGACTCGCACGACATCAATTTGATGAAACCACTCGTCGCCGAAGTCGAATCGGTAACCGAAGACACGATCGGGCTTTAGTGCCAAGTCGTCCAGCATTGTCTCACGAGCGTCTCCCGCCTGATTCCTCTCGTCGGGCAGGGAAACAATTCCGTAGTTGGGGCCGTCGGGATCGAAGGGCCGCCGCCCGAATTGAAACTCGAACACGTGCTCGTCGAAACGGTCGTAGGCGTTGAAGATTGCCAGATGCAACTGCGCGAGTGTCTGGTCGCCGCGAATCTCGATCACGCGGAACACCTGCTTACCGTGGAATGCTTTGCTGACGGGTCCAGCGGTCAGGCACACCCCCAGGACATAGAGATTCGCGGAGGGCGACGCCGATTGTGACAACGGTCGCGTTGGTTGCCAGGTCTTGAGCGTCGTCTTCCGGGCTTTCCGACGGTTGCCCCACGGCGGGACTTCGTCTTTCGGAATGAGGATCTCGATCGTTCTTGCCTCTCCGGGCTGTCGCGAAATCAACCCTCTTCTCTCGAGCGTTTTTACCATCTGATTCACCGAAGGGGCCGAGACGTCCAGAGCAACGGCGATCTCGGACTCAGCCGGCGGATAGCCGTGCAAGTCGGTGTAACAGCCAATGAACGCCAGATAACGGCCCTGCGTCGGTGTGAAGTCCGCCATGAGCATCCCTTCCCAAAAGGTCTATGAGGCATCCTACCATTTTAGAAGTGCTCTTCCATTCCCACGAAGCGATACAACCAACGTATTCGCGATGAGAATTGGGAACGCGAGGATTGCGATTGATGGCATTCGGACGTCCCGAACCACATCCGATTGTGTCCCTCGCGATGGTGACCTTAAACCACTCGTCCGCAGGCCACGCGGGGCAGGCCGGCCGTGTCGGCGACGATGCTGATCGATTCGTACCGACCGTCGGTCTCAAGCAGTTGGCGTACGGCGTCTCCCTGGTCGCAGCCGATTTCGATGAGGAGCCAGCCTGAGGGTTTCAAGAACTCAGGAGACTCGGCGATGAGGCGTTTGATGACATCGAGACCATCGGGGCCCCCGTCGAGGGCGAAGCGGGGTTCGTGTCGGGCGATGTCGGCCTGCAGCGTCGGGATTTCATCAGACGCAATGTAAGGAGGGTTGCTGACGATGATGTCGAAACCCGATCGCACGTCGACGCCGTTGGCAGCGAATGCCGCAAAGAGGTCTCCCTGGAACAGTTGAATCTGTCCATTCGTGTCGAGTTCGCGGGCATTGAAGCGGGCGACTTCGAGAGTCTCATCTTTCAGTTCGACAGCCGTCACTTCCGCTGCGGGAACGTTCTTGGCAATCGAGATGGCGACGCAGCCCGAGCCGGTGCAGAGGTCGAGCACCTTGGGGGATGCGAGTCCCTTGAGGCGATCGATCGCCTGCATCACCAGCGTTTCGGTATCAGGCCGAGGGATGAAGACATCGGGCGTCACCTTGAAACGATTGCTGAAGAATTCGCGATAGCCGACCAGATACGCCACCGGCTCTGCGTTGGCCCGGCGCTTCACCAGTTCGCGCATCCTGCCGCGTGTCGCGTCTTCGAGAACCTGATCGAACGCGGTATAGAGTTGGATTCGCGAACAGCCGCGAGCGTGAGCGAGAAGCACCTCGGCATCGAGCCGGGGCGTTTCGCTGCCATGGTCCTTGAGGTAGCCGGTCGTCCATTCGAGGATGCGGCGCACGGTCCATGCCTCCGGCTGCTGGCCGACTTCTCCCTGGTCGGCATCCTGACTCATGAGGCTTCCTTTCCTGGCAGTTCATCCAACCCCACGCGGGGGCAGACCTTCAGCAACGGGCAATCGAGACACTTCGGTCTGCGGGCAATGCAGATCCGGCGTCCATGATGAATCAACCGGTGCGAGAAGTCGATCCACTGGGTCTTCGGTAGCAGTTTGATTAAGTCGCGTTCGATGATTTCGGGATTCTGGCTCTCGGTCAAACCCAGGAGATTGGTGATGCGTCGAACGTGCGTGTCGACCACGACTCCGCTGGGTATGCCGAAAACCGTCCCCAACACGACGTTGGCCGTCTTGCGACCGACGCCGGGGAGCTTCGTGAGGGACTCGAGATCCTGTGGAACTTCTCCGGCATGGTCATCAACCAATGCTTGCGCCATTCCTCGCAAGTTGGTGGCCTTGTTGCGAAAGAAGCCTGTTGATTGGATCAACTTCTCGACATCGGTTTGCGAAGCGGCCGCCAGCTTGGAGGGAGTGGGATACCTCTTGAAGAGGGCGGGGGTCACCATGTTCACCCGCTCGTCAGTGCATTGGGCCGAGAGGATGGTGGCCGCCAGCAGTTGAAACGCACTCTGATGATCGAGGGCGCACGTCACGTCTGGGTAAGTGCGTTTAAGGATCGTCGTGATCTTGCGGACCCGTTGCTTCAGGGCATCATCGGGCATGGAGCGAATCGTCTAAAGAAGGCTGGCAATCGGTCGGCGGATTCAGCAGGCTGGCGATGGAGTCTGTATCGATCACAGGTCACAATCAGGCTGTCGGCTCGAATTCTGACTACTGATCGGCGGATTCTCCACCATGACGATTTCACCCCAGGATGAACGGCTCTGGGCGGGCATCAAACTGTTCAATGCCGGCGAGTACTTCGCTTGTCACGACGAGTGGGAAGAGTTGTGGAGCGACATCCTGGGAGAGGAGCGAGACTTTATAAAAGGATTGATCCATGTGGCCGTCGCGATGCATCACTTTACGGAAGGTAATCCAGGAGGCGGACGCAAGATGTCGCGATCGGCGACGAAGTACCTGGGCCAATATCCGGGAGACTACCTGCAACTCGACATCATGGGACTCCTGGCGACACTAGACACCTCGGACTGGAAGCCGTTGATTGATGGTAATCGGCCCACGATTCGATCGGTGATTTAGAATTAATGCAATCCCGCGAACATGAAACACCTCAAACAGAGCAGACATTTGCAGTGAGCATGACGGACACCACGCGCATCGGCGAAATGCCGTTCATCAAACTCTCCGGACGAGTGATGCTGCCGCACGCAACGCGGTTGTTGCGGCTGCGGGCAAGTGCCGTGCGAGAAATCGCACCCGCCCTGCGCGGTGATCGCCTGCTGGCGGTCGGGGTCGAACACCACGCCTCCCGATCGACAATGGAGGCTGAGCTTGTTTCGATTCAGCAATTCGACGAGGCAAATGGGAATGTACCAATCTGTATCTGCAAAGTGGTTGCGGTAAACCGCCTGCCGGAAGGGGCAACGCAATTGTTAATTCGCGGGCTGTCGCGTGGGCTGCGGTTTCCCACACGAAATCGACATAAGTCGCGAATCGAGAAACTGACCGAGAACTATGTCGACCCACCGACGATCGACCGAGAGCATCGTTGCCAGGAACTCCGGCAACTGCTGGGGGACTGTGTTCCCGGCGCTACGCAATTCTCGCTGATTCACAGGGTTTTAGAGCAATCGAAGTTGGGCTCCCTGTGCGACCTGATCGCCGACGTGGTCGGCATTGGCGGTGAACACGGACTGCAACTGCTTTCGGCCACGAATGTAGATGTTCGCAGCGACCTCCTGCTCGATGTGCTCCGCGAAATACGACGCGGAGATCAGATTGTGAACTGGCTCACATTGATACCCTCTGTGAACTGACGCTTGTCCGTAGTGGTGGACAGCCGTGCGGGTTACCGCAGTTGCGGAAATTCTTTTCTCTTTTTGATGAAGAGCCGATAGAGATTTGGTTGCAAGTGTTCTGGAACCGGTTAGAATTACTCCAGCTTGTGGCAAGCGTTGGCCCGCACTTGCTGCAAAGCTTTCAAAGCGTCCTGAGTTTCTATAACTCAGGGCGCTTTCTTCTTGCGCAAATCGCTCGGCAAGTCCCCTTTCGTTAGTTCCCCCTTGCCGGGATGGATGAGCCATTCATAATCCAAAATGCCAATCGCGAGGTCGGCTCCGCGCTGCCGATTTCATTGATCCCGTTTGAGTTCGCACGGCAGTCCCGGCCAGCGGGATTCACATGAGCAACATTGTCATCGTCGGTGCATCTGGTCAGGCGAAAGTCATCATCGACATCGTGGAGCAGGAAGGTCGCCACTCGATCGTCGGTCTGCTCGATCGGGCGCGCGCTGCCGGTGAATGCACTCTGGGCTACCCGATTCTTGGACAAGAAGAGGACTTGCCAGGCCTGACGAGTCTTCATCGTGTCGAAGGAATTCTGGTGGCGATTGGCGACAACTTCGTCAGATCGCAGGTATCCACCCGGATGCACGACCTTTGTCCCGACCTGCCTTTCGTGACGGCGATCCACCCACGAGCCATCATCGGCAGGGACGTCACCATCGGGGCGGGAACAGTCATCATGGCCGGTGCCGCCGTCAATCCGTGTGCATCGATTGGCCGCGGCTGTATTCTCAATACGCTGGCATCACTGGACCACGATTCCGTGATGGACGACTTCTCCAGTCTGGCACCGCACGTCGCAACAGGAGGAGACTGTCGTATCGGCAAGTACACGGCCGTGTGCATTGGAGCGGTACTGTCGCATGGAGTTGAGATTGGTGACAACAGCGTGATCGGTGCCAACTCCACCGTGTTGAGATCCCTTCCTTCCAATGTCGTTGCCTTCGGCTGTCCCGCCAAGGTCGTCCACGGCAGACAGGTTGGCGATAAGTATCTCTAACGTTTGCGCTGCCATTGTCGCTCAGAGTCACGAGCCTAGAATGCACGGCCAGGCGTTGACGCCGGTACTCACACGTGCCAGAAACCATCATAGATCGAGGTCGGCGGACACTCAGGAATGGCATGCAGAAGAACATCATCATCATCGGAACCGGGGGATTTGGCCGTGAGGTCATCGGTTATGTCCGAGATGTCATTCAGACTGATTCATCGTGGCATTTCTCGGGCTTCCTCGATGTGAATCCGCAGGCACTCGAGGATGCGGCGAAATTCGGAGACGTATTGGGCTCACCCGATACCTACGCTCCGAAAGAAGCCGACATGTTCGTCTGCGCCATCGCCGATCCGCGCACAAAGGTTGGAACGTGCGCCCAGCTCCGCGCACGAGGTGCCCGGTTCTCGACGCTGATTCACCCCACGGCCATCGTCAGTCCGCACTGCGTTCTGGGAACCGGTGTCATCATTGCGCCGTACTGCACAATTTCTCCGGATGTGCGCATCGACGACGATGTGTCGATCAATTCGCATTGCGCCATCGGCCATGATGCGATTATCGAGAAAGGGTGCACGTTGAGTTCATTTGTGAGCGTCAATGGACATGTCCATATCGAGGAAGGGGTCTTTATCGGAAGCCACGGCACAGTGACGCCACGTATCCGCGTTGGAGCCTACGCCACGGTCGGGGCCGGAAGCGTCGTCGTCAGCCGCGTCGAGCCAGGGCATACCGTTTTCGGCGTCCCCGCGACGACGCTGTTCACACCGGAGGACGAACCACGGTAGACCGCCGTGCCGATGCAGACATGTCGGTCAATCGAGTCGCGTCCGCAGTCCTGCCACATCCGGAATCAGCCGCGATGGCATGCCCAGCGAATGCCAAAAGACTCTCTCCCGATCTGATCTTGCCCTCGCGAACGGCCTCTCCGTAGACTTCGCCCCCCTCGAATTCCGCGGAAGCATAGGATGCTGCCTGAAGCTTTGCTTGTCGGTGCCACTGGAGCGGCCGCTTGGCTGAGCAGGGAATATGCGTGGTGGCGACCCGCCGTCGACTGGCGGCATCCGCGAATTCTGATGTATCACATGGTGTGTTCCCACCGTCCCCACACACGCTTCAACAAGTTGCGAGTCCCCCCGGCGGAGTTCGCACGACAGATCCGCTGGCTCAAGGAGCAGGGCTTCACGTTCGTGTTTGCCAGTCAGATCTTTTCGAGTGACACCCTCCCTGAGCGCTCGGTCTGCCTGACGTTTGATGACGGTTACGAAGACAACCTGCTCGCGGCAGACCCGGTGCTCGCGCGATATGACGCCATGGCCACGCTCTACCTCGTTGGTGATCGCACCGGAGGCTGGTCGAGCAAGAAGAAGGCTCATCACGAAGACGATGAACTGCAGTCGGAACCGAAACTTACCGACGATCAAGTACGTTCGATGCTGGCCACGGGCCGCTGGGAATTGGGAGGTCACACGCGAACGCATGCCAACCTCGCGGCATTGCCCGAAAATGAAGCATGCGAGGAGATCGCCGCCGCGCGAAACGATTTCCAGTCACGCTTCGGACGTTCGCCGTCCACGTTCGCGTACCCGTTCGGGATCTTTGAGTCCTCGCATGCCTGCATGGCGCGCGAGGCGGGGTATCTGGGAGCGGTCACAGTCGAGCCTGGTATCAGTCCCCGGCCTTACGTTGACTCGATGGCAGTGAAGCGCGTGAAAGTCTCGGGCAAGGATGGTCTCGTCAACTTCATCCTGCGGATGCGCGGTGGTAAGCGAGGCTGGAGCCGCTGATGAGAAGCAACCCAATCGAACTACCTCTTTCGGATCAAGAACCCTTCGGCGTCGGCGGACGCAGGCTGTGCTACGTGCATCCGTTTGAACCAAACAAGTGCGTCAAGGTGTTGCGTCGGGACGAGAAACGCACCATTCGCAGCGCGGCCAAGGAGAAGTCGATCCTCTGCAGATTTCGACGGACCTACGACAACAACGAACACGAGAAGCAGGTACTCGATCAACTCTCTCGTCGCATGGGAGACGAAATGGGTCGGCATCTTCCGAGGTGCTACGGCTATGAAGCGACCGACCTGGGACCGGGACTCGTACTCGACTTGGTGCGCGACCACGATGGCCCCATCTCACGCAGCCTGAGAGAACTCATCTCGATCGGCTACGACCTGGATCAGTTTCGGCCGGCCTTCGAAGAGTTGGAAACATTCTTCATGAAACACACCATTCTCTCGCGAGCGATTCACGATCACAACATCGCCGCTCAGCATCGCGCGGATGGGAGTTGGCGATTCGTCGTGATCGATGGAGTCGGTGATCCGGCATGGCTTCCACTGGCAAGGTGGTTCGGTCCACTCGGGCAGGCCAAGATTCGCCGCCGATTCGATGAAGCCTGGCCACGGTTTGAGAAGCTGACTGGTAATCGCATCACCCGGGAAATCATCGAAAACAGCAATTGGGGACAGGGCTTTCTCAATCATCGCGGTTAGGAACTTGCGAATTCATTCTTGATACAGGAGGTATCAACACCATGCGACATCGTCTGACCGAACAACTCAAGCACTGGTTGCGGCCTGTCGTCTATCGGCAGTTGCACCGATCGTCCCCGTCATTTGAGTGCCCAATCTGCGAGTATCGTGGGCCGTTCAAGAAGAAGCGCGAGCGTCGAGACCCCCGCGTCGTGCGCGTCCACTCGAAATGCGTCAGTTGCGGTGCGAGTGAGCGGCATCGCATGCAGTTTCTGCTCATCAAGGAACTACTGGCCAGTTGGGATGTCGAGCAGAAACGCGTACTGCACATCGCGCCCGAGTTCTGCTTGCGGCCCCTGCTGGAATCGCATTTCGGCACGTACCACACGTCGGATCTCTTTCGCAACGATGTCGATTTCAAGGAAGACATTCAACGAATGTCGTTCCCCAGCGGCAGCTACGATTGCGTCGTGGTCTCGCGCGTGCTGGCCATGCCGGAGGATCTCGATGCGTGCATTCGCGAAGTGCGCCGTATTCTCACTCCCGGCGGCGTCGCGCTATTATGTGAAGCCTACACGCGCGATCAAACGGCACTGATCGAGCAGCGTAACACCGAGGCCTTTCGAGAAATGGGGATCGACGCGATCGATCTCTATCGCCAGTATTTCGATGTGGTCGAGCCCTGGACCTCGGATCGCTACCACGCGAAGCATCAGTTGTTCAACTTGATGAGCAGGGACGGCGAGGTGATCGATGCCTATCCCGACGTTGTCCGCGTGCCGGGTATGGGATACCAGGAACTGGTGGCGATCTGCCGCGTGAAAGCGGCTTGAGCGATTCGTGTTGCGTCCAGTACGTACACGATGATCATTGCCAATTCGCAATCAAGTCGAGAACGGCCTGTGTGGGTGATCCACCGACAAGGACAAGGTCGGTATAGAGCGGACCAGGCGCTGCTCCCATGCGTTTCTTGCGGGCGATGTCGTCGAAGATCGCGAAGGGTTTGTCCTGCAGGTCGATTAGTTGGTCGTCACGCGTGAAACCATGCGTGTGGAACCGCTGTTTGAGTGACTCGAAGAACGCACTCAGATCGACCCCAGCCGCCTCGGCGGACATCTGATCGAGTTCCACGAACCCGACCGACCATTCGGTGCCGGCGAGCGTGTCGGCCATGCCGTCGAGGACTTTGGGCTCAAACCCTTCGACATCGATCTTGTAGACCAGCGTCTTCGGTCGGCAACCTGCTTCGCGAAGCACGCAGTCGACACTCAATGTCGGGACGTTGATGGTGCGATAGCGACCGGGGTCGCTGACAGCCTGCGCGCCCCCCGACATACCGCTCCAGTCGGTGTCGATGTGGAATGCCCCATCACCGCCGTGCTCGTTACCGACGAGTCCGCAGTGGAGCGACATGCGTTCTTTCGCCGGGTGAGAGGAACGCGAGTCCTCGAGAAAGGGAATCAGGTCCGGATTGGCCTCGAATCCGAAGACGCGCGTGCCTGCATCGTAATTTGGCGTGAAGAGGCATTCTCCGTAGTTAGCTCCGACATCAAGGGCCACATCGGGCCTCAATTGTGTACATGCCTGATTCCAGAAGACTCGATTTCTGGGGAGTTTGCGCTTCAGAGTGTCAAAAATAAGCCGTTTGCGGGCCCGACGATCGTGCGGATCGATCGTGATGGGGATTTCGCACCCCGCCGGTTGAACTTTGCGAGGCCAAGCCGTCCCCCACTTCAGAATCGCCCGCGACGACATCCAGAGGGATTTTAGCTTCCATTCCAGCGATTTGGCGTCCATGTTCAGAAGTATCCAACGAAAAAAAATGGGGATTAGCGCGAAATCGATTTCGCAATATCATTCCCGCCCACCGCTCGGACCTCTCGACCTCCCGCGTCGAGCAGTCATTCCGAGCTTCGAACGGAATCGAGGAGGTGACGCCATGAAGGGCTGGAAAAAGTCAATCTACAAAATGCGCTGGGGGGCCATCGCCGAACGTCGTGAACGCGGCATGGTCGTTTTGCATGATACTCTCTCGCAGACGCCACTGCATGGTCGGTATTGGATTAACGGCGGTTTGCTGCTGGGTGTATTTCGCGACGGCCAGCCCCTCCCCCACGACGACGATGTCGACTTCTCGGTTTGGGAAGCCGACCGGCAACTCTTTCTCGATGCGATCCCCGCACTCAAGGCCAAGGGCTTTCGGCAGCGGCGCAAACGACCGAATAACGATGGTTCCCTCTCGACGTGGTCGTTTCGCTTCATGGGGATCGACTACGACTTCTGCCAGATGTACGCCGTCGGCGACAAGATGCGCTGGTTCACTCATGCCGGTGCCATCGACATGGAGTGCGTGAGCGAGATCCCGACGCACCCACTCGACGAGATGGAACTCTACGGACGTCGCTGGCTCAAGCCGGTCGATCACGAAGGGTATCTGGAAGCTCTCTACGGAGACTGGCGGAAGCCCAACTCCAACTACAAGTTCTGGACCGACAGCAAGGCGGTTGTCGCACGTTACCCACGGATGAAAAAAGGTGCAGCATGAAGCGACTCTTCGTTCCCGGCGTCTTTGATGTCTTTCATATCGGCCATCTCAACTACCTGAAGAACGCCGCCCAGCATGGCGACTACATTATCGTCGGTGTGCAGGAGGATCGGTCGGTCTTCAAGTCCAAGGGCGTCAAGCCGGTGATCCCGCTGGCCGAACGGATGTGCATTCTCGAATCGCTACGATTTGTGGATGAAGTCATCAGCTACACGAGCGTCTTCCAGGGTCCGTTGTTCGAGGGCCTGGGGATCGATGTATTCGCCGTCGGTGAAGAATACGGTCAGGATGATCGCTATCCCGACCAGAAACGCACGCTCGCATACTGTGCCGAGCAGGGGATCGAAGTCGCCCGCGTGCAGCGAACGCTCGGCGTCTCCTCGACCAACATTCGTGGACGGCTCAAGGAATTCTGGGACTCGCGCGCAGACAACGACAAGGAAATGAAAGGGGGCGTCACCGTGCTGGGAAGTTTCAAAGGTGACCAGGAGAAAGTCATCAATGAGACCAAGCACGAAGTCGATCTCATTCTCAACGCCGCGGGGATCACACAGGTCAAGAGCCTGCTCGACCTCGGCTGCGGAGATGGTCGACAACTGATGCACTTGTGTCCGCAATTCGAGCGCGTGGTCGGTGTCGATTTCTCGCCAAAGCTGCTCGATATCGCCAAGCGGCGGATTCACGAAGTCGGCTGCGAGGTCGAGCTGCACGAAGGGGATGTCTCGACATTTCGTGCGGAGGAACAGTTTGACGTGCTGCTCCTCTCGGGCATCATCCCCTGCCTCGATGATGTTCAGATGCAGCAGATGCTGGCGAATCTCAATGCGATGGCGAAGCCGAACGCCGTGCTGCTCGTGCGAAGCTCGATCGCGATGGCCGAGCGAATCAATGTCGTGAATCAGTTCTCCGAGGAACTCAAGTCGCGCTACACGGCGTTCTATCGCACGATTCCCGAGATTGCCGATCAGTTCACGCAAATTGGCTGGAAGCTCAAGTCGCACAACCAGCTCTATCAGCACCGACCCGATACGGCGGTCTGGTGGTTCGAGTTCGAACGTGCGGCGGTGCATGCGCCACACGTCGCATTCGGTAGTCGGCTGGAGAAGGTGTCAGCATCGGTCACCCGCAATGTCTCGGAAACGTTTCGCGACTAGCTCGGCGTCCATTCCGTCCGGAGGCCCGCGAAAGCACGTCTCATCCTGCGGCAGTTCAAGCTGTTGCGCCGGATCTGGGATTGTGCAATTTGCGAGCCGATGGTTATGGTCCGCCCCCCTCATTTCAATTGCCGAACTCTCGTCGCGCGAATTGCCGCAAAACATGTCTCGTCCCTTTAGCACATTCGGTGCGTCCACCACCCCAGATGGGCTGCGCGTGACGTCCGCCAAGCCCGAAAGCAGCAATGGGATGCATGCCCTGCTTGTCGTGCCGTGCTACAACGAGGCCTCACGTTTGAAGCTCTCGGCGTTTGACGACTACATCGCCGGTTATCCCACCTCGCGTATTCTGTTTGTCGATGATGGCAGCAAAGACCAGACGGCCGATGTGATCGGCGAATTCTGCCGATCGCATGCGGATCGCGCCCAGTTGTTGTCCTTGCCGCGAAATGCTGGCAAGGCGGAAGCCGTGCGACTTGGGCTATTGGCCGCCGCTGAGTCCGATGCCGACTGCATCGGATTCTGGGATGCCGACCTCGCCACGCCGTTGGAGGCGTCCCGCGAGTTCGCTCACGTCCTTGCCCGTTGTCCCGATGTGCAAGTCGTCTGGGGGACGCGGCTGCCGCTTCTGGGCCGCGCCATTGAGCGTCATCCCGTGCGAAAGCTGTTAGGCAAGGTCTTCTCGGGCTGCTCGGCAATCGCCACGGGACTGCCGATTCAAGATGCACTCTGCGGGGCAAAGCTGTTTCGTAACGGCCCCCTCTTTCGTGATCTGTTCAGCATGCCGTTTCAATCACGATGGATCTTCGATGTTGAAATTCTGATTCGCTTGCGCGCACTGGCAAAAACGAAGTACGAGATGCCGATCGACTCGATACTGTTCGAGTTTCCCCTGGAGCAGTGGCAAGAGATCGGCGGCTCTCGGTTGAGAATGCAGGACTTCGCGCGGGCAGGCATCGAGCTGGCTGGGATCTTCTGGCAAACGCGCATTCGCGGCATCGACGTCACACCGCTCCTGCCTGTGACCGATGCCGCCGACTCGCGGAGAGCGGCATAGCCGGAGTAATGACTGCAAAGGGAATGTGGCTCAACAATGGCCGGCGAGAATCACGAAGATCACTCCACCTCGCATGTCTCACTCAATGACGCAAGCTGCGGCGACCCGACCGTACGCTGGTTCTGGCTCTTCGCCATCGGTCATCTGATCTTGTGGTTTCTCGTACCGACGCTCACCCAACCCAACGCTCCGCTCGATACGCTGGAGATGCTCTATTGGGGGCATGAGTGGCAATGGGGTTACTTTAAACACCCGCCGCTGCCGGCCTGGATCGCCGAGGCTTCGTGCCAGCTACTGGGCAGAGCCGCCTGGCCGACGTATCTGGCCGCTCAGTTGTGCGTGGTGATGTGCTTTTGGGCCGTTTGGAAACTGGCCCGCGAGATCATGCGTCCATGGCATGCCTTGTGCGCGGCCTTCGTGCTCGAAGCCTCTTACTACTACAACTACACGACGCCCGAACTGAACAACAACGTCGTCTCACGTACGTTTTGGGCGCTGACGATCTACTTCTTCCATCGCGCCCTCACTCGCGAACAGAACCGCTGGTGGATGCTGACCGGCATCAGCGTCGGCTTGGGACTCTTGAGCCGCTACGACACGTTTGTGCTGATCGCCATCATGCTGGGCTTTGCGATCCTGCATCCCGCGGCGCGAAAGTGCTGGAGAACCACTGGGCCCTATCTGGGACTGGCGGCGGGACTGCTGCTCGTTGCTCCGCATCTCCATTGGCTGGTGACCAGCGACTTCCCGACGATTCGCTACTTTCAGAGCCGTTCGTCCGGCACCGAAGGCTGGGAGAGGCATCTCATTAACCCGACAACGTTTTTCATCACGCAGATGGGAGCGATCCTGCCGGTGGCATGGCTGGCCGCTCCACTCGTCATGAGTTGGAAGCCTCGCCGATTTTCTGACCACGAACGATTTCATCGCGACTTCTTGCTCTGCATGGCTCTGGGGCCGTTCTTGTTCATCCTGGCGGTGTCGGCATCGTTGGGGTTTGCATTGAAATCGATGTGGGGTACCGCGCTGTGGAGTTATACCGGCGTGTTGCTGCTCTACGTCGTGCATCTGCGTGAAAACGCCCTCGCATCAAAGCGAGTACTTTCATTGAGCATGGCAACAACCCTCGTGTTCGCCGTCGGACTGACACTCCGCAATACCGCGCTCCCCTTTGTGCGTCATGAAGGATCCCGTGTTCACTTTTCCGGCGACGAGCTCGCGGACGAAGTGCAGCAGCGCTGGGACGATGTGAGTGACGCGCCTCTCGAAATCATCGGCGGTTTTCCCTGGCTGGCATCCAACGTGGCGTTCTACTCGGATGAGAGGGCGAGCGTTTATACCGGACTCGATCACAATCAAAGCCCCTGGATCAACGATGTGGAGCTTGAACAGACCCACGGCGGCGTTGTCCTGTGGGCCGCTACGAAGAGCCCCTACGAGGCGATCTGCTCAGCAATCTGCACGAGAGTTTCCTCAAGCCCTCTACGAAGCGCCCAATCGTGCTCCCCTGCGCAATCCTACGCTCAGATCGAGCACGTCGAAATGCGAATCGCCATCATCCCGCCTGTATCTCCCCCACCCTGCCAATGAACGACGTGCAACTGACCGGCAAGGAACAATGCTGGATAACGACACGACACGCTGAAACTCATCGAACGCGCGAACACGCCTCGGATCCTCCAAACACACCCAAACAGATTCGTCTCATGCGTCAATTATGGTCCGAACGGCTGAAACAATCGATTCGCGTGCCGCTTTCGCGTACAGGGCGTTTCATCGCAGCCACCAATTCTACGACTGTCCAATCTGCGGTTATCATGGACCGTTCAAGGACAAGGTCATTACGAATGTCCGCGACGTCGTCCGCGCCAGCTCGAAATGCGTCGGTTGTGGCGCAACTGAGCGGCATCGCATGCAACACATGGTCGTTCGTGAAGTTCTTGGTGATTGGGAAGATCATAACAAGTCGCTGCTGCACATTGCCCCCGAATCCTGTCTGCAGCCGCTGCTGCGACAACTCTTTGACACCTATCACACCGCCGATCTGCTGCGGTCGGATGTCGACTTCAAGGAGGATCTCCAACAACTTACGTTCGCCGACCAAAGCTACGACTCTGTCTTCGTCTCACGAGTGCTGACCATACCGCCCGATCTGGAAGCGTGCCTCCAGGAAACTCGCCGCGTCCTCAAGCCGGGTGGCGTTGCGATCATCTCCGAGACCTACACACATGCGCAAACGATCGAATACGGCAAGATGCGTGAAGGTCGATCTCGCAAGATCGGTCTCGATCTATTCGCGATGTTTGAGAAGCATTTTTCGTGTGTCGAACGTTTCTTTTCGAACCGATACGACGCGAAACACCAGCTGCATAATCGCATGCTTGCGCAGGGCAAGCCTGTGGACGATTTCCCGGAATTACTGCGGTTGCCGGGCGTCGGATTCATGGATCTGGTGGCGGTTTGCCATGTGGACTGATCCCATCTGGACGAGGCGGTGGACATGAGCATCATCACGCGATGGTGGCGACGACGACTGGAACTGGCCCCTTTGACGCACAGACGACGCGCGCTCGAATCGCAGCTTGCGACAGTCTGTGGGCATGATGTCGCGCTGCGGCCCGCTGCATCCAAAGGAGGGTATGACACTATTTTTTACGCACGGCATGCAGGCCGGCAGTTCGCGGTGGTGCGGTTGAACAATCCCAACCGACAGCAAGACGATCCCATCGGAGAGTTCGATCCCGGCGTGCCTCTGGGGCCAGGTGAACGCCTGGAACGCGAGTGGGCTGCATACGAAAAACTCGGTCCGGTCGGGCTCTCGCCTCAAACGATTTGGCGGGGCGACGATGCGATCGCCTGCACATGGCTTGATTGGGAGCGAGTTGCATCTTGCGTGAATCGATCAGCCGCCGGCTTCTGGGATCAACTCGAGCGAATCATTCCGTCCATCAGTCGTATGCATGAACTCGGCGTCACACACCTGGATCTTAATCTGGGAAACATTCTGAGTGATCCCTCCGACAAAAGAATTGCATTCATCGATTTCGAATTCGGACCACGGCCCTGGATTGCTCGACCGCAGCAGGGCACGGTCTGCGGTCATCGACAACTGCTGACGCCGGCGGGCGGCGCCATATCTGTTCATTTGAGAAGTGGATCCGACTCATTCGCTTGTTCGATCGTTGCGTTTCCAACACCGCGCGCGAGGCCCCGCTAACGTTCACACTGGACAAGCTGCCATTGCTGGCAAATCAGCCGCAATTGCTCGACAAACTGCGCCAAGTGTTTGTCAAACTATTAGTCACACGACGCGGCGATCTCGGCACTGCAATCGACTGGCTGATCCTTATTCAGCAATGCTCACGACAATTCGTTGCAACGCATCGCGCGCTTCGGTCAGCTGCACGTCGTTGTTGAACGCAACGCCAATCAGTTGGCGTGCACGTCGCGAGCGTGTCGAAACATGTCGCTGTCGTGAATCCTATACCTTTGCTCGGTCATTTCCTGCTTGCGGCTTTCGAATGTTCTCCATACTCACGATGCAATGAACCGTGGCCAGACGCCTGCCGAACATCTGGGTTAACCACAACCAACGACTGAAGCAGGGATGGTCCGACTTGCGCTCCACATACAGAAAATCGACGATCGAACGATCGACCAGCACACGCGGGGATGATGTCCGTCGAAACAACAGTCGCAGCCGCAGCGACAAACAGGCACGCAGATAGACTAAGGGAGCCAATGTTTCATCAAAGTTCTCGCGAGAGCTGCGCAGCAGCGGGCGAATGAAGATGACCGCCAGTTTGTAAAGGAGAGACTTGCGATACAGATGCTTTCCGGTGAAGACCACCGCTGGCGGGAAAGGGGACCGCGGCGCGGCTGCTTCGTCTGTCATCTGTTCCGCGGACTGCTTGCCGATCGTATGTGCCAGTGTCGTCTTGCCTGCTCCATCGCAACCCATAATCGAAATCATCGTCGCCCCTTTGGGTGCGGAAAGCCAAAGGGAGCGCAGTCGGCGAGACCAGTGCCGCAGGCGGCTACGGCGCGGCACGTCGATTGCCGGTTGCCCCACCGCGGCATTCAGTTGTGCCAGTGTCTGCCGCTCCGTGTCGCTGATCGCGCGATCCGGGCGTAAGTTCCAGCTCGTTGCCAGCCTCTCTACAATTCCTGAATCTTCGCCAGTGACACTGTTGCCGCTCAAGTCCTTACGCTTGCTGATTAAATGGTGCACATACAGGCACGCCTCCAACTCGACGGGCAGCCGACCAATTGCACTCTCCGGGCGCAGACTCAGCGCCACCACATCCCGATATCGCAGAGTTCGTCGCCCACGGTCAAGTTGATTGAGTTCCACCCACAGGTCAAAGCTCAGCCGGTGCTGACCATCCAGTGAAAACAGAGTCCATTCAACCTTGCGATCCAATTGCCTGACGAATCGCAGATGGCACAGTCCCGCGCGAACCCAACCCAAGGCGGCCTGTGTCAGTGCTTCGACCGACTCCTCCGCACCGAGCAGATCGATATCATCGTCATCGATGGCACCGGCATCCGGAGTGTCGCCGCGCAATTGAATGAAGCGCCACGGCCCGGTCAGTATTCGCTGCAGGCATTCGATCAAGCCTGCCTTGGCGGTGAGTTCATTCGGCGACAGTGTCTCGGATCGAGTGGCCGGGATGTGCATGAACCCACGGAATTATTGACACTGAAGTCGCGTTCTCGACTCAATCATTCGATACAAATGGCAAGTCAGCCAAGTAGAACGCCTCTCGATCACGACAAGCCACTGCCTGACTGTGCTTGCCTCTTACAGTTCCTCGAACACCGCCTTCATCAACAGTGGCCATACGGCAGTCGCATCAGCATAGACTTCGGCGAAGCGGCCACCCTCCGACGGCGGGACGAATTTGCCCCAGCTCACACCTTCCGAATAGGTGCAGCCTGACAGTCCTCCCCAGTGGACAGGTTCGGGGCAGATGCGGACGGCGTAGCGAAACCGCGGGGCCTCGAAAGTCGTGCCGACGCGATGATTCGTGATGTCGTAGTACGGGGCGACCTGCTGCGCCCAGTTTCTGGGTACTCCGCCGCCGATGGTAAAGATGCCCAGTTTCTTGGCCGTGCCGATCTGCCGGGCATAGGCCTGCAGATCGAGAAACGGGTTGAACGACGGCACCGCCCGCAGGGCTTCGTCTGGAGTCAGTTTGGCCACATCCTGCCCCTGCAACGCATTCCGCATTGCCCAGGTCGAAACATCGAGGCCAATCTCGCTGTCGGTGAAGGCCGGTATGAAAATCGGCACGTTCTTCTGATAAGCGCTGCGCAGAATCCCTCGCCCCTGATCGAGTTCCTCCAGCCGCTTGCCGATTGCCGTACAGAGCGAGGACGAACACCAGACGCCTCCTTCCGGCTCGACTTCGCGCAGCACGGCACGCACGATGACCTCGACATCGTTGAGGTTCGACTCCATCTCCAGCGTGTCGTAGATACGATTGTACCCTTGGTCGAAAAGCTCCTTGTCCGCCTTCGAGGGATCGTAGGCGTAGTGCGTCAGGCCGATCGATTCGGTCAGGCCGTGTGCCATCAGTGCTCCCGTCGAGATGACGGCCTGCACGCAGCCGCGTTCGATCATGTCGCAGATAATGGTTCCCTGTTTGGCGACCGTCATCGCGCCCGAAAGCGTCATCACCACCATGCAGTCGGGATCGCGAATCATGTCGACCATGATCTCGAAGGCCTCACCCAGCTGCCGGCCGGAGAATGCCGTCCGCGACATGCCGCGAATCAGATCGGCAAAGGAGTTGACTTGCGAGAGATCGAGGCTTTCGAGCGGCTTCAGGCCGTCGCTGCGCCCATCGTGTAATTCTCGGTGCTTCATAGTGTTGATGGCCTTTTAGGGACTTATTCTTAGTCGCACGCCGTCGCTACGCGATAATCAGCGGCGAGGTATACAGCGACATGTTGCTGTCGCGTGAAACGATTGTTGCTCCTTCGACTGCTGCCTGAGCCACGAGCATGCGATCGAACGGATCGCGGTGATGCAGGGGTAGCGTCTCCGATTTCACGATGTGCTCAACCTTCAGTGGCAGCAACTCAAACCCTGCACCCGCCACATCTTTCGTAATGTCAATCGGAGCAACGAGTTTGCCAATCGCCCGCTTCAGGGCGATCTCCCATAGCGAGATGACGCTCACATAGACACGGTTGTTCGGTTCGGCAATTGCGTCGGTGGCCGCACTCGTCATCTGATTGGGGTCAGACAGCCACCATAGAAATGTATGGGTGTCGAGCAACAGCGTCGTCACTGCTCCATCCCCAAGCTCTCACGCATGTCGGCGGGCCATTCGTCGAAGTCGGGAGAGAGCTGGATCTGACCGCTGTACTGACCCCCTTTGCGAGCGCGCAATGGCGTAGAGGTCGTGCTGACGACTTCAATGCGAACCTCGGCCCCCTCGGGGAGCCCGGCCGGCTCGTCCGGGACAACCAATCCATTCCTGACGCGTCCGCGAATCGACATGTCGTTTCTTCTCGTCGGGGGTCACTCAACGACAGTTACCTGCACCCGCAGTATATGCTCCCTCTCAGGAACGTGGAACGCAGTTTCCAATCGCCCTCGTTCAGGCGTTGACGATGACCAGACGGCGTTACTTGGCCAGTTCATGCCACAAATGCGCACTCGACATCAGCCCGCCGCGAAAGTCCCGCAGGTTGAAGTGTTCGTTCGGCCCATGCAGGTTGTCGGTGTTCTGACCCCAACCGAGCAGGAGTGTGTCGACATCCAGCAACTGCCGAAAGGTGCCGACGACGGGGATCGAACCCCCTTCGCGAATCAGCACAGGCTCGAAACCGAACCCCATTGCGATAGCCGATCGAGCAGCCGCCATGTAGGGACTGCTCGTGTCGCAAATGACGGCCGGGCAACCATGCCAGGTGGTGAATTCCATGCGTATCCCCGGCGGACAATTCGACGCGAGGAACTCTTCCAACGACTTCGTGAGTTTCGCCGCATCCTGATTCGGCACCAGCCTGCAAGTTATTTTGGCGGTCGCCTTCGCGGGGACGATCGTCTTGGGGCCTTCCCCTGCGTATCCGCCAAGAAAGCCGTTCACATCGCAGGTCGGTCGGCACCAGCGACGTTCGAGCGTCGACCAGCCCGCTTCACCATGCGGGGCCGACACGCCGAGACTCTTGAGATAAGCGGCTTCGTTGAAGGGGAGCTTTGCGATCCGCTCCCGTTCCTCTGCAGTTGACTCGGCAACGCCATCGTAGAAGCCCGGGATCTGAATGCGTCCGTCATTGTCGTGTAGCGCTGCGATCATACGGCTCAGCGCGTTGACGGGGTTGGCGATCGATCCCCCGAAGACGCCGCTATGGAGATCCTGCCGGGGGCCATGCACGGTAACCTCGCACGCCAGAATGCCTCTCAGGCCATATGTAATGGCGGGGATATCCGGGCCGTACTGGCTCGTGTCGCTGACGACGGCAACATCGCACTTCAAGCGGACCTTGTTCGCTTCGATGAAGAGATCGAGGTTGTTGCTGCCGACCTCTTCTTCTCCCTCGATGAGGAACTTGACGTTGACCGGCAGGCTGCCGGTCTCCTTCAGCCAGGCAGTGACGGCGGCGATGTGCGTCCAGAGTTGCCCCTTGTCGTCGGTCGCGCCACGGGCATAGAGCGCCCCGTCGCGAATGGTTGGCTCGAACGCGGGAGTGATCCACTCGTTCAACGGATCAGGCGGCTGTACATCGTAATGCCCATAGACCAGCACCGTCGGTTTGCCTTCAGCCCCGGTCCACTCGGCATAGACGATGGGATGCCCCTTCGTTTCATGCAGCGAAACCTTCAGACCGGCAGACTCCAGATGCTGCCGAACAAACTCGGCAGCCTTTCCCATATCGGGCTTGTACTTCGAGTCGGCACTGATCGACGGAATCGCCAGCAGTTGCTTGAGCTGGCCGAGAACATCTTCGAACGACGATTCGAGGCGCTGAACGACGGTATCAACTGACAACGCAACCTCCATGGATGACAATGGTAACCCGACGCGTCAGCGAGGGCTTCGAGATGTCGACGAGACTGATCGATCAACTCCCTGAGTTGGGGATACCGATGGATCATCGTCTCTCCTCACGACTTCCTCGCTAACGCGTCGGGTTTCTATTTGGTGCTCAATCCCTTGCGAAGCGATAGATCCCCCGGCCGTCGGCGGCCACGATCGTAAAGTAGACCTCTCCCGCTAAGTCTTCGCCGAAAGTGATGACGGGGAGCATGTCGCTCGGGATGTACTCGTTCGTGACTCCCTCGGTTTGATGATCGTACGTCAGAGCCCAGATCTTGCCCGACACGTAGTCGGCATAGATGTACTTGCCGACGAGTTCCGGAATCTCCGAGCCACGATAGACGACGCCACCGGTGATCGACTTGCCCACCTGGTGGTCGTATTCCCAGACCGGCTCAATCAGATCATCGCGTTCTTCGACACCTTCGGTGCCGAACGGATGCATCGACTCTCGCAGGTTCCAACCGTAGTTACCGCCGCGCTCGATGATATTGATCTCTTCATAGAGATTCTGTCCGACTTCGCCGCACCAGAGTTCGCCCGTCTCGCGATCAAATGAAATGCGCCAGACGTTGCGGAGTCCATAGGCATAGATTTCGGCACGGGCGTTTTCCCAGCCGACGAAGGGATTGTCGATCGGGATCCCGTAGGCCATGTCACCAGAGGGGTTGTCGACATCGATCCGCAAGATCGATCCGAGCAAGGTTTCCAAGTTCTGCCCATTCCCCATCGGGTCGTTGCCGGCACCTCCATCACCCAATCCGATGTAAAGGTAGCCGTCGGGACCAAAGCAGACCGTGCCTCCGTTGTGATTCCAGAAGGGCTGTTCGATCTCCATAATTACTTCTTCCGAGTCGACGTCGGCTGAGTTCGGGTCATCGTCGCTCACGTGGAATCGCGAGACCATCGAGGTCCGCGGCTCTGCGGGATCCTTCGCAGTGTAGTAGACGTAGAACTCGCCGTTGTCCTTGTAGTCAGGATGGAACGTCAGACCCAAGAAGCCCTCCTCGTTCTGCCGATCGGAATAGCTCACGCGGTCCTGAATATCGAGGAACACGCGGCTGCTGGTGACGTCGTCTTCGTTATTAAAGACGTAAATCACGCCCCACTGATCGGCGACGAATAACCGGTTCGAGTCGTCATTGGCATGCGTGATGACGATCGGACGAAACGCCTTGAGCCGACCTTGTTCATCCGTGGGTTCCCAGTTCTCCCATTCGAGATTCGGAAACGCCAGTTCAACATGGACCGGCAATGTGCCGTCGATGGGATTCGGGACAGAACCATCCGCCGGCAAAGGCCGAATCTTAATGTTGCGATACGACACGAGATTGCCATGGTCCTGCAGACAGATGTATCCACGACCAGCGGCGCCGAAGCCCTCCATGTCGGCAAACTTGCTTTGGGCCACGCGGCGATTCCAGTCTTCGCTTCCGAGTTGGAATCGCGAATAGCGCACGCCGTTCATGTTGATTTCGCACTCGTTGGCAGCAATGCGAATGTTGAGAGTGTTCCATTCACCGGCGGGGCGCGTCGCATCGACTTCAGACGGATAGAGCTGATAGAGCCAGCCTGCGAGTTGTGGGTCGTGTCCATCGACGTTGTCCTGCACCTGAATCTCGGGGCCGCTATGCCAGGGAGCATCGTTGTCCTCGGTGACATGGAACATGATGCCGCTGTTCCCTTCGGGGGAGATGCGATAGTCGATCGACAGTTCGAAGAACTCGTATTGGTTCTCGGTAACGATATCGCCCGCGCCATCCTGTCGGACGAGAGCACCATCTTCGACCACCCATCCATCGCTGATGCCGTCCTGCCGATAGTTCCGCCAACCCTCGGTCGTTTCGCCATCAAACAAGAGTTGCCAGCCCGATTTCTCTTCCGACACCGACAACGTATTGGGTTCGGTGGCTTCCGCGTTGCCGAGGCAATAATGCCAATCCGAACGCGAGGGGAGCGGGCAAACTGTGCCGAATCGCAACATGAGAGGCTGCAGCGAGATAACGGTTGTTTCGAGGGTTGGCCGTGGCAGCGGAACTTCAGCAAGACCGTCTATGAAGATGGAGTATCCGGAGGGCCTGGGGCTCCATCAATGTTGAACGCTTTCCACACAAACACGTTGCTTCGAGCCATGTTGGCCCGGACTTCGGCTGTAAGCGATACGGTTGCCGATTCTAGCAAATGGGTTCTCGGGAGATGCGAGCAACTCGACGACCGCACCAAGGGGGCTGGGGGGTCGACTCAGCGGGTTCCGGGCTGACAGACGGAAGGCTCTGAACGCAAGGACTGATCGAGCAATTGAACTCGCGGCTTCAAGAGGTGCAACCCGCGGCTGAAACCGCCGATGTTTCGAACTTCGAGAGTCGACTGTCGCAATTGGAAGAGGGGGTTCAAGTCGCGAAATCGAGCGAATTCATGGAGGCTCTCTCCACGGTTGCCAGGCGCAATGTGAACGGCAGAATCCACATCGACCAATGGTCCTTTCCAGACAGTTCGGCGGGTGTGAATACGATCGAGAACGGCGATCCCGGCATGGATCCCGAAAACCGGCTGCTCTATCGCCGAATTCGTTTCGGCGTTGCCGGAGATGTTCCCCCGGGAAACATGTCGTATCGAGTGGAAATCGAGTCGCGGGAGGGGAGTGCGGGCGGATGGGGGAGATTGGAGGCGAAGGGGGGTGGGGCCTCGCAGCCGCGGAGCACGAGGCCGCCCCGGGCGGCGGGGGACGTCCGCGGGGGGGAGGGCCGCGGGGCGCGCGGGACGCCACCCGAAACCGCGGGACGACTGGCGAACACTTGGTGGTATGACGAATCGACAAACGGGGGGCGACTGGGGAGACGGGAACGGTGTGCGAGCGGGGGATGGCCGGGAAGATCCGCGGCGCGTTTCCCCTGGGGGGCGGCTCGGACTCGACGGTGGGGGCGGGGCTGGGCGAGCCGACGGAGCGGGACGGGGGGGCTGGTCCCGCGTGCGCAGGGGGACCGGGGGGCGGGGGGGCGGGGGGAGGCGCAGGGCCGGGACGACGGGGTGGGGGGGGAGGCGGAGCCGGCGAGTTACGGGGGGGGAGCCTGACGCCGGCCCGACGGGTAGGACCCCGCGTCAGCACCGGCCGCATCGACGATCGGGCGGGCGGGCGGCGGGCGCGGGCGCGGGCAGGTCGCGGGGGTGATGTTGAAGGGCGTCGGGGGGCGTCGGATGGTGACTCGGCAGGGATTCGAAGGGGGTCGACGGAGGCCCGGATTCGAGGGGGATGGAAAGGTGACGGGGGGGGGGGGGGGAGGGGGTTTGGGCATACCGATGATGTCGTACTCGCCTTCGGTCTGACCATCAACGGGTGCGTGTTCGTCGATCCAGCCGTGCAGGTAGTTGAACTGCAATCGGGCATTGGGGTTCCAGTGCCAGTTGAGACCCAGTGTCATGCTGTGACCGACACCACCGAAGATGTCTTCGCTGGTAAAGTCGGCATACGAATAGCGGGCGGCCACCTGCCACGCGCCCCAGCCTTCTTCCCAGCAACCGCAGCCATTGTCGACAAGAAAGAAATTGGTGCGGGGCTTCATTCGATCGAGTTGGCCAGTCTCGCGGTCCCACGGAAGATGTTCGCCGGTCAGGAAGTAGGCGGCATAGGCGTATGCACCCCAGAAGTTCGTATCCTCGAATCCTTCGCGCTGAACCCAACTTGATTGCAGTTCTCCCACAAGTTGGAGCGGTCCTTCATTGTAGACAGTTTCAAAGGCGAGGATCTCGTACCACTGCGCGCCCGCGATGCGGCCGGTGTTGAGCCATCGTTCGTTGGAACGCGCTTCGGGGCGCGTTTGAAACTGCGCCTGATTGCTGTTCATTGGCCCCCCGGTGGCATCGGGATGGGCCACGGTTCCCGCAATCGCGATGTGACCATAGTTCTCGCCATCGCACTCATAGAACCAGGTGTTCGCCAGACGTCCAGCAACTTCCAGTTGGTAGGCATCACCGATATAGAACGGGACGTTTTGCGTGTCCTGCATTTCAAAGACACCGTAACGCCAGTTCCAGGCTTCGTCGTCCGAAACGCCCCACGACTGAATGCCCAGTCGACGAGCGTCCTGGTTGTGAGCTTCGATGATGAACGGGCGCTCCATGAAGACGTTGTACCGGCTGCTGTTGATGTGATCGAGGCCGTAGGGCCGCTTCTGGTTGCCGATCAATACCGTCTGCAGGAATGGGAGGTCCTCGAAGCCGAGAAAGACGTCTTTGAATGTTGGATTGTTTCCCCCTGCAGACTCCATTTCGATCCGGTAGACCATGCTCTGACCAATGTCCCCACCGACGCCGAAACGCACGCGGCGAAAGCCAATGCGGTCTTGAGGGTTCTCTTCTTCGAAGGCGATGATGCCCGCGTCTGCGCCGGGAAAGGCCCAGTAGTCGACATGAACGCGCCCACTCAGCTTGATGGTCGCATTCGACGTGCCGACAAGGACTCGGTCGCCTTCGAGTTCGGTAATGGCGTCTTGCAGACTGGTGTCGGTTTCGTCCATTTCGTCGAGACGCTCTTCCAGCGTGGTGAGTTGCGACTCCCAAGGCGCGGGCATGACATTCGACGGCTCTGGAACGATGGCCGGTGTCGGAACGTTGCCAATTGGGTCGTCTAGAAACGCATTGCGAGTTCCAAAGGGTTCCCATTGAGTCTGCAGAGATGCCGGTGGTATGACGACAGTGGGAGCCGGTGCTCCCTCATAGGAATCGTCACCCACCCAGGCCGATGCCTGTTCGACCCGGCGTGTTCCCCGTGTTCTCAGCAAAACGGGTGCGGCTGGGTACAGGACGTCGTCACCGAAAGCCGGCAAAGACATCAAGCAGAACAGCAGCAGAAACTGCCACGATCTCCAGCCGAACTGAAGTTCTTGCTGCTGAGAGGCACTCATTCCAGCCAAATTCCTCGTTGTGTAAACCGATCACTGCGACCAACCTGGTCCTTTAGTTGAATCGACACCGGCGTAAGCGGTTTCTCAACTTGTTGTGTTAAATCCGGCGCAACCGGCAAAGTTTCTCAACCCTCGGCGTGAGTTGACATTGGGAATTCCTCTCCCTTACCATCCTCCCCACGTGGAAGTTGCTTTGCACACTTAAGTTGGTGACGTTCGATGCCAGTTCCGAAGCGTAAACAATCCAAATGTCGCGGTCGTCGTCGACGCAGTCATAACGGCAGGCGTCCCATGAAGTTACAGGATTGCGCGCAATGCGGGCACTCGGTTCCGTCCCACGTGGTCTGCCCGAATTGCGGTGCGTACCAGGGGCGTCCGATGGTCGTTCCGAATGATGAGGACTGACCTCCATGCGGATCGCCCTCGATGCCATGGGGGGAGATCATGCCCCTCACATCAACGTCGATGGGGCTATAGCGGCTCTCACCAATAATCTTGATCTCGAAGTCGACCTGGTCGGTGACCAGTCGGCTCTGGATAAGCTCATCCACGAGTCCGGCTACTCCGGAGATCGCCTAAAGGTCGTGCCTGCCGAGGGTTTCGTCGGCATGGACGAGAAGCCGACCGACGCCCTCCGCAAGAAACCTAACTCTTCCATCTCGGTCTGCTGGAAGCAGCTTGCCACCCGCGAAGTGGAGGCGGTCGTCAGTGCCGGCAATACGGGAGCCGTTGTCGCTGCCGGGCTCCGAACGCGATTGTTCCTGAAAGGGGTCAAGCGGCCCGGCATCGCGGTCGAATTGCCGACTCTCAAGGGCCGAGCGATTCTGATGGATGTGGGAGCCAATCCCGGTGCCCGACCCGAACACCTGTTTCAATATGGAGTGATCGGGGCGATCTATGCCCGACAATTCCTCGGGACTGATAAGCCGCGTGTCGGCGTGATGAACATCGGCAGCGAAGATGGTAAAGGGAACGAACTGGTTCGCGAAACGAATCGGCTGTTCTGCGAGGGATTCACGCACGGCGAGTACATCGGCAACGTCGAAGGTCGAGGACTTTACCAGGGTGAAGCCGACGTGCTGGTGTGCGAAGGGTTTGTGGGGAACGTCGTCCTTAAGGTGAGCGAAGGAATGGCGACGGCGCTGATGACGCTCATTCAGCAGGAACTCTATCCAGCCCTTGATGTCGAACGCGATCAGGCGAAAGTCGCGATTCGCAACGTTGCCCGCAAATACGAGTATCACGAGGTCGGCGGCGCCCCCCTGTTGGGAGTCGACGGCATTTGTCTGATCTGTCACGGCTCCAGCGATGGCCGCTCGATTCGCAACGCGCTGCAGGGAGCCGCTCGCCTGGCCGATCGTCACATCAACCAACTCATCACGCAGGCGTTGGCTGAATCGTCTGGTGTGTGATCGAGAACAAGCCGAGTGTCGTCGACCGTGACTCCATCCTGGCTGGCTCCGCTGCCGAGTGACATCCAGCAGGAGTATCCTTTCGCTTCGTCCCGACTCGAATGGAGCGGCAACGAAAGCTATCACTACATCGACCACGGAAGCGGCGCGCTGGTTCTGTGCGTACACGGCAACCCCACGTGGAGCTTCGCGTTTCGGCGCATCATTCGCGAGATGTCGGCGACGCATCGCGTGCTGGCGGTCGACCATATCGGCTGTGGGTTGTCGTCGAAGCCACAGGACTACGACTATCGGCTGAAGCGGCACGTCGACAATCTGGTGAGGTTCATCGATGAACTCGACCTGAAGGAGATCACGCTCGTCGGACACGACTGGGGAGGTTGCATCGGGATGGGGGCGGCGTGTCAAAGGCCTGAGCGATTCCGCAAATTCGTGCTGATGAACACCGGGGCGTTTCGTTCAAAGAGTATTCCCTTTCGGATTGCCGTCTGTCGCTGGCCGCTCGTCGGCACGTTTGGTGTGCGGGGATTGAACCTCTTCTCGCAAGCGGCGATGCGCATGGCCGTTGATCGCCCGCAAGTGCTGACTCCTCCCGTGAAACGCGGATACCTCTGGCCCTACCGCAGTTGGAGCGACCGCATTGCCGTCGATCGATTTGTGAAGGATATTCCGCTCTCGCCGCGTCATCCCAGCTACAACGATCTCGCGGCGATTGAAGAGGGACTGAGTCAGTTCGTCAATCACCCGATGCTGCTTCCATGGGGGATGCGAGACTGGTGCTTTACGCCTGAGTTTCTGCAAGAATTTCGACAGCGATTCCCGAAAGCCATCGTCGACGAGATCGCAGACGCCGGCCATCTGGTATTTGAAGACGCGCCTGACCGCGTTCTGAAGTCGATTCGCGAGTTCGTGTCGCTATCGCGGAGTAACGCATCATGATTGTTGACGCTATTCCCGTGCTGGAAGTGGTCGATGTGGCGGCCAGTATCGACTGGTATCGCGATCTGTTGGGATTCTCGGCCAGTCCGTTTCCCCAAGCGCCGCCGTTCGACTTTGCCATCCTGTCACACGGGGCGACTGAGATCATGCTGCGCTGCGGCTCTCCATCGCCGCGCAATCAGCCTCGGCAATACCAGTGGGACGTCTATCTACGACTGCATGGACAGCGGCTGCGCGAGGTGTTTGAACTGCTGGCATCCAAAGGCGTCGTCACGCGCAGGCTCGAACGTATGTTCTATGGGCTGGCGGAGTTCGAGATCACCGATCCCGATGGCTACGTGCTCTGCCTCTCGGAAGCTCTCAATCAGATGGACGATCTACCGACGCCGGTCGAATAGAAGGCATCGCCCTCGGCTGGAGATGCCTCGTGCCAAGGGCGATACATAAGACTCGCCGGTTGCGTTGCCGTCGCGATAGAACGTCAATCCTTCTTCTTCCGGCCGCGTCCTCCGGCAGGTGGTGATGGAGGAGAAGGAGGCACGGGTGGAATTGGCGGCACTGGCGGAACCGGAGGCACCGGCGGAACCGGAGGGATGGGCGGAATCGGAGGCGAGGCGCCACAGGGCTGCGTGCATGGCCCGAATCGATCCGAAGTCGTCCGCACCCACCAGTAGACGTCGTACGACCCACTGGTGGGACCGCCAAAAATGGTCGTGCTGAAGTCGCCATAGCCGGTGACGATAATCGTATTGCCGAACGGAGGCTGGCTGGGAACTGGTGTTCCTGCCGCAACAACGGTGGCAATGATCTGTTCTGGCAGCCCCCCACCGGTATGGACGGTCAGAGTCAGCAACTGCGTCGGGCAGTTATAGCTTTTGAAGGTGATGATCGGTGCTGGCATGGGTGGAGTCGGCAAGGATGTCAATCAGGGCGCATCCATGTCGTTATCGTCTGCCTCCACGCTGCCTCTCCCCACGCTAAAGTGTGCCTCGACCTCATTCAAGAGGGGATCTCGAAAAGACGCTGCTCCCAGCGTGCAAGTCAGTCCGAAAGAGCCGTAGCAGTCGATCCCCGAGGGCATCAATTCGTCCCATCGATCAAGGATCCCCTCGACAGGCTCCCCGTTCAGCCGAACTTCAGTCAACCGTCCCTCTTCGATCGTGACGCCGATCGTCTTCGAGGTTTCCAACGGTCCCATCGGTGCCAGTCGATTCCCAACCCAATCGTCTCCTCTCTGTGACTCATCGAGAATGGGATAGTGAGGCATGTGGACAACCAACTGCTGGCCCGGCTGCTGCCACTGCTGAATCTCCACGATCACACATCGAACCTGTTCGTTGTCGTCCCCGTACGTCTGATGACCGAGAAACAATCCGGCAAACAATGCCCCAATCGGCTCGACCTCGACATCGAACGACAGTCTGCCTCCGTCGTACTCTCCCAACTGCACTAGACCCGGCGTGCTGCTGGTGACGCGAATCACGCGTCCATCCCGCATGATGTCCCAGGTGACGGTACCGTCCTGTTCAGGGGGCGCGACTTCCACAGCGCTGACCACGAGCGCTGAAGGATCGACGGGAACCGCATCGCCACCGGCAACGGTTCCCAAGTCGACAAGACCTTGTCGGTCGGCACTGCCATTATCAGGCGTCCCGCGGAGCCGTGGAATCGCGATCGCAGCCGACACGATCAGCAGTCCCGTCACGGCGATCGGCCACCAAGAATTGATGCCCGCCAGCTGCGACGGCTCTATGGAATTCGCAGGGTGCGGCTGATGCTCGGCGACGATCTTGCGGAGTTCGCAAGCGAGATCCGAGGCGGTGTAGAAACGGTTCTCGGGTGCCTTCGCCAGACACTTCAAACAGGCGCGCTCCAACGCTTCCGGCAGCGTCAGGATGATCGACCGTAGCGGGCGCGGCGCACGGTGTAGCACCTGTGTGCGATACTGCTCAACCGTTTTCGCAAAGAACGGCAAACGATCCGTCAGCATTCGGTACAGGATGACTCCCAGGCTGTAGATATCGGCGCGCCCATCGGCAAGCTGGCTCTGACCGCAGACTTGTTCGGGGGGCATGTAGCCGAATGTTCCCAGCGTCGACACCGACTCGAACATCTGCTGTTCTTCGGTGACGGCCAGACCAAAGTCGGTGACGTGAGGAGCGCCCTCGCGGTCAATCAAGATGTTCGACGGTTTGATGTCCCGATGAAAGATGTTGGCTTCGTGCGCCTTCTGCAGCGCATCGGCAATCGTGGCAACGAGCAGCGATGCCTCCTGCCAGGTGTAGTCCCGTTCATCCAAAGTCTTCTGGAGCGTGGTGCCGTCAACGAATTCCGAGACAATGTAGGCTCGCCCGTGTTCGACGCCGACATCGTAGATCGCAACGATCCCCGGATGTTTGAGCTGCGCGAGATGTCGACCTTCGTTGAGGAATGACTCGAGTGCCGACGCGCTCAGTTCACGATCCCGGCGCAGCGTTTTGACGGCCACCTTGCGATGCAGAATGGGGTCGAACGCCAACCAGACTTCGCCGAAGCCACCACGGCCCAGCACCTCTTCGAGTTGATACCGTCCCAGTTGCTGCTGAGGAGCAAACTCTTCGGTCACATCAATCGCTGTTCCGGTCGGTTGAGCGATAAACGTCGACTGCAGTTTCTCACCCTGCTCCTCCAGGAGGGGGGGGACGATTTCGTTCAGAATCGCCGTGTAGTCTGGAAACCGCTCAATGTACTCCGGTAGTCGCGGCTTCTCTCCGCATTGCTGGCGGAAGCGAATTTCGACGGCCACGAGCGCGGCGACCAACTGCTGTCGGTCTTGTCCCTCGGTATCAACGAGGTAGCCCTCGATCGTGGGCCGACTCCCCTCGCGCAGCGCGGACTCGAACTCCCGGCACCGATGCGAGACAAACTCCGACGAGTCGTGATTATTTGACAGTGGATCTCCCATGTCCTTCCCCGGTAAGTCTTGGCAACCGGACAGACCGCATGGGTGTGATGGCCCATCTCCGGTCATCCTAACTGCCGGACAAAGAGGTGACAAACTGTTCCGATCTGTCGGTCGATGTTTGTGCGATTCATTGTCGTGTCAGCGAAAGGACGCGGCTGAGAGTAGAACGCGTGAGTTTGTGTCTCTTCGGCAACCTTGCGAGAATGCGGCCTCTCTCCACGGATACGCTCCCGCGAATGAAACGCACCATAGAGGTTGGACATGTTGAGAATGCAGGGTCTCTTGGGAATCTGTGTCCTGCTGGGGATCGCGTGGATTCTCTCCAACAATCGTCGCAAGATTGACTATCGGCTGGTCATCTGGGGTCTCGCACTGCAGTTAATGTTTGCGATCGTCATATTGCGTACACCCATCGGACAGCCGGTGTTTCGCACGATCAATCGCGGCGTCGAGGCGTTGATTGAGTTTACCTATCAGGGAACGGCGTTTCTCTTCAAGCCGCTCAACCCGGGGTTTGAGATCACGTACGAGGTTGTTTCTGACAGCGACGAGGCGGGCGAGGGGGAAGCACAACCCGAGGACGCTGTCGCGGATGACGACGAAAACATTGATTCCGCCGAGCCCGACGAGTCAACGGAAGTTGCGGCTGACGAGTCGCCTGCACCGGCAGAAGTGCGTCGCATCACGTTCCGCAACGTCGACGGCAAGTCGATCGCACCGATGGTCGCCTCGATTGCGATCCAGATTCTCCCGTCAGTCATCTTTTTTTCGGCCCTGTTAGCGGTGCTCTATCACCTCGGTGTCATGCAACTTGTCGTACGAGCGATCGCCTGGGTGATGCAAAAGACGATGAAGACCAGCGGGGCGGAAACACTTTCGGTGGCCGGCAATATCTTCGTCGGCCAGACCGAGGCCCCCTTGCTCGTAAGGCCGTTTCTCAATGGGATGACCAAATCGGAACTGATGACCGTGATGGTCGGCGGCTTCGCCACGATCGCCGGAGGCGTGCTGGCACTCTATGTCCTGTTTTTGCAGTCGAGCATTCCCGATATTGCCGGCCACCTTGTCGCCGCTTCCGTGATGAGCGCGCCTGCCGCGCTGGTGGTCGCCAAGATCATCTACCCCGAGACCGATGTCTCCGAAACATCGGGGATGCAGCGCATCGCGACTCCCAAGACCGCAGGCAACGCGATGGAGGCCTTCGGTGAAGGGGCCACCGAAGGAATGAAACTGATGCTCAACATCGCCGCCATGTTGCTGGTGTTCGTCGCCGTCGTGGCGATGATCAACGCCTTCCTGGCCGTGGTCGGTTCGTGGATTCAAGTGCCCGACCTGTCGCTGCAATTGATCTTCGGCCGCCTCTTCGCACCGCTCGCCTGGTGCATGGGTGTGGAATGGTCGGACGCGTCGACTCTGGGGGCGCTGCTGGGCGAAAAAATCGTGCTGACGGAGCTGATTGCGTATCAGCACCTCAGTCAGATCGAACCGGGGCCGGAGTTCAGCGAACGGGGACGCATTATCGCCAGTTACGCGCTGTGCGGGTTTGCGAATTTCGCCTCGATCGGCATCCAGATGGGGGGCATCAGCGGCATGGCCCCCGAAAGAAAGCAGGACATTTCAGCCCTGGCGATGAAGGCCATGGTCGGCGGAGCGCTCGCCTCGTGGCTGACAGCGACAATCGCAGGGTTGCTCCTGTAGCCGCGTCTGTCTCAGACGCGGGGCAACGCTCAGTGACGCATATCGGCACCCGAGCTGCATCAGAGGAAGCATAACTCCTCGCTGATCCAGGTAGCGTTGCCGACAGGTGAAACGGTTCAAATTACTGAAACTTCCCCACACCGCAGAGGGTATCGAACCCCGTAGGCTGCCTCCTGCTGATTGAAATCCAAATAAGGTGGCCAAAGTTCTGCGGATTTTTGCACCTCCAGGGGTTTGAGTGATGAAATATGCAGCCGGGTGGAGCCCTAGTCTCCCCGCTTTGGTGTTGATGGTCTTCGCCCCTTTTGCTTCGGCTGGCGATCCGCTGCTCAACGAAGTCACCAGCGGTGGCGCGATCAGCTTTCAGGTCTCCGATGTCGGTCGGCTCATCGAGCACCCACTCGTAGACAGCCTGCGGGACGAACTCCTGGATAGCCCGACCCTCCAGTTCTACTTGACGAGTCCCGATGCCCAGATGGGTTACGAACGCCTGGAAGCCGCCGAACAAGTGTGGGGCTGCACTTGGCAGGAAGCCTACGCCCGACTGACCGCTGGAGGCGTTTACGGCAAGCTGACTCGCGAAGCCCCTCCGCACCTATTGGTCGCCTTCTCCGCGTCGGATGAAGACATCGTGGCCGCGACGATTCAATTGGCGAAGCAAGCCATCGAAGCTCAGGCTGCCGCCGAAGGGAATGACGCTTCCATCGAATCAGTAGAGTATCGCGGCTTGACCGCGTTCAAAGCCGGCGATGGTGTCTTTGTCGCCATCGGCAACCGATTGCTCTTTGCGAACGACGGCGAAACACTGCGGGCCGCCGCTGACGAGATTCTCGATGCCGATGCTGATCTTGCCGAGGCAGAACTTCAGCCGGAAGAAATCGGCCACCTGCATGTCGACTTGACGGCACTTCGACTGGTGCCGGACTTTGCCGCGGGATTGATCACTCCGATGCAGGATCCCGGTGCCGCGTTTTCGGTCGGGGGTTGGGTTGATGTTCTTCGCAGGTACGACTCTTTGTCGGTCACGTTCACCAGCGAAAGCGATGGGCTCCAGGCTTCGGTCGAATTCCATGACCCCAACGGGGAAGCGATGTCAGCTTTGGAAGGTTTCTGGGCCGACACACCCGAAGAGTCGCCGGCCCCGTTGCTCAATCTGCCGAACACGATTTATTCCAATAGTATCTATCGCGACTTCTCCGCCTTGTGGGACGCTCGTAGCGAACTGATCGCGTCGAACGTCGTCGAGCAGATGGATCAGGGAGATGAAGATATCGCACAACAGTTGGCTGTTCTCGGTTTGCAATACAAGCCGAGCGACATCATCGCGACCGTCGGCCCTCGCTGGAGGTTTGTGGCAGTACGAGCCGAGGAAGGCCCCTATCCCGATGTCCCCGTCACCGACCTGCTGCCGGCCTTCGCCCTCGTCGTCGAACTGAACGATCCCGACGAGTTCTGGCACATGATTTCTCCCGTCACGCGCACACTCAATCTCATTCTGAGTGGCGAGCAACGATTCACGGTGGAACAACAGACGATGGGAGATGGCGAAGTGACGACCCTGTCGGTTGATCGCTCTCCGCGAGCTTTGCGACAGAAGAGCCAGACGGAATACAACTTCCGCGTCACTTACGGCGTCATTCATGGTCACGCGGTCGTGGGGTCGACGCCTGCCATTGTTGAACAGATCGCCGAAGCTCTTGCAGCAGAGCAATCTGCCGTGTCATCTCTGGCTGATCAAAACACAGAACTCGTCACCGAACGGCAATACATCAGCGGCGGGTCACTTGCTCAGATGCTCGACGGCTTTCACGACGCAGCGGTTCGCTCGTGGGTGCTGAACTCGGGTGTCGATCTTTCGGAAGCCGAGCAAGAGTGGTCGCGCATCGTCCGTATGGTGGGGATGCTCGGAGACATGACTTCCGAAGCCCGCTTTGAAGACGATCGCTTCGTTTACGAACTGACCCTGCAACCACAATTGAGTGAGTAGTCACCGTAGCGGAACTCGTGAGAGTTCCGACCTGTTCTGGCCAATCCCTTCGGAAGTCTCACGACTTCTGCTACTTCTAACTCCTGTTTTCTGATTCCATGTCTGAAGCAACCGACCTGCTCGAACGCATTTCTCCCGAGACGGCCTGGTCGCCGTTTCAGCCCACCCGTCGCAATCGCTGGGACGAAGAGAAAGTGGCTCACCTCTATCGCCGAGCCACCTTCGGCGCCACCTGGGATCTCGTGCAACAGGGAGTCGAAAGTCCCACCGAGGAACTGGTCGATAAACTGATCGCGGGGGGCCATGGTTGGGAAGATTTCGAAGACGACATCTCCCGACTGCGCAAGGGAGTGATCGAATCTCGCGACGCACGCGAACTGCAGGCCCTGTGGATGTACCGGCTCCTCGCATCGCCCCATCCATTGTTGGAGCGGATGACGCTGTTCTGGCACGATCACTTCGCGACTTCGAACGCGAAGGTGAACGACGTCATCCTGATGAGCCAACAGAACGAGAGCCTTCGCGAGAACGCCCTGGGATATTTCGGCGACATGCTGCAGGCGATGACGCGCGATCCCGCGATGCTCATCTGGCTCGACTCGAACACCAACCGCAAAGAGGCTCCCAACGAGAACTACGCGAGAGAGATCTTTGAGTTGTTCAGTCTGGGGGAAGGTCATTACACCGAAGACGACATTAAGGAGGCAGCTCGCGCCCTCACCGGCTGGAGCGTCGGCGAAGACCGTCGGGCACTCTTCTCTCCCGAAAACTTCGATGCGGGGACAAAGACAATCTTCGGCCACACCGGCGAATGGACCGCTGGCGACGTCGTCCGCCTTTGTCTCGAGAACGACTGGTGCGCGAAGTTCATCGTGAAGAAATTGTTTCAAGAACTGGTCAGTGAAGCCGTCGACCCCAGTGAGGAACTGCTTGCCCCGCTGGTCGACGGGTTCCGCGTGCGGAACTACGACATCACCTGGCTGACGCGTACGATGCTCACCAGTTGGGTCTTTTACTCACCTATCGCCATTCGGCAACGCGTGAAGTCGCCGATTGAGTTCGTCGTCGAAACGGTCAGGTCTCTCGGCGGACAAGTGAGTCCGCGCGATGCCTCCGACATCTGCCAGCGGATGGGGCAAAGCCTGTTCTTCCCGCCGAGCGTGAAGGGTTGGGATGGAGGCAGGGAATGGATCAATTCCAACTCGCTGCTGTTTCGACAAAACGTTGCCTACGAAATGACTCGCGGTTCGGGACGCGCGCTGCGTTGCGATCCTGCCCGTGTCGCGCAGGCCCAGGGGTTGAGCGATCCAGAAGCCTTAACCGACTATTTCCTGAATCTGTTCCATCAACAGGCGTCGAGCGCCTCGCGGACACAGATTCTCGACCGGCTGAATTCACTCGTCATGGAAGCCGGTGGCATGGATCGCAACCGGGGCATGGTGCCTCGACTGGCCCGTGAAGCGGCCCATTTGGCGATGACGTTGCCGGAGTATCAGTTAGGATAGTCGCCTTTCGCTCCGCGAAAGCAGCGGAGGAGCGTGGGACGACATTTCATTCGCAGATTCAATATTTCATCACTCGCACTTTCGCGGAGCGAAAGGCAACTAACAGGAATCCACTCATGAAACTCACACGTCGCGACTTGATGGCGGCCTCTTTGGTCGGCGGAATCGGAATGCCCAGCGTCTTTCAGAACTTCGCGCGCGCTGCAGGTACGCTCGACGATGCCGGGAGTGGCGACACGATTCTCGTCGTCGTGCAACTCACCGGCGGGAACGACGGGTTGAATACCGTGATTCCCTTTACTGATCCCAAGTACCGCGCGGGTCGGCCGGCACTCCGGCAAGATCGATTCGATGTCCTGTCGATCAACGAAGATCTCGCGTTCCATCCTTCGATGGATGGCTTCGCCAAGTTGCTCGAAGCGGGACAGTTGGCCGTCATTCAAGGAGTCGGATATCCCAACCCCAACCGATCGCACTTCACCTCGATGGATATCTGGCACAAGGCTACCTTCGATGAACGCGAAGCCTACGGCTGGCTGGGACGCGCGTTCCCCCATCTCTCGCCGGCGGGCGGAATGTACCTCGGCGATCAGGAAGCCCCCCTCGCGGTCTACGGTGCCACAGGCTACGCCCCGACACTCGCATCCCTCGAAGACTTCCAACTTCGCGTGGGCGATGACCCCGGCAAACGGGAGTTGATCGCCAACCTCGCCGCAATGGAATCCGCGCCGGATGACGATTTGCTGCAGTTCCTCCGCAGTTCGTCGCAGCAGACCTACCAAGCGGCCGATCGTCTGCAGCAGGTGACGAATCAATATACGACGCCGACGAACTACCCCGACTCGCGTCTCGCCGAACGACTCAAGCTCGTGGCGCAGCTCATCGATGCCGGCGCTGGCGAACGTGTCTACTACACGGCACTCGATGGCTTCGACACGCACTCCGGCCAGGCGATCAGTCACGGCGGATTGCTGGAGACATTCAGCAGCGCGCTGGCGGCGTTTCATGAAGACTTGGAGCATCACGGTCATGGCCAACGGGTCATCTCGGTGGTCTTCTCGGAGTTCGGCCGTCGTGTGGCCGAGAACGGCTCGCAAGGGACCGACCACGGCACAGCGGCCCCGATGTTTCTCGTCGGCTCGCAAGTCGAAGCCGGCGTGCATGGCGAGCATCCCAGTCTCGAAGACCTCGATGAAGGGGATCTCAAGTTCCACACCGATTTCCGATCGGTTTACGCGACGATCCTGGAGAACTGGCTGCACGTCCCCTCGCAGGAGATTCTGCTGGGACAATACGACACCCTGCCTCTGCTGAAAGCATGAGCCAGGGACCACTGACTGGGGTGATCCGAGCGCACACAGTATGCTGAGGAGGCGTGTCGATTCCGCAGCCTTCGCCCTTCTCAGCAATGAAGTTCATCCAAGCCGACGACGTTCGACAATGGCTCTCGCAATCGGAGTCCTTGTCGGAGTTCACGCATTCCATCGGACTGCGCGGGATCGATGACGAGTACGCGGAGAGCGCGCTGCATCTCCCTTATCACTTGCGGTTCGTCATCGAGAAACTCGGCGATGAACGCGACGGCGAAGACATTCCCACCAACGAGTTCGATTCGATTTCGTTCTTCTCGCTGTGCAAGGGACTCTTTCTGCCGTTGTCGTATCTGAGTGCCGACCGGGCCTCGCAGACATTCGGTATGCAGGTGGCCGAGCCTCCGGATGCTGCTGGAAAAGAGAAGTTGCTCGCCGAATTCCTCGACAAGGAAATCGGACTCACGCTCGAAGAGAAGCTCGGATGCGCTCTGGGGGATGTCTTCCTCGGCAGGCGCAGCACCATGCGGCGGGACAGTCTTTTGCGACTCTTGTTGTCGCTGCAGTTGGCTACCCGAGGGCAGGCGCTCGACCGACTGACTCGCGTCGGCGACATCGCCGTGCTGTTTGCAGAGTCACGCCCGGTTCTCAAGGCCGAGTTTCCACTGACGGCCGCCGAGGCGCTCCGGACGCTCCGCTTTCTCCCCGATGTCGGTCAGACCAGACGCTACAACGTCTTGCGGTCGCTGCTGCAACGTTGCGGTCGGATGGAGGCCTTCTTCCTGGCCCGTCTGCTGATGCGAAAGGCGGGATTCGGATTGGAGTATCAGGGCCCCCTCATCGCCCGCACTCTCGCGAAGAAGTTCAGCGTGCCGGAAGAGCAGGTCGCGCACGCCCTCGCTCTTACCGATGTCTTCAAAGTGGCCCGGGTGTTGACGGATGAAGGGCCTGCGGGACTGCGAAAGATTCAACTGCAACCCCTCGTCCCGGTGAAGCCGACACTCGCAGGTGGGACCACCGATGAGATCGAACAGTTCCCCGTCTGGGTCGAGCGCAAGTACGACGGCATCCGTCTGATGTTGCACAAGTCGACCGACAACGGCGGCGCGGTCCTGTGCGGAGCTTACACCCGCAATCGCGGCGACTGGCTCGAACTCATCCCCGGCATGGACAGGACCATCAGTGCGTTACCGGCGGTCAACTGCATCGTCGATGGCGAACTCTTCGGCACGGTGCTCGATCTCGACCGCGTGCGTCCTGCGTCGGTCTACGAAGTCTATGCGGCGTTGCAGGGGGAACCGCTCATTCCGGTCAATCTGCGGTTTGCCGCCTTCGACATCATCTACCTCAACGGGCAGGATCTGACGGGACAACCTCTCTCGCAGCGACGGCAAGTGCTGATGACTCTCATACAAGCCATGGGGGGCATGCCGACGCCGATCCCGTTTACGATGAGTGAAGGTCAACTCGCGCAGTCAAAGGATGATCTCAATCGTCTGTTCCATCACTTCCGGGCGCAAGGGTACGAGGGAATCATCACGAAGGACTTGAGCGCGCCCTATCTCCTCAGCATGCGCGACCCGAAGTGGAAGAAGCGCAAGCCCGAAGTGACGCTCGATCTGGCAATCGTCGGGGCAACGTATGCCGTCACGACAAAGGAACAGGCGGGCATGTTCGGCTCTTACGTCATCGCTGCCCGCACCAGCACCGGAGGCTGGCAAACCGTGGGAGACGTGGCGGGGGTCGATCGCTTGCGGGACGCCGAGATCCAGCACGAGATCGTTCGCAGCGGATTGATGACCGGGGCGCGCATCGAACGCCCCAGTTCCTCGGGAGTTCGTCCGGGCATTGAACTGCGACCATCGATCGTCGTGACGATCAAGTTCGAGGGGATCGCCCGTGACCAGGTGACGGGCGCGCTCAGTCTGCGAGATCCGAAGATTGCCATCATTCGCAGCGACAAGCCGGTAACCGAAGCCGACACCATCGACGCGCTGCAGGGGCTGCATTACGCCGAGCGATTGAGTTGAACGCTTCACGAGAAGCGTTTCCAAGCGGCTTTCAGACCTTGCCGACATTCAACCAGGCCGGCGGTGTGTGCCTTCCGTCGTTGATGCGGAACAATTCGAGAGCTTCAAACAGCGGCTCGCGTGGCAAGTTTCGATTCCAGGAGAACGAGAAGAAATGAATGTTCTCCCAAAGGTCTTCCAGAAAATGCTTGATGATGAACTGGACGACGGGATCGCTTGCGAACTCCGGATCGCGCAAGCAGCCGAAGGCACGATCGTGGAACTCCTTGAACTTCTTGCGACCGTAGAGATGGTCCACAAGTCGCCAGCGGCAGTAGATGTCCCAGAACTGACGCCACCACTCCTGGCAGGCATCTGGTCCCAAGTCTCTACCGGCACGTTCGCTCGCCAGCCATTTATAGAATTCCGCTTCCTTCAGTGACTCGAAATCGAGACTGAAGATGGGATTCTGCCCACCATTCGTTTCCGTCATCTCACGCACCACGGGTTAAGCGCACCTCTAACCGTTGTGTTCAACGACAAATTTTCTACCAGACAGAACCAGCCTTGGCAATGCCGGATTGCCCTTCCGAACGATCTTCGGTGATTCCTGCAGCGGTTCAAAACACTGTTCGTTCGTGAACGTATCGCAACCGACGACGGTAGGTCGGGTTCAAGCGACCGAGAGATTCCCAGGCAAAAGACGACTGTACCCGTCGCGCCATCGCCACCCAATCTGTGATTTGAATTGCTACACTTTTGAGCCGGCGCAGCTCATTTGCTGCCGAATGTGTTTCACACCTTTATTTGCGGAGACCCGTATGCAACTGCTAAGGCGATCCCAACGGGCCGTCCTCCTTCTCGGTCTCAGCATCGTCACGGTTGCGACCTTGTCGGGCGACGATGCCCCCAGTCCCGAGTTGGACGAATCCCGTTGGCTTCCCAGAGTTGAGACGTTGGAGGAACAAGATCGGCAACACCCGCCAGAGCCGGGAAGCATTCTGTTCGTGGGGAGTTCGTCGATTCAGCGCTGGGACGTCGCGACTGCCTTCCCCGATTGGCAAACCCTGAACCGAGGCATTGGCGGCACCGATGTTTCGACCGTGGTGCATTATGCCCAGCGACTCATCCTGCCGTATGAGCCGAAAGTGGTGGTCCTCTATGCGGGGGACAACGATCTCAATCGCGGCAAGTCGCCCGAACGCGTGGCTGAAGACTTCGCTCAACTCGTTTCGTTGCTGCACGATCGCCTACCGACAACGACGCTGGTGTTCGTGGCGATTAAACCCAGCTTGGCGCGTTGGAACCTCGTCGACAAAGTGCGGGCAGCGAACAGGTTGATAAAGCAAGCGTGTGATACCGATGATCAACTCTTCTACATCGATGTCGATGCCCCGATGCTCAATGACGCAGGGACTCCCCGGCCCGAACTGTTTGTCGAGGATGGCCTGCATCTGAGCGAGGAAGGCTACGCACTCTGGAACGAACTGGCCGCTCCCGTGATCGCCGAGGCCCTCGCGCTGGCGGAGTCACAGGCACTCTCCGCCAGCCCCCTGTCGATTGATGATGCGCTTGCGGAATTCCGACTGCATCCCGATCTCGAAATCGAGTTGGTGGCAGCCGAACCCGACGTGGTCGATCCCGTCTCGATTGCCTTCGACCCCCAGGGACGAATGTGGGTCGTCGAGTATCGCGATTATCCCAATGGACCTGCGGACGGTGAGAGTCCGAAGTGCCGCATTCGCATTCTTACCGATGACGATCACGATGGAACGTTTGAGAACGCACACACATACGCCGATGAACTCCTCTTCTGTAACAGCCTGATGTTCTGGCAGGACGGTGTCCTCGTCACCAGCGATGGCAAGCTCCTCTTCTTGCGTGATACGAACGGCGACGATGTCGCCGATGAGCGAATCGAATGGTTCGCCGGTTTCGCGACCGAGAATCCGCAACTGCGGGCGAATCATCCGACGTTTGCCATCGACAATCACATCTACATCGCCAATGGTTTGCGCGGCGGAGACGTGGAGAGCGTTCGCCAAGCCTGGCCGCATGCGGGGCCGGTCTCGATCAGCGGGCGCGACTTTCGGTTCGATCCGCTGACTGGCGAATACGAAGCGGTTTCGGGTCTCGGTCAATTCGGCCTTTGCTTCGATGACTGGGGGAACCGCTTCGAGTGCAGCAATCGCAACCCGTGCATTCACGTTGTGATGGAAGGGGATGTCCTCCAACGGAACCCCGCTGTTATCGTTCCGACCGTGCTGCACGATGTCTCGCCGGCTGCCGAGGCGTCGAGGCTCTACCCCATCAGTCGGAGCTGGACGACATCGACACTGCACGCCAATCAATTCACGGCCGCCTGCGGCGTGACGATCTATCGCGGCGATGCACTCCCTGAAACATTCTACGGAAACAGCTTCACCTGCGAGCCGACAGGGAACCTGGTTCATTGTGATGTCGTGACGCCGATGGGGGCGACGTTCACCAGCATGGCTCGTCGACAAGAAGTGGAGTTCCTCGCGTCGCGGGATGAATGGTTCCGCCCGGTCAACATGACCGTCGGCCCCGATGGCTGTCTGTTCGTCGTCGATATGTATCGAGCCGTCATCGAGCATCCGCAGTACATGCCCGATGAACTCAAGACCCGCCCCGATCTGACGCTCGGTAACGATCGAGGCCGCATCTGGCGCATCAAACCCCGCGACTGGGAGCTCGATCGCGAAGACTTCGATCTCGCTGACCAGTCGAACGATCAACTCGTCGAACTGCTGGCCGATCCCAATGTATGGCAACGCGAGACGGCTCATCGGTTGATCTTTGAACGACAAGACACTTCGGTCGGCCCGCTCTTGGGAGAGACAACCCGCAGTGGCCAGACGCCGCAAGCGAAGGCGCACGCCCTTTGGCTTTTGCATGGACTGGGTCTGATGACGGAAGACCTCCTCGTCTCTGCTCTCAGTGACGAATCGCCACGCGTGGCGGAACAGGCAGTGAAGATCGCAGCGGACGGTCATCAGGACTCCGACCGAGTGACAATCGCACTGGCGGAAGTGGCACAAACGACCGAGGACGCGAAGCTTCGGTTTGAATCGCTGCTGGCTTGTCAGGTTGGTACGTTTGACGAATCACATCTGGCCGACTTGTTGTTGTCGGCAAGTGACGATATCTGGCAGTCGCGAGCCGTCGGCTTGAACGTCTCCGATGGAACCACATTGGCTGGTGTTCTCGAACATGCGCTGTCGCCCCTCGATCCGAATTGGGTACCGATTCGCCAGATTGCAAAGGAGTTCGCCAATTGGGCGGGCCGCACCGGTGATCTGGAAGCATCTGCTCGACTGCTGAGTTGCCTGGCGGATCGAAATTCGGTCCCACAAGTCACATCGCTCCTGGCGGGACACGCAGCGCGCGGCCAACGCTTGGATCAATTGCTGGAACACCTGGCGGAGGACGAGAAAGAATCGGTACGTTCGCTGTTTTATAGAGCGCGAAGCGTCGCAGGCACACCCTCCAACGATCGCTCTATTCCGATCGAAGCTTTGGCGCTGCTCGAGTTTGATGCGAGTGCGGAAACGGCAGAAACTCTGCGATCGATCGGACTGAATGCCATTGACCTGCCACTGAGAGTTGCCGCCCTCGACGTCGTCGCCCGCAACACGGCCATCACCGACATCGACTGGCTTGTCGAGGGCTTCAATCAACAGTCACCGGCCATCCGTCGAGCAAGATTGAATGCGCTCTTCACCACCGAAGACCGGCTGCTCACGCTGCTGGCTGCGATTGAAGCGGGCGAGATCCCCATCACCGAAATCGATCCCGTCCGGCAGAACCAGCTCAGGCAGCATGGCAACGAAGCGATTCGCACCAGGGCCGGCGAATTGATCGCGGCCGCGACGCCTGCTGACCGACGTGAAGTGCTTGTCGATTACGAAGCGTGTCTGTCGCTCGAAGCCGACCCGCGGCGGGGGAGGCTTGTCTTCTCTCGCAATTGCGCGGTGTGTCATCTCGTGGGAGGCGTCGGTGTCAACGTCGCTCCCGACATCGGCGACACCCGCACGAAGACGCCTTTGCAACTCCTCACCGACATCCTCGACCCCAATCGGGCGATCGACAATAACTACTTTGGCTACTCGGTCGTCGATCTCGAAGGCCGCATCCACACCGGCATCATCTCCAGCGAAACGCCGACGTCGATCACGCTCAGGCAGCCTGAAGGGAAGACCGTCACGTTCCTGCGAGACGAAATCGAAGCCCTGCAATCGACGGGACTTTCATTGATGCCCGTCGCCCTCGAACGCAACATCAACCCGCAAGAGATGAGCGACCTGATCTCGTTCCTCAAGAACTGGCGGTATCTGGATGGGCAAGTGCCTGAGGAAGTGATCCGGTGAAGTGTCATTGAAGCGAGTCATAAAGTTCATCCAGCGTGTGCAGCCAACTCTCCGGCGTGCAGGATGTGATAGGATGCTCGGGATCGCGAACAGTGACGACGAACTCGTGCTGCGGGCCGTGACTGCGGCCAGAACTGGGAGAGGTGGAGAGGTGGGATTGATCGACCGCCGCGAGGACAACGCGAACCATGAGCTCGACGAGCCGTATTTGCAGACGCTCTACGATGTGGAGGCGTCGTCGTCGCAATAGCACTTGCCCATCCATGACCCGACTCATGGTCAAGATTCGTAGTTACTTACGTCGACGCAACACACAGAAAACCAACAAGACAGCTGCATTGCGAAACGTCCAAGAATCGCGCACGCTGATCTAGGAGCAATTCACTCCCGCGGTCTACGATGACGGGATTGAGGCATGAGCATTCTTCAATGTATGGCCGCAAACCGATGACGCTAATCTGTCTGTTTCGCAAGGTCTTGTACCCCATCCGGCAATCGCACAGCCTTGCGTGCAACGCTTGTTACATCGTTTCACTCGCAATCTTGCTCTGCTCCACTGAAACGGCCTACGCAGACTCGCCGATCTTTCCATATTCCTATACCGAAGAGGTACCTGGCGGCGAGTTCATATTCGTGATGCTGGCACCGGAAACATTCGATGAAGACGGTGACCAGTGGAACGAGCAAGCGAGAGCGAGAATTCGAGAGATTCGGCGAATGTATTCACAAAGTGGGCTGTATCGGAACGATGGCACAAACAAACCGCTGTGGACCGTGGACTGGTACGCGCTTTCGGTTGAGGTTGCGTCCGATGGCGTTCATCTGATTCGTCATGGACCTTGGGCGACTTCAACGCGTGATCGGGCAATCGGCTTCTACGCCGACGGAGAATTGCTCCACGAATATCGGATTCGGGAGCTTGTAGACAATCCCCTATTGCTGTTCTACACAGTTTCACATTTCTGCTGGAAAGCCGATCGACAGTTCGAGGAGTCCCACTTGGAATACTCCATTGGGACGCTGGATGGCAATCGTTTCGTATTCGATGTGCGGACTGGAAAAATCGCCTCGGAGTCTCGACCGGGACGAGCCATCCTTTGGAGTATCTCGCCGATGTGCATCTCGGCGTTGTCGATCGCAATGTTCGCGATCTGAATCGCCGGGTCACTCGTCACTTGCCTCAGCGCGCCGAACGAAATTTGTTGACTGGCGAGCGAAGAAAGAGTTGGGAATTGGATTCCAGTTTCCAGCCGATACTCATCCATGTCTCACAAGCTTTGGATGATCGCCTCATACCCCCCTCGATTGTCATCCAGCTCCGACCAGTAGTCGTTGATGCGCAAGTAGAGCGTGCCTGCTTCTGAAGGTGTGAACTCGACGGCTTCGTTGACTTCAATCGGATGCAGCAGACCGCAGGTGCCGATGTCGCCGGGGGGCTGCTCGCTGATGACGCCGGCCAGTAGTTTGCCGATCGGGCGACCGTGGGCGTAGCGGATGCTGACGCCGCGCGGCGTGCTGATCCAGGGGACGGGTTCATCCGCCAGAGTGATTTCGCCTGTCGCGGCAATGCGGTAGGTGCGACCCGCTTCGACTCTCACGCCGCTGGGTTGCCAGCCGCGATCGGCGGCGATGTCGAGCGTCACACTCTCGCCGGGTGCGAGGGGCAGTCCACCTTGAAAGTCGATTGCGCTGCGGTCGATCTGATGTCCGTATTCGATCTGCGAAATGAAGAGTTCCCATTCGATCCACAAGATCGACATGTCGTCGTGATAAGCGGCATCGAGCCCCTGCACGAAATCAATTCCGTCGCGGAGGTAACACAGTTCGCGAAACCTCCCACGATAGCGGGGATGGCTGTCAAGAAACCGGCAGAAGGCCCAACTCCAGGCGTATGGCTCGCTGCGCGACTCGGAGAACTCCGGCACACCAAGTTTGTTGACGCCGGCTACGGTCAGCCCGCGTCCCTCGGCAATCATCTGTTGAATGAGTTCCACACGACCGAAACCCGACACCGACTCGGATGACCGTGGCATGAAGGAATATGTCGCACTTCCATCGTCATCGAACTCATGCACGCCCAGCAGTTCCGCCATCCCTTCGAGGTACCACAACGGCTGCACCTGGCGGGAGGGGACGATCGTCATGAAGCAGTGCGTCGCCTCGTGAATGAGGAGATGCCGGCGGTAGTAGTCGGTCGGCTGGTCATACATCCAGAACTCGAGGCCGCGATGTTGCCCATGCTGCAGCGTGCGGAACTCCGCAGGGAGCAGGCCGGCGGCGATGTAGGGGTCGGCTTCGCTCATCAGATAGCCGGTGAGTTGAAACTCACTCCCATCCTCGGCTTCGGGCAACTCGCCGAAGTAGTCGACCCAGACCGGATAGAGTTGATCAATCAACGTCGGCAACGCGACGGCAATATCGGGATCGATGTCGGTGTAGAGTCTCAGGCGGTTGGATTCGTAACGATGAATGCCAAACTCGGCGAGTCGAGCGTCGTTGTGTGTAGGACGATGGTCCGCGGGCCTTCTCGGCGATCTTGGCTGATTACCAAACTGCGCTGACGGACTGGTCTGTGCGACTTGAGTTTGTTCCTCGGGAGTGGAGATCGGGTCGATCGAAATGGGCTCGATCAATCGTTCATCACGGGGCTGAGAATTCTCAACCGAGGGAGTTGGCTCCGAGTCCTCGGTCTGACGAATCGAGTTTGCGAGCGAAGTCTGCGTCGATGCCGTCTGCGACCGATCGGGATGCTCGGCGCAACCTGATGAAAGGAGCAAGAGTGGGACAATGATCCAGAGCCGCCGCGTCATGCCGACATCCTACGACCGCGGGCGTTGAGTCGTCCAGCGGGCGCGGCCTGCAATCCTACAACTGTTGGCCGCCGGTGATGTGCAGGATTTCGCCAGTGACGAACTCGCTGCTCAACAAGTAATGCATCGCGTCGGCGATGTCTTGTGGCGAGCCGCTACGTTGGAGCGGGAGGCTCTCGGCGAGTGCGCGAAACGCCGCGTCATCTCCATTCGGCGGTGGCAGGATCGCACCAGGGGCGATGGCGTTGACACGAATGGGGGGGGCGAGTTCTTGTGCCAGCAGCTTCGTCGCGGCAGCCAGTCCGGCCTTGCTGATGGTGTAGGCGAGATGACCTGGCACCGGACGCAACGCGCGCCAGTCGACAATGTTGATGATGTTACCCCGCTCGCCTTCGGGCAACTGCCTCGCGAAGGCCTGGCTCAGAAAAAGAGGGGCCGTGAGATTCAGGTCGAGATGCCTGCGCCATTGGTCGGCATCGGTCGAATCGAGCGATCCTGCTTCGAAGATGGCGGCATTGTTCACCAAAATGCTGACCGGGCCGAGTTCCTCGACACAGCGATCGACGATAAGTGCTGCGGACTCCGTCGGCTGAGTGAGGTCGGCTTGCACTGTGATCGCGCGGCGGCCGAGCTCTTCAATCTGTCTGACAACTTCATCGGCTTCGTCAGCGGACGAATGGAAATGTACGCAAACATCGCAATGCGTTTGGGCCAGACGGAGCGACAGTTCGCGTCCGATTCGCGTGGCCCCACCGGTAACGATCGCAATACGATTCACGAGATCACAGCCGATGGGAGGTCGGGGCGGCGCGAAAGCTTTCTATTCACTGGCCTTCTTGCGGACGCGCTTGAGCGGCCCCATTTTGCTCTTGGCCGGGGGCGCGCTGTCGCCATCATCCAAGGCCCGGCGGACGGCATCGAGCAGGGCCTCCATCGCGAAGGGCTTTCGCAGGTATTCGACCACTCCCAGCATTTCAGCGTAGGCTTTGTGTCGGCCCCCTTCGTTGGCCGTCATCATGATGACCTTGGGAGGGTTATCGATCGTCTTGAGGAATTCGAGCACCGGAAACCCGCCGAGCTTGGGCATCATCATGTCGGTGATGACCAGGTCGATGGCGTCGGACTGGATAATCTTCTGTCCTTCGATGCCGTTGGGGGCGTGTCGGACATCGTATTCCGCGGCCTCCAGCATGCCGATAATCGTCGATGCGATTTCGCGGTCATCCTCAATGACCAGAATGGACTGTGACATTTGACGTTCGGTTAAAGACGATCGTGGACGGTCCCTGTGAGAATGATTCTAACAGGTCGTCATGGGGAATCGAAGCCGCAGGCATGTGCGCTTGACAACCACCACCTTGAGGGAGCCACAATAGTGGAGCGGAAAGAGCTTACGGCAAGGGGGGGGATCGTGCTCTTATTGATTTTTGTTGATTGGTCGCACACCAGAAATTGATATAGGAAACTGACTCTCTGGGAGATGTGTTGGAGTCTCCCAACGTTTCTTGAAATCATCCCCAGGAGAAAGACTTCGGAACATGGCTCGCTGGCCCGATCGCTCACGCTCGACGATCACGGCGTTCGTGTTGATCTTCGTGGCGCTGCCTTTGCTATGCTGGCTCGCGTGGAAGCTTGTGCAATGAGTCAAACCCCTGCCTGTAAACTCTGGACATCATCCCTCACCGACGCAGTCTCGAATGACAGATCGTGAAATCGTAATCGGCATCTGCGGCGGCGTGGCGGCCTACAAGACCGCGGCACTCACGAGCGCACTCGTGCAGAAGGGAGCGCGCGTAACAGTTGTGCTCACCGAGTCGGCCAAGAAGTTCATCGGAGCGGCGACTTTTGAGGCGCTGACCGGTCGGCCAGTCTACTCGGATATGTTCGAGCCGAAGGAACATTTCATCGGCGAACATATTGGACTGGCACGACGTGCTGAACTGCTGGTGATCGCCCCAGCCACAGCCCAGACGATCGCCCGGCTGGCGCATGGTCTTGCAGACGATCTATTGACGACTTTGGCCCTGGCGCGGACCTGTCCGATGCTGCTGGCCCCGGCGATGAATGCCGAGATGTGGGCCAAGCCGGCCGTTCAGAGGAACATCAGTCAGCTTCGCGACGATGGCGTTCACTTCGCCGAACCGGGCGATGGATGGCTGAGCTGCCGCGTGCAGGGGGCTGGGCGCATGGCCGAGCCTGCCGACATTCAGTCGAGAATTGAAGCGTTGCTTTCGTAAGGCTGCGTTACCAACGTACTGCCACGGGTTACGTTGAGTCGTTGATGTTGCGAATCTGCGATTCGAGTTGGTCGAGTTCGATTTCGATCTGTCGCACGACGCCTTCATCCAGCGACTCGCCGCCGAACCGAACTGAGTAGAATCGTCGAGCGACTTCCGTGGGCATCTCCGCCGGCCAGAGGTTGGCATCGCTCATCGATTTGAAACGCACCTTGGCCTGGCTGGCGAACTCCAGCGGAGTCTCAGCAGGCGCACGAACGAGCGAGAGTCTTTCAAGCAATGCTTCGAAGCGCGCGTAGAAGGGAACAGAAGCGCGAGAGGCATCTCGGTCGGCGGAGATTCCACGTTGCCGTTGAATCAGTCGCCAGATGAAACTCGTGACTTTCCAGATGCCGATCGAGAGCATGGAGATCACGATGACGGCCATCCCTCCTTGCCAACTGAACCACTTCGATGGATCGGAAAGAAACTCGCGAGCAGACGCCAGGAATCGCTGCATGCCATCCGCTGGACTCTTGATGGTTTCCCAAGCCGACATGAGGCTCTTGTTGAAGGGATCGTAGATCAGTTCGTCCTGGTCTGACTTGGACCACGTCAACCCGTCGCTCCACAAACGCTGGAAGCCCGCCATCCAGCGCTTCCAGGCCCTGTTGGACTCCATGTCCTCGACGTATTCGCTTCGTCCGGCCGGCGTCGGGTCGAGTTGCAGCCACGCGCCATCCAGCCATGCTTCGACCCAGGCATGGGCGTGCAGTTGTTGAACTTTCAAAACATCTGCCGTCGTATCAGGCACGCCCCCCTTGAATCCACTCACCATGCGTGCGTGAATGCCCGCGGAACGAAGCATCATCGTTAGTGTGGCGGCAAAGTACTCGCAGTGCCCGGTCTTGCGGTTAAAGAAGAAGTCGTGGACGGGATCGACCGTCGGATCCGAAACCGACAGGTTGAGCGTGTACGAGAACTCGCCCGAGTCGCGGAGCCACTTCTCAAGGAACAGGGCTGTCTCCCGATCGGAGGCGAGTCCTTCTGTCTGGCCAACGCGATCGCGCGTCACGGCCGCTAATTCTTGAAGACCCGGAGGAACTTGCAGCGTGTTCGACCGGCGGCCTGGAGGATCGGCCGCGACCGAATCCGAAGGTCGTGAGTATGCCGAGTACCTGAGCGTTGCCTGCAAATTGGCGTTCGAATCCCGTGAAGAGGTGCGGTATGCGCGGCTGAAATAGAGGGCCTCGGCGGGCTGCCTTCCGACGCATGCGACGGGGTTGCCCGTCGTAAAGACCGTATTCACTCCCATCGGATGCAGCGTGATCTCCTGACGAAGAAAATCTCGGGCGGTCGGACGCCGCGACGGTGCATCGAAATCGTTGCTCCCAGTCGTCCAGCGACCGGAGTCGTACACTTCGAGTACCGCTCCGCGGAAGAGCGGTTCGGACGATCCCAGAAGCTCAAACACCTCGTTCAAAGGCAACTTGCGGCTGGAAGCGTGGTCAAAGAACTCGACATCCATGACGGGATCGCTGTTCTCGAGAATCTGACCGAGATCTCCCAGCCGAACTTCTCGTGTAAAGCCGGTCAACGGTCGCGCGCCGGGAAGAGGAGAATTGTCGAAGATCTGAAACTGCCCCACCCAGACGCGCGGCACGAGCAGAAAGAAGACGGCCGCAAACGCCAGCGACGCCACAATCACGGTGAATGAGATACCGACAAACCTCGGCGTCACTCGCATGCTGGCATCATGCAATATTAACTGCTGGCGCGCGGGGGGCAGCTCGACTGAAAACCACAAAGGTGACTTAGGTGCGCGTAGCCGACGGGCCTGCGGGTCGGCGGAGACGGTCTCCAGGCGATACATCGAGAAAACGCAAAGTGTCCAGAGGGCGACGAGGATGTAGGCAATGAGCCCGCCCCCCAGCCAAGGGCTGTTCGTCAGCAGTGACCCGACCGCCACCTGGAGGATGGACAGAGCTGACAGCATCCAGTATTGCCGCCAGGCTTTGCGTTGCCACAGGACAATCCAGGTGAGGTAGCACATAAAGTGCCCTCCCGACAGCAGACGGGACTCGATGTCTCCGCTGAAGAACTCGGCGATCGTCGCCGCAAGGCCCACAATCCCCAGCATTCCTGCCCAGAAGTTTGGCAGAGTCAGCCAGCGCCGGCGATCGACGAAATACAGTGCGAACGGTGCCATCGCGCCAGCCACCGCCGGGATCAGTCCACCCTCGCTTGCGGAAAAGATCACGCTGGCCAGCACGATCATCAGACACAGGCTGACCAGGAACACGCGCTCAAACTGACTGCCGGTAGCATTCGTGTCGTCACTCCATGCCTCACCGAGACGGCCGTCGGTGACGGTCGGGCTCGGCAACGCATCGGTGTGTGGAAGAGTGGCGGACATCGCGGGTCAAGAATCGGTGATTCGGAAACTGTTCATTCGTAACGGACCATCTCGTAATCACCAGACGACATATTCGTTCAGCACCGCTTCTTCCGCGGGAATCACATAGGCATCTTCGACGCCAGACGCTCGCGACGAATTCTCCGCCAGCAACTTTTCCAGGATCGCCTGTGCCTCTCGCGGTCGAGGAGTAATGAGTATGGTTCGCGTGCCCACGGGGCTGCGCCGCGCGGCCGACTCTCGCAGCAGTCGCTCGACACTGGCTTTCGGCGACGGCTCCAATAATGCGAGCAGGTCGAGCAATGGCTCGGTGCGGCGGTTACCCGATGTCGTCCAACTTGCCAGAATTCCGGAAGTGACGATCAGCGTTACGCCTCCCTCGCGGCTGCGTTTCAACTGGTCAAGACAGGCAGTGGCGGCGAAGCTGATACCGATTTCCACTCGACGTCGATCATCCTCGGTACCAACTGCCGGCAACCAGGCGTCGAGCAGCACAACGAGGCTGCGGTCGCGGCTCTCGCGGTACTCGCGGACCATGAGTTCATTTCGCCGCGCACTGGTTTTCCAGTGAATGGCGCGTGGATCGTCGCCGGTGCGGTACTCTCTGAGTTTGTGAAAATCATCATCGAACGGACCCGAACGCGGCCGCATTTCCGAGACCAGTTCCTGGGCCTGAGTCAGTCTGCGACGCCATTTGGGATGGAGCCTGCCAATGCGGGGGTAGACCAGAAGCGTGTCGTCCGCCGGCAGGACGACGCCGCGTTCGATCAACCCAAAAGGAAAGCTGGCGCGCACGGTGACCGGTCCGATATCGTATCGCCCACGCTGCGTCAAAAGGCACCGGTAGCGCTGGTGTCCCTCGCCTCCGGGTGAGACGCGAGGAAAGTGGACGTCGACCGACAAACGTTCGTCGCGCGAGGCGATCATGTCCGTCACCCGCATCATCCAGATCGACAACCACGTCTTCTTGTTCTCGAGCGTGACCTCCACATTAAACGATTCGCCAGCCATTACACGTCCAGGAAGTGATCTCCGGACGGCGAGATGCTGCAACATCGTGAATGCCGCCCACGTATTGATGATGAACGGGCCAATCATCAGGGAGAACACCATCATTAAGGTATTTGAACGTCCCAGCATCGCTCCCACGAAGCAGACCAGCATGATCAGGCAGAAATAGCGCCCCTCGACAGGCACGCCGACTTTGTGCCGGACGGCTCCCCGATTCCCAAGCTGGGGATACCAGCCAGCGATCAACTCCTTCAATCCCCAGACTGAGAAGAACAGGCCGCTACCGACGATGAGATAGCGGCCGCCAATCCCCAATCGCCCGAGGATGAAGGCGAAGCCAAGCTCCAGCACCACCATGCCCAGCCCCACAATCACGGCGAACAGCCCGATCATCGAGAAGCTGCGTTGCGGTACGGTACGTGCCGGTGTTGATGCAGGTCGACTCATTCAGGCTCCTCACAGGCTTCGGGAATCAGGCTGCGGGCTGCGGTCAATGGACGATCGCTGCGGCGCATTCTTCCTTCCGCCTGAAGCCCGCAGCTTGTCGACTCATCTCAGCTCAGCGTGAACGCCGGCAACTTCACGATCTCGCCACCCTTCTCGGCGGATTGATGGGCACAGATGCCAACACAGGTCCAGTTGGCCGATTGAATCGCGTTCGGCCACGGTTGGCGGTCTTCCACCAGCGCGGAGACGAATTCGTTCACCAGATGCGGGTGAGAACCACCATGACCTCCCCCTTGAATGAACGACAGGTGACCCGCGTCGTGAATCTCCGACGGCATCGTGAACTTGCGAATCGGCTCAGGCAGCAGGTGGGCGAAGTCCGGCACTTCGACTTTTGTCGGAATCTCCGGCTCAGGCTTCTTGGCCGTGTGAATTACATGCGGCTCGTGTTCGACAAGTGTCCATTCAAACGACTTCTTCGTGCCATACACATCGAAGCTCTCGCGATACTGGCGTGCCACATCATAGAGGAACCGCCAGATGTGGCAGGCGACATCGCTATCTTTGATCTTGATGTGGCAACTCTCGACCGCGTACTTGTTGCCCGACTTCTGGGCGATGTCATCCCGCACAGCTCCGGAGCCGAAACAACTGACATACTCGGCCACGCCGTTCACGAGTCCCAGGCACGGGCTGACGACGTGGGTCGCATAGTGCATGGGAATCATCTCCTCCCAGTAGCTGGGCCAGCCATCCATGTCCTGCGGATGCGAAGCCGCGAGGTACTGCAACTTGCCGAGTTCGCCACTGTCGTACATCTGCTTGATGAACAAGAACTCCCGGCTGTAGACGACGGTTTCGGCCATCATGTATTTCAAGCCAGTGTCGGCCACGGCCTGACAGATTTGATCGCACTCCTCGATGGTTGTCGCCATGGGGACCGTGCACATCACATGCTTGCCGGCCTTTAGGGCTTGTAGACTCATCCAGGCGTGATCGGGGATGGGGCTGTTGATGTGGACGAAATCAACCTTCGGATCGGCGAGCACGTCTTCGTACGAACTGAAGCCGGTGTCGATTCCAAAGTCGCTTTGCACTTTCTGCAGCTTGGCGGGATCGCGCTGGCAGACCCCATACATGTTGACATCGGGATGCGCCTGATAGATCGGAATGAATTCCGAACCGAAACCGAGACCGACAATGGCGACGTTGACCGACTTGCTCATGGTTGCCTCCGCGAGATGCTGGGATGACGATGTGATGTTCGAGTGAAGCGAAATAATATCGAGTCGCCGCTGGGATCGACAGCACGTCGCCGAGTCTGTCCCCAGGCTCAGGGTTCGGAGAGTTAGACGTGCCACGGTCGATTGAACTCGGCGGCCAGTTGACGCCGTGTCTCGCAGCCGGATGACGGCGAAAGGGTAGAAACACACCGTCACATCGAACCTGGGGCGGTCTCACTGAAGCATTGCATGGCGGCCGCCCCAAAGTGCGAAGAGCCGACACCAGCGCCATGCCAGAGAGTTTTCGACTCATGGCGTCAATGGATTGTGGTCGACCCTTTCTCTCCACGTCTGGGACAGACGCGGCTATGGGGCAATCTGGGGAAAAAGCGGTGTTGACCCGTTTTGCAAAACGGACATATAACCCCATCCGTGGATGATTGGGGGAGACTCATACCCGCCCCAGGCAGGCAGTTTGGAACTGCCATACGCTTACTCAATACGGAGATCACGGACATGAGTGAACGGAATCACTCGGATCAGGCCAACGCCGCTCAAGCCAAACCGCAGGCCACTGCTTCAAAGACCAAGAAGGGCCGCATGGTCCCCGTGCTGATCGGCACCGCGGGAGTCATGATTGTCGCGGGAATCATGTTTCAATGGATGCGGCCTGGCACGGCCAGTTCGCAGACAACGCCTCAAGGGGCAGGCACTTCACAGTCGAGCCAGGTGCTGGCGCGAGTGAACGGGCAGACGATTCATTACGACGTTGTCGCCCAGGACGCCGTCGAACGCCACGGGGCCGAAATCCTCGACAACATCATCAATCGCACGATTATTCAGCAGGCCTGCGATCAGCGCGGAGTGATGGTTACTCCGGCCGAAGTGCAACAGGAAGTGATCGACATTGCGTCGAAGTTCAATCTGCCTCTGGAGACGTGGTATCAGATGCTGCAGTCGGAACGAGGCATCACGGCGGAGCAGTATCACCGCGACGTCATCTGGCCGATGCTGGCTCTCAAGAAGCTGGCGGGCGGAGAAGTCAACGTGACCGAAGAAGACATGTTTCGCGCTTTCGAGCGCGACTATGGTCCTCGCGTGCGTGCTCGCCTGATTCTGATTGAAGGCAACAACCGTCAGGCCAGTGAAATCTGGAACAAGTGCAACGCCGCGCCAGACACCTTCGATGCCTTGGCCCGGGAGTACTCGGCCGACCCCAACACTCGCCCTTTGGGAGGGCTGATCCCCCCGATTCGCCGATTCGGCGGAGACCCGCGCATCGAAGAGGCCGCCTTTGCGATGCAACCTGGTCAGATCTCGAATCTGATCGCAATCGATGGTGTCGTCGATCGCTACGTGATCCTCAAGTGTGAAGGCTTCACCGAACCTCTCGTGAACGACATTCGCCAGGTTTGGGACGAACTGCTTGCCCAGATCACCGAAGAGAAGGTACAGGAGTCGGTCGCCATCACCTTCGACAACTTGCGTCAGTCGGCTGAGATCTATAACGGACTCACGCAAACGTCGAGCGCGGGTTCGCCCTATGTGGGCGCTCGTCGCACCGCCGAAGTCGAGCAGACCGCGGGTGCAACCAACTTTTCCGGCACGGCAACCGATCCTCCCGGTTCGAGTGCGCTCTTCACGCAGCCGGCGCCCTGAATTCTTGAACGATGAATTCCCCCAAAAGGACGGACCAGCATGGCCCGTCCTTTTTTATGCGCGTGAATCACGTTTACTTCGTTCCTTCACACCTTCGCGGTTCTCATCGGCCGGCAGAGCGAGTTTCGGCGGATGCACCAGCGTCACGAGCACGAAGCTCAAGAGCATCAGCAGGTACCACGCGATCAGTTTCGACGCGGACACCGGCCGCCAGCCATCGGCTTGATCGGGATACAGCCAGATGCGTCCGAATGTCCCCAGGTTCTCGGCGATCCAGATAAAGAACGCGACGAGGAACCAGCCGATCACCAACGGCATGTGGTGATGCACATCCTTCGGACGAAAATACACCTGGCACCGGCCGAACAACAGCAGTGCCGCCAGCAACAGTCCCCAGCGCATGTCAACCATGTAGTGGTGCGTAAAGAAGTTCAGATAAATCAACGTCACCAGCACCAGCGTCGTCCAGCGCGGCGGATAGTGTGAGAACCTGAAATCAAACACCCTGCCGACGCGGGCAATGTAACTTCCCACGGCGCTGTACATGAAACCCGCAAACAGCGGGACGCCGGCAATCCCGATCCGGAATGCGCCTGGGTAATGCCACGAGCCGATCGCAGGGGATGTCTTGAAGAGTTCCATCACCGTCGCCACGATGTGGAACACGAGAATCACAAACGCCTCGCGCGGCGATTCGAGACGAAAGCCCAACAGCAGAATCTGAATGCCGATCGCATACAGAAACAGGAAGTCGTATCGCGCCAGTGACGTGAAGGGATACCAGTAAGCCGTGATCAGCATTGCGGCCAGCAGCAGCGCCCCAAACAGGCACGACCACGCCTGCTTGACGCCGAACCACCAGAGCTCTTGAAAAAACGTTCGCATCGCCGTCGGTACAAGTCCGTTGATTGAAAGGAGCAGTCTACGATGAATCCTCCGGAATTCGACCTCGCCGCCGCCCATCGCTATTTCGCGGCTCAATGCTTCAATCGCGCCTGGGAACTAATCGACAAACGAGCTCGCACGCCCGACGAAGACGAGCAGATGCTCCAACTCAATCAGGCATCGATCTGGCATTGGACGCAGCGATCCGACTGTCAGCCGAAGCACCTCTCGATCGGCTATTGGCAAGCTTCGCGCATCCATGCGATTCTGGACCGTGGCGCGGAAGCCCGACGTTACGCCGAACTTTGCCTCGCTCATACTCCCGAGGACGATGCATTCCTGATGGGATATGCTCACGAAGCCCTGTCGCGCGCGGCATCCAAAGTGGGGGATGCCGTCACTGCCGCTCAGCATTTCGAACAGGCCACGAAATACGCAGGCATGGTCTCCGATGACGAAGACCGACGATTGCTGATGAACGATCTCGATTCGCTCTAATCGCCGATTTGGCGAAATTGACTCGTCGCTCTTGCGATCCGAGTGTGCTGCACTGCCGTACACTCTCGTTATCGACAGTTTGACATCCCATGACAGCCAGGAGTAGCATCCAAGATCGACCTGAGAACACGACTGCGCCATCCAGGTAGACTCTCATGCATACGGATCGGGCCCAAAACCAGAGTACTCGGCTGGTGGATCTCTCGCTGATCGATTCAATCTGCAGCAACTTTGAATCGACATGGAAGACCGGCACCAGACCGAAGATCGAGGACTATCTCGGAAAAGTCGAGCAGTCGACCGCTCCCGAGTTGCTTGTCGAGTTGATCCTGCTCGAATTTGATCTGCGTCAATCCGCGGGCGAGACGCCCCAGATCGAAGAGTACGTCGTGCGCTTCCCGGAGCATGAGAAACTGCTGCGTGAGAGATTCGAGATTGATCAACTCGCAACGGTTCCAGCCACGAGCAGTCCGCAACGGCACACAGTCGAATTGAGCGCGGGCGACCTGTTCGGCCGCTACCAGTTGTTGTCAATGCTGGGGCGCGGCGGCTTCGGAGAAGTGTGGCGGGCGCGCGATCCCGTTCTCAATCGTGAAGTGGCTCTCAAGACATTGCGCCTCGACAAGATGATAGATCCCGCGCTCAATTACAGCCTCGTGAAGGAAGGGAGAAGCCTCGCGCGATTGAGTCACGAACACATCGTGAAGGTGCTCGATGCCGGGATTACCGACGGCCGCGCGTTTCTCGTTTCGGATCTCAAGCAAGGGGGGACGCTTTCCAACCGCATTAATAACGGGTCACCGATCGATCGCAAGACGGCGGCACACTGGGTCCGCGATATCGCCCGGGCATTGCAAGCCGCGCACGAGCAGGGGTTCATTCACCGGGATCTCAAACCCGGTAACATTCTGTTCGATGCGAAGGGAAGTATTTGCGTCGCCGACTTCGGTCTGGCGGCTTCGGAGTTCGATCAACTTAGTGAACGGCCGGGGATGATGGGAACCTGGGCCTATGCCTCTCCCGAACAGGTTCGCGGCGACGCGCGACTGGCCGATCCGAGAAGCGATCTGTACAGCCTGGGCGTGATCATTTATCAGTTGCTGTCGGGCCGGCTCCCCTACGTGGCACAGTCGACCGAGCAGTACAAACAACAAGTATTGGAACGCGAGCCTCGCCCCTTAAGGTCAATCAACGCCGAAATCCCCGCCGAACTGGAAGGGCTTTGCCTGAAGTGCCTCCGCAAAGAGGTCTCACAGCGCCCCGCCAGCGCTCAGGAGATTGTTGAGGCACTCGACACCTGGATAGAAAGCCAGAAGCGGCGATCCGATGCGGCGACGCAGACGGTCGTTCGAAACCACGGCAAGCGAGTCTGGTGGGCCGTTGCCGCATTGGTGCTGGCTGCCGTGACAGCCGCCTTCGCAATCCCGGGTCTGCTGCGTGATGAGGGCCTGGGGGCCAACCGGGATGTCGGTTCGTCGCTCACCGACGATGTCTGGGACTGGAAGCATCCGCGAGTTGCCGTCTGGGATATTCGCAATGTTCAGGTCGATGAACACCTGTTTGACGCTGATCGAGGCTGGTACGAATTCGATGCTGCGGGTCAATCCTTGTTCCAAACCGGGATTTGCGAAAACGACGTCTTGACTTTGGACACCACCATCCAATTTGATGGACCCTTGGGAACCGCAGGCGTCTTTTGGGGATTGAACCGCGTCGTCGACGATCGGTTCGATCATCAATGCTGGTGTCTGCAAATCGGTCGACTGACGAACGACGTCGACAACCTGACACAAATTCGTGAGTACGGAATCGGCCTGCTGTCCGGTCATCCCAAAGTGTTATCGGACGGCTACTTCACGCACTTCGTACGCGAGGACGAGATCGACACGATTCACGTGCAACTGCGCGTCGATCAAACGAGCATTCTGGAATTTTCAGTTAACGGCAAGTCGCTGCTTACGGAACCGTTGGAACTTCCCAAACGCGATTGGTACGAATTGAAGGATTCGGGATTTGGATTCGCCGGACATGGAGGCACGTTTTACGTCGAGGCGTTCTCGGCGGAATCAGGAGGGGCAAATTGACCTTTCGAGAAAGTGGGCCTCATGCCGAGTACTGTCACTTGCAGTTGCGTCAAATCAGAACCGTTTCCGGGTTTCATCGAGTATCAGGTAACGGTGACGTTCAATTACGCTCCCACACCAGGACACACCATCTGCACACTCCCCCAGCCGAAAGCGAGCATTTTTATCGGCACGGTTGAGGGTTCCGCTTCCGACATGACCGATCAGGGAGGAGGAGTCTGGAAGAGGACCGCAACAATGTACTCCGCGCCATCCAAGGCCAAGGTCTACTTCAAGGAAATCACGGTCATGCAAGATGTCGAATCGGCCGGCTGCCCCTGCACGCGACCGACCGTGGCGACCAGCAAGAAGAAAAAGAAGAAGCGGTGATCGCCTGTTACCGTTGAATGAAATGAAGTTGGCCGCGGGCCGCCTCGATTTTCGTCTCCTTACTCACCGCAACTTACGAGCGCCATCACGGCGAATGCCGTTCCGGCGTGGGTGATGAAGTGCTGTCCGTCGGTCTTGAGCGACCGCGTGAACCAGCGGCCACTTTCGCGTTGGTTCCCCTTCAGCCATTCGAGTCCCCTCACGATGCGCGGATCGTCGGCCTCGACGCCCGTTTGCCTTAACACGTAAATGACGAAGCCTGTCCCATAACCATCGCTGATGTCGCTCGACTGAGGCGTGCCGTCCTCGCGCTCCCAGTTGCCGAGGGACGACAGCGACCAGCCTCCATCGGCATGCTGCAGGGCCCACAACCGATCGATGCACGCTTCACGCTCGGCATCGGTCATCAGATCGGGAGTGTACACTGATGCCCACAGCCGCATCGTCTCCTGATGCAGCGTCTCCGCCGGGTTGGCGGCGAAGTACCGACGAATCCCCTCCATCCCTTCGACGGCGGCTGGAGTTTGTGCGTATTCATCGGGGGCGACGCCGACAGCGAGGGCGGCCAGCGTCACGCCGTAATGGTCGTCCATTTCGAAAGGAGGCCAGTCGCAATCGAGCCACGACCAGCCCCCATCCTCGCGTTGCGATTCCCACATGCGGTCGAGCGCCACGCGCGCCTCGGGACTCAACTCTCCCGTCGACTGCGCATCGTTAAAAGCGAGTGCTGCCGCTGCCGCGACGACCTCGGCATCCCATCGCGGGCCGGCCGTCTGCCAGCGTTCGTTGACGAGTGCATTCGCGAACTCGCGAACTTCGACATGCGCTGTCGCCGTCGGCGACACGAGCGGGCGCGCATAGAGATAGGCAAAGTTGGTATGACAGGTAAAACACTGTCGATCCTTCTGCCATGTGAGGGACGCCGAGTCGAGAAAGTTGACGGCGGCATCAAGTGAGAACCGCTCCGCAAACGCCTCATTCCGCACATTCGGCCCTGGGTCGACAACATCGGCCAACGTGGGTGAATCGCCGGCATGAACGATGGAAGCGCTCAGGAGAAGACTCAGCATCAGCGCTGAGGCGTGACGAATAGGACTGCACAAGAAGACCATGGAACGCCCTTCCTTCAAATGACGAAGCATCGACGACTACTCGTCTGGAGTGTGAGACGAAAACACGCAGGTTTCAAGCGTTGTCTGGTGGACCACCTCTGGCCACTTCGCTCAACGGATGAGTATGATGAAGGTTGCCATGGAACAGCGTCTCCGAACTCCGCTTGCAATTGCGGCCGTCGTCGTCGGCCTTCTGACCATCGTCGAGGGCGGCGAAGCGGCAGACGGCATCGAACTGACCGATGCTGCATTCGCACCCGAGCTGATCGCCGAGCTTACAGCTCAGCTTGACGACGATGATCCGGAGCAACGCATACTCGCCATTAGGGCACTGGAACAACTCGGGCCCGAAGCACGCCCTGCCGTGCCGAAACTCGTGGAACTGCTGTCCGATCAAAGCACGTACCACGCGTTCGGTCGCCCAGTCGCTGTCGACAACCATGCCCATTGGGCGTTGCAAGAGATCGGGATGCAAGTGGTTACTCTGCTGGGAAACGCATTGCAAAGCGATGACGCAGAGACACGGGAACGTGTCGTGCGGATGGCGCGTGAGTTAGGCCCTGTCGCCCGAGAATGGCAGGCCGATTTCATTCGCGGATACGAAGCCGCAATCGATCCTTACGACCAGTTGTCGTACCTGAGCGCCGTGGCGGGCGTTGATCCCACTGGGGAGCGCGCTCTTCCATTGTTGCTCAAAGCTCTTGCCGAAAGCGAATACGAACTTGTACGCCGCGCGGCAGCCGAATACTTGCAGCGTTCGCCATTCTTGACGACCGTCTACTGGTCGGAGCGCGCTCCTGCGGCGAACTGGTTTAGAAATGCGGAGCACGATCCCATTGAAGTCGCTCGCGCCTTGGCCGAAGCGCTGCAGGACGAGTCCCCCGATGTGCGCGCCATGGCAGCGACGGCACTATCGACGTATCCGGAAGCTGCGGACCTGGCGGTTCCGTCATTGATGGACCTTTTGAGCGACGACGCGAGCTATTGGGTCGCGAACTCCAATCACATGGCTGGGGAGGTCGCCGTTGCAGCATCGGCAGCAGCGGCGCTGACGAAGTTTCCAGAGTTCTCCGATCAGTCGCTCCCCGTTGTGATCGATGCAATGTACACCGAGGATTCGTGGTATTTAGGAACGCCAGATTCCCTTGCCGATCTCGCTGCCCAGGCAGTCGATCCTGTTGAGCACATCGTGCGCATTCTCGACGGCGAACATCCTGAGACGGCCTTCGTCGCCTTGGCTCGTATCGGACCCCGCGCTGCACCAGCAATCGCGCGGCTGGAGGAGTTGATCGTTGGAGAAGATCAGTCGCTGATGATCCTTGCCACTATCACGGTCGCGTGTATCGACACGGAACGGCAGCAAGAAGCGCGGGTCTTTATCGAATATGTCTTTGGCGGCTTTGAGGAATTCGCCGATTCGCGCGAATCGCACACCAGATCGATATGCCGATTCCTGACGGATGTCGGCCCCAATGCCGCGTTTGCCGCGCCTGCCGTCATCAAACATTTTCTCACTGGGCGAGAAACAGAGGAATTGACGTGGGATGTCGTCGAAGCCGTGTCGGCGATCGGTCCTCCCGCGGCGGATGCGGCACCGTATCTGGTCGACTCTCTTGTTGCCCTGTTCGACGATTTGAGTGAACGCAATGAAGATGCGCTCGTCGCTTTGGGGCCGACGGTCATTCCACTCGTCATCGATGCACTCAACGACGAAACACGACCGGCCGAACACCGTTGGCGATGTCTTCGAATCCTGGGGCGATTCAAGTCAACGGCGTCCGAAGCTGTACCGGCAGTCATTCTGCATCTCGACAGCGAGCACCCTCGCATTCGCGAAGCGGCCGCCGAAGCACTGGGACTGATCGCCGCGCACGCGAACGAGTCGCTCCCCGCGTTGCAACGCGCACTTCATGACCCGCGAGTCTTCGTGCGAGTCAAGGCGGCAACCTCCATCGCTGCGTTTCGTTTAGAGGCGGGAAGCGCTGTTCCATCGCTCATCGAAGCGCTTTCAGACGATTATCTCGATGTGCAGGTATCGGCTGCCGCCGCATTGGGATCATTGGGTGGCAGCGCCGTTGAAGCAGTTGCGGCGATCGAAAGCCTCTCGGGCAGCGACAACGTCCTGTTGCGAGAAACCGCTCGTGAAGCGCTCACCGCAATCGAAGAGAACCTATAGACCAGTGTGCGTCTCGTTTGGGTCCGCAAGCAGATGTTCCGCCGCGAGCTTTCCGCTGCGGATGGCTCCTTCCATTGTCGAGGGCCAGCCGGTGGCGGTCCAGTCGCCACACCAGAAGACTCCGGGCCAGGGGGTGACTTGCGAGGGTCGCAAAGCTTCGATGCCGGGCGTGGGGCTGAAGACGGCTCGGCGTTCGGTAATGACCTTACTGCGAATGAGTCGAGCCTCGCGGGCCACGGGGAATGTGTTGCGCAGTTCTCCCTCGACGATGCCTGCAATTTCGGAGGCAGGTCGATCAAGCAGATTGCGGGAATTGCTGATGACGACCTGGTAGAGCGTTTCGCGGTTGTGATGTGCGTCGATGCTGGGCCCCTCACCCCGGCCCTCTCCCCCACAATCGACATTGCTTTCGAATTCGCGAGTCGATTGTGGGGGAGAGGGGGTACTTGCCGTTGGTCTTCGAAACAGCCATTGCGAAGTCCGGCTCGTCAGGACGCAATGCGGCAGGTCGGTGATCGGGCGGTCGTACCAGAGATGCACACTCGTGATCGGGGCTGTCTCGATCTGTTCCAGCATGCGAACTTCGGGAGCGTCCCGCCACACGGCTGGCAATAGAGCCGACACTTGCCAACATGGGACGGCGAGCACAATGTGCCGGGCTTGAATCGCTTCGCCAGACTGAATCTGCAGCGTCCGCAATAGTGTGCCGTCCGATGCGGGTGACTGCGATTCGCCGATCTCCGTCACTCGCGATTCCATGCGGAACACGACGCCGAGTTCTTTCAGCGCGTGCTGTATGTGGTCGTAGAGTGTGCTCAACGGGACATTGGGAAGATGCATCTTCCAAGCATCGCAATCAGACATGAATCCATCGACGAAGACCTTGCGGGCGTGTCCGACATCGATGCGGTCAAGTGATTCGCTCAGCGCGCTCACCAGGACCGGTTGCCAGAAGCGTTCGATGATTCGCTCGGTCTGGCCCACTTTCTTCAGCCACGCGGCGAAGTCCATTGTTGTGGAAGCATTGAATGCCGCCAGCTTGCGTACGGCTCGGGCGATCTTCCATTTCTCAACGAGCGTCAGATGCTTCAAACGCCTAAAGGCGGGCAACAGATGTAGCGGCGGACGCCAGCGATTGGGGCGAAACGTCGATTGTCGGCCCCGTTCGTCGATGAAGTACAGTTCCTTCTCGACACCTAGCAGATGCGACAGGCCCAGCGACCGCATGAAGCCGAGAAACTCGGTGCAGCACCCCATCGCGACATGCTGACAATGGTCGATTACTTCGCCCGTTTCTGGATCGATGAATGATGCCGCCCTGCCACCCAGTTTGCGTCGGGCCTCCAGCAGCACGACGTGTTTGCCCGCGGTGGCAAACTTCCACGCCGCTGCCAGCCCGGCCAATCCGCCGCCAGCGATGATCACATCGGGGATTGGAGATTGAGAATCAGTCATTCGGCGATTGAGGCGGGGGAGTCACACGCGGAGCGACATCGTCTAAGAAACTGGATTGAGTCCGATTGAGCCGTGCCAAGGGTCGCCGGGACTGTATCAGTTCAAGAGCCTCGTCTGCCGTCGCAACAATACCGCGATGGAGCAGCAGACAGGCAGTGAAGAGCGCCGTCCGCCCGTGACCCTGAGCGCAATGGATGTAGACTGTTCCCGCCATGTTATCTGTCTGCTGCAACCAGTCATGTAACTGCGACTCGGTCGGCACGTCGGCATCGAGAATGGGGAAGGAATGATACCCACGGTCTCTTAACGCTCGCGGTTCGGTGAATTCACTCGTCAGATCAATAACAGAGTCGACACCGTCTGGCATCTCAAATGACAACAGCCGCCGACCAATGATGATGTCGTTTGTAACTTGATTGTGGTTGGATTCGCGTGAGAAGTACCGGGCGAGATGAAACACCATTCCCAACAGTGCAAGCACCGGTAGCAGCAAGGCGGTATTCAGGGCAGCTAGCGTTCCATCGGCACGTTTACCGAACACTCGCGGATTGCCTGTGAAGTAAGCCAGACTCAAACCCGCAAAAGCGACTGCGGGCCACAGACAGATGAAATACCAACTCCGATGCAGAAGTGCCGCCGCCGTCAGCGTGATCGCCACGACGAGAAAGAGCACTCCATACTTCATGTTGGTTCAATACAGATTCAGACCTCACATGTGAATCGCTCGGCCCGCCACGGCCATGCACGCTTCCTTGAACGACTCGGCCAACGTCGGGTGGGCATGGCAGCAGCGGGCGATGTCTTCACTCGTCGCGCCGAACTCGATCGCCGCGACGGCCTCGGCAATCATTTCGCCGACGTGGGGGCCGATCATGTGGACGCCGAGAATGCGATCGGTCTGCTCGTGAGCCAGCACCTTGATGAATCCCTCGGTCGTGCCACTCGCCCGTGCCCGGCCGCTGGCCATGAAGGGGAAACTCCCTTTTTTGTACGGAGTGGCTGCTTCCTGCAGTTGCTCTTCGGTCTTGCCCACCGTGGCGATTTCGGGTTCGGTGTAGACGACGCCGGGGATGGCGTCGTAATTCACGTGTCCGTACTTGTTGTACAACTGCTCGACGCAGGCGATCCCTTCTTCCTCGGCCTTGTGGGCCAGCATCGCGCCGCCGATCACGTCGCCGATGGCGAACACGCCATGCTCCTTCGTCTGGTAATGGTCGTTGACTTCGACATACCCACGCTGATTCGTTGTGACGCTGGTCGTCTCCAGCCCCAGACCTTCGGTGTGGGGTTTGCGACCGACGGCCACCAGCACGCGATCGCAACGGACTGCCTCTTTTCCATCGATCTCGACGTCGCAGTGCTTCTTCGCAACTTTCACTCCCGTCACTTTGCAACCGAGGTGAAACTCCAGCCCTTGCCTGGTGAAGATCTTCTGTGCTTCCTTCGCCAGTCCCAGGTCCATGCCGGGAAGAATACGATCGAGGTACTCCAGCACGATGACCTTTGAACCAAGGCGACGCCAGACGGTTCCCATCTCCAGGCCGATGTAGCCGGCTCCGATGACGACCAGCGTCTTCGGGACGGCATCAAACGCCAGTGCCTCGGTACTGCTGACGACGCGATCGCTATCGATCTCGATACCGGGCAACGATGCGGGACTGCTGCCGGTGGCGATGATAATGTGTTCGGCCTTCAGTTCGGCGTCTCCGTCGGCTCCGGCGACGATTACCCGGTTCGAGCCATCCAATCGACCTTGTCCGATGTAGCGGGTGATCTTGTTCTTTTTGAGGAGTCCCTCGATGCCGGTGGCGAGCGTGTTGACGACGCCGTCTTTGTGTTTGAGCATGCCGGCGACATCGACCTTGGCATCGGTGATGATCCCCCGCCCCTTGAACTTGTCGCGAGCCTGCTCGTAGAGCGAACTCGTCTCCAGCAGGGCCTTCGACGGGATACAGCCGACGCGCAGGCACGTCCCTCCCATTTTCGGCTCCCGCTCGACGCAGGCGACGTTCTTCCCCAACTGGGCGGCCCGAATCGCGGCGACATATCCGCCCGGTCCCCCACCAATCACAATCAGGTCATGTTCTGGCATGGTGGAAGTGTCGGAAGCAAAGCCGGAAGTGTCCAGCGAGTGGCTGATGGCCGAGGGGAAGTAGGACGAAACTCCAAATGACCAATGACCAATGACCGTCTCCCAATTCGCCATTCGCGACTCGCACCTTTCCTTCACAGATTTGATTGCGTCCTCGGAAACGAATAAACTCCCCTCATGCCAAGCGTCGCATCGACTGACTCTCCCCCCTGGCGTCGGAGGGATCTGCTGGGTTTGCAGGACCTCTCAGTTGATGAATTGACCCGCATTCTCGACCGGGCGGCCGAGTTCAAGCAGTGGGCCGCCGAGGGACGCAGCAAACTCAACCATCTGCAAGGGGCGGTTGTCGCCAACCTCTTTTTCGAGCCGTCGACGCGCACACGCACCAGCTTTTCCCTCGCTGCCAAACGGCTGAGCGCCGACACGATCGACTTCTCGGCCAGCACCAGCAGCGTGACGAAGGGGGAATCGTTTATCGATACGGCCCTCACGATCCAGGCACTGGGGGTCGATGTGATGGTCGTGCGGCACGCGTCGTCGGGGGCACCTCACTTGCTGGCCAGACACCTCAAATGCTCGGTCCTGAATGCGGGGGACGGGACGCACGAACATCCGACGCAGGGACTACTCGATCTGTTTACGATTCGTGAACGGATGGGGCGCATTAAGGGACTCACGGTCGCTCTCGTGGGAGACATCCTGCACAGTCGGGTCGCACGCTCGAACATTTGGGGACTGACCAAGCTCGGTGCCCGTGTGATCGTCTGCGGCCCACCGACCCTGGTGCCGGCACAGATCTCGCGACTGGGAGTCGAGATCACACATCGGCTCGACGATGTGCTGGCAGAGGTCGACTGTATCAACATGCTCCGCGTGCAGTTTGAACGGCAGCGGGGTAAGTTCTTTCCATCGATCGGAGAATACGCTCATCTGTTCGGCATGAATGGTGCCCGCCTCAGGCGCGCGAAACCGGAAGTCCTGATTCTCGCACCAGGGCCGATCAATCGCGGCGTCGAAATCACTCCCGATGTGGCCGACAGCGAACATTCGGTGATTCTCGACCAGGTGACGAACGGATTGTTCGTCCGCATGGCCTGTCTCGATCTGCTGCACCATGCACCAGCGCGAGAGGGAGCGCAACGATGAGCATTCTGCACATTCAAGGCGGACGAATCATCGACCCCTCTCGAGATCTCGACGGAGTTGGTGACTTGTGGATAGAAGACGGCCGCATCGTCCAACGTCCTTCCAAATCAGCAACGCGAACGATCGATGCGACAGGCTGCCTCGTGACGCCAGGGTTTGTCGATCTGCACTCCAGTTTTCGCGAGCCGGGAAGCGAGGAAGACGAGACCATCGCCACGGGTGCGGCCGCCGCTCTGGCGGGAGGCTTCACCACCGTGGCGGTGCTGCCCGATTCGGAACCGCCCGTCGATCATCGGGCGGCGGCGGAGTTCGTCATCCGGCAAGGGGAACGGGCGCGGATGTGCCGAGTGCTGCCGCTGGGGACCGTCACTCAAGGCCGGCGCGGGGAAGACCTGGCGGAGATGGGTCAGCTTGTCGACGGCGGCGCGGTCGGCTTCTCCGAGGGGAAACGTTCGATCAATAATGCCGAAGTGATGCGCCGCGGTTTGCAGTACGCGTCGATGTTCCCCCGGCCGATCCTGCATCATCCCATTGTTCCCGAACTCGTCGCCGGTGGCGCGATGCATGAAGGGTATCACTCCGTGGTGATCGGCGTGCGCGGGATGCCGACGGCCGCCGAGGAGATTATGGTCCGCAGGGACATCGCGCTCGCCGAGTTGACCGAAGGACACATTCATCTGATGTGCATTTCGTCGCAAGGGTCGGTCGAAGAGATCCGCCAGGCTAAGCGGGTGGGGATTCGCGTGTCGGCCGATGTTTCGCCGCATCATCTGCTGCTGACCGATGAATCGCTGCAAGGCTACGACTCCAACTACAAGGTCGACCCGCCGCTGCGGCCGCAGGTTCACATCGACGGACTGATCGCGGGACTGAAGGATGGCACGATCGAAGCCATCGCATCAGACCATCAACCACATGCATCGGAAAAGAAGGACTGCGAGTTCGACCAGGCCCCGTTCGGGATGTGTTCGCTCGAAACGGTGTTGCCGGTGTGCGTCGCGGCATTGATCGAACCGGGACATCTGACCTGGCTGGAGTTGATCCGAACGCTGACGACCGGCCCCGCGAACGTCCTCAAGTTGAATTCGTGCGGTCTCTCTGCCGGCTGTGTGGCGGATGTGACGATCATCGATCCCGAGGCGAAGTGGACCGTCAAGGCGAATGAGTTTCGCTCGAAGAGCCGGAACACGCCGTTCGATGGTCGAGAGATGATTGGCAGAGTGCGTCACACGATCGTGGGAGGCGAAGTGCGGTATTCGCGCGAAGCGTGAAGGCCGTCGTCACTCGCTGCGTCGTTTTCGCATGGCGACGAAGTTGCCTCGCTCGCTGTACATCACGCCATCCATGAAGTTCCGCATCAGCATGAGGCCGCGACCGCTGGGGCGGTCGAGGTTTTCGGGGGCGGTGGGGTCGGGGACGTCGGCAGGATCGAAGCCCGCGCCCTGGTCCTCGATTTCCACAAAGAGTTCGCCGTCGTGAATCTTCCAGGCAATGCGGACGACTTTCGATGTGTCGTACTTGTTGCCGTGCTTGATGGCGTTGACGATCGCCTCTTCGAGCGAAAGGCGGATGCCGAAGACATCGCGTTCGCTGAAGCCGTTTTCGGCGATAAGGTCGAGGATCCGTCCCTGAACGCGCAAACCCTCAGTCGTATCGCTGGGGATCGTTTCTTCGAAGGAATTCGCGGAGCTCATCAACTTGTTGACCAGATTGAATCTGTCAATGGATCCCAGCCTGCTGAATCCCTTTTTGCCCGCGACTGAAATTAAAACATCAACTCAACGTGACTGCGGCCATCGGCTCCAATCCACCCTGCCTGGCGGAGAACGTCTCACATTCCGGCGACGGCTTCGTCCTGCGACCCCTGAATGTTGATCACTTTGTGCAATTGCGTGATCTTGAAGATCTCGTGGATCTCGGGGCGAATGCTGCACAACGCGAGCTTGCCTCCGACGCTCTTCAGCCGTGAGTTCAGTTTGACGATGTTTCCCAGCGCGGCGCTCGACAAGTATTCGACATTACCGAAGTCGAGCACGATCTTACGTCGACCGTCGACGTCGACCATGTCCATCAACTGGTTGCCGATGATCTGTATGTTCGTTTCGTCAAGAATCTTCTTGTCGATGAAACGGGCAACCGTCACGTCGCCGATGTCATCAATGTCGATACGTCTCTGCGTGGCCATGAATGCTTCCCCTGGAGAAATCCCCGCGGTCGGGCTGCCGCGGAAACCGACCCGCTCGCCCCGTGACTACAGCTAATAAAACGAAATTCGACAGGCCGGCAAACCAAGACGAGTCAAACCAGCTCAACACTTTGTGATGCTGGTTGCCGATGATCGTCCTCATGTGGCATGGTTGTCAAGCGATCCGAGGCCAGAGTTCAAGGTTCAGCGGTCTGGTTTCATGAACGAATCACCTGGGTTAATCCGCAGGCCTCTGGCAACTGACCTCTTAATCCTCACTAACTCTGTCGCGAAACATTGTGCATTACTTGCGAAAAGACCACATGCGTGGCACCCATTTCGCGGGACGTGATCAGACCCGCTCCGCGTTGCGAAAACTCGGGGGAGACGTGCCAGCGCCCCAGCAGATCGAACAACACTTCGCAGGCCGAGTCTTCCAGATCGAATCGGCTCTTCAGAACGCGTGCTTCGTCTGGAGGAATGTCTTGAAACTGACTGATCAACAGAAAATCACCGTCGTTTGTCATCTCCAGGTGCAGCCCCTGAATCCGGTCGGCCAGATTGCCGTCCACCATCAGATCCACGGGTCGTGGTCCTTTCGCCAGCCAGCGGCTGGTGAGTTGCTGCTCGCCGCGAATCACGCGGGCACTCGTTTCGCAGGCCGCGTAGAGGACGCTCTCATCCACCAGGTCGGCTTCAAATTCGTCGGCAGATAGATGTTTCGCCCAAGTCGCCAACAGCGCATCAAGCTGTACTTGGGGGGCGGCCCCGCGCAGGAACGGAACTTCCGTCAGGTAGCCGTAAAGATTGGCCGGCTCCCCCATTTGGGCGGCGAGCGTGGCTCGTTCGAGTGTTTCGAGAAACGCGATCCGAAACGCCGCGTAAGCGATGTCGGTATCGGCCACGGGGGATGAGGCAATGGTGAGCATGGGAGACATCGTGGCAAAGGATGTTCCACATCTCAAGCACCAGTCTGATTGCGTCGGCCACTCAACGTAACTTGAATGACACACGGGAGGAACGATTGCCACAACGTCGAAAGCTTCGCCAGTGTCCCCAATGTGATGTTGCAGTTTGTCAACACGCGCGCATGGGGATTCCTACGATTCGGCAACCTCCTGCCGTTGCTGTTTGACCATCTTCTCCAGAGCGTCCCAGCCCGCAAGCTGCTCGCGGGTCCTATCGCGGGAGTCCGGTGGGTTGATAACGATTCAGGAGATTGCGTAACGATGAATGTTTGCACTCCCTCGGCGGCAGAATACCGCAGCGCCAATCGCCTCCCGCTGCGAATTACTCGCAGGCGTCGACGATGCGTTGGGCATCGGCTCTCGAAGTAAGGTATCCGGCCATGGGCACGAAAGTGGAGGCGGACTCGGTACGAAAGTATCCGGCGCCCCAATACCGGTTCTCGACGAAGATCGCCAGAACTCCATCAGGCGCATCGCCGAGGGAATCGATCAGTGTCTGACGAGCTTCAGGCGTGAGATGCAGCTTCACCGAGAACTGCGCTCCGCGAATCCCGGCAGACGAAAAGTCGTGTTCGCTGAGCACGGCACTCGCGACGTGCTCGTTGGTGAGGATCGGCGTGAGATGCGCGTATGACAGTTCATCCCCGCAAGTGGTGCGAAAGCCTTCATCGCGAGTTACCTCTGCGATAGGCGCGTTTTCGAGCCAGTGAAACGCAATCTTTGCGGCCGCCAACTCCTGCGGTTCGTCGGCAAGCGCCGGCAAGGTAGTTGTTGCACAGATGGCGAGAAAGAACAGAACTCGAGTGGACGCTGCCATGTTCAACTCCTGAAAAGAACTTCGGTCAGGTTTCGCGGGCGCGTGGCGTTGAAGAACTCTCAACGTCCTCAAGGATGCGTTGCGTGGCTGGTTTCAGGTTGCCGAGGGAAGGCTTCTGTGTCAATGACGGCGACGTTTGGCAACCTCTTGCCGTTGTTGTTTGACCATCTTCTCCAGTGCGTCCCATCCCGCGAGTTGCTCACGGGTCCAGGTGGCATTCTTGCCGGTGGCCGTCCGATGCCTGGCGGCCCTCAGTCGCCGTCGCAGTTCACGCGGCAGCGAGACTTGATCGTTCACCACGAGTCCCGTGACCAGGGGGTTTGTCATTTTCGACTTGCAAGGTGTCCAGACTGACGCAGTTGAGGCGGCGAATCTTGGGATCGTTGGCGGCGATTGGGTCGAAACTTCGCAACAAGTCGCGCAGCGAACCGGCTTTGCCACGTCCGCGATCGTCGCCCAGGCGTCTCTTTTTAGGGAATTCCGCGCAGAAGCAGTGCGTCTCAAACGTAACCAGTATGGATTCCCTACCTTATCCCGCTTATCGTGAACGTCTTTCCCCGTTTGCGCAGTGTTCCTCATTTACGATTTTCGACCTGCCTCGGCAGTCGCCGCTCCTCACCTTCGATCATGCTCATGCCTACGACACGAATCACGCCCTGGTGCAGAGTTCTTACCGTTGTCTGCCTGTCGGGTTTGGCCCTGCTCTCCCTTTCGGCCTGGAGTGATGACGATCTCCCCATCGGGGACGATGCCGCGGTCCAGCAACCCGGCGACGATGCGGCGGAAGGTTCGACCGCTACGCTCCCGGAGAGATCGAGGATCGTTTACATCCCTTACAACGATCTGAACTCGGTGCTGGGTAATTCCGAAGCGGGAGTGATGGTCCCGCTGCAGGAGTACCTCGACCTGCGACAACAGGCCGCCGCCGCTGCGGTCGTCGAAGGGCAGGATCCGTTGCCGGCCATCATTACGTCGGCTCACTACACCGGAGAGGTCGACGGCGACTTCGTTCGTATTCAGGCGGAACTGACCGTCAACGTTTTGGGCGAACCCTGGGTCGAGCTTCCGATACGTTTCGGACAGGCAGCCGTCGGCGAAGTGAGTGGCGAGAACGACAAGCTCTTCGTCCGAGGAACGGGGGATGGACATTACTCGCTGATGCTCGGCGAAAGTGGTCGCCACACGATTACGCTCGAACTACTCGTAAGGATCAACACCTCACCCGATGGCAAACAGATTGCCTTCGACTGTCCGCCATCGCCCGTGACGACGTTCGAGTTCGCCGTCCCTGAAACTGGACAATCGGTCGATGTTACGCCGAGTATCGTTTCTGTTCCTGTCGAGCAGGGTGATGGCGAGACGCGAATCAAAGCCAATCTCGGTGCGACCGCGAGCATCTCGGCTCAATGGCATCCGGAGGCAGGACTGAAACCGGAGATGGAACTCCTCGTCGGTGCCGACAACCTTCAGCAGGTGCGTATCTCCGAAGGCCAGGTCCACACGCATGTCGATTTGACCTACGAAGTTCTGCGCGGGACGTTTGAACTGCTGCAGGTCAGCGTGCCGCTGGATCATCGCATTCTTTCTGTCGAGTCGGCGACACGTCTTAAAGGGTGGAGCGTCGAGCAGAACGACAACGAACAACTCGTAACGATCGAGGTCTTGGAGCCGGCCACGTCGCTTACACTGTCGATCAATACCGAACGTCCCCTCCCCGATGGCCCGCTCAGTTTGATTGGCGACGACCTCGATGGACGACCACAAGCGATCCACCCTGTCGGCGTCGTTCGTGAAAACGGGCAGATCGTCGTCGATCACGACAGCGACCTTGAAGTGACCGTGGCCGACCAGTCGGGACTGCTGCGGATGGACCCCTCCCAAGCCGCGCCGGCACTACAAGGCGCGCACGCTCTGGCGTATCGCTTCTACGGAGGGACGGCCAGCCTGCAGATCGAAACGAAGCCAGTCGTGCCGCGCGTGATCGCGGTGCAAAACACGCAACTCGTCTTCGAGGATGACGAACTCAAGTTGATGACCGATGCCAACTTCACGATCGAACGATCGGGGATCTTCGAAGTCCGCTGGAGCATTCCGGAAGGACTGGTGATCGACCAGGTGACCGGCGATCGTCTGCGGGACTATCGCGTTGACGAAGCCGCCGGCGAACTGATCGCGACGCTTCTCGACCGGACTCAAGGAGGCTTGGCGCTGCGGATCACCGGACATGTCGATTACGAGGCCGGCAACACCGAGAGCGAACTGACGCTCCCTGTGCCCGAACCCATCGGCGTCGAACGCGAAACGGGAACCGTCTTCGTCTTCGCCGAAGAGTCGATCGAGGTCATCACTCAAGAGGATCAAGTCGAAGCAGCCTTGGCGGCTCCCGCGACACCGGGTCTCATGGTCGGGCGTGGAGTGCTCGTCTCTGCCTGGAACTACACGCGTAGGCCCCTCTCGATTCCGGTGACGACTCAGCGTAAGTCGACCCGCTTGTCGGCCGATCTGGCGACGACGGTCAACGTCTCTCCCGAATTGATCGAGGTCGATTCGATTCTGGAGTTCGACGTCGAGTTCGCGGGAGTCGACACGTTTCGCTTCCGCGTCCCCGAAGAGGTCGAAGGATTGCAGGTCGAAGCGGTCTCCGACGATCCGTCAGCACCCGGCATCAAACAGAAGACAGCGGGCGAAGCCGAAGAGGGTTGGGTAACGTGGACGATCATTATGCAGCGAGACGTGATCGGGTCACAGCGATTCCGACTGTTCCATGAAGTCGACGCCGCTGACGTAGTAGAAGCGGATTCAACGAGCGTACCAGATGACACCGACAACACTGAAGCCGATGCGGACACCACGGACGATGCCGATGCTGACATGGCTGATGCAGCCGACCAGGATGCAGACGCAGCGACAGACGACGCCGAGATGGCCGACGACGATGCGACGGCCGCCGACACCGAAGACGAAGCGGCAACGATCGACGAGACAGATGTCGCTGAAGTTGCTGCCGACGACGACGTCACAACTGATGCGAACACCATCCCCATCCTGCTTCCTGTTCCTCTGGGATTGGAAGCCGGCGGTGGCCGCGATGAAGTCCCCCTGTCGCGGATCGAAGGGGAGATTGTCATCAAACAGGATGTCACGATCACAGTGTCGAGTTCGGCGACCGGCGGAGACGTCGAAGCGATGGATGTTCGCGAACTCAAGCTGTTGCCTGCGGATGGCAGCGCCGCGTATCGCTATCACTCGGTTCCCGAAGACGGCGGCATCGAGATCGCGATTGTGCGTTCGCGACCCGAAGTGCAGGAAGTGGTCGAGACCGTCGTGTCGCGGGCACTTGTCGAAATCACGACCGGTGAAGACAAGGCCGCTCACTACCATTGCCGGTATCAAGTGCGAACGGCGGAGCGACAACGCATTCGTGTCGATCTCCCCAAAGGTTTGAGAATTCTCGATGTCTCGGTCGCCGGTCGCGAGTCGCGATTGGAACCCAGTACCGACAATCCTTTCGACGACAAGTCGTTCGATGCCTTCTGGCTCGATGTCACCCGCACGGGCGGAGCCGAGGAAGAGTTCCTCATTTCGTTCCAGTTCCAATGGGACATCAGCGATCCTCCGGCGCAGAGCGACTTTGGCCGTGGACGTTTGAAACTCCCTCTCCCCATCCTCGGTGGCCGGCAAGGTTCGGTCGCCGTGCAGGAACTGCGAACCGTGATCCGCGTTCCCAAGGATTACGTCCTGGTGGGTGATCCCAACTTGTTCTCACTGACAAACATCTTCTACTGGGACAACCCCTTCGAATCGCCGGAGTCCATTTGCGACACCGACGGTCTCGATGCCTGGATCGGTGGCTCCTCGGGAACCTCGACTTCGGCCATGACCAGCACACTGGGGCTGCAGGCGTTTCGGTACGACAACCTCGGCGGTGCTCCGGAATTGGAAGTCGTCTGGTGGCGACGCTGGTGGATGTCGGCGCTCTTCTCGGGGGCGATTGCCATCATCGGTCTGATTCTGTGGCGGACGGCGTGGGAGACGAAGGTCAGCCTGGTGCTGGTGGTTGTGTTGATCGCCGCCATTGTGGGCTTGAGGGATCCGCACGCCATTCAGCATGCACTGGCCGCCAGTGTTTATGGCATTCTGTTTGTCTTCGGTTTGTGGATCGTGCAAGGCGGCGGCGCGCTCTTCCGCTCGCTCAAACCGGCTATTGCCGGCAATGGGGGATCGGCCGCACCACCATCGCCTCCGCCTCCGGCGTCACCACCTCATCCCGAGGCTCCGCAGTCGAATGCGTGATTTTGATTCGTTCATTGATCCTCGAGGGGCAGTCCCGCAGGAAGTCCTATTCATGAGTGCTCACTTGTCAAATTCATTTGCCATGACTCGGCCGCGCATCGCGTCGCCGTGGTCGCTGGCGTGCGGTCTACTGTTATGCCTCGCCTTGCAGTCCGCAGGAAACGCGCAGGAAGACGCCGCACTGCCGGAACTCGACTTGCAGTACGTGCCGGCCCATCAGCTCGAGGCCGTCCTCCGCAGCGACCATCCCGGCGTGCAGCTTTCCGCGAGCGAGTTCGAAGAACTCTTAAGACGTGCCGCTCAAGAGACGCAGCGCCGTCAGGGCGCGCCTCTCACCGTCACGCTCAAAAACGTGCTGGTCGATGCCCGAATTCAGGGCGACCAGTTGCATGCCGAGATGACGGTCTCCGCGGAGAGTTTCGTCGACGGCTGGACGTCGCTCGACATTCCTCTTGCCCTCTGGGGAGTGAATGCCGCCAGCGAGTCGCGCGGCGACGACGAGTCTCGACCGGCGGCCATCTCCCGACGAGCCGATAATCCGGTGGTGTTGACCTGGATGCTGCATGGCGAGGGAACGCATCGGCTCGTGCTCGACGTGACGGCGACGCTCACCGCAGCTGGAAACGACACCGTCGTCAACGTCGGCTTGCCCGCTGCTCCGACGGGGACATTCGCTGTCCATCTCCCCCCACGTCGTTTCGTGGAACTCGACGGCGAGCGCGTCGACCGACCGGGGGATATCGAAGCCGAGTCGGTCGTTCAGATTCCGATCGGACAGCGAAGTGAAATTCCATTGCGGTTTACCGACCGCATTTCGGTGAACCTCTCGGAGTCACTGACACTCGCGACAACGACCATCAATGTCGGAGTGACGCAATCGCAAGTCCGTTGGACGGCCACCACCGACCTCTCGGTCTTCGGTACCGGGCTCGATCAACTCGAATGCGTCATCCCCGGGTCGCTCGAAGTGACGCAAGTGAGCGCCGAAGGTTTGCAGGCGTGGGAACTCGCGGATGCCGACATGCCGATGAATGACGAAGGTGTCGGAAGGCCGACCACCATCACGCTGCAGTTTCGGCAACCGATTCAGGGTTCACGCCGCATCACGTTCGAAGGCGTGCTCGGCGTCGCCACGAACGACAATCAAGGCTGGCAAGTGCCGACACTCACTTTTGAAGGGGTCTCGTCCCATGTCGGCTTTGTGGCCGTCGATGTCGCAACGGGCCTGCGGTTGAAGACCTTGGAGAGCGGCGAACTCAGAACCATCGAACCCAACGAGTTTCCGCAAGCTGTCGATGCCACGCACACCTATCTGTTCCAGTTCTGGGATCAGGAGTTCGATCTCATTCTCGCGACCCTGCCGCGCGAACGCGAAGTGCATGTCGCGATGACCAACATCGTCGAGATCGGCAACGAGGGGTTGTCGCTGGTCTCGGCCATCGCCGTCACTCCGTTGTTCGAGTCGATGTTCGATGTCGAGATCGTCGTTCCCGCCGAATGGAATGTCGTGTCGGCCACGGTCGATGGTTCGATCACGAACTGGCAGAACATTCCGCGTGCCGCCGGAGAGCATGTGTTGCGAATCCCCTTCACGACGCCGGCAACGCCGGGAGTGACGAAGTCGATTCAGATCAACGCCTATCGGCTGCCCGAAGTGTGGCCGATTCAAGATGCCTCGCAACAGTTGTCGCTTCCGGCCGTCGAACTGCCGCAGGCCGACGTGGTCGAAGCTGTCTATGGAGTCGTCTGTGATCCGAGTCTCGAAGTGCAGACTGTCGATCTCGAAGGACTCGACCCCGCCAGTCAGGCCGAGATCGATCAGATCAATACGCGGCTGGCGCCGTTCGGCAAGAGTCTGACTCTCGGATTCGTCTATCAGAATTCTCATTTCACTGGAGACATCAGTCTCAGCCGACGGACGTCGCAGATGTTTGTCGACATTACGAGTCTGGTCGAACTGCAAAGCGACCGGGCCGTGGTCTATTGGCGCGGAAGCGTGCAAGTCGAAGGGGGCGGACTGAAGCAACTGCAAGTCTCCGTCCCGGCCGACGCCGGCACCGATGTGCGATTCGAACTCGTGCCAGGCGATGTCCCCACAGCGGCGGCCGACCTGGGGATGCCTCAACTTTCGCTGGAGAGTGTGCCGCGCATCGTGCAGCAGACTCTCTCCGATCCCGTTCTGGGGAGACGCACCTGGACGCTGGAACTTGATCGCCGACTCATCGGCCGAGCCGAGCTGACGGCGGTCTTTCAGTTCCCCAAACCGGATCCGGCTGTCGTGGAAGATGTGGCTCCCGATGCGGTCGACGCCGCGAATGACGCCGACGCCACACCGACTGATGACGCGGATGACACAGACGACACAACTGCCGACGACACGGTTGCAGACGAAACTGTTGCCGACGAAGCCGACACAGCGACCGATGAGTCCGCACCCGACGACGCTGCTCCCGGCGACGACGCCGTCGACGCATCGGCAACAGAGGAAGCCGTCGACGAAGTACCCGATGCCTCACAGCGTTTGCGATCGATTTATGTCGTCGGAGCAGTCCGTACCTCTTCGATCGTGGCTGTCGTCGGTCGCGAAGAGCAACATCTCCGCGTGGGGGCGGAAGGGAGCGACGGACGATCACTCAGAATCATCGACCCGATCGACGTCCCGTTGGGCGATCGTGTCTGGCGGCCGCGCATGGTCGCTTCGTATCAGTCGGCCAACCCCGAATGGGTCTTGTCTCTCAGCGAAGATCGCCTGCCGGGCGAAGCGATGCCGACCGTCGTTTTTGACCAACTGCGATTGGCGAGCCTGCTGGGCCGGGCCGGCGAAGGGCAGCATCAGGCGATCGGTCAGATTCGAGCTGTCGGCATTCAGGGTTTGAGGATCACTCTCCCCGAGGGAGGCGAACTCTGGTCGGTGGCCCTCGATGGTCGTCCGGTCGAAGTCCGCAACGAAAAGTCGGCGGTGTTCCTTGCCTGGCCGTCGAGTTCAACAGCCGACGAAGTGCATACGCTGGAGATCACCTGGATGACGGCCGGCAACCCGTTCGCTTCGATGGCGACGGTGGAACAAGTTCCCCCCGCGTTCGAGGCCGTCACCGGAACGGGCGATGTCGTCCATGTCGAACTACTGCAACAGACGTGGGATTTGATGCATCCGGAAGAAGCGATGCTCGTTTCGAATCACGGCGAGTTCAAGCCGAGTCATGCACTCGAAGTGTCGTCATTGCTGAGTGGTCTGCCGCGAGCGTTGAAGTGGCCGACAGGACAGGAAGTGACGGAGACACTCGTGGCCCTCTGCCTGCTACTGGTGGTCGTGGGTGTGTTCGTCATGATTAGTAGGAATAGCACATCGATCGCGGATCCGAGCGATCGCAATTCGCTACGCAATCTCGGTTGGACCGCAGGAGTTGCAGCGCTGGTGATCATCATCGTTGTACTCATGTTGCCTGCCGTCCAAAGCTCACGCGAGGCGGCGAGTCGGACGATGACCGATCGAATTCACGGAATCGCCTTAGACGACGATTCCTCATCGATGTCGATAGACGGAGTCGAGAGCTACGCCGACGACATGTACGAGTCGTATGATGCCGAAGTGGACGAATTCGGCGGCGGCGGTTTCGGGGGCGGCATGGGGGGCTTTGATGATCGTCGATTCAGCGGTGCCGAATTTGAATCGGGTGCGACGACGGCAACCAGCGAACCGATGAGTGCTCCAGAGGCCGAAATGCCGTTGGATGCGATTGCAGAGATCGATCGCGCGCTTTCCGCCGCCGACGGAGAGTCGGGTCAAGGTGACAGCACTCCAGGCGAAGGATCGCCTCAAAGTGGACGGGGACTTCCCGAGGAAATGAATCAACCAGGCACTCCCTTCGGCGTTCAACCAGAACTCAACATCGTCGGCCGCGACGAATGGCCGAATCGCACCATCGCCGGCTTGGCGGAACCAAACACGTTCAGTGGCGACCTGGATGTCCCCTTCCGCCAAGGTTCCTTCGACCTTGGCACTCCACCGTCTGGTGGATATTCCGAATCGCTCGCTGCCAACGGAATGCCCGTCGCCGGCACGCCGATCGGAAGTCCGGGGCAACCCTACCCGCCACGAGCTCGCGGCGCGCTTCTCTCGCTCCCGATCTCGATCGTCGTTCCGCCGCGAACGACGACCACCTCGTTTGAGTATGTCGGTGCGCAATCCGACACGTCCCGCACACGCCTCTCGGTGAGCTACGTCGATCGCGAACTGGGACAGATCATCACCTGGGCCGCCGCTGCCCTGATCCTGCTCTGGATGTGGCTGCTTCGCGCCGCGCCGGCACGCACGAAAGTCATCCTCGCTCTTGTGGCCCCGGCTGCCGTGATCGCACTCGCACTCGTCGTGCCGGGAACCTGGCATGTCGTGCTCGACGGTCTGCTGATCGGCTCACTCGCCGGACTGGGACTCTGGACGCTCGTCGGCATCGTCAAGTGCTGCTGCAGCAAGTGCTGCGCGGTCAAACAGCCCACGAATGAAACTTCGACCGGTGCCCCACAAGCGACAGCCTTGCTTGTGTTGGGTCTCTTCGCACTCGGATCGGGCACGCATGCTGCCGCGGATGATCTGCTCCCACCCACACGCGTCATCGTTCCCTACGAGAGCCTGGAAGAACTCGAACAGGAGGGAGTCTCGCGAGTCATCATCCCTCGCGACGATTTCTGGCGATTGTGGAACGCTGCCCATCCCGAACTTGAAGACGTTCCGCCGCCGGCTGCGGCTCTGGTCACGCGGGCCGACTTTGCCGCCAGCCTCGTCACCGATGGCTCCCCACGTGTTTCGGTGACGGCAACGTTCGAAATCCTCGCCCTCGCGAACGATCGACAGGCCGGTGGCTCGCGGCCGCGTGTCATCGACATCCCCCTCCCGTTGGGACAAGTTCCCATCAACTCGTCGATGCTCGATGACGAACCGGCAAACGTGGTACTGCGCGATGGTCGACTAATCCTGTTGCTGCCGCGTGAGGCGATGGCCGATGGAGGTGGCGAGACGGCACAGCGGCATCAACTGACGATCGAGTTTGATTTGCCATCACCAGGAGCCGGCAGCGCACGCGGAGACTTTACGTTACCGTTGCTCAGTCCCTCATCGGGACTGGTGACATTCGCGCTTCCCCGTCCCAGCGACGAACTCGAACTGCTGGTCGGTGACGGCCGCGAAGCCTTCGAGTTGATTGAAACCGACGACGGTGAGGCTCTCCGGATCTCGTCGGCCCTCAAGCCGTCGACGCGATTTTCGTGGCAGGTCCGCGAGATGCGCGGCAATCTCGAATCGACGGTGCATGCCGACACCGGAATCGCCGTCGTCGCCGGGCGGCAGGGGCTGTCGGTACGACACGCCTTCCAAGTACGAGTGCTGCAGGGAACGTTGAGTGAAATCAGCATGACGCTCCCCGCCGCCGGTCGACTGCAACAAATAGTCGGCGGCGACGTCGTCGGTTGGCAGTACGATCAGGAGAACGCCGAACCGGAGCTGACGATCTTCTTTCGCAGTGGAATCGAACAATCGACATCGTTCTCGGTCGATCTGTTTCAGCCCTTGTCGATTGATGGAGCGACAACGGTCGACGTTCCCTTGATCGCGTTGCAGGGTGTTTCGCGCGAAGCAGGCGTGCTGGCTGTTTATCCGCAAGACGACCTGACCGCGCGTTCGCAGGGCCTCCAGGGACTCCGGCAGATCAACATCGACCAGTTCACGCCAGTGGTCGCCCCAACGCTGCCGGCGACCGCGGCCTCACAAGCATTTCGTTTCGTCGGCGAAACTGAACGAGCCGCTGCAACTGGTTCTGCAATCTCGGTCACAAGAGTCGACTGCTTACACGGAGTACGGCGTGCGGATCGCCTATCGCAAACTGCTCGTGACGGCTCGATCCCGACTGACTCCTTCCGCCAATCCCCGCCGTTCGGTTCTCGTCGAACTCCCCGCCGACTTCTTGTTGACGTCGGTCGCCGGCCCGACCGTCGTCGACTGGTTCGAGACGCGCACGGCTGATGGCGTTCGCCGGTTACAACTCGATCTCGTCAGTCCGCAATCGACCGATGTCGAGATTCTGCTCGATGGAAATCTGCCGAGAGACGTTTCGCAGACCGAAACCCAGATCCTGCTCCCCCGCGTTCTCGATGTCGACGGGTATTCTTCTGAACTGGCCGTCTGGGTCGACGACGCCTTCGAGCCGGGACTGACCGAACTCGGAGATTGGGACACAAAAGACCGCCAGCAGTTGTCGGCACAATTGCGATCTCTCGGTGCTTCCGAGCCCTGGCTGGTGTTCGTGAATGAAGACGCCGAGCCCGCTCCGGTGGTCGTGCAACTCGATCGTGGCGTCCCCCGACTGAGGGCGGCGTCCGTCACACTCGTGGCAGTCACCGAAACCGGAGTCGATTACGGTTTCACGTTTCAATGGGATGTGTCGCAGGCAGCCGCCGACACGTTTGTCGTGCGGCTCCCCTCCTGGCTCAGTGGCACACGTTTCGAAGTGCCGGGGCTACGGCAATTGCAGACAACTCAGATCGGAGCCGACATCGTCGAGTTTCGCATGCAGCTGGTCGAACCGGTGACCGGTCGATTCCTGGTGTCGGCGACGGCTTCGCTCCCGTTCCCCGAGAACGATCAGGTGCGTGCCCCCGTCGTTGATTGCCGCGACCTCAGCGATCCTCCTGCCTTCGAACTGGCGGGACAGCAGCATCATGCCATGGTGGTGAATCTTTCGCGGTCGCGAATCGTTCCCGATCCCAACGCCGAGATCGAAACGGTCGGCAGGGATGACGTCGCAATCGTGCTCCGCGAGGAACTCGTGCAACAGGCAATGGCGATCGTGCGCGTGCGTGAGAACGGTCCCTCACCGGTGTGGAACATCGTGACGGCCGCCAGCGAACAGATTTCCTCCGATCTTGTGCTGCAGGCTGAGTTGACCACGCTGCTCGAAATGGACGGCACCTGGCGCACTCAGGCGACCTATACGATTCGTAATCAGGGGCATCAGTTCCTGGCGGTGAAGTTGCCCGCCGACTCGCGAGTTCTTTCGGTGATGGTTCGCGGACAAGCCGGTCGCACGTTCGGCCGGATGTTCGGAGAGCAGCCGGTGCATCTCATTCCGCTGCCGGCCACCAGTGCGGCTGACCTGTCGTATCAAGTCGTCCTCACGACCGAAGGGTCGCTCGCGGCCTCTCTGCCCGAACTGTTCGACATCGTGGGAGATGATCTGGAGATCCCATTGCCGCTGGTGATTTCTCCCAGTGAATCGACCGAGTTCGGATTGCCGGTCGGACAACTCTTGTGGACGGTCCATTTGCCGGATGAAGTGGTCGCGGAACCGGTCGCCGGTTCGGGGGAGACGAATCTCACACGGCACGATCGCAACGAGTTCCTCGAACAGTCGCTGGCAATCGGCATCTCGAATTATGCGAGCGAGTCGGAAGAACTCATTCAGATGGCGACCGACGAGCAAGTGTCGCTCGCGCAGCGTCAGCAGGCACTGGAGAGTCTGGAGGAGATGAACTGGAAGATTCAGAACTGGTCGACGGTCGATGGGACTTCGCCCGGCGTCGTTTCTTCGGATCTCGCCAATGAGCAGAGCCGATTGCTGATGGGAAACTCGATGATCATCGAGCAGAACTCCGGACTGTTGCAGACCGATGTGTTTTCGCAATCGATCTCGCAGCAGGATATCGGCAGATTCTTCTGTGCCAGCAATGGAGCCGTCATTCTGGGTGACAATCGCCCCGCCTCAATTGCCGCGGGAGGCGTGATTGAATCGTTTGGATTCGCCGAGCGCGGCGAAGCAACGGCCACCGAGACTCGCACTCAAGGGCGCGCGGCACTGCGGGATCAGGCGCAGAACCAGAGCCTCGATTTCGTGCAGCAGCAAGCGACGACTCCCCAGCCCTCCAATCTGCATTCGTTCAATTTTCGAGGAGTCGAAGACCCCTTCGAAGCCACCTTGGGCCTGATCATCCAGCAGACGCAGAGTGTGCATCACGAGATGTTCCCGGTCGAACTCGGCGACTCAGGGACACAGGGAGGTCTTTCGCTGGCCATGCCGTTGCCGCTGCGAGGCGATCAGTTGTCGTTCTCACGCGTCGGCGGCGACGGGAAACTCGTCCTCCGGTTTCGGCCGACAACGACGCTCGAAACCGGTCTCGGCTGGATTTGGGCCCTGATCTGGGGGATCGCCATCGCCTGGAGCGTGATCCGCATCACCCGAAAAGGAAGCGATCTTGAGTCGGCCTGGAACGCCGCCGCGTGCCCGATGATTGTTCTCGGGATGTTGGGATTCCTGCTGCTCGGAGACCCGGCCCGCTGGGTCGGCTTCACACTCCTGGCGATCGGTTTCATGACCTGGGCCTGGCAATACCGCCGCCCGACGCCGGTCAGTCGTCCGGAAGTGTAAACGAGGTAACCCGGCCAGCCGCGCACGCAGTCAGCGGATTAAGCGATCCACCCGAATTCCGCTTACTGCGTGCGCGGCTCGCCGACGCAATAGAGAAACTCTTCCCGACCACCGCCGGCGTGTGTCGCTGCTCGCAGATAGATGCGACCTTCGCTGATCGTCGGCGTCGCAAACGCTTCGTTGCCCAGTTGGTTCTCCGCCACCAGTTCAAAGCCAGCAGGGTCGGCACGAAAGACGAACGTTTCGGCGTTCTCGTTCGTGCCATAGAGGAGGCCGTCGGCCAGCACGAGCGATGCGCTCACCGGACCGCCGAGGCGGTGTTTCCATTGTTCCACTCCCGTCAATGCTTCCCAGCAGTAGGCGACGCCGTTGTCGTCGTATGCGTAGAGGTAACCATCGGCCAGAAGCATCGACTGTTCGTAGCACTTGACGCGGTTCTGCCAGACGGGCTGCCCCGTGGAGCCATCGAGACAGATCGTTTGTGCATCGGGGAAGCCTCCGCTGGCGTAAACACGGTCGGCATCCCAGACCATCGTGCCGCAGGTGGTCGAAGTCGTTCCCGAAGTATTCCAGTTCATGTCCCCAGTCAGCGGATCGTAACTCGTGACGTAGTCATTCCCGCTGATGAGCAGTTGATCCCTCCCGGCGACATGACCAACGACGGCCGACGAATAGTTCTCGCCGCTGCGCCCCTTTCTCCAGACGATGTCTCCCGTCTCGCGATGAACGGCCGCGATGCCGCCCCCACCCGGACATTCGGCCGCAATGATCACCAGTGATTCATGAATGCACGGCGACGCGGCGTGTCCGTAGTGCGAGTTGAAGTCACACACCTTGGTTTGCCACAGAATGTTCCCCTCCAGATCGAGGGCCGACATCGTGACCGCGTCACTGTTGAGGAACGCGATGAACAGTCGATCGCCATCGCAGGCCACGGTGCCATTGGCGTTCGTGCTCTTCTGATGCAGTTGGCTCGATGATGGGAAGCCGCCGGTGTGGACGGGCGTCTGCCAGGCGATGTCGCCCGATGTCCGATCGAGCGCGAGTACCGACTGCACTTGCTGGTCATCGTCTGCCGTGGCGAGATAAATGCGGTCTCCGACGATCGTGGGTGAAGAATGTCCCCGACCGGGGATCGGCGTCTTCCAGATGATGCTTTCGGTGGCGCTCCATGATGTTGGAGCCGGCCCGTTGGCATGGCCGTTGCAGTCGACGCCGCGCCACCAGGGGGAATCACTTTCGTCAAACGTCGGCGTCGCCAGTTCGGGGAGATTCGTGCTCGCCGAGACATCGATTTCGTCGACAGGTACCGCCCCGGGTCCACAGCCGAGCATGGCCAGTACCAGCAGCGGCAGGGATCGCGAACATCGATTCGGGAAGGACATTGGCAGCGAATGGCTAGGGACTCGAGTGATATAAGAGCCGATCTGACGCCCGTGGGAGCGTCGTCATCGGCAGTGTCGTCATCATTGCCAAATCCGGCAGCCCTGACAAATCACACGGAGTCGACCACAATTTCGTGACCCAAGCTCCGATCTGGTCGTTCTTGGGGGAGTGACTCTCAGGAATGTTGCATATTGGCAACATGGGTGGAGATTTCCCATGAATGAGTTTTTGCAGTTCTGTTTCTCGTGGCCGACGGTCGTCCCGTCGGTTCTGATGTGCGTGGTCCTGGTCTACTGGCTCTTGACGATCCTCGGGGCAGTCGACTTCGGGCTGTTTGATATCGATCTCGACATTGACACCGATGTCGATACGGATGTCGGCATTTTTGATTGGGGCATGGCCGGGTTGAGATGGTTCAATCTGGGCGACGTCCCCTTGATGATCTGGTTGAGTGCGTTCGCGTTTCCCGCGTGGATCGCGGCATTGGTCCTGCATCGCGACCTTGTTGATCCCACTCCCTTGGATGTGGCCCGGGCACTCGCCTGGGACTTTCTGATCGGCATGTTCGCGGCCAAGATCCTCACTCATCCTCTGAAGGGCAAACTGAAACATGTCGAGCCGAACCCGGCCGACGAACTCATCGGAAGCATGGTCACGATCACCAGCAGCGAAGTCACCACGGGATTCGGGCAGGCCCAACTGCACACCGGGCAGGGAGCGCCGCTCAACTTGAACGTGCGGACTCTCGAAGGGGTCGTGACAAAAGGACAGGCGGCGCGGGTCGTCGACTACTCACCCGATACGAATATGTATTTTGTGGAACTTGCGGACGGCGGCATCATGACTGCACGGCGAAACGACGCCTGCGGCTTGCCGTTAAACGATTTAGACACTTCACGATTCTGAATTCAACTCATCGATGCCTGCGGTAGAACACCCCAAAGGCAGTGCATGAACTCCTGAAAGGCGAGCCATGTTGTCGACCCTGCTGATCAGTCCCCTGACTCCGACGTTGGCCTTCGATGTCACCAACCCAGGGGTCTACATCCCGGCGGTGATCTTCGGCGTGATCGTCGTCGGCATCCTGGTGGCTCTGTCGAAATTCTTCCGCAAGGTCGGCCCCGAAGAGGCGCTTGTCGGAACTGGTATCGGCGGGATGCGCGTCGCCTCGGGAGGAGGCATGTGGGTCGTCCCCATCATGCACCGCGTTGAACTGATGGACCTCTCCGTCAAGCGCATCGAAATCGCTCGCCGCGGGTCTTCCGGACTGATCTGCAAAGACAACGTCAGGGCCGACATCGAGGTCGCCTTCTTCGTGCGAGTCAATAATCAGAAAGAAGCCATCATGCAGGTGGCACAGTCGCTCGGCTGCCGTCGTTCGAGCGAGCATCAGTCTCTGGTCGAACTCTTCGACGCCAAGTTCTCCGAAGCCTTGAAGACGGTCGGCAAACGTTTCGACTTCGTGGAACTCTACGAAGAACGGGACAAGTTCAAGGAAGCCATCCTGGCCGTCATCGGAACCGACCTCAACGGCTATATCCTCGACGACTGTGCCATCGACTACCTGGAGCAGACGCCGCTCGAACTCCTCAATCAGAACAACATTCTCGATGCCGAGGGTATCAAGAAGATCACCGAGAACCGCCTGGAGACATGGCGCGCCAGAATGTTTTCCTGCCCGTCCAGATCGGCAATCGTTCGAGCAACCTTGAGAATACGGTGGTATGCCCGCGCTGAAAATCCGAACGAATCGATCGAACGCCGGAGAATTCTCTCCCCATCGTCATCGATACGGCAGTACTTCTTTATCGCCCGCGGTTCGAGGTGAGCGTTGGCATGGACTATTTTGAAACGTTTGTAACGATCTTTCTGGATATCACGGGCCGAGTTGATACGGTGTTCGATAGTTGCTGAATCCTCCAGGTTGTCGGAGTCCGCTGCAAGGTCACGGTAGCGTACAGCCGGCACATCGACATGGATATCGATACGGTCGAGGATGGGGCCCGACACCTTTGCCATATACCGCTGAATCTTCGGCAGCGAGCAGGTGCATTCGTGCCCCGGGTCGGTCATATACCCGCAGGGACAGGGGTTCATGGCGACCACAAGCATAAACGATGCGGGATATTTTACCGTATACTGCGCCCGTGATATGGAAACAACACCATCCTCGAGAGGCTGACGGAGCGCTTCTATACTCCTTTTGCCAAGTTCGGGCATTTCATCGATAAAGAGGACACCGTTGTGCGCCATACTCACCTCACCCGGCCTCGGGTAAACACCTCCGCCGATGAGTGCGACCTCCGAGATGGTATGGTGCGGATCTCTGAAGGGGCGTTCCACAACGAGAGGATTTTTATCCTGCAAGGTTCCGGCGACTGAATGTACTTTCGTTGTTTCGAGCGCTTCATCGAGTGTCATGACAGGAAGTATCCCGGGAATTCTCCGTGCAAGCATGGTTTTTCCGGAACCGGGCGGGCCGATCATGAGAATATTATGGCTGCCCGAGGCCGCGACTTCGAGAGCACGCTTTACATGTGCCTGCCCCTTTACATCCGAAAAGTCGATATCGCTCTGCATGCCGACGGCGATGGTGTCGATAGCCACATGATTATGCCTCTCGATGCTGTTTAACCCTGAGAGAAAATCGATAACATCCCCTAAATCAGACACCGGAAACACATCTATATCGTCGACAAGCGCGGCCTCATCCGCATCGAGCCTGGGAACGATGATTCCCTCAAATCCTGCATCCCTGACCGCCAGGGTGATCGGCAGCACTCCCTGACATGCTCAAGGGCTCCATCGAGCGAAAGTTCACCCACCAGCACATACTTTTTCAGCGCCTCGGAGGGAATTCTGCCGTCCGCTGCGAGAATACCTGCAGCAATCGGCAGATCGAAAGCCGAGCCTTCTTTTCTGGAGGTCGGCAGGTGCAAGATTGACCGTCACTTTTTTCTGGGGAAATGAATAGCCGGAATTCTTGATAGCCGATGTGACACGTTCCTTGCTTTCCTTTACCGCACCTTCGGCAAGCCCGACAGTAGTGAATGCAGCTTGTATTCAAGATCGACTTCAACTTCAATAATTCTTCCATCCACTCCCATGACAGTGGCGGAATTAGCACGGGCGAACATATAGTCTTCCTTTTTATGCTTGTAGTCCCGGAAACATCTGAGATCGAAGAAATAACACCAAAGAATCTACACAATAGTATATGTGATTATACATACAAATTTCAAAAATAAAATGCAAGAAAAAAATGTATCCATATGTAAAAAATATAAGACCTGCTGGCCGATATGACGGGCTCATCAATATATTTACAAATTCGTATAGTTTTATGCACAACGAAGGAGTGTCAGTCTGATTGTATAAATAACCGAGGGGATTGCACGAGTAGATAGCTCCGGTTGAGTGCATGTCGGTAGAAAACAGTAATGTTTAGAACTTTTCAGGTAAATCCGGCGGTTGTGATGCAGACCAGTCAAATTCTTCCTACCGAAATTGTATACATCCGCAAAATCTTCTTTTTTGTCTTCTTCTGTTTTATTCATCAGACCGTTATCGATGAGGAGATATACCATTTCACCATAATCCAATGTGCAGGTTACCCCCAGTGATCAAGCACCGTTTTAGCAAAATATCCGCATTGGTCACGTGGGGCATATACGGCGATGCCCCGTGAAAATTCCTGCCCGGTTAGATGTCTCCCTTTTCGGAAGCATTGATATAGTGTGTTCAAGTCCCGCCAAAATAAACAAAATGCTTCTTTTTTTGTATCTGCCGTCTTTTTCAGCAATTTCAGTTATATTTCTGAGCAATTCGATGTTTGAAATCATGACAATCCATTAACTCTTAAAAAACTACATGGTATAGTTTTGGTAATTCTCAATAAGCTTTGAATAAGCCTGCTTTCAGCATTCAGCTAATTAAAATTACACAAATCATTGATTTGATATTATTAAAATCTCACAATTAAACACAGTTTTGTCATTTTTCAAAAGCTGTTAGCTGAGGGCTGACAGCTTTGCCATATGATTTTTCTCAAGGCTTTCAAATACAATGTATATGTTTTGAGAGTACAATTCCACTTAATAATATTTAGTCTTTCGTATCCTGATTCAAAGGATTATACTCGCGCCATATCTTTCCGCTGTAACTCGTCATTTCAACACAATCACCCTCTCGGCCTCTGAGGTACTGAGGATTCAACGGGATTTTACCTAAGGGAGTATCAAGCACAAATTGAGGGACAGCGAATCCGGTTGTCCATCCTCTCAAACTACTGATAATGCTCGAGCCTGATTCGATAGATGTCACAAATGCTCAGTCCCTGCAAGTGTTTGCGCCTGATAGAGATAGTAGGGCCTGATCCTGAGCCGGACAAGCGCTTTTACCAGTTCGAGCATGATGTCGACGGAATCGTTCACACCTCCCGCAAAAGAACCGACTGGTTATTTACCGGGATCCCACCGTCTATGAGACAGTCTATCGCCCGCTCCGATCTGTGTGATTTCACGGGGATGATTGAACTGAGTGTCACATCCCATATGATGATGCCGCGCAAGCATCTTTACGAAACCATCTGTCACACGTTCCGGCCAGGTGCAGGGGTACACGGGTTCCGATCCGTAGTATCTGACACGCCAGATCGATGAAAGTTCTCCAAGAATGGTGTCGTTCACCGTCACCGAGCATCAACGGGTCACCACCGGTGAGAAGAACATCCCTGATCTTAGTATCGCTCCGAATATATGCAAGAACTTTCAAGGCGGTTACCTTTCAGATCCTCTGTTCGGTCACGGTTGAAGCGTTTCCGCAGACAATGACGGCAATATACCGGGCAGCGGTTAGTCGCAATTACAGCGATACGGTCGGGATATACCCCGATAACACCGGGCACAGGAGAGTTGGTTACTTCTGAAAGCGGATCGTCTATACCATACGACTGATTCAGTTCACCACTTCCGGTACACTCTGTAATTTTATCGGGCATGAAGCATTTGCGGATCGATAAGTGAAGCGTAATATTCGGTCAGGCGCCACGGATATCTCTTTCCTGCCTTTTCAATGATAACCGCTTCCTCATCGGAAATATCAATGTAGTTTCAGGTGCCGGACGATCTCAATCACCTGTTACCTCCACGCTTCCTGAGCACTCACATTTAAAAATCATAATTGTAATCAGCAATACAAAATCGCTCATGTTTTCTATTCTGCGCAACTTCACTATAATAAGCCAGATGTCGGTTTATTATTCACCCAGAAACAGCAGGTCATCGCTCGCTCTCACTTGTTCATCTATTTCAGGGACGAGTTGGTCCAGATCGACTAATCCAATACCAAGCTGCCGTTCGGCATAATCTTCAAACTTTGGCACTGTATTTTCCCCACTGTAACCAATTGAAAGCATATGGGCAATTATATCGGAAATATGCACCGCTGAAACCAAAAGCGGATCGACAGTCCCGTCGACAGGATCTCGATGATTTCTGACAGCGTCAGTCACAATTACCGGCATCTTCCATTTTTTCAAGAAGATATTGCACCGATCCCCCATGAGGCTGGCCAAATATATGCCGCCGTTCCGCTCTTCAGCTGACTGTTTATCGACAAGAGCCAATACTTTTCACCTTTGAAGAGCCAGACGATAATAAGTTTGCCAATATCATGCAGAAGCCCGGCCGTAAAATACTCTTCGTCCGTTGTAACACCGATGTATTTGGCGATAAGTTTGTACACTATGGCACACCCGATAGAGTGCTTCCAGAATTTCTTACGGTCGAATATATCGGTTCCCCCTTGGTATCGGCCATCAGTTTCAACATCAGGGCAGACGTTACAATATTCCTGATCTCGTTGAAACCAAGCAATGGTATTGCATCCTCCAACGTAGTAATAGTCCGTGAGAAACCAAAAAGGGAAGAATTAACTATACGGAGGATTTTTGCCGTCATGACCTGATTCACAGAATCCCGAAAATGTCATTCCGGTTACTTTGGGGTCTGATAACAGACTCATAGCAGAGTGATATATTTCTGGAAGTGTGCGAAAATCTTTCGTTGAATCGATTTGCTCACATACTTTACCAAAACCTACTTCTTCATGCTGTTCTTCGGGGATGCTATGTTTTTTAACAGGAACGTATTTCACAGATTTCAGAATTTCGGCGATTCATATATTGTGATTCCGTCCATCAATAAACTTGACCGTTGGAAACGCTTCAACCGTTTGATTTCGTTTTCAGTAATCCTCTCAAACTGTGATATCAGCAGAACACCGCCCCTGGTTAGGACATCCTTTGACAACACCATGCCTGTAGCTAAATCATTCACCCGAAACCCGTTTCTCACGAGTTTTTTCCCCGGCACTATCTCTCGCAGAAAAGCAACAAAGCGTTCGGCCACTTCCGGGTCATAATATCGGTGCCCGGTATATTTTCTGAGATGTTTCAGGAACAATGCGGCACCTTTTTGCTTTATCTTTGCCACCTCCGAAGACTATCCTGTCATACGCGTCAGCGACTCGTATTATACGGGCTCCAAGAGGCATATGGAAACCGCTGAGTCCCATCCGGATACCCCGAACCGTCGAAATACTCATGGTGATGGCGAATATAAACTCCAATATGTTTGAGAATATCGATCATCTCAACGGCTTCCTGGCCGATAACAGGATGTGTGCGGATAACCTTCAGCCCTTTTTGCGTCAGTTGTGATGTATCATACAAAGTAATCACGGGTTTTCATGAGTATTGAATCGGGGATACACCGATTTTTCCGATGTCATGGAGCAACGCCCCTATTTCAATTTCACGCTTACCCGCTCGTTTAGGTCATACCGTTCACTGACGGCCCGGCAGAAAGTGGAAACCCGCTTTAAATGGCTGCCTAAAATATGATCTCGGGTATCGAGGAGCCCCACAAATGCTTTGATCGTCTCGGTAAAATTTGATCGAGAAATTTCGCTCTGTCGAGTTCCATGGTACGATTTTCAATCGACCGTTCAACTCCTTTGAGGTGTTCATTCCCGGCAAGGAAATTTGCTTCTCGATAACCGAGGTAATTGTATATAACAACCAATTCTTATCGACGGTTTTTGGAACAATACTATCCGCGCCATGCCTGACAAAGTCTGCTATCCTTGCGACAGGGCTGTGGATCAGGCACGATGATAACTGCAGCATCGGGATTAATCTTTTTAATATCACGAATTATATCCACACTGCTGTTGTTATCCTGCTCGGCGTAAAGTACAATATTGACCGGCTCATTTTCCAAAACTTCGCACTGCCGATGGGCCGGATTCGGATATATAACATTGCATACCGGTTTTCTGAGAATCCGGAACATCCTTTTTCGTTCCCTTCCATCATGAATAATGATAAGTATTTTCATTTTTGGCTTTGTCATAAAACATATTCCCAAAATTGCTTGCCGAAATATTCGATCATTTTCACATTACCGGAGTTTTGAAGACTTTTCAGATGAACTTTCACCTCATCAACCGTCATACCGAGAGCAGATGAAATATCTCCGCTCTCCCCGGACGGCGCTTTAAATAATCACTGACGCCATCGATTCCTGCTGTTGATCTGACGTTAGTCCCCCCTTTGAAAGAAGCGATGATTTCTGCTTTCTCACCAAAGAAATCCCGGATTGCTTCCAGACGCTCACGGGAGAGGGCTTCGCCGACAATTCTGCAGGCGGCCTGACGACTGTATTGAGCCTGTAATACATCAGGTCTTATTTTTTCCGGTAGCTTCCCGTAAAGCCTCCAATCCGGCAGGTGAATCGTTAACTCCTCAGAAGCATTAACTTCAAGCCATTTTCCCGAATACCATTACGAAACCTTACTAAGAATCCATCGATAACTTTATTAACGGCAATATTGTGTAAGCGGCCCGCAGAGGACGCCGAATGTTGCTTCGATTGCGCTGTCGAGGGATGGCATGACCGCTTCGGCATCGAGAATATCCCTGCGAACCTGCGGGTCACTAAACAATGTACTGTTGGTGATGACGCATACGGGAATATCCGTTAACCTCCTTAATTCCCCTAATTATTGTACCAATACCCGAATTCAGCGTCGCCTACCCGACCCGAAATGTTATCCAGTCAGCAACAAGCCCTTTTTCGATTTTCTCCCTGAGTTCATCAATAATATCTTGTGCCGCAATATATTCACGGCGAACAATCATGTAGTTTCAGGAGTTTTTCCCGACCTGACAGTATGGCCAAGAGAGTGTGCCATTCTTTTTAAGCGGAACGATATCGACGCCAAGCGACAATCCAAGACGCCGCGAGGGAACCGCCCGAACAGATATCCCATGGGCTAAATAATCCCTGTGATGTATAGATTAATAATCCAAATTGTAATTTCACTAAGTATTCATTGTATTGTAATCTCTGGTAATAATATAATTGCAAATCATATACCTAAACAAGCTTCAAAACGCTTGACTTACCGCTCTGAGAGTTTTATGCTATGTCCGGAGGTAAATTAATGACAATACTGAATCGAAACCGCCACAGAACGTCTGAGCGCCGCTCTTATTACAGGTGGCAAACATATCTACGAACGTCACGAGGATTCACGGTCTTCACATTGTGAACTGCTTACCGGGTTTATTATGGCAAATGGACCGAAGAGGCGGGTCTTTCACTCGAATCAACTCGATTGTATAAAGCATAATATCGACCGGCCCGGGAAGCTTTACCGGCCTCAGAATAGGGATCGCCACCGCCATGGGGCTTGCGTAAAAAGAAGGCGATCGGTTATACCTGATGGCATAGGTCTTGTAATAGCTTCTAAAATAATAAAAAATCCTCTAAAGGAAAGAGTTACAGGAATTGATCTTATGGAGAATATACTTAATTACTGTAACGAAAACAATAAGTCTATATTCATACTAGGTGGAAAGCCTGGAGTTGCTGATAGAGCAGTTGAAAATATAGTTAAAAAATATCCTAATATAAAGAAGTCAGGATCTTATCATGGTTACTTTAAAGGACATCATATAGGTCATGAAGGGCATGATGAGGAAAAAGAGGTTATAAACAAGATAAATGAACTAAAACCTGATATATTATTTGTTGCATTTGGAGCTCCAAAACAGGAGTTATGGATTCAAAGATATAAAGATGAGGTAAATACATCTATACTTATGGGTGTTGGAGGAAGTGTTGATGTATATGCAGGAGAGGTTAAAAGAGCTCCTGAATTCTATCAAAAGTTTGGACTTGAATGGTTGTATAGACTTGTAAAAGAACCGTGGAGATATAAAAGAATGATGTTACTACCAAAGTTTATTGTACAGGTGGCGATCAAAAAATAGACAAAGGGGAAGTGCAATATGAAAAAAAAGCACTGGAGTACTATATTAATTGAATATATACTTATAACTGTTGGATGTGCTTTAATGGCAATGTCAATAGATCTATTTTTAGCACCCCACACAATAGCCCCGGGTGGAGTCACAGGTCTTGCTATAGTTATTAAAAAGATTACAGGGATATCTGTTTCTGTAACTAACTTAGTTATAAACGTTCCGCTTTTTATAGCTGGAGTTATAGTTCTTGGAAAAGCATTTGGAGCAAAAACTGGTTATGCTACATTGGCATTATCATTTTTTATAGAAGTGATTTCAAAAATGTCTCATGGATACATACCTACTAATGATATGTTATTATCTACTATATATGGAGGTTTGATTACAGGAGTTGGAATAGGTCTTGTATTTAAATCGGGAGGAACAACTGGTGGAACAGATCTAGCAGGAGCAATGCTAAATAAATATTTCCCTAATATAAGCATACCAAAGCTTATGATGTGTATAGACCTTTGCATAGTAACCCTTGCAGGTTTTGTAAATAAGAACCTAGAAACATCTTTATACTCTATAATTGCACTTTATATACTTGTCAAAATGGCTGACTTTATAATAGAGGGTATGGGGTATTCTAAAGCATTCTTTGTTATATCATTAAAACCAGATGAAATAAGTGATGAAATAATGCAAAATCTAGGAAGAGGAGTTACTTCTCTAAATGGAAGAGGAATGTATACTAAGGAAGATAAAGATGTGTTATTGGTAGTAGTTGATAGAACACAAGAGGTGAAATTGAAGGATATAGTAAAAGGTGTAGATGAAAATGCATTTATCATGGTTGCAAATGTACATGAGGTTTTAGGCGAAGGTTTTAAGCCTATGAGATCATAGCGGTAGTTAAATTTTTTAATATATATAGTTAAAATATAAAAAGGAGGGTAATAAATGAGAGATCATAATGAATTAAAGCAAGTTGCTACGAGTATAAGAAAGAATATAGTTCAAATGATTAATGAATCAAAATCAGGTCATCCAGGAGGTTCTTTATCTTGTGTTGAAATAGTTACAGCTTTATATTTTGATGAGATGAATATAGATTCTCAAAATCCTAAGAAGGAAGATAGAGATAGATTTGTATTATCAAAAGGACATGCAGCTCCTGTTTTATATAGTGCTCTTACTGAAAAAGGATATTTTGAAAAGGAAGAGTTATTACTTTAAGAAAGATAGATTCTAATGCTTCAAGGACATCCTGATATGAAAGGAAGCTCCAGGGAGTTGAAATGTCAACAGGATCTTTAGGACAAGGATTCTCTGTTGCTAGTGGTATGGCCATGGCATCTAAGATGGACAATGCTACTTGTAGAGTATATACTGTTCTTGGAGATGGAGAAATTCAAGAAGGTTTAATTTGGGAAGCTGCAATGAGTGCTGCTCACTACAAATTAGATAATTTAGTTGCGTTCTTAGACTTCAATGGACTTCAAATTGATGGTAAGAATGAAGATGTAATGAATATCTATCCAGTTGTTGATAAATTCAAGGCGTTTGGATGGAATGTAATAGAAATAGATGGACACGATTTTGATCAAATATTTGCATCACTTGATTCAGCTAGAGAAACAGTAGGAAAACCTACTATGATAATAGCTAAGACGGTTAAAGGTAAAGGCGTTTCATTTATGGAGAATCAAGCTGGATGGCATGGAACAGCTCCTAGTGATGAAGATCTTGAAGTAGCTTTAAAAGAATTAGGAGGTGCTAAGTAATGAAGAAAATAGCGACAAGAGAAGCTTACGGTAATGCCCTTGTAAAACTTGGACAAATGAACGAAAACGTAGTAGTATTTGATGCAGACCTTTCAAAATCTACAAAAACAGCAGATTTCCAAAAGAATTTCCCAGATAGATTCTTTAATATGGGAATAGCAGAGCAAAACTTAATTGGAGCTGCAGCTGGTATGTCAGTTGCTGGTAAGATTCCTTTTGCAAGTACTTTTGCAATGTTTGCAACTGGTAGAGCTTTTGAAGTAATAAGAAACTCTGTATGCTATCCTAAATTAAATGTAAAGGTATGTGCAACTCATGCAGGACTTACAGTTGGAGAAGATGGAGCATCTCACCAATCTGTAGAGGATATATCTATAATGAGATCTGTTCCTAATATGACAGTAATAGTTCCAGCTGATGGAGTTGAAACAGAGCAAATCATATTTGAAGTAGCTAAATACAATGGACCAGTTTATGTAAGACTTGGAAGATCAGCAGTACCTACTATATTCGATGAAAACTACAAATTCGAAATAGGTAAGGGAGTTCAGGTTCAAGAAGGAACTGACGCTACTGTAATAGCTTGTGGAATAATGGTAAATGAAGCTATGAAAGCTCATGATATGTTAAAAGAAGAAGGTATATCTTTAAGAGTTATAAATATGCCTACTATAAAGCCTATAGATACTGATATAATAATAAAGGCTGCTAAAGAAACAAAAGCTATAATAACAGCAGAAGAGCACAGTATAATAGGTGGACTAGGATCAGCAGTTAGTGAAGTTGTAGTTGAGAATTGTCCAGTACCAGTTAAAAGAGTTGTTGGACTTAAAGATACTTTTGGTGAATCAGATCTCCTAATGATTTATTGAGAGAAGTATGGTTTAACAGCTAATGATATAGTTAAAGCAGTTAAAGAAAGTCTTTAATAATAATAAAAGCTAGCATTTTTATGCTAGCTTTTTTTGTTTTGAATATTTATTTTTAATTTCAGCAAAAAACCATATGAAAACAGGTAAAATCACTTGAAATGGAAAGGCAAAATGATACCATACTTTGTCTGTCCATTCCCAATATTCTTTTATATTATCAACCATAAAATAAGATAAATTAAGTGAGAATAGAGCAATAGGAGTTATTATGAAACTATAGTCTTTAAAATTAAATAAGTGAGTTATGGCTATGCAAGCAGCTAACAAAAGAATGCTTATTTTGATAAATGCTGCTAATATCAATGTTGTGCTTATTAATATTTCTACTCCTTGTACATAAGGTCCAATGCTTATTCTTGCAGCGGCAAGATATGTAGGATGGTATACACATGTAGTAGAAGCTATTCCTAAAACTAAAAGACTCGATACTGAAATTATAAATACCAACATACCTCCTAGAAATAGGCTTTTAAAATATATATTATAAGAAGATTTCTTTTTCTTTAAACTAGAGAATATTATAGTAAATCCTACTGTTTGTGTAAATGGAAACATAAGAGTCTGAAATGCTCCTTTTGCAATAGGATTTATCCCGTTACTAAGTATAGGATAAATATTAGTTAGATCCATATTTGGAATTGAAAGTAGAGAGAAAAATAATATAAAACCAATAAGTATAGGCTAAAAAAAGCTTTGAGAATCTACTCATTATTTCGATTCCTTTCTTTGTTACAAAAGTGCATAAAAATATTATAGATATTATAGAAATTATTAATGGAGTGTTTCTAAGACCAACTGTATTAATGAATTGTCCTGCATTCCTTAATACCTCAAATGTTTCTTCTAACATATAAAAAGCAAATAATGCTATTAATATCTTTCCGATAAATTTTCCAAAACAAATCTCGGCAACATCTAATATGTTGTTTCCTGGAAACAGTTCATATAATCTGGAATATACAAACATTATAGGTAAAGCTATAAGTATTGACATGATAATGGTCAGCCATAAATCTTGTTCGGATTCTAAGCCTGATACTTGCATTGAGGCAGTTCCTACTATGAACATAGTCATAATACATATTCCCTGTGTATCAGATATAACTTCTTTGTTCACTTTGAGCCCTCCTATAATATAAATAATTACTTTATATTTTAACCAAATATGTGCACTTATATTAATTTTATTATTGTAAGTGAGATTTTTAAGGGGAAATCCAGTATATCCAGATGATACTTGACAAAATATAAATGAAAGTATAGAATTATACAAAAGAATACCCTTGAGGGGTATTGAGGAGGGACGAAAATGAAAATAAATATAACCGAAGATGCAAAAAAAGAGCTTGAACGTACTTTAGAGAAAAAGAATTTACCAAATCATTCAGTAAGAATATTTAGACAATCTATTGGTTGAGTGTGGTCCAGTTTTATCACGGGCTCTGGATGAGTCAAAAGACGAAGATATATTTATAGAAGAGGAAGGTTTTAAATTCTTAATAGATGGAAGGCTTTCAATAAATATGTCTAAAATAAATATAGATTATTCAAATGGATGGTTTAGAAAAGGATTTAGAATAACAGCAGAGGGAGATTTTGGAGGTTGTTAAATAAGAAAATAAAAAAGATTCAATAGTATAAAATATAGTGGTTAAGCAAAAATGAGGCTCATTAAAATACCGCTACTTAGTCAATGTTTTTATATAACTAAAGATTACACATACTGAATATCCTAAAACTTTTAAACTCCCTACGGTCAGACAAAAAAGTTTCTTAACGGATACTCAGCATGCGTAATCTAAGTTATATGGAAAAATATTAACCTAAAAGTAGCTAACATTTTAATAAGCCTCATTTTTAAGTGTAGTGTTTAAACTATGAGTATGATTAAGAAATAATATATAAGGATTGATTTTAAAATCACTATTAAATATTCTTACTAATTTACACACAGAATCAAAAGTAATATAAATATATCGATTTTGTTTGTTTGAAATCAATATATTATGAAAGATTTGTTTAAAAATAAGAAAAGTAATTCTAAATAAACAGTATTTCTATATGTTTTTACTGTTTAAATAGACTATAGTCTATTTAAACTCATAAAACAAAATATAATAGAGTATTGAAAAACAAGTATTTAAAGTTGAATATTCAAAGCTTTGAAGTATAATATTGAAAATAAAGGAGGAATTAAAATGTCAATTCTAAGTTTTTATGGAAGTATATTTGGATCTATGTTATTGTATATAAATTTTGTGACAATTATAAAAAAAATTATAAATAAAGAGCAATATTCAGGAACTTTAGCTATTGGTATGCTTGTTAACAGTGTTTTATTGCTTTTTATTGTATTTTTTAATATGACAATAATTCATAAAATGCTTTCGTTTTAGTAGGCCTTGTACCGGGCTGAAACTGTTATAAGTGGAAAGTAGAATCAAACCCATTGAAATCACTTGGTTATAGTATGAATTCTAAGGATATTCAGGCCTGATTCTACCCATATCTGAAATGTTTTTTTAACGGAAAAATAACTTAGCATAATACTACAATATCAGATAAGGATTGGATAAAAAATACTTATTAAACTTTCACATAAAATATAAAATCTCTGCATTTCAGACCTTATTTAAGCCTTAAAAATGCAGGGATTTTGTAAAATAAATACAATTATATTATTAAGTTCTTATACGTTAAGGAGAGATTGTAATGAGATCCCTACATGCAATAATTAAAATATTATACATATTACTACGCTCGCTGGATGCGTCGCGTACCGCCCCGTGACACCACCCGACGGGCCGGGGCCGGACACCATCGCACAGGTGCTCGCGAGCACCGGCGACGGCGTCGAGATCTCGGGGCCGGTCCGGCCGATGGACACCGCGGCAGGCGAGGCCCAGGCGCTACCTGTTCATCTTCTGCTCGGCCTGTCCCCGCAGTGGGCCGGGTACGAGGACGCCCTGGACCGTCACCACGCGCGATGGCGACGGCGCGCCGATCTCGTTCGACGCGACCGCGTCGCGAACGGCGGTCTGCGGATGGCCTGCGGGGCCCGCTCGCGCTCTTGCCGGGCTGGTCGTTCGGCGGCGCGGGATGCCACGCGCCTGACGAGACGGCGGAAGAGCGCGCGAATCGCGAGGCGCATGCGGCGCGCGCCATCGCGGCGTGGCTCGAAGAGGTCTCGACCGACGAGCGCTGACAGCATGTACGTCGTCGTGGCCGCCCGGGGCGCGGCTTCGGGCGGGACACCCACTACCTGGCACTTCCACGGCCATCTTCTGCAATCGCCACGCTCTGCCCCGCCGCGGACGCCACTTGCGCAGGGCTGTTCAGGGGGCCGTGCGGGTCCGGGACGTCGAGCCTCTCCGCGGCGAACCCCAGCCGATCGTCCGACGGGATCTCCCACATCATGTGCGTGACGAGGTTCTGCGAGGGCGCGGCCGCGACGGCCCCCGGTCGGCAGCCCGTAGCGCACGAGCACCATGCCGACGAAGAAGCGCGCCATCGCCTCGGCGGGCAGCCGGTCCGCCTGGCTCATGGAGACGGATGACGGTGCCGCTCGGGGTTCGCGCGCGGGACCGTCACCGAGATCG
>CALOES010000047.1:0-11476 GCA_942492405.1 uncultured Planctomycetaceae bacterium
ATTGTGAGAGATGATGACGACGATGACGCGGGGGTGGAGGCAGGTCGGGTGTCGCGTGAGGGACGAAAATTTTGGTCCGCAGGCGCGCCTCGCCTGCACACGATCGGATCGATGCATCGCTCTCAAGCCCGCTTCGGCAGCTTTCCGCGAATCTCGTGTGGACTCGCGGCTGTGCTGCTGGTGGCGTTGTTCCCGAATCATGCCTGGGCCTACATCGGCCCGGGTGCCGGGTTCGCATTGGGTGGTTCGTTTCTCGCGATCTTCGGCGCGGTCTTTTCGGCGGTGTCGATGGTGCTGTTCTGGCCGATCCGACGCTTGCTACGCATGCTGTTCCGCAAGAGACCGCCGGGCAAGGCGAGATTCAAGCGAGTCGTCATCCTGGGGTTGGACGGTCTCGATCATGGCCTCACTCAGAAGCTGCTCACCGCAGGCAAGTTGCCGAACCTTGCGAAGCTGCGTGACTGCGGCGACTTCAAACCCTTAGGAAGCACTCTGCCACCCATTTCGCCGGTGGCGTGGTCTTCGTTTCAAACCGGAGTGAACCCCGGAAAGCACAACATCTTCGACTTTCTGATTCCCGACAAGAAGACCTACCAGCCCAAGTTGAGTTCGGTTGAGATTCGTCAATCACGCAAGTCAATCGGCTGGGGACCATTCAAGCTGCCGCTCGGGATGCACTCTGACGTGAAGATGCTGCGCAAGAGTAAGCCGTTCTGGAGCGTTCTCAGCGAGTATGGCATCTTCAACTGCATCATTCGGGTGCCGATTACGTTTCCACCCGAGAAGCTGCGCGGCGTGCAACTCTCGGCCATGTGCGTCCCTGATCTGCGTGGCACGCAAGGAACGTTCTCGCAGTACACCACGCGCAGTCCCGATGCCACCGAGAAAACCGGTGGTGAGATTCTCTACGTCAAACGACAAGGGAACATCATTGCCAGCGAACTGCTGGGTCCGCCCCATCCGACGCAGCCGGAAAGTGGGCCGCTCAAGTTGCCATTCACTGTGACGATCGAAGCGAACCTCGCCACACTCAAGATCAACGGTGCAACGCATGAATTGCAGGCCGGTGTCTACACCGACTGGATTCAGGTCACGTTTCGTGTGGGAATGCGCACGAAGATTCCCGGCGTGTGCCGCTTTCTGCTGCTCAGCACCGAGCCGGAGTTCAATCTCTATGTGACGCCGATCAACATCGATCCCGAACAACCTGCAATGGCGATCGGATACCCGGCGGTCTATCCGATTTATCTGGCGAAGCGACAAGGCTCGTATGCCACGCTCGGTCTGGCGGAAGACACCTGGGGACTGAGTGAACAAGTGCTCGAGGATGAACACTTCCTCCAGCAATGCACCGACACCGATCGCGAACGGGAAGCGATGTTCTTTGATGGCCTCGAAAAGGTTCCCGAAGGTCTGTGTGTCTGCGTCTTCGATGGAACCGACCGCATGCAGCACATGTTCTGGCGGTATCTCGATGAAGACCATCCCGCCCGACCAGCCGATGTTCCTCAGGCGTTTCGCACGGCGATCGAGGATCTCTATGTGCGGATGGACGACCTTGTCGGCCGCACAATGGCCAAGTGCGCGGATGAAGACACATTGTTGATGGTCATCTCCGATCATGGCTTCAACACATTTCGTCGCGGAGTCGATCTCAATCACTGGCTCGAAGAGAACGGATACCTCGTCGTCGATGATGAACGTCGTGGCGCGGAACACCTCGGCGGCATCGACTGGTCGCAGACGCGAGCCTTCGCCATCGGACTGACCGGCATTTTTTTGAACGTCAAAGGTAAGTTCGATCAGGGCATCGTCGAGCCGGGTGAAGAAGCCGAGCAGTTGTGTGCAGAGATTGCCGAGACGCTGATGAAACTGAAGGATCCCATCACCGACAGCATTGCCGTCAAGCGGGCCTATCAGGCGGCGAAGGTCTATCGCGGTCCGTATAAGGACCAAGCTCCCGACGTGATCGTCGGATATGCAGGTGGCTACCGCGTCTCCTGGGATGCAGCCGTCGGTCGCACGAGTCGTGAGGTCTTTCACGACAACAAGAAGGCGTGGAGCGGCGATCACTGTGTGGATCCATCGGTGGTGCCGGGAGTGTTGTTCTGCAATCACCAGATCACAAGCGAGCAGGCCAGGTTGCTCGACATCGCTCCCACAGTCCTCGACCTGTTCGGCATCCCGGCACCCGATTACATGGATGGCAAAGCCCTGTCGATCGGTGACGCTGTGGAAGTGAAAGACAAGACAGAACACAAGGTGGCTTGATGGCAGATGGAGCAACGAAACCGATCAAGCGGCGTTCCCTGCTGAAGGGGACCGCTGCCGTTCTCGGAGCGGCGGGTGTCGCGGGGAGCGCTTACTGGATCGGAGGCGTGAATCGCGTCTCACACAGCCTGGGGAAGAAGGTCATCGTCATTGGCATCGATGGCATGGACCCGCGGCTCTGCCGCAGCATGATGCAAGCCGGCCAGCTTCCCAATCTGGCGAAGATGAGCGATGCCGGGGGCTTCAGCGAACTCGGCACCAGTGTTCCGCCGCAAAGTCCGGTCGCCTGGGCAAACTTCATCAACGGTTCCGGGCCGGGGTCGCATGGCATCTTCGACTTCATCCATCGGCATCCACACGAACAATGTGCGCCATTCTTTTCGGCGGCAGAGACCTTGCCGGGTGAAGGCTACTTCGAGATGGGCGACCATCAATTGCAGTTCGACTTCTGGCCGTTCAATCATACTCCCTCGGAGACAGTTCTTAAGCGGCAAGGGACTCCCTTCTGGGACTACCTCGATGCGGCCGGCATCCCTTCGACGTTCTACGACCTGCCTTCGAACTACCCGCCGAGCCCCTCACAATACGGACACCATCGCTGCATTTGCGGCATGGGGACTCCCGATATGCAGGGTGGCTATGGAACGTATCAGTTTTTCAGCGAGGACTCGCCTGCCGAAAGCCTGGACGAAGGCGGCGGCACGCGCACGCGGATCACGTTTGAGAACGAGTCGGCCAGAATCAGGCTGATCGGTCCCGAGAACAGCATGCTCAAAAGGCCGGAACCGGCAACAGCGGTTGTTGAAGTCCATCGCGATCGCGCCTCCAACGCCGCTCTTCTTGAGATTGAAGGTCGCAAAGTGATGCTTAAGGCAGGACAGTGGAGTCCGTGGCTCAAGATCAGTTTCGCACTGTCGACGCCGGCACCTATTCCGACGCAGTATGTGAGCGGCATTTGTCGATTTCTGTTGCAGGAAGTGGGCCCGAACTTCCGGCTGTATGTCACGCCGATCAACATCGATCCTTCCGCCCCCGCGGTGCAGCTTTCGGAGCCGCCGGAGTTCGTGCAGGAGGTCTCGGATCAACTCGGACTCTTCTACACCACCGGCTTTCAGGAAGATCACAAGGCGCGCTCGAACGGAGTCTTCGTCGATGACGAGTTCCTCAAGCAGGCGACCAATGTCCTCGAAGAACGACTCGCGTTGTTCGAGTATGCCGTCGAGAACTACGAAGATGGACTGCTCTTCTTCTACTTCTCCAGCAGCGATCTGCAATCGCACATGTTCTGGTGGAATGCGGAAGAGAATGGTCCGCATCCGACGCGCTCGGAGCCGGAGGCGGAGAAGTTCTATGGGCACATCAAGCAGTTGTATCAACGGCTCGATGCCATCATTGGCGATATCTACGATCGCTACGGAGGCAATTCGACGATCTTTGTGATGAGCGATCACGGCTTCGCCAACTTCGGTCGGCAGTTCAATCTGAACTCGTGGCTGCGGGATTTCGGATACCTCAATCCGCGAGAGTGTACTTCGATTCTGCAGAACGCCGACTGGTCACGCACGCGGGCCTATGGCATGGGAATCAACGGGCTGTATCTCAACCTCAAGGGGCGTGAGCGGGATGGAATCGTCGAACCGGGCGAAGAGCAGGACCGATTGATCCGGCAACTCATCGCGAGGCTCAAGTCCGTCCGCGACTTCAACGGCGAGCAAGTCATTCGCAACGTCTATCGCGCGGATGAGATTTACACCGGCGAAGCGACCGCCCTCGCTCCCGACCTGATTGTCGGCTACGCCCGAGGATACCGAGCCTCGTGGGAAACGTGCCTGGGTGAGTTGACCCCCGATGTCTTGACCGACAACGAGTCGGCCTGGAGCGCCGACCATTGTGCCGATGCCCTGGAGGTGCCGGGCGTGTTGTTCAGCAATCAGCCCTACCAAATTGAAGATCCCTCATTGATTGACATCGCGCCGTCCATACTCACGGAGTTCGGGCTGCGGGTTCCCTCAACCATGAGCGGGAAGAGTGTGTTTCAAACCTAACTATTGCACAACGTCACGAGGCCCTCGCTAACGCGTCGGGTTACCTAAAGTTGAGGAAGATCAACCATGAGCAAAGTCAAAATCGACGACGGCCTTTACGAACGTGCCCGACAGGCGGCCGCGTCGGCGGGGTACAGCAGTGTTGACGAGTTCATCGCCCATGCCATCGAAAGCGAGATGAAACGGCAAGGGATCGATCAGGCGGAACAGCAAGTGGCTGATCAGTTGCGAGGGTTGGGGTATCTCGAGTAAGCCGATGCTCACGCAGATTGTTGTCTGGTTGAATGCGCTCGCCAACGCCTGTGGCGCGGTCTGCCTTGCGCCGATCGCCATCATGCCGGGGTGGATGTCGGCCACTCTGGTGGCGGCCATCACGGGTGTCCTGCTGCTCGTGGCATTCAAGTTCACGTCCAATCAAGCGGCGATTAAGCGCGTGCGAGCCGACATCAAGGCGAACACACTGGCGCTCTCTCTCTTTCGCGACAGCGCGAAAGTGAGCCTGCGTTCTCAAGGCCGAATTCTCTGGGGAGCGATGCGATTGATGTACTTCGCCATCGTTCCGATGCTGGCAATGATCGTTCCTGTCTGCCTGATCCTTGGTCAACTGGCACTGTGGTATCAGGCACGACCGCTGCAAGTGGGTGAAGAGGCCGTCGTCACCGTGCAGCTTGCTGGCGATGCACACAGCGAACTGAATGACGCGCAACTGCAACCCCACTCAGCCGTCGAAACCACAATTGGTCCCGTGCGAGTTCCCAGTAAGCAATGGGTGAGTTGGAATCTCGAAGCCCGCGAAGCCGGATACCATCAACTTGTGTTCGAGGTCGCCGGGCAGTCATTCGAAAAAGAAATCGCCATCGGCGACGGCTTCATGCGGACGAGCCTGATACGCCCCCACTGGGACTGGACGACGGCACTCATTCATCCGCGAGAAACACCTTTCTCGAGCGACTCTGTCGTGCAGTCCATCGAAGTGGTTTACCCCGCGCGGTCCTCGTGGGTCGTCGGGAGCAGCACCTGGCTCATCTACTGGTTCATCGCCTCGATGATCTTCGCTTTCATCGCACGCCCTTGGCTGGGAGTGAATCTTTGAGAAATCAGGGGTCAAGGGTCAGGAGACAGAAGTCAGCGAAAAAACCGCTGCGTATCCGACAGTGTCAAATCGAATTCAATCAATCTCTAGCTTCGCGTCTCACACAATCGATTCTGTTTCCCAAATCCTGACTCCTGACTCCTGACTCCTGACAACATGCTTTCAAACGAAATCATTATCGTCTCCGGCCTGCCTCGATCCGGCACTTCACTCATGATGCAGATGCTGGCGGCGGGAGGGATACCTCCGCTCACTGACGAAATTCGCGAAGCCGATACCGACAACCCGCGCGGGTACTACGAATTCGAGCGCGTCAAGAAGACGAATAGTGACGCCACCTGGCTGCCGTCGGCCCGCGGCAAGGCCGTAAAAATGGTCTCTCCACTGCTCTACGATCTGCCAGCAAGCGAACGCTATCGCGTAATCTTCATGCAGCGGGAACTTGAAGAAGTGCTGGCCTCGCAAGAGAAGATGCTCAAGCGACTGGGTCGACCCGCGGCCCCGCGAGAGCAAATGCGAGCGTCGTTCACATTACATTTGGAACGGCTCTATGAGTGGTTGCCAGCGCAGTCGCATCTCCAGTTGCTGAACGTGAGTTACAACGAGTTGATGGTCGAATCGACCTCCGTGGTAAACTCTCTTTCGGAATTCCTCGACGGCCAACCCGCTATCGATCGGATGCTCGAATCGATTGATCCCAGACTCTATCGAAACCGCAACGAGCCCGAAGGTCAAGTTTCATCGACGTGACGCCGATGGCGTTCGGCCAAAACCAGACAGGAACAGACGCTTCCATCTCAAGACGAAATTCCCGACACTAGCTGAGGACGTTGGCCGAACCCGCTCTTGATGCTCCGTTCGACGGTGACATGTGAGATCGGAAGATTCAGTTCGCACGGGAACCGCCTGAAACCATCAGACAAGGAACATTGCCGATGCCAGGAATCTTCGACACTCCGATTTCTCGCAGGAAGTTCCTGGCCGCCTCGACTGCCGTTGCCGGCTCATTGTATTCCTCCGGGAGGTTCGCCTTTGCGGATGACGATGCGTCTCGAGTGGCGCGCCTGGCATTACTTTCGGACACGCACATTCCCGCCGTCTCTCCGGATGGATATCGTGGATTCGTGCCGGCTGACAACCTGAGAGAAATTGTGCCGCAAGTTGTGGCCGCACGGCCTCGAGCCGCCATTCTGAACGGCGACGCGGCGCGATTGACCGGGGAACACGATGACTACGTCGTGCTCAAGGAGCTTCTGCAACCGGTCGCTGAGCAGATACCAATCCATATTGGGTTGGGCAACCACGACAATCGAACGAATTTCTTTCGAGTGTTCGAGCAGCCACAGGACCGAGTCGAACTCGTCCAGAACAAGCATGTCTCACTATTCGAGTTGCACGGCACGCGATTCGTCGTTCTCGATTCATTGCTGTACGTGAATCAGGTGGCCGGCTTGCTGGGCAAGCTGCAACGTGAATGGCTGACGAGATTCCTTGAGGAACCGGACGATCGCCCCGTCGTCTTTTTCGTGCATCACACATTGGGAGACGGCGACGGCGACCTGCTTGATTTCGAACGTGTCTTCCAGTTGATGCAGCCCCACAGAAAAGTGAAGGCGATCTTCTACGGACATTCTCACGTCTATCAAATCGAACAACGCGAACATGTGTTCCTGATTAACCAGCCTGCCATCGGATACAACTTCAGCGATGCGCAACCCGTGGGCTGGCTCGACTCGTCCTTCACGCCGATGGGAGTCGACCTGACACTCCACGCAATCGGCGGCAACAGAGAGCATGATGGCGAAACGACGAACATCGACTGGCAATAATGACTTGTCGGAAAGGCGCGTGAGGTGAATTGACACCGTTGACGCATGCGTTCCGTTCTCTATTCACGTTCCGGCTTCGTCATACATGTAGACGCTGACAAAGCTCCCCGGGCCGTAGCCTTCCGATTCGGCAGGGATGACCACGAATCCGTCGGCTTTCGTGGTCGACGTGAGGATCGACGCCCCCGTCAAGGCGATTGGTGACACACCCGCGTCGTCCACTCGCACTCGGCAATAGTCGACTCGCCCCACGGCCGAGACAATCTTCTTGCTGACAGGAAGTTGAACCATACGATACGGACACGCGCCGTTGCCTCCTCCGAGTCGACGGATTGCAAGCCCCGCGAAAAAATCGTAGGCGCACAGGCACGACACCGGATTGCCGGGGAGCAGAAACACGAGCGTCTCGGCAATGCAACCGACGCCGGCCGGACTCGATGGCCGCATCGCGATTCCGTGGTGTGCCAGCTCACCCAGTTCGGCGATCAGTGAAGGTGCATGATCCTCGGCTCCCACGCTCGAACCGCCCGAAACCAGCAACACGTCGGCGTCTGCTGCCGAAGCAATTAGATGCACCTTTAACGCGACGCGGTCATCCTTCACATTTAACTGATCGAGCCAATCACCACCGTCTCGGGCGACTAGGCCCTGCAGCATGTACGAGTTCGCTTCGTGAATCTGAAATGGTCCCAGCGGCTCTCCCGGAGGAACGAGTTCGTCACCCGTGACGATCAGACGCACTCGCGGCTTGCGTACGACTTCGAGTTTCGCGAAGCCGAGCGAGGCAGCCACTCCCAAGTCTTGCGGCCGCAATCTTCGTCCTTGCTTGAGCACCGTTTGTTCGCGGGTAACGTCTTCTCCCTTGCGGCCGATGTTCTTGCCACCCGCGATCGCTGCCGTCACTTCAATGCACACCTGCTGACCGGATTGAGTGGAGGCCGCTGGTCGCGTCATCTCGACGGGAACGATCGCATCGGCCCCCCCAGGCAACGGGGCTCCCGTCATGATGCGCACCGCCTCACCGGGTCCAACGGTTACCGACGCGGGACGACCTGGCAACGATTCACCGACGACTTGAAATGTGCAGGGAGAATAGTCGGAGGCTCCAATAGTTGATTCCGCGCTCAGGGCGTAGCCATCCATTGCCGAGCGATCGAAACCGGGAACTTCCAGCGGCGACACCAGGTCAGTCGCCAGCACGCGCTGGTACGCGTTTGTCAGCGGGACGGTTTCCACGCGACGGGCGATCGTGTTCGGACTTGAGCCAACATGCCGATCGATCCAACCACAGACTTCAGCCACCGACGATCGGCGTTCGAAGCCCCGCATTCGCACGTCGCGAGGAGTATGGGAGTCAGAAGGCATGCCGATGGGACCGAAACCGTGAGAGGATCACAGCGCCGGATGACTACACCTCCGGACGTAGCCCGGTATGATACGACCTTTCACTCAGGATCAGAACTCAGATGTCGTCGTTGCTATTCGTCTATGGCACTTTGAAACGCGGACATTCGCGTTCGTCGTTGCTTCGCGACGAAGAATACATTGGCCACGCGAAGACTGCTCCCGTGTATTACCTGGTCGATTGCGGCGAGTTTCCGGGATTGATCTCGAAACCTCAGGGCGGCGTGTCGGTCGAGGGTGAACTCTGGCGCGTGTCGGCCCCCTGTCTTTCGCGGCTCGACGAGATCGAAGGTCTCAACGACAAACTCTATGCCCGGTTGCCGATCGAACTGCTCAGCCCCTATCGATTGTGGAAGGTGGAGACATATCACTTCTTGCGAGAGACCACGGGGTTCAAGGAATGCGGCGCGCGGTGGTGAGTTCATCTCGCAACAATTCAAGTTCATGATACTCAGACCTTTCCAAAGGCCGACATGCTTCGTTCTTTCGTAGTCACCGCGGCATTGTTCGTTGTCTTGTCGCAGTCGACGACTGACGCATGGGCGCAGCCGGCTCGCGAGCTTTTCGAGATTCACGTCGTCGATGCACAGACAGAACGAGGCATTCCGCTCGTGGAGTTGGAAACGGTCGACAATGTCCGGCACGTCACCGACAACGCGGGTCGAATCGCGTATTCGGAGCCAGGACAGGCGGGTGAACAGATCTTCTTTTCGATTCACGCACCCGGGTACGAGGTTCCTAAAGACGGGTTCGGCATTGCCGGCGTACGGTTGACGATCGAACCGGGCGGCCGGGCAGAAGTGAGGCTAGATCGCATCAATCTGACGGAGAGGCTCTTTCGCTGCACCGGTCGCGGCGTCTATCGTGACTCTGTGTTGCTGGGATACGAGACGCCCACCGAACGCCCACTCAACAACGGTCAAGTGGCGGGACAGGATTCGGTCATGGTGGCGCAGTATCAGGGCAAGTTGCATTGGTTCTGGGGAGACACCAATCGGCTGCTCTATCCACTGGGCCTGTTTCGCACAGCGGGCGCGACCTCAGAATTGCCTAGGGATGGCGGACTACCACCTTCCGAAGGCATTGACTACGAGTACTTCGTTGGTCCCGACGGCTTCGCGCGACAGATGGTCGACGTCGCCGACCCGGAAGGCGTCGTCTGGATCGATGGCGTCTGCACGCTCGATACCGAAGCCGGAGAGCAGATGGTGACTCATTACTCGCGTCGCCGCGGACTGGCCGATCCGTACGAACAAGGGATGATGGTCTACAACGACGAACGCGACATGTTCGAGGTTGTCACAACGATCCCCTTGGAGGAATCGTGGAGTTTCCTGCAGAACCATCCCGTCAGCTTCGTGGAAGATGGAACCGAGTATCTGCTGAGCGGCATCCCCTACCCCACGACGCGTGTCGAGGCATCACTGCCGCAGGTGCTTGACCCGGAACAATATCAGTCGTGGTCGTGTGTCGATGCATCCACCGGCCGGCCGCGACGCGACGAAGCGGGTGAACTCGATTGGCAATGGCAAGACAGTCCTCCCGTCACCCCCAATGAAGAACGCCGCTGGCTTCGCGACGGGCTGATCGCAGCAGGCGAAGCGTACTACCTGCCTGTCGATGCTGACGATCTCGAACGGCATGTCACGCTGCATTCCGGCAGCGTTTTCTGGAACGAACATCGGCAGCGCTGGATCATCATCGCGGTCGAAATCAACATGGATCGGGACTATCCCTCGATGTTGGGAGAAGTCTGGTACTCCGAAGCCGACGCCCCGCAGGGGCCGTTCGAGACGGCGATCAAGATCCTCTCGCACGACAAGCAGACGTTCTACAACCCGTGTCATCACCCGTTCTTCGACGAAGAAGGCGGCCGCGTGATCTACTTCGAGGGGACGTACTGCAACACCTTCACGGCGTCGTTCCCAACACCCCGGTACAACTACAACCAGGTGATGTACCGCCTCGACCTCGGCTCCCCAGAGATCGTCGACGCGTTTCGAGACTGAGACGCGCCCCTGACGAAAGTAGCGAATGCCGCTGAGCATAGCCGCGACGCACCTCGGTCCCAGTCGGTGGCAGAGTTGACGCTGGGAGTGATCAGCCGGCAGGGGCTGGCTTGGTCGCTTTCACGTACAAACTGTACGGAACACGCGGCGAGGCACTGTCGAAAGCTGCCCAGGGGGCGAGCAGGAAGAAGAGTGGCAGGCCGAGAGTCAGGCCGGCAATTTCCTGTGAGCGAGTGATCAGTTTATTGCAGCCCTGGCGGATCGGTCCGCCGAGTCCTATCGGGTCCGAGAGTTGGAAGCCGATTGGCTCCAGCAAGGCCTTGTAACTTTCGTAGGTGTAGCCGGGACGCACATGGCCGCCGGTCTCTTCCGGGTCGAGGGGATAGTTGGCGTGGTGAGGGTGTTCGGCGTTCGGGCAACAGAGATGCAGCACGCCGCCCGGTTTCAAGATTTGATAGAAACTGCGAGCGACCTGCTCGTCTCCCTTGATGTGCTCCAGCACTTCGCAACAGATGATTTCATCAAACTGCTCTCCCAACTTCTCGATTTCGTAAAGGTTGTGATCGCGAAACGAGAGTTGCTCGTCGGAGATGGCATGGTACTGGTTGAAGAGTTTCTTGTTCCGCTGCACTTCCGACTTGATCGACACGCCGATCACCCGGTTGCCCCGCTTGTAAGCCTGATACGACAACATCCCATTGCCGCAACCAGCATCGAGCACCGTCCGCACTTCCCCATTCGTCGGCCTGCCGAGTTCTTCCGGAACCCGTTTAAACCTCAGCCGCGCATGCAAATTCAGCCCAGGGAAAAGGAGCCATTTGAGTT
>CALOES010000048.1:0-158326 GCA_942492405.1 uncultured Planctomycetaceae bacterium
CGAATCCCGGGTGCCACGCATCTTATCCACGAGATCTGAGGGAGCGGCTCATTGCAGGGATCGTCTCGCGGCGTCTTCCTTGTGAGCAAACGCCCTCGCTGTTATCTGTACGGCTTCGCAAGGTATCCTCATCCGGCAGGAAAACGCATGAAGATTCACGAATACCAGGGTAAGGAACTGTTCGCAAAGGCCGGTGTGCCGATTCCCAAGGGGATTGTGGCACGCACACCCGATGAAGCTGCAAAGGCTTACGAATCCTTGGGGACCAAGGTCGCGGTTGTCAAGTCCCAGATTCACGCCGGCGGTCGCGGGAAAGGGCGCTTTAAGGAGCATCCCGAACAGCCAGGCGTCGTGTTGGTGCGATCGGCCGACGAAGCCCGGCAGCATGCTCAACGTATGCTGGGATCGACACTCGTCACCATTCAAACGGGTGATGAAGGCAAGGTCGTCCAGACACTGTACGTCGAACAAGGTCTCGACATTGCGCGCGAACTCTATCTGGGCATCGTGGTCGATCGCGAAGCGGGATTGCCGGTCATCATTGCCAGCGCGGAAGGAGGCATGGCGATTGAAGAACTGGCCGAGACGCATCCCGAGAAGATCATCCGCGAACACTTCGATCCCGACATGGGACTTCAGCCTTTTCAGGTCCGCAAACTCGGGTACGCCCTTGGTCTGAATGATGTCGCGATGAAATCGGCGGGTGTCTTCCTTCCGAAGGTTTGCCAGTTCTTTGCGGACAACGACTGCAGCATGGCGGAGATCAATCCGCTCGTCGTGACTGGAGACGGACAACTTCTGGCTCTCGATGCCAAGGTAACCTTTGACGACAACGCTTTGTTCCGTCACAAGGACTTTGCAAGTCTGCAAGACCTTAACGAAGAGGAACCAACCGAAGTCCAGGCCCACAATGCCGGGCTCAGCTATGTGAAGCTTGACGGCAACATCGGCTGCCTCGTTAACGGAGCCGGCCTGGCGATGAGCACGATGGATCTCATCAAGCTGCATGGAGGCGAGCCGGCGAACTTCCTTGATGTCGGCGGCGGCGCGAATGTCACGCAGGTTACTGAGGCCTTTCGCATCATCCTGGCGGATAAAAACGTCAAAGCGATTCTCGTCAACATTTTCGGCGGGATTATGAAGTGCGATACCATCGTCGAGGCGCTGCTGGCGGCCTATGACAGTGTGGGCATCACAGTGCCGCTCGTCGTTCGACTCGAGGGGACAAATGTCGAGAAAGCTCGCAAAATGCTGGAAGAGAGTGGGCGAGCCATCATTGGGGCCAGCGATCTCACCGATGCGGCCAAGAAGGTGGTTGGCACACTTGGAGCGTAGTCCCTGTTCGAGAAAATGGGATTTGTCATTTGGTGATTGACGGATTGACGCTGACGTGAACTATTCCAACGAACTGAATGTCGCTCTGTCGGCCGTAGCCGAGGCTGCAGCGCTCTGCAGACAGGTGCAGTCGGGCATCGTCGAGTCGGCTGAAAAGGACGACCGCAGTCCGGTGACTGTGGCCGACTATGCCTCGCAGGCGATCGTCTGCCGGCGGCTTCACGATGCGTTTCCGAATGATCCGGTCATTGGAGAAGAAGACTCGGCCGACCTGCGGGGAGGCAAACATCAGGGGTTGGGCGAAGCGGTGCTTAATCAGGTTCGTACCGCAATCCCTGAAGCGTCTCTCGCCGACGTTTTCGGCTGGATCGATCAAGGACGAACCACCGAGCATTCGTCCCGTTTCTGGACGCTCGACCCCATCGACGGCACGAAAGGGTTCTTGCGGAAGGACCAGTACGCGGTGTCGCTGGCTCTGATCATCAACGGCCAAATCGTGGTGTCCGCGCTTGCGTGCCCGAATCTGCCGGTCGGAGACAACGCTGACCAGCGCGGCGTGATCTTCACCGCCATCAAGGGGCAGGGGGCCCGTCAACACGTGATCGACAGGCTGCACTCACCCCCTCAACCTGTCAAAGTCAGCCAGACCGCCGATTCGAGTCAGGCAAGGTTCTGTGAATCGTTTGAATCAGGCCACAGCGCTCACGACGAATCCGCCGAGATCGCCAGGTACCTGGGCATCGCTCAACCGCCCGTCCGGCTCGACAGTCAGACGAAATACGGCGTCGTCGCACGCGGCGGGGCGGAGATCTATCTGAGATTGCCTACACGGGCGGACTATCAGGAGAAGATCTGGGACCATGCCGGGGGCGTGCTGGTGGTTGAGGAAGCTGGGGGAAAGGTGAGCGACATTGCCGGCGCTCCACTGGAATTTACTCACGGTCGCACGCTGGCGAACAACCGCGGGGTTGTGGTGACGAACGGACTGTTGCACGATGCAGTGATCGAGGCGATTTGCAAGACGAGTTGACAGTTCAGCTCGCATCGCGTCGATGCCAATGATGGCAGGAACTCCCTTGGACTGGCCGACACCGATTCTTGCCTGGGCTTTGCCTCTCGCCGATGCTGCGGAGGCAGTCGGCGTTGTACCTCCACAGGTCACATTCAATGCAGAAGTTGGCGTGACTCTCGGCGTCGTGCTGTGCGCGATCGCGTTTCTACTGACGACTCGCATCGGCCCCGACCTGGTGCTGTTGGGTTGCCTGACGATTCTGCTCGTGACCGGTATCGTCGAACCGAAAGCGGCATTCGCCGGCTTCGGGAATGAGGGACTCATCACGGTCGCGATCATGTTCGTCGTCGCCGAGGGATTGCAACAAACGGGGGCAGTCGCGTTCCTTATTCAACATGTGCTGGGACAGCCGAAGTCGCGAGCATCGGCGCAAACACGCGTGATGCTCCCGACCGCCGCGATGAGTGCGTTCCTCAATAACACGCCCGTCGTGGCGATTCTGATGCCGGTGCTGGATGACTGGGCCAAGAAGTGCCGCCTGCCGGTCTCACAGCTCATGCTGCCATTGAGTTACGCTGCAATCCTCGGCGGGTTGTGCACATTGATCGGCACCAGCACGACACTTGTCCTCAACGGGCTGTTGATCGATGCCGGCCACGAGAGCCTGTCATTGTTCGAGATCGGCAAGGTGGGCTTGCCGTGCGCGGTGGTGGGGATCATCTACGTGCTGGCAACGAGTGCGTGGCTTTTACCGAACCGCAAACCCGTACTCGACCAACTAGACGACCCGCGCGAATACACGGTCGAGATGCTGGTGGAAGCAGGCAGCCCACTCGTCGGAAAGTCGATCGAAGTAGCGGGCCTGAGGCATTTGCCGGGCATGTATTTGATGGAGATCGAGCGCGAGGGACACATTCTGGCTGCCGTCTCACCAAAGGAACTCCTCTCGGCAGGAGACCGCCTCGTCTTTGTCGGCGTCGTCGAGTCGGTTGTCGACCTGCAGCGAATCCCCGGACTCAAGCCGGCTACGAATCAGGTGTTCAAGCTCGACAGTCCTCGATCGGAACGGTGCCTGATCGAAGCGGTCGTATCAAGTACATGTCCCGTGGTGCATCGGACGATTCGCGAGGCGAAATTTCGCACACGCTACAATGCCGCCGTCATCGCGGTCTCACGCAACGGCGAACGACTGCGGGGCAAGATCGGCGATATAACGCTCGTTCCGGGCGACACATTGCTGTTGGAGGCGCATGCGACGTTTGCCGATCTGCAGCGGAATTCGCGGGACTTTTATCTCGTCAGCCGAATCGAAGGCTCGACTCCTCCCAAGTATGAACTGGCCTGGATCGCTCAAGCGGTGATGGTTGGGTTGGTCTTGCTCGTCACCGTGTTCGGCGTCGGCATGCTCGAAGCCTCGCTGCTGGCCGCGGCTGTCATGCTCGCCACGCGATGTGTTTCCCCCACCGAGGCGAAAGGGGCGATTGATTGGTCGATTCTCATCACGATGGGGGCCGGCATCGGTATCGGCGTCGCGATGGATGCCCAGCACAGCCGCGCCGGAGAATTCGTGGCCGGCCTGCTGATTGGGTTCGCGGGAAAAGACGAAGTCCTCGCCCTGGCAATCGTTTACGGCATCACGATGGTCTTCAGCAATCTCATCACAGCGAAAGCTGCCGGAGTGTTGGTCTTTCCCGTCGCGCTGGCGACCGCCGCGACTTTGGACGTGAGTTTTCTTCCGTTCGCCATCGCCGTGATGGTGGCCGCCGCCGCCAGTCTCGCGCTCCCGATCGGTTATCAAACCAACCTAATGGTGTTCGGTCCCGGCGGCTACCGCTACAGCGACTACGTGCGATTCGGCACGCCCCTGAGCGTCATTCTCTGGGCCGTTTCGATCGTGATCATCCCGCAGATGTGGCCGTTCTGACCCGCCACTTCAATGCGTGCTGATCGCATTGATCTCTTCGATCGTCGGGTTTCCCAGATCGGGGAGGCGGGTGTCGACGATGCCGCCCGGATGCGTTGCCAGGATCCACGGGACCGATTCCGCCGTCGCCGGAACGAGTTTGACCATCCAGTTCTGATTGAACAACGACCACTCATTGGTCCAATCGTCGGTGTAGGCATGAGGCACGGGGATCCAAGTTCTGGAAACATCATCAAAATAGTATGTGTAGTAGACCCAGGAGCCGTTGTGGAAGAGATAGCGGGAACGCGGAATAAACAGCGTGATCTGCGAGAATGTAATCGCATCGGCACCCTCATCACTCGGGTTCACGAACATTCTCGGTGCCATCTCGTTGACGTGCTTGCGATAGACGGCTCCGATATACGTATAGTCGTCCTCGAGGATCTGATTGAGTTCCGTCTGCGTCACCGCCTGATCGATGTCGTTCCGCAGCATGAAGGGGACGTTCGTCGTCGGGTATTCGATGTTGAGCAGGTCGTTGAGTTGCCCACAGGCGGCGATGCGAAAGAGTTCCTGGAACTGCGACATGCGGGCTTCGTCGCCAAAGAAGCCGAGACCTCGCCGCAGGTCGCGATCGTTGATCCACTGATTGAGATAGTCGTGTGCCAGATCGTGCCGACGTTGCTGTGCCCGTGTCAGGTATTGCGGCCCATTCGGCACGCGAAAGAAGTCGTCGCCCATCGGATCGGGATCGACAACAGGAAGCGTTCGCGTCATGGGATCGTCCTCATCGGTTCCACCGACAGGATATACGCTGGTTCTCCACAAGACACCGTACTGTGGCCCTCGGTCTCCGCCGGCGGCTCCAAGATTGTACCGCATCTGCTGCGAAAGGTTTCGCTGCTCCTCGGCGCTCAACCCATGACGAAGAGCCACTTCCATCGTGACTTCGGCCGACAATTGTGGAATTGTCTCAACAACCACCCGTTGGAAGTTCGGGATCAGATGATCGTCCGTGCCCGCGGTCTCCCCCTCCGGCGTGCCGAGAATGTATTCGAACACCGGCAATGCGTACTCCGCGGCTGAGGCGGCCATTTCGCTCCAGGCTGTGACGAGTTCCTGCTCCATCGCCGCCTTGGGAGGGATCGCGCTCGTCAGTGGAATAAATTTGGGAAACTGCGCAGGACCGAACAGAGCGGCGGCATCCACCCAAGCCTGCAGAACGTCGGGGACGACGCTTGCCGCGTTCTGATCGCGGGCTTCACGCAGAAAAGCCGTCACCGCGAAGACGTCGGCCTCCAGATGATTGGCGAACGCAATCGCGTTCATGCCGCGAGCGACCACGACACCGCCGGAGTAAGTCGCCGCGTCGGCGGCGTTCTGCATCTTGACCTTGTCGTCCACCTGCAGAGCGACATTCATGATGAGCAACAGCAGCATCGTGAACATCAACATCGCGAACGTCGTCAGGATGCTGATCGTCCCGCGTTCGTTGCGATGAAGGTCAAGGATGCGTGCGATGGTCATGTGCAATCGCGGTCAAGGGTCATAAACATAGGGGCGAACCGATCTCAGCCCTTCGGCCGTGATTGTGGCCGAGGCGGTGAGTGGAGTCGTGTAGAGTCCGTTTCCCTGGTCATTGATGCGATCGCTGACGCGATCGGGCGCGCCATCTTGTCGTACCAGCAATCGATCGAGCATACGTCCCGGACCGGGGAGTAACGCGAAGTGATGGGTTACCGTCACCGTGATCGGATCCTGCCAGCCGACTTCGGACGGATAGTATTCGACAATGGGATGCCCGATGGGATTGTACGTCACGGTCCCTTCACGGGGTTCGGAGTTGCGGTCTTCGAAACTGAGCCGCACCGAAGTCGCCAACATCGAGTAGGCGGCTTTGTTGTTCAGGCGCGTCGCAATACGCGGATTGGTCTCTGAGTTCGGATCGAACGCGGGGTAGAATCTCTGCAGTCCCTCATCGAGATCAGTGCCGCCCAGCACGCCGCTCGACTGGCCATCGAGAGCATCACGAGAAGGAGCGATCGGAGCACACGCAAGTACGGCTGACCGCCAGATGCGGTCGTACTTGTAGCATCCCATATTGTCGACGCTCGACATGTCGAGCACGATCGCGTTGCCGGTTCCGGGCGCGATTCCCGGCGGGAATTCGTTTTGCCCGTCGAAGTCGTCTCCCATGGGGGCATAGAAGTCGTCGACGAATGCCGGTCCCCAGACGCTGGCGGAACGGGCTGATGTAAAGGCCGCATAGTTCACGACCACGAGTGCGATCATGAGTTGGCTGACCTGCACGATGAACATCAGGATCGCCAGAAAGAGCGGAAATGTGACGACGAACGCCAGCGACTGCACCCCTCCACGCTGACAGGTGTGAATCTGTCGAATTCGCGACAGTTGGAACTTCGCCTTGCTGCCGCGAATGAGCAGAATCAGCAGCCCGAATGACGCGCCGAGCGCGATCAGCGAAGGTATCCAGGAGATAAGAACTGCTCGCAGCATCGTGAGAGGACAGGAGTCAGGAATCGTTTAACGTCAAACCGAAGGCGACCCGGTTGGTCAGGGGGCAGGCCTAGAACGTGCCGATGTAGTCGCGCTGCAAAAGTGATTGTCCAAAAAATGTCAGGAATGCGATGCCAAGGGTGGCTCCGATCCAGAACGCGATACGTCGTGTGCCCAGCTTGATGAAACCCAGAGGAATCGTAACTGCCATCGCGATAGCTGTCGGCATCGTCGCATAGATCTCGAACGGAAGATCGACGACAGATCGCGAGTTCTCGTTAATGCGTGGCACAAGTCTCATCACAGCCATGAATGCAAATAGGTGGAGAAACAATCCCGAGATCAATCCAACACCTCCCCACACGAGTGGAGTTGGCGGTGGTCGTTCGACGAAACTCTCGAGTTGAGCGTCTTGCTTGTTCAATCTCAACTCCTTCGTTCTCAACGTCTTACTTCACGGACCCGCGAGTAGTACCTCCCAGCGCACCACGAACAACGCAATGAGTGCCGACGGTGCCAGGAACAATGGTTGCTGCAGCATCTTCTCGTCACTCACTTTGAGTGGCACTCCCCGCCCCCCTTTCAAAAGATGTCGCGAACGCGCGGCCATCTTCATCAATAAACTCCACGCTCCATTCTGCCAGATCAACAGTCCGATCGCCATCGTCATGCCGATGACGAACGTCCATAACATCGCTTCAAACCCGTCGCGAAACCCCAAGCCTGCCCCGAGTGCGGCGATCAGTTTCACATCTCCACCCCCCAAGTCCGGCATGAAGACGAAACAGACGATCGCCAGGAATCCACAAACCGCAAATCCCGTCAGGCTATCCTGCAGCCCGTCTTCGATGAACAACACATTGACCGCGATCCCGACAAGAATCGCGGGATAAATCGTCCAATTGAAAATCATCTGCCGACGAACATCGGTCCAGGTGGCGATTGCCAGAAACGGGAGCATCGCCACGGTGGTCCAGAACATGCCCGACCGCTTGGATTCAGGAGTTGTTGATGACGTCGTCGCTCTCTTGCTCGAGATTGTCCATCCCCTGGTTGAAGTAGTCGCGAATTCGCGGCCACCCGAACTTCAGGAGGAAGATCAAAATCGGGATGGCGATCGCCCCGATAATGAGGATCGTTTCGAGGCTGACCGCTCCTCGTTCGTTGCGGTGAATCTTTGCGAGCAGTCGGCGAAATGATGCTTTGCGAGCCATGTCAGTCCTCGAATCGAGCATGGGGCGGCGTCCTTTGGTTATCAGCGGACGTCCTCTTGAATTGTAAACGGAATGGTCCCGGCTGAGTCAACAGTTACGTCACATAAACGGCCAAGAAACCAGGGTACACGTCATTTCGAACACGAGTTGCATCATCCTGCGGCCTTGCGGAATGACGATGGTCAGCAAGGGGAGCACGATGCCCAGCAGTAACACGTAATCGAGTGTCGCGACACCTCGCCGCTGGATGAGCGGATGTCTGCGACATGATCGTCTCAACAGGGATCGATTCATCGGTTCAACGAACGATATTCATTAATTGTGACGCGATCGACCTGGAACTCCTTGCGCCATCAATAGTTTCGAGAAAACTGTTAGCCGAGTCAATGTGACTGATGGAACGAAATTCACGATCCCTGGAGAGCGATTGAAAACTTTCGCTTGGAAATCTGGCAAACCAGTTTCTCAGTTGTTATTGTCCAGAGAGGTAACGGGAATACCACTCTTGGCTCAACAAGGATGCACAATGAGAGCCCCTTTTGCTGATTCCGCTCGCGGATACATCATAGCTCTGCTCAGCACAGTCGCTGCGACTTGGGGCAGGATACAGCTTGAACCATTGGTTGTTGGGCGCGTCCCGTTCGCCTTGTATTTCGCCTCGGTTTTGGTGACGGCTTGGCTCGGAGGGACGACCCCGGCCATGGTCGCGCTCGTCTTGGGAGTGCTCTCAGCTGCCCATTGGATTATCCCGCCCCACGACAGCCTCGCGATGGAGCACCCTGCAGACAAGGTCTCGCTCCTGGTCTACACGGGAGTGAGCGCGGCATCGATCTGGCTGTTTCACCGCTCTGCGACCGAACATCGTGCCGCGGAACATAAGGCCAAGGAGAACGAGGAACTCTCAGCACGCCTGAAGTACTCCGACCGCAAGAAGGACGAGTTCCTCGCGCTGCTGGCCCATGAACTGCGAAATCCCCTGGCTCCGATTCGAACGGGACTGGAGGTGCTGGATCGCGGAAAAGTCGATGTGTTGCGCCAGTCGCAGATCCGCCGCACAATGAATCGGCAACTTGACCAGTTGGTTCGAATCGTCGACGACCTGTTGGATGTTTCGCGGTTCATCAAGGGGCGGATGAGACTGCAATACGAGACCGTTGACTTGCGTGAAGTTGTCGATGCCGCGCTCGAAACCTGTCAGCCGGTGCTGGATCACCACGAGCATCTGGTTCAATTCGTGAAGCCCAAGGTTCCCGTTCATGTTCATGCCGATCGATTGCGATTGGCTCAGGTCGTCTCGAATCTGTTGACGAACGCCGCCAAGTACACCCCCCGCCGCGGCAGAATCCGTATTCTGGTCGAGTCGAACTCCACTGGCACCAGTCTGCATGTGCACGACAACGGAATCGGCGTCCCGCACGAGTCTCAATCACAAATATTCGACCTCTTCTCACAAGTGAACCCATCGGAGACACGCGATCACGGCGGACTCGGACTCGGACTGTCGATCGTGCGGCAACTCACTGAGCTACATGGGGGCAATGCAAGCGTCTTCAGCGAAGGACCAGGTCGCGGAAGTCGCTTCACAATCACATTGCCAGCGATTTCCCTCCCAGTTCCGCAGGAGACGGTCTGCATTATGGCCGACACCGACACCAAGATTTCGATCCCGCGTCCTGGAATTCAAGTGTTGGTTGTTGACGACAACGAAGACGCAGCCGACACGCTCGCCGCGTTGCTGTCATTCGAGGGTTACGTACCTCATGTCGCCCATGACGGCCCGACGGCACTGGCCAAGTTCGACGAACACGCTCCACAGATCATTCTGCTCGACATCGGAATGCCGGGCATGGACGGGTATCAAGTGGCGAGAGAACTGCGGTCGCGAGAAGAGGGCCGCTCAGCCCGCATTATCGCCCTCACCGGTTGGGGGAGCGAAAGTGATCGCGAACGCACGAAGAACACCGGATTCGACGACCATCTGGTCAAGCCGGTCGAGTTCGACCAATTGATTCATCTGCTGGAGAACCAGCAACCCGCGACAAAACCGTGACGCTGCGTGGGTTGTACCGCTTGGACTCACAACGTCTGAAGTTTGCGTGCGACATCTCCCACGCGCACATCGCCTGTCTGCACGATTCGGGCATTCACGCCCCGCAGCCGGAGTTGTTTCCCAAGTTCAGAGTTCACAAACTTGACGGCGTCGGTGCCGTATCGCTCCGCGAACTGCCTGCATCCGAGATGCGGAAGTGCTGCGACTTCGATGGTTGCTCCTCCAACCGCGAGTCGCGAACCAATGGGGAGATTGTCGATGCTCAGGTCAAGGTCGAGATAGATCTGATCCCCTGCCAACGGCCATCGCGATTCTTTCTGCGCAACAAGGTCGATGACACGGCTGTTCATGAGCGTCAGTTGCATCTCCTGTGAGGGTGTGTCCCCGGACGAGTGCCAGTAGTCACCGACGAAGCCGAGTTCGGCATCAAGTCTGGCGCTCGTGAGCACCTCCCGTGTGTTCGACTGCGGCCTGCGGACGAGCATCCGAATAATACCCATGTCGGTCGGCGACTGACGAATTCCGTCCAGACCTCGTTGGAGGTCGTCGATCAGCAGATGATTGGTCGGCTGTGCTGTCATTCGCGGCGGAAGGTTGGTTGCTTGGAAAGGAAGAGCAGGGACGTGGCCCCATCAATGTCGCTGTCCATAAGAATCAGTTCCGGTTGGTTCATTGGTTCTCAGAAATCGTGGACGCCATTCGAGGCATCACGATTCATTCCGCGCCAGGTTCGCGTCGATCGATATTGCCTCGACAACGATCCTTAGACTACCGTCCACCGCTGAGATTCGTCGAGATTCGTCCAGGGAGGGGAGATGTCTGCGGGGAAAGCAACGTTCGTTTCAGGGATCGTGGTCGGGGTGACAACTGGATTCATCCTAGGTCACTTCACGCTCTGGAAACGTGCGTCGACAATTCATTCCTCGGCGCAGGCGGAAGTGGAGGCATTCGTCCCTTTCGACCTGAATCCGCTGTGGCCCACGGAAGAATTCTTGGACCCCCATCGGGCATCTCAACGCTTCGGCGAGGTCTATTACGCTCCGGTCTCCGACTCTCGCGAACAGGCTCAACTGGCGGTGCAGCCGATCAACATCACGCCGGAAGGGGTCGGCCCCATACCACCCACGTTTCTGCCGCCACCTGATGCCACACCGATTGGCAGCGGGGTCGCCGTTGACTTGCGGGAAATGTTGACACGCGAAGCTCCCGAGCTTTCCGAGCAGGAGGCCGAAGTCTGGCTCGACGTCTTGAATGGACTGTCCGAGGATGATGCCGTCGGCATCATCAGAATGTGGCAGCTCAATGGCGGCGATTGGCCTCCGTCCGCTGGGATTGGGTTGGGGCTCGACGGTGAACACTTTGATCTGCATCCGCTGACGGCCGAAGTTGATTCCCCGGGAATCGCGTCCAACGACGCACGCGAGACTGCTGGCTCACACGACGTCTTCAGACAATTGGGCGACGTCACGCGATACAACATCTCGAACTCTCAGACACCAGGCTTTCGCGGCCTCGTGCCGATCCTCAGCAATGCGGTTTTCACAAGTAGTTCTGGTGATCCGACTCAGAATGACAGCATTCGGATCGACCGCATCAGCATCGACGTCTCCGAAGGCGCGCTGATCGAAACCAGAGATCAATGGGACGTGGCGATTCGGTCTCAACCTCGAATCTTCTTTCGACTCAGGCACGACGATCAGATCGCATTGACTCGCTACGGACACTTTTGTCTCGACGATCAACGTCGTCTCTGCGTCGAAGCGAATGGTCACGATTGGTTGCTCGTTCCCGAAGTCTTTCTTCCCGAGGGTGCGGTCACGTTTCAGATTGACGGTGGCGGGATTGTTTCCATGTGGGAAGAGTCTGAAGGTGATTTTACCGAAGTTGGGCGAATCGATCCTTGTCAGGTGAACGCGCCCGGCTCGTTGCTTCCGATCGGCGACCGCCTGTATGCCGTGGACGACGAGTTCGGCCTGTCAGCACATCCGACCGACTCGTTCGAACTGATGCAAGGCTACATCGAAGGTTCCAACGTCGAACTTCGAGTCGAGAGGGCCCGTCTGGCATGGCTTGAAGAAATCCTGCAGTGGCGCAAATAGTGTCGCTCCGAGGGGTTGAGCAAACGGCAGCGTTCCGCGTCATTTAGACGTTGCAAGCGATAATTCCGCTCGTCTTTCACCACACAGGGAGTACGATTCCCTGAAGTGCGCATTGCATCTCAATCGGCAGATTGAGACGATACGTCATGGAATACGTACCAATTCAACAGGGTGCATTTGCAAGATTCCAGACACGACCCTTGATGAGAGTCAACAAGGACAATTCCGCAATGAGATGCATGGCTGCCCAAAGAGTGTTTCTTGTCGCGCTGCTCGGCGGCATTTTGCTCCTCCCCGGACTCTGTGAGGCGCAAGATCCTGTCACGAACTTGTTCGACTGGATACGCCGCGGCTTCTCCGACCCCGACAACCCGCAGCCCGAGGCGGAAGAACTTACCGACGAACAACGGAGCCAGGCAATTGTCACCGACGGGCCGCTGGCCGTTTTCTTTGACAATTCAAGTTTCGGCACCACCAATGCCTACGGTCCCGGTGGTGTGCGTTACTTCGTAACTCGCATGGTTCTCACGAACCTGTCTGACGAAGATGTCGAGATCCGCTCGGCCGATATCGAGTTGGACGCCGATGGAGATATTCTGCACATTGTCGACAACACCGATGAAGTCGGTCATGTTCAAATTCAAACGGGAGATTCACGCCGTGCGTTACGAGAACTGCGCACGCCGAGCACGATTCGCGTCGAAGCCGAGGAAACTGTCTCTGTCTGGCTTGTCTTCACGCATGTTCCCGGCAGCATTCAGACACCACATCTGATTCTTCGAATGCCGGTTGGAAGCACGACGATTTCGGCCGACATCTCGGGTTTTCATGCGAGGATTCTCGCACTCGAACTCGAACGAATTGGCCCTGGCGGGTGCGTCTGCCTTCTGCGAGTTAACGGCGAACTCAACTCAATCAACGCCACGGATCTCGTGAATACGCTGGTCGATTCCCTGAATCAGAATGTCTCCCGTTTCGTGATTGCCTGGCCCGAAGACGCCGAACCGGTCGACGACACCATTGTGCAATGGTTGATGACATCGCGGATGCCGCGAAACTTCGGGTTTTACTCCAGCAATGCAATGCTTCCGACGTTGCCGGGCGACATGAGGGAGATGAACATCGTTCGCATCCCCTCACGTAACAGTGTCACTCAGTACAATCGCATGATCAATGGAATCTCGCAATCAACGCCGATGTTCGCGGACGAAGAGTCGGCGGTGGTTGACGCGTTGCGCAGCGTTGCTGCGGGACTGACATCGGATGCGCTGATGGACGAGATCAAGAATGGACACCCGTTGAGCCGAACCGCCATGCTCGTGCATGGCGCGCATCTCCTTCCCCCATCCGCGTTGCCATTGGTCATGGAACTGGCTCAGTCGGAATCCGAGGAATCTCGCGTCGCCGCGATCTCGGCTCTGGGAGAGTTTCCGGAGACGTGTGCGATCGACACGCTGACGCACATGGCCGCCCAGGGGACCGATATCGAACGCCGTTCGGCCATCGAAGGTCTCGCGCGATCGCGATTCCCATTAGCGCACGAGACTCTTGCAGGCATTCTTCAAGAAGAATGGACCATCGACCGCAATTCGATGATCGAGATTCTCGCCTTTTATCCCCGGGTACAATGGAGTTCGTACATTACCGAAGCCGCACGCGATCCCGATCCGCAAGTTCGGCTCACGACAATTCGGGCACTGGCTCGACTCGGACATCCCGATCGGCTGCAAATCCTCACCGAAGCGCTCTCCTCCGACAACGACGAGATTCGAGTTGAGGCCTTTCGGCAACTGCTGGCTTACTCTGATCCAGCCGCGCATGAGATCGTCATTCAAGAAACGATCCGCGTCATCGATAGCGATGGTTTGACCTCGGAAGTGCAGACTGCACTTAATCAGTACACCGATCCGCGCATCGTCGAAGCTCTCTTGCGTCGCTATCGCGGCAGCACTCAAGGACGGAACGACACCGCCGTCATGCTGATCCGCATGGCAGACGACGAAACGATCAACGAAGTGCTGAAGGATTTCGACGATCTCAACGAGAACGAACAGTCCAATATCCTGCAATGGCTGACGCAAACGGAACATCCCAAGATCGGCGATCTTGCCAGACGTTGCCTCAATTCGAGCAACGCGAACCTAGTGCGACTGGCAGCCAACGCTCTGCGGATTGAAGGGAGCGACGAATCGATCGCGCTGGTCATCGAAACCTTGCGAAACACAGAAGATAACAACACCTGGTACAACATCTGCCAATCGGTGGTTTACAACGGCGGCCCGGAGATCGAACAGATCTTGATCGAAGCCCGCAACTCTGGGGATGCCGGCCGCCAGCGATTCGCCATCAACCTGCTGCAAAACCTTCGCCGACGGTCTCCGGCCGGCATGGTCATCAGCCAGGCCGAGCCATTCCTGCAGACCGGGGAATGGGACAAGGCCATCGAGATTTGCACGATTGCGATCGAGATCGACGACCGGTATGCACAGGCCTATTCGGCGCGAGGAGGCGCCAGGTTGCAGTTGAACCAGCTCGACGAGGCCGAGCAGGACTTTCGCACGGCACTCGAGATCGATCCGTATGACTCGCATGCCATTACGGGCGTGGCGTGCATTCTCGCCTCACGCGGTGAAGTCGAAACGGCGTTGTCGATGGTCGACGAGCACTACGAAATGTTTCGCGAGGAGTTCTTGTTTGTTTACAACACCGCCTGTGTCTGCGGTCGAGGCATCAAGGCCATCGACGCTCGACCCGACGCGGAAGAGCATGCCGAGCTTCGGGAGCAGCTCGCTGTGCGAGCGATCGACGAATTGGCACGGACCTTCGAAATCGGTTCCAGCGATTTCGACCTGCTCGACACCGACCCCGACCTCGATGGCTTGCGCGACGACCCGCGTTTCCAGGAATTGCTCGACCCGTTGAGGGAGAACGCCGACGGGGAAGTGCCGCAGCAAATCAAATTTGAGTTTTGACATCGCAATCTCGCCTGTTTTCGAGACTTCATTCCCCCCTTGCTTCCCATGACGCTCTTAGCCGACCAGCAATGGATACCCGGACTGGTTGTCGGCTTATTCCTCGTGGGACTCTCGGTGTTCTGCGTTCGAAGCGTCGTTTCGGCATGGCAACGGCACCGAAACGACCCCGGCGTCAATCCTCGTGAACGAGATTTCTACGGGCGACAGTACCGCAGGCGGCTTCAAGTCGGCCTGCTGTTCGGCGTGATCGGCATCATGATCCCGGTGGGCGACTATTTCATCGAGCGGAATCCCCAGTTGCAGTGGTTGGGGTGGTACTGGTTGCTGGTGCTGGTCCTCACTTTCTGGGTGCTGCTCCTCGGGTTCGCTGACTTGCTGGCCATTCGCAGCCATCACATGCCTTCGCTGCACTCGCTAAAGGACCGCCAGCGCGCCTTGCAGGCCAGGGTCGCGGAACTGAAGGCAGAAACTGAACGAATGAAGCAATCGGGATCTCAATCGAATTAGACCACGCATCTCGACGCATCATCCATGTTTCCAGACACGCGACTTCGACGCCTTCGTCAGCATCCGGCCCTTCGCAATCTTGTGAGGGAAACGGCTCTCTCGCCGCACGACTTTATCTATCCTCTTTTCGTTCGGCACGGCTCGGGTCAGGAAGTGCCGATCAACAGCATGCCCGGCCAGTTTCAATTCTCGGTCGACCTGCTGCAGAGCGAGATTGAAGAGATTGTCAGCCTGGGAATCCCGGCCGTCATCCTGTTCGGAATCCCTGAACATAAGGACCATGTTGGCAGCGATGCGACTTCCGACGACGGCATCGTGCAACAAGCCGTGCGGGCCATCAAGGCGCAGTCTCCAGACTTGCTGGTGATCACCGATGTCTGCCTATGCGAGTTCACCGATCACGGACATTGCGGCTTTGTGACTGGGGAAGGAGCGAAGACAGATGTCGACAACGACGAAACCCTGAAACTCCTCGTTCGCGAAGCCTTGAGCCATGTCCAGGCAGGTGCCGACATGATTGCACCTTCCGGCATGATGGACGGCATGGTCACGACCCTGCGAACCGGCCTCGATGCCAGGGGATTCGCACGGATTCCGATCATGAGCTACGCCGCCAAGTTCGCGAGTGCCTTTTATGGGCCATTTCGCGAAGCTGCCGAAAGCGCCCCGCAATTCGGCGACCGTCGTAGCTATCAGATGGATCCCGCCAACGGTCGCGAGGCCATGCGGGAAATCGACCTCGACGTGAGCGAAGGTGCCGACATTTTGATGGTCAAGCCAGCCCTCAGTTACCTCGATGTGATCCACGAAGCAAAACGCCGCTACCCGGAGGTTCCACTCGCCGCGTACAACGTCAGCGGCGAATACGCCATGATTAAGGCCGCCGCCCAGGCAGGCTGGATCGACGAACAACGCACCGCCCTCGAAGTGCTGCTGAGCATCAAACGCGCCGGTGCCGACATAATCCTCACGTACTTCGCGAAAGACGCGTGCCGGTGGCTGGGGTGAGTCGGCGCCGAGTTACCTCAGTCTGTTACTCGCAAAGCCCGTCATGGTTCCGACGCTAGAACAACTGCTGGCGATTATGCCCGCGCCTGAAACCCCGTTGTCTGCTAGCGGCGACTGGAGTGGTGTCGTTTCAATGCTGGGTACCGACTTGCCGAGCGACTTTGTGGCATTCATCAATATGTATGGAACCGGGTGTATCGCTGAGTTTCTTTGGGTATTCAATCCTTTTGAGAAGAATGTTCATCTGAATCTGCTGTCATGCTCTCGGCTAATCCTTGAAGCAGATCGCGAGTTTCGCGAGTCGTATCCCCAATCGCTTCCGGAGCCACTCTTCCCCGAACCTGGCGGGTTACTCCCTTGGGCCGTGACCGACAACGGCGACCGATTGTATTGGCGGACGAAAGGCGACCAGAATACGTGGACTGTCGTTGTTTGGGAGTCACGCGGGCCCGAGTACGAGAGCTACGCCCTATCAATGACGGGATTCCTGAGTGCGTGGTTACAGGGCGATATAGAAGTGCCCGTGTTTCCAATCGAGGCTTGGAATCCCCGATTCGAGCAAAGTCCCACGTACGACGAGTAACAGTCGCCGGTACTGAATCAACGACGGCTCACTGTCGTATGCAGCTCAGATCACACCACTTCGCGCATCGGCAGGTTGCCCGGTTCGACCAAGTACTGCGGAGTGCCGGCGACGTCGAAGACACGGACGTTCTCGACATCGATCCCCGCGTTCTTGTAGAGCGTGGCGAAGACTTCATGGAAGTGGACTGGTCGCTCGCTGGGGTATTCGCCGTTGCGGTTGGTGGCACCGATGACTTGACCGGTTCGCATCCCACCGCCGGCCAGCAGGCAGGCATTGGCGTTCGGCCAGTGGTCGCGGCTGTTGTTGTCGTTGATCTTGGGAGTACGACCGAACTCGCCCCACACAACCACCGACACATCGCGATCGAGGCCGCGTTCGTGCAGGTCGGTAACAAGAGCCGACAAAGCCATGTCGAGCTTGGGGAACTCTTCACGCGACTTGGGATAGTTCATCCCGTCGCCGCCGTGCCAGTCCCAACGACTGTAGTTGAGTGAAACAAACCGGGCGCCCGCTTCCACCAGCCGGCGAGCGATGCAGAAGTTCTCGACCATCTGCGGAGCGCCATCCCGCTGGAACTCTTCGTTGCTCTCGCCATACCGAGCAAGTATGCGCGGGTCTTCCTGAGACAGGTCGAGCGCATCGGCCAGTTGCGAACTGGTGAGGATCCCCATCGCCTGTTGCAGCGACGAATCCATGCTCTCCATCGTGTTATGCGTGTCGAGCGACTGCTTGAAGTTGTCAAACGCATGTCGCAAGACGGCACGGTCACGAAGTCGTTCGAGCGTGATCCCCTGCAACACCATGCTCTCGGAATTGCCGCGAGCTTCGCGGCCCAGCACGTTGAACGGGGCATGCTGCATGCCGAGGAAGCCCCCTTCACCCGGTTCGCCCCACCCGCCGTTGCCGGTCTTGTACATCAAGGCGATATGCGGCGGGACAGCTTCCGTCACCGGACCTTGAAAGTGCGACACCCAAGCGCCACCCGATGGCCAGCCCCCGGGCGGTTGACGATCGTTGACCTTGCGGCCCGTCATGCACTGATACGAATCGTGACGGCCGTCGGAATCATCGAGCGATCGCACGACAATGAACTTGTCCATCATGCTGGCGATGCGCGGGAAGAGCTCGCAAATCTCGATCCCCGGCACCGTCGTCTGGATCGGCACGAACTCGCCACGAATCTCGCGCGGCGCATCGGGCTTCAAGTCCCACATGTCGAGGTGCGACGGCCCACCCGGAAGGTAGACGTTGATGATCGCCTTATGCGAGCGGTCTTCGGGGTTGGCACGCAGCACATCGGGCAGGGCCAACCCACCGAGAGCGAACCCACCAATGGTGAGGAAGCCGCGACGCGAAAAGCCGTCACAGAAACCCGATTGGGGTTTGTCGCCAAGAATCGTCAACATACGTGGCTCCTGACACCGTGTTGAATTTCAGACTGGCAATCGAACCGCCGAACGCACTCTCCCCGTCGCGCCCATCCGAGCCGCCACAGGTGAGATCGGTCACACCGCCCTTATTTCATAAGTCTAGGCTTATGAATCAATCGGCGTCAATTGGAGGCCGGATTTTCCGGGTTTAGACTGCTCATAGAATCTGCGGATCGCCTCTTCGTCGACACAGACCAAGTAGGATTTTGGCCGCAAAATATCTCCACTGAAACAATTGGGGCGTCGAGCGGGCCGACCAACTCAACAGTGCGACCCGTCGTCACTTCCCTTTTCTCAATCCCGCCTTCACTTCTTTCACCTGCATCGCCTCGGGGAGGTCTTTGTAGTACGAGTCGAGGGGGTAGCAGCCGGAGATCAGGCCGTTGCGGGGGGCGGTGGTGCAGTCGCTGAACGTGCGGCAGATCTTCTTGTCGGCGCGGATGTCTTCGCCTTTCAGCACCTTGTCGGGGAAACGCCAGTCGCTGAGGACGAGTCGGCCAATGCCGACGGCGTCCATCCAATTGTCCCGCACCACTCCCTGAGCGATGTGAGGGAGGTATTCCTGGAAGTATGAGAGTGCCGACCCGATGACGATGGCATCACTCGGCAGCGCCTGCTTGATCTCGTGCACCGCCTGCATCTGCCGCACGCAGCCGATCAAAGGGTCTTCGGGAGGTTGATAGCCATCCGACGGGGGATAGAACGCCGGCCGCTGAATGTGTGGATTGTAATACGGCGAACCGGCGGTGATGTTGAACAGCTTCACTTGATGATCGTCATACAATCGGCGGATGAGTGCGATCGGTTCAGTGAGATCAATTTCAAACGGGGCATCGCGCCTGGTGCCAAAGAGCGGCCAGGGAGGTGATCCAGTTTCCGCAGTGCCGATGTAGCTGCCATCGTCGGATGGACGGAACGGGGGATAATCGAAGACCGACAGGCGGACGCCGATCATCAGGCCGGGGCATGCGGCCTGCACGGCTGTGACTAGTTCGCGCAGAAACCGTGTGCGGCCCTCGAAATCGCCGCCATAGGGACCAGATCGAGTGTAAGCCGACAGGAACTCGTGACCGAGATATCCGTGGCAACTCTTGAGATCGACGAAGTCGTAACCCGTCGACTGCGCCATGCGGGCGGCGGCAACATAGTCTTCGATTAGTCGGCGGATGGCATCGTCGGACAACAGTCGGCTGTCGTTGTTGGCTACGATTCCAACGCGAGCATCGAGCAAAGGATGATGATAAGCGATCCACGGTTCAGGCGTGTCCTTTTGATTGGGGCGCGAGAACCTTCCCGAATGGGTGAGTTGCAGACCGATCAAAAGGTCGTCGATCGCATCGTCTCCATACGAATTGCGATGGGAGTCGACCACCGTCTGACGCAGCCGTATGAAATCGTCGACATGCTCGGCACGATTGAGAAGTTGATTGGGGTTCGCCCTTCCATCGTGTCGCACCGCAACGGCTTCGCAGCCCCAGATGAGCTTGGCCCCCGACTCGCCAAAGTGCTGCCAACGACGGAGCGTGTGCTCGGTTGGTCGACCTTCCGGCGTGCCGTCCCAACCTTCCATGGGATGAATGCACCAGCGATTGCCGACGACACGATCCGCCACGGCGAGTTCGCCGGCAAGAGGCGAGCCCTCGGCAGCCGACAGAGGCACGTCATCAATGGGGATGTTGAGACTCAGTTGGCGTAGTGCCTCACGAAAGTCGTCGACCTCTTTCAAGGCACCGATGCGGATGTAGCTCATTCTATTGATCCATGTAGCGAAACTTGTGAGAGTTCCGACGGAATGCATTGCGGGACGACGGTTGAAAGTCTCACGACTTCCACTACTGTGATACTATGTGCGTTTGCGCTTCGTCATCGCGTCGCGAATTTGTTTCTGGGCGTCGTTCTTCTTGATGCGTTCACGTTTGTCGTGTTCACGCCGGCCCTTGGCGAGGGCGAGTTGAATCTTGACGAGCCCGCGCGAGAAATGGACATCGAGAGGAATGAGTGTCTGCCCATTCTTGCCGGCCGACTCGGCGAACTTGCGGACCTCGCGACGGGCCATCAGCAGTTTGCGCGGCCTGCGGCGTTCGTGATTGAAGACGCTCGCCTGCGGATACTCGGCGATGTCGGCATTGATCAGCCAGACTTCGTCATTCTCGAGGCGGGCATAAGCTTCATCAATGACGACATGGTTGTCGCGAATGCTTTTGACTTCGCTCCCTTGCAGAACGATGCCGCACTCGAGTTCGCTGAGAATGTCATAATCATGCCGCGCACGACGGTTTCGGCACACGACCTGTGAACCGTCTTTCGTGGTGGTAGACTTTTGCTTGGCCATCAATCCATGCTATGGAATCGACTTATGTAATTGCGTCCCGCATTGTGGCTGCTATCGAGCGCATTGACCACCGAGAGGGTTTTCGCATCATCACCTCTACTGGGTTCCCTTCGATTCAATCGCATACAAGTCTCTCAACACTTCGCTGAGAACCACCGAATCGACGCGATCCAGGGGAAGTTTGTTGTCGTGCTTGGGATAGATTTGCGGAGTAAAGATCCCCTGGGCGAAAAAGCAGCCGGAGAGTTTCTGGTCCTCCCAACCCTCCATGTAGCCGATGGGAATACCGTTTTCGTACTGCAAGTAGGCCGTGACGTTCGCGCCGTAGAAGGCTTTCGAGTGCTCGTGGAACATTCCGCCATCTTCGGGGATGCCACGTGCCCAGCCCATGCGGTCGAGCATGCCGACGAGCGTCATCGGGTTGATCTTCACATGATTGAACCGCGTGATTTCGGGTTGCGTCACCTCATCGGCATTGAGTCGATAGACCTTGCGTCCCAACTGCTGGAAGCAGGGAGCGATTTCGTAATCGCTGAAGACTTCGCCCCACTTTGCCGCGAGTTGCGGGTCGAGATGAGCCGGATGGACCAACCCCACGTGGTTGACCCCTTCCAGCGAACAGGCATCGTCTTCGACGTTGGCAAAGTCCTGCTCTTCGGTGACGCGGAACGTGTGAGTGAGCTTGCCGCTTGAATCGTACCCACCCCAAAGCAGAGTACGGGCGAAGTTCACCATCAACGGGTGCTTGACGATGAACGACTCGAACTGTTCGACCGACCAGCGTCGGCCCGTCACCATCGCCTGCTCCAGGCGGGGCACTTGCACCTTAATGGCTTCGGTGAGTTGCTTTTTGAGAAGTTTCCACTGCGCGACAGACTCGTTGGCCGTGGGCGTGTCGTCGCTCTTGCCGGGCTTCGGAAGATCCTTCTTCACTTTGCCGTCTTCATCGCGAATCATCGGCTTGAGTTCGGCGCTCAGCACGAATTTGAACTTGCGTGGGCCGAAATCGAACTCGCGCGAGCCCCTTTCGTCGAGATCAAGATCTGGGACGATGCGATCTTCGAGTTCGGCAGGAGTGAGTCCCTTGGCTGTCGCGATCTCCCCCATGAACTCGCGAGCCTTACGCTTGAGCCCCTGGAACTTGAGCTTGTTCGCGATGCCGTTGAGCTGCATGAGAGCCGTATCGCTGCCGACGGCTCGCAAACATTCGAGTCCCGCAACCGCCCGCTGATGCTGGCTTTCACCGGGCCAGACGCGAAGCAACGGCGTTAATTTCAAGACTGAGTGATCGCCACCGAGGAATCCAATGGAAAGCAGTGCCCATTTCTCTTTCGAGGGGGATCCATCTTCCATCCACGACTCGAAGAGTTTCCACGCAAACGCATCGAGCGAGGTGCGATTGGCATGCTCCCTCAACGCTTTGATGAGCGCAGGCGGATCATCCAGTTTCGATTTGGCCATCAGCTTGAGGATCGTCTCGACTCGATGATCGTTCAGCTTGTGTTCCCCAACCACGATCGGCGGCAACACAGCAGGCAAGGCCCAGTTGGGGAGCTTGACCTTGGGAGTCGCGATCGTGTCGAGCTCGGCCTGCTTATACCACTCGGGCGTCGTGGCCTCGTCGAAGGGTTGATAGACCTTTTCCTGATGCTGCACGACGTCTCGCGTCACCTTCGCTTTGATGTCGGAGTCGGGAAGTGCGGCGACGGCCGCTTCCACCAGGTCGGCATGCCCCAGGGCTTTCGCTTCCCGCAGATACTGAATCGCTGCATCGGCCAGTTTCCCTCGGCCTCCGGCGGTTTCGACGAGACCTGTGACGGCACAACCGACATAAGTGCTGAGCCAGTCGCGAGCGATCGCCGGAGCCTTCGAGTTGAGCTTGAGATCGAGCATCGATTCGGCTGCCTCGGGTGCATGCACGATCGTGAAGGCATCTAACAAGTTTGCGGCGTGTTCTTTGTTCGTTTCGCTGATGATCGTGTCGTGAACAATGTCCAGCGCGGAGAACTCCGTGGCCGCCAGGAAGCGTCGCACCCAGCGCGGGAGTCGCAATTTGAGTTTGAGACGGCGCATCTCTTGGGCCATTTCCTCCGCAGAACCGAGTCCAAAGATCAGCGATTGCGGACGTTGGTAATGGTCGACCCATTCCCCCTGCTTCGCCTGATACTGGTCATCGGGAATGCGCGAGACGACATCCTGCGATTCATCATGCATCCCCAATGCTGCCGCGAGGTAGTAACTGCCGTCGAAGGAGTGGTAGTAGGTCGCGGGTGTCTGCGTGGGATCCCACTCCTTGCGAACCGCAGCGCGAATTGAGTCGAGGTCGGTCTCTTCAACAAATGGTATGACATACAGTGCGAAACCGTCGCAGACATCGGTGCGGTAGTCATAGCGCGTCTGATGGGTTGGAAGTTGCGAGAAGTCGGGATCCTGGCGTATCAATTCGACGATTTGGCTCAGCTCGAACAACGCCGTCATGGGCAACATGATCGAGGGATCGACTCCATGATGCCCGCGACGAAACAGTCGCTCGGCCAGGCCCTTGAAGTCGACAACGCCATTGAACGTGCGATTGCGAAAGTCCTTGGCGACCTGCTTCGGGGTCTGACGCGTGGGGTTGTCGAGAATTGCCATCAGCCAGAAGTGGGCTTCCTCGCGAGTCAAGGCTATTGGGAGATTGATCAAGTCCCAACGCCAGCGCCAACCGTATTGCTCGGTCTGAACCGTACCCAGGATCTGGCAGCATTGCTTTTGATCGAACGGTCTTGGCTCACCACGAGAGATCGCACCTTGCTTGCGATACCTGACCGAGGCAATCTCCCAGGGATTGAGGTCGATCTCGCCCAGCACTTCTCGAATCACGTTCGAGTTTGGTTGAGAGCTTGCTGATGTCGCCTCGGGTGACTTGGTTTTCGCGGCAGGCTGTTCACTGACGCCCGCCGTTTTCTTGGCGGCTGGCTTGGGTGGCGCTACCGTTACTGCAGGGGTGGGATCAGAGGACGAGACGAGTTGATACCCCTTCTTCACTTTCTCCGAAATCAGTTTATCTTGCGACTTCTTCGCCTCGGCCTCGCTGGCAAACTCCTTCGTTTGCGACTGTCCATTGGTGCCGATGCGCCCGTAGTTGACGGTATGACTGTTCCCCGTCAGTTCGATCTCCCAGAACTTGTTGGACTTGCCTTCGGAGAGTTCGTAGCGCTGTTTGCCGGCTGAGTTCATCGTGTCGCCTGAAGATGTTGGATTGATGGCTGGCGTGGACTTCTTCGCGGTTTTGGCTGTCGTCGGTTTCGTTGCCGCCGTTGCGAGAGCCGCATCGGTGAGGGCGGTGTACTCGTTCTCTCGGCGGTAATACTCGGTGTAACCTTCCTTCAACTTCTTGAGTATCTGCTGCGTGTAGATTGCGAGGGCTTCTTCGCGAGTGTCGCTGTCAAAGTCCTTGCGAGTGCCGCCGTGAATCCAGTGCCCGTACTTGGGGTACTTGCCGTACTGCACCTCACAGAGGTCAATATCGATGACGATGATCCAGTATTTCAACGGAGTATCACCGTTGCGAACCTGCAGCACGCGGCGACTCTTCGAGGCTTCGGTTTCGACGTAGCCCTGTGTGAGATACCGCTGGACGTGTATGTGAAAGAACTCCTCGGGGTCGGCCTTTCCCGCGGAGAGGTAGTCGTAATGGGTTCCGTGCGCGGACTTGCTCGGATCAGTCAGTTGGATGTAGTTGTGAGCGAGACACAACTCGACTTTGACCTGCGTCTCAGGATGAATCAGTTCTCGTTTCAACATGAGCAGGCTCCGCGCGGACGACTCTGCAGGATGGTCCTTGTCAGCGGACAATCGTAAGTCATCAGGCGGAGAGGGCAAGCGAAGCCGTCGAAGAACCTACTCCGCAAGGTATTGAGTCAGCCATTCAATCGACTGGTGGAAGGCACTTTCCGTCAGCGGATGCCCTTGGCCGTGATTCAGCAGCCCCATGCGCGGGTTGGAATCGTAGAGTGCGTAGACCGGAAGAGCGGCCGCGATATAGGGCCAGGTTCGCGTGCCATCGGCGGCACCCGGACCTTCTTCGCCGCCAACGATGAGCAACGGTCGCGGCGCGATCAGAGCCAGCAATTCGTGATGGTCACGGGGAAATTCACTCTCACGGCAGGCCGGGCCGAGATACCAGGAAGCGTCCCAGTTGGTCGAATCCAACGCGACTCCTCCCTCGCTCGCGACACCCGCCTGCACACGCTCGTCGAAGGCCATCAGGTAAAGGAGTTCCTTCGCCCCCAGCGAGTGGCCGAAGCCCCCAACACGATTCGGATCCACTTCAGGTTGAGCGAGGAGCAGGTCGACGCCGCGACGGGCGTCGTACAGCATCTTTGCCATGCCGAGTGTTTCTGGATGCCGCTGACGATGCTGCTCGACGGCCTGATCTAAACTTTCAACATCCTGCCAGAGAAAGCAGCGAGGGCAGACGACGACAAAGCCCGCCCTCGCAAGTTCTAGCCCAGTCTGTTCGCGTTCGCCACCTTGAACTCCTGCAATGGCGTCGATCGTCAGGTTTGTCGTCGGATGCAGAGCAACGATCCCCGGCAGCTTTCGATCACCTGTGTTGAGCGGCTTCAGGACATACGCCTGCACACGAATACCGGGCTCGCTGTTGTATTCGACGAGGATACGAGTGACGGACTCCAATTGTTCCGTCCGTAGCACTTCGGCATCGAGCGCAGGGGGTTCAGGCATCGGCCCCAGGTACTCTTGCCAAAACTGTCGCAATCGCTCGCGTTCGACGATCCATGCCTCTCGACTCTTGATGGTCCGCGTGTCGGGGTCGACCAGCACGTTACGCAAATCTCGGGATGGTGGCGGCCAGTCGGCAGGAGGGGTGATGACGTCATTCAGCCAATCGACATCCTGCCCGCGCGCCCAAGTCGGAATCATCACCAGAATGGCGATGAACATGAACAACAAGAACGCATCGGTGAGGGACATGAATGCAAAGGTCAGAAGTCAGCGGTTGAAAGTCCAAGGCCGAACGGGCCGTCACTCGCCGGGCTCGATGGAAATCACCTGCACATCGTCGAGTTCGACCTGTCCCGCGCCATGCATTTCCATTCTCAGTGTCAGGTCGCCAGTTCGGCTGATTTTGCGCAGCAACGTGAATGACTCCCAGGAGCCGGCTTGAGTGGCCGCAAACCAGCGTCTGCCGGCGGCGATACCCAGTTCCGAGTCTCCAAAAAGTACACCCGCCTGCAATGTCGGCTCGAGCGATGTGATGCGGATTTTGCCCGAGATGGCGACCACCTGCCCATGTTGGACATGCACTGGGGGAGACTCGACGATGACTGCAGCTCCTTCGCGACTGGAGAGACGTTCGATTGTACTTGGCGAGGCCTCGACGCGCAAGCAATAGCCAGGTGGGTTTGTTGTCGGGACCAACGACCCACGCCAGCCCTGTTCGGCTACGACGCCGGGAGAAATGGTCCAATCATCTGCCCGAAAGGCGTCGTAGTCGTCGAACGATCCCGACAGCAGCAGGTTGTCTGATCGGGTTGTGGCGCTCAGAAAGTTGTCACGCATGCGCACATGTTGAGGCAGCGTCTGAAAGCTGCAACTGAATGGCGTCGACGCTGGTCCCCATTGGGAACTGCCGACGACCAGATGCCAGTCTTCGTGCTGCAGCATTCGCAACCACATCAGAGCCTCCTGGGCGAGTTGACGCGATTCATCGAAGTTGCCGGCGCCGTATTCCAGCCGGGCGCGGTCGATCCGTGAGCGGGCGGCTGTCAAGATTGAGTTGCCGCGGGTCGAGACGCTCGTCAGTGCTGCCAGTTCGGAGTGGATCTGTGAAATCCGGGCATGCTTGAGATCAGCCAGTTCGACCCAGGCATCAGCAGCTTCGGACTGCAACGATTGCATCTCGTGCGAGACCGCTTCGATGACGCGACGATCGTCGGTCAGCACGATCGCGGCGAACTGATTGAGTTCTCTCAGCTTCACTTCCGTGCCACCACCGGTCCGCGTGAGTTCGAGCGGAAAAGGATGGACGCAGGTCGTCGTTACCAGCCACGCTTGCGTCCAGTCGCCAGGGACGAGGACTCGCACGTTTTCGGCCGTCATGCGTCCCGGCTGGAAGCACATATCGGGATGATGCCAGTTGAGGAGCACCAGCCGGCCATACTCTGAGTCGATCATCGATGCCCGAATCTCCCGCTGAGCGGAGATCTCCGGCGTGTTGGGCAACTCGGGGTTCTCGATTCCTGGTCTTAACCCGTCATAGCGCGAGGTGAGTGGACGCGCCCAGTAAGGGAGCGAGTCGTTGACCGAAACCTCTTCACCAATTTGCACTGTCGCGGCACCCGACGGCTTGCCGGTAGCGAGCCAGCGTTCGAGCAGGCTGATATGCATGTTGAGCAGCGAAACGGCCAGCCGCCGCTCGTCGGTTCCCGGAGCAGGATCATCAAACGGAATATGTTTGAAGAACCCCAAGCCCTTGCAGCCTGCTCCCAGAGCGGTGTAGGCCTGCCAGAAGACTTGCTCGGCCTCAACGCTGGGAAGCGCATCGTCCGCCTGTCCCGCGGCCAGCAAAGCTGGTGATGCTTCGCTCGCGACCCAAGTGTACGTCGGTTTGCCGGGTAATGCCTGTCGACGACGTTGTTCCAGAAAGTTCGCGAACATCGCGGGAGGAGCTTCCGTGTGCAGGATGTCCCAGCGAAAGCCGACGAAATCGACGTTGCGATGAAATTCACGCACATTGCCTTGTACGTCAGCCATCAGATGACGTTCGAAATGAACGTCGGCCGTTCTCACGAGGTCGGCGCGTCGCGCGAGTTCTTGAATCTGCGGTTCACCCGCGTTGATTCCCAATCCGAGATTGAACATCACGATTGAGGCCGTGCGATCGTCAAACGGAATCGGATCGGCTGTTCCCGAAGCGGTGTACAAGTCTCCCATTTCCAGGGGAGGGGCGACGATGCCGCGCAGCGTTGATCCCGCGAGGGCTTCGAGCAGCGCGTCGTTTTCGAGATCACGAATCCAGATCACGTTAAAGCCACAAGCCTCCAGCAGATCGAGGCTTTCTCCATGATACGGAGTGAATCGCAAGATCGTTGGACGACCTTCCAGCGACACACGGTCGTCACCCAATTCGAGCAATGGCGCATGGCGGTCTGTTCGGGACAATCCGGCGGTCCCATCAGGTACAAAGGGACTGAGTTCCAAATCGTCGATCAAGACATCGGTGTTCCCGTCGTTAATCTCCAGATGCAGCGTCACTCCGATAATCACTGCGCCGGTCAAGTCAAGTTCCGCGCCGGGAATGACGTTACTCAGTTGGCCTCGCAGCCGCTGATGCAGTTGCTCGACCGCCTGTGTCGAGGCTTGCGACGTCAACTGTTGCCATTCCCTCGTCTGCGTATAGATGTCGCCTTCCAATTGGCCTTCGAGTGGACGACGCGTACGCGGATCGATCTGCCTTGGGAACATCAGCCGCAGCGACAGCTTGGCCCCCGACCGGTTCGACCAGTACCAGACCGTAGCGCTCGCCTCGGGAACGATCCGAGCGACAGGGAGCGGGTGGTCGACCGAAAAGGAGTCCTGCAACGGCTGGGCCGCCTCGAATCGCACGAATTCGCAGCGCGTGCCGTTGGGACCATATCCATCGAGTCGTGCGTGGGCGGTGACCGTGGGACGCGGGCCACTCGTCGCGGGGAGCCAGCTTGTGTTTCGCGACTCGAACGATTCGCTGTAAGTTTCGTCTGCGGATGCGGGCGCGCATCAACGAGGGTAACGCGAACAAAAGTCCGCAGAGCGCGGCCCAATATCCTCGATGAATTCGCTGACGATCGTCCATGTTCGTCCCGGCGACTGAAAAGGTTAGATCAACTCGTCGTGCCTTCGCTCGCGATCAATGCGGTCGAGGCGTGTTGTGATGGTTCGGCCAACCGTCTCGCGTGCGCGATCGATGTGTCGAGTTCCATGCGGATCTGAACCGACCACGTACCACGGTCATCGGCCTTCACCCTCCAGCGCGGCACCACCGCCACGCTCTGATGCACCAGTTCGAAACCTCCCTCTGACTGACTGACTGTCTGGATCGGAAAGGTCCACACGTCGGCAGGCTTGGAGAATTCGAGTGAAGCGTCAATGCCCAGCCACTCATCAACAAGCCCGAGCCGGCCGGCCGCGTGTAGATCGAGCCGAGTCTGAAGCTGGCCAAGCTGCGAACCGTTGCCGCTGTAAAAGTAACGGTCATCGGCTCCTGCCGGCATTGCCGCGAAGTTAAACTCAACTGCCAGATTCAGTTCCTGCCCCGGAGGCAATTGCTCAAGTCGATACTGAATCTCTACGGTGCTCGCGTCGTTGCAATCCAGAGCGACTGTCTTGCTGAGTTTGAGCGACACATCTCCAACGTACCCGTTCCGCGACAGGACCGCCTCCACGCGCTTCTCCGACCTGCGAAGAAGGGCCTCGTAGACGCCGGCCACAAAATCACCAGCTTCCGCGTGGCCGAGTTCAAAGGCTTCGAGGTTTGCATCATCTGGCAGGAAGTGGTCCACGAGATTCTTGCGTGGCCAGGGGTCGTACTGCAATTTTTTGTCGAGATCGGGCTGCTTGAAGTGGACCAGATCGTGAATGCTCTGTGCACCGCCTCCGTCTCCGTGCTGATGCTCCGCAGCGTGTCGCACCTTGTCGTGATACGCTTCGGGCCGGCGGTTGAGCGTCGCCAGTAGATTCGTGGCGATCGATCGCACATCCAATTCATACATCTGCCCACCACGGGCGGGTGACAGGTAGAGCGCGAACCGATCGCTCGAAAGCTTCACTTCCTTGCGGGCATCGAGGTTTTGGTCGAACGCTTCGACATGCACCCACTTCCCTTCCCGTCCGGCGACACGTTCCAGCAACGTGTCGGCCTCGATGAAGCGGTTGTAGACCGCATTCCGCAAATGAGGCAGATAGAGACCGCCGAACGCCCCATGCCAATACGGACAATTACATTGACCGTGATAGAGATCGTCCCGTGCCTCCTCGAGCATCGCCCGCTGGCCGAGCGAGAGATTCCCCCCGGAAAACTGCTCGATGCGCGAACTGACTTCCCGCATGCGGCAGTACATCTCGTTCGATTCGGGATACTTCACGAGGAAGTTTCTCCAGAAGCCGCCGCGCACGAACGGCTTGAGCAACTGCCAGTCGGGATCGTGCTCGCGATCATGCACGATCTCCTGATAGCGCTGTTGCTGCTCGGTCGGCAGGGCCCATTCCGTCATTTCGCGATAGCTCGAATCGGGCAGATAGACGCGGCCCAACGGAGGAACTTGATCGACAGCTTCGGCAAGCGTGATGACCTTTAGCCAGTCCTCGTTCGCTACCAGTGCATCGAGAAAGCGACGCAGCCAGCCATCGTCGTAGACGTGCGTCTTCGTTCCCGGCCAGGTGCCGAACTTCTCGCCGTCGTCACCAAAGCAGACAACCGGAAACGGGTGTTGCTCCGCGATGCTCCGCAGATGATCGATCGTCGCCTGTGGATCCTGGAAGGGGATCGTGTACCGCAGACGTTCGCTCCCCGGGAACATCTTCAGCAGTCGGCCTTCGTCTTCAGTGAGATAGTAACCATGCAGTTCCTCGGGAGGCAGACCGGCTCCGCGGAAGTGGAAGTCATCGACGAGCGTGTACTCGATCCCCGCTTGGGTCACATCCCCCGCAAACGACTGCTCCCAGACGCGTTCGGGAACCCACATGCCGCGAATCTTCTGACCGAACAGACGCTCCAGGTGTTCCGAATAGGCCTGAATCTGACCGATGCGGTCGCGTCGCGGAATGGCCGCGAGAATGGGTTCGTAAAATGGTCCCCCCAGAATTTCGATCTGTCCCCGTTCGACGAAGTCGCCGATCGCTTCAATGTACTCGGGATGATGCTTTTCCAGCCATTCCAGCAGGCTCCCCGAGGTATGGAGCGAAATTCGCACCTGTGGATAGTCGCGCAGCACATCAAGAAACGGCCGATAACTGTCCTGAAAGGCGGCCTCAAACACCCCGTCGAAGTTACCGACAGGCTGATGGTTGTGCAGAGCCAGCGTCAGCCGACACAGCGTGTTCATCATTTCATCCTTCGTGAACGACGATCACAGAGGCGTTGCGTCGTCGTCGTCAGCAGAGTAAACAGGGAGAATCATCGCAGAAAACCTGGGCGGTGGAATACCCAAAAGCAGCCTCAAACACAAGATCGGCTTGGATTTGAGAATGGAGAGACAACCCGATCTAAACGCAGATAGCTGTTCGATCGTTGGCCCTGATAGAATTACACCAAGTTTCCCGTATTGCCCGCACTTCCTGGATTACAGAACCGTGCGTTGGGCCGGTGCGAACGATGTGAATTCACTGACATACTCATCAAAAGAATCTCATGCAGAACTCGCCTTGCTCCCGGCTGCTGGCTTGTTGCCTCCTGACTTTTTTTGCTGCGTTCCGTTCTTCGGCTGACGCGGACGTATTGGTGGTGCCTCAGGACTATCCAAGCATTCAATCCGCCATTAACGCTGCCGATGCCGGAGACACGATTCAGGTTTCGGCTGGTGTCTATCATGAGCGAATTCAACTGAAGTCGGGCATCACTCTTCGTAGCCTTGGTGACGAGACTGTTGGCGAAAACGGCCTGCTGCGAGCGGAACAGACCGTCATCGATGGCGGAGGAGGCGACGGAAACGGCCCGGGAGTGCGGATGGCGCAGGACTCCATTCTCGACGGCTTTACGGTGACGGGTGTCGGCGTCTACGACAATGCCCTTTGGCGGCAACATCATGCGACGCAGGGCAACGAGCAGCACCACGAGCATATCGGCAACTTCGGCTCTCCAGCCATTGCTGTTGAAGGGGTGTCGTGTGTGGTGCGGAACAACATTGTCCATCACAACGGCGACACAGGAATCGGCATTCGTGGCGCGACGTGTGCACCGATCATCGAATTCAATGTTTGCTTCCGCAACATGGGTGGCGGGATCGGCGTGATGCAGGAAGCGACCGGCGTCATTCGAGGCAATCGCTGCTATCAGAACTTCTACGCCGGCATCGGCCACAACGACGCATCACCGCTGGTTACGGACAACTTGTGCTTCGAGAACGTTCGCGCGGGCATCGGCATCAGCGAGGGATCATCCCCTGTCGTCCGCGACAATGTTTGCCATCACAACCGTCGGGCCGGAATTGGAATTCGTGCTGGAGAAGAGACCCAGCCCGTCGTCGAACGGAATGAGTGTTTCGAAAACGACATGGCGGGCATCGGCTGTGAAGAACACGCGGCACCGATCATTCGCCGCAACCACTGCCATCACAATCGCATGGCGGGCATCGGCACGCAGGATGGAGCGCAGCCGTTGATTGTCGACAATGTCTGCGAACAGAACGACGAGTCGGGCATCGGCGTCCGCGGCCAGGCCGATGCGTTGGTCATTCGCAACCAGTGTCTCGACAACAAGCTGGTCGCCGTCGGTGTTGTCGACCAGAGCCATGCTTTGCTTGTGGAAAACGACTGTCGGCGCACGGGAGGTGTTCCTCCGCTGATCGCGATTCGTCAGGCGTCGAGTGCAACGCTGCTGCAAAACGACCTGCAGGGAGGTGGAGTAGCCTGCGTCCTTGTGGAAGGAACTGCGACGCTTCACGATAACTCTCTTGCATCCAATCAGCCCGGCACAGGCACGGGGATCTGGGGCTGGAAGGACGCACAACTCGTTATCACAAACAACCGGATCAACGATTTCGCCGTGGCCGCGAAGGCCGCCGAGACCGAGGTGCGTTTCATCGGAAACATCGTCGAACAGCCAGCATCGCCCGCCGTCCAGCTGTCGCAGCAAGCCGTCACTCCGATCGTGGTCGGCAACGTTTTTGAAGTGACAGGTTCGCAGGAGCAGGTCATTCAATTGGATGCTGACTCGTCGCTAAATATTGAAAACGTGTTTCGCCAGCCAGGCGAATAATCGCCTTCGCGGTGAGTTCGGAGGCATTGGTGACCCCAACTTCGGTTGCCTCCTCTGCGTCACCTTGGGATATTGCGGAGACTAGTGTTAACTCCCTCGTCACCGCCGAAGGGTCACCTGTCGGGCTTGAGCCGAGATGTGGTGGAGAGGGGGATAGAGACGATTGATCCTAAGTCTTGAGAACGTGCCATGATGCTCCGCATTCTCGCTCTCTCCCTGTTTGCCCTACTCACCTTCCCGTTGCTCGCTGATGATACGGCCGATGGCGAGGGACCTGCCTTCTACCTCGAAGACGGCGACCGCGTCGTGCTGCTTGGCGGGACGATCATCGAACGCGAGCAGGTGTACGGCGAATGGGAGCTGATGCTCACCTGCCTGTATGCCGACGCCGACTTCACGGTTCGCAATCTCGGCTGGAGCGGCGACACGGTCTGGGCCGAGTCGCGGGGCATCTTCGACCCGCCCGAAGTCGGCTACCAGCGGATGATCGACCAGATCAAAGACTTCAACCCGACCGTCGTCATCCTCGCCTACGGCCACAACGAAGCCTGGGCCGGCGAAGAAGGTCTCGATGCCTTCATCACGCAGTATGAGAAGCTGATTGATGACATTCAGACCGCGACGGAGGCTGAGACGCGGTATTTGATCATCATGCCGCATGAGCACTTCAAGGTCGGGACCACCGAAGAGATTGAGCGACAGCTACATGGAGGTTTTGATGTCGCGGACTTGTTTGCACCGGTGGAGCTTGCTGAAGATCTTCCAGAACCCGCTGTGTACAACGAGCTGTTGCAGCCGTATCTGACGCAGATTCAAGTGCTTGCCGAAGAACGAAGAATTCCCCATGTCTCGACGTTCGTACGTGAAGAACGAATGGAGCGCTGGCTGAGTCACGACGGCGTGACGTTCAACCATGTCGGATACTCGGATTCTGGGCAGGTTGATTTGCACTACCAACTGGCAACTCTCGGGGGAGTGCCATACACGGAAGCTCCTGTAGTGATCTTCTCCCCGAAAACACCAGGATTTGAAGGTGGGTTGGCATTCGAAAACTGCCTTATTGAGACGATTTCAGCGTTATCAGATCAAGGCCGATTTCAGTGTCGATTTACACGTCCAAATCTGATTTCTCCGGACTCGCATCTGTACTACCCTGAATTGCCGGATGGCGATTTCGAGTTCCGAATCGATGACGACGTGGTCGCGAAGGGGCCTGGAAGAGACTTTGGAGTTGTCCCATTTCCGTTTCCAACGGACACACCACAGCGCGAGGCCCTTCGCCAGGCCATCATTCGCAAGAACGAACTCTACTTTCATCGCTGGCGGCCGCAGAATGTGACTTATCTGTTCGGGTTCCGTGCCCATGAGCAGGGGAACAACGCCGTCGAAATCCCACAGTTCGATCCCCTCATCGAGGAACAGGAAGCCCTCATCCGCGAACTCAAACACCCTGTCGAGCACTTGTGGGAACTGGCACCAGCCGAATAGTCGCCTTTCGCCCCGCGAAGGGCGTGTCGGAGTGGGTATCAATCTTGATTTACGGAAGACCGCACTTCATAACCAACGACGCTCATCATCATCAGATTCCAATCTGCAATCCACCGCGACTTTCACGGAGCGAAAGACGAATATGCCCATTCCCCGACTGGAAGACCTTAACGTCATACTCGCCACCGACTGCGGCAGCACGACGACCAAGGCGATTCTGATTGAGAAGGTCGATGGCCATTATCGGCAGACTCACCGTGGCGAGGCTCCCACCACCGTCGAAGAGCCGGTGGCCGACGTCACGGTGGGTGTGACCAATGCCGCCACCGAAGTCGGCGAACTGGCCGGTCGCAAGCTGGTAGATGACAACGGCGAGATCATTCGCCCCGCCAATGGCAACGTCGGTTGCGACATCTACATCTCGACATCGAGCGCGGGTGGGGGCTTGCAGATCCTTGTCACTGGCGTGGTCAAGGAGATGTCAGCCGCGAGCGCTCAAAGAGCCGCGCTGGGAGCCGGTGCGATTGTGCTGGATCTGATTTCCGCCAACGACAAGCGCCGGCCGCACGAGCAGATTCAGCGCATCCGCGAGTTGCGGCCCGACATGGTGGTGATGGCGGGCGGCACCGATGGTGGGTCGAAGAAGCATGTCGTGCAGATGGCGGAACTCATCGCCCCCGCCAAGCCGCAACCTCGCTTCGGCGGGAAATACCAGATGCCATTGATCTATGCCGGCAACCGTGAAGCGGCTGCCCTTGTGGCGAAGACATTCGACAACACGGTGGCGTTGTCTGTCGTCGACAACGTGCGTCCGGTGATGGAACGCGAAAACCTGCAACCGGCCCGCGATGCCATTCACGACCTGTTTCTCGAACATGTGATGGCGCACGCGCCTGGCTATCAGAAACTGATGGCCTGGACCGATGCTCCCATCATGCCGACCCCGGGAGCCGTGGGAGACATTCTGCAGCGCATTGCCGCCGCCCGAAACATCAACGCCGTCGGCGTCGATATCGGAGGAGCGACAACCGACGTCTTCAGCGTCTTCAAGGGTGAAGATGGGACGCCGATCTTCAATCGAACGGTCTCCGCCAACCTGGGGATGAGCTACTCGATCTCGAATGTGTGTGCCGAAGCCGGTATGCCGAGCGTGCTGAGGTGGGTCCACTTCGACATGGATGAACGCGAACTTCGGAACCGCGTGAAGAACAAGATGATCCGACCCACGACAATTCCGCAAACGCTGGAAGCCCTCGTCTTCGAGCAGGCGGTCTCTCGTGAGGCTTTGAGGCTTGCCTATTTGCAGCACAAGGAATTCGCGACGACGCTCAAAGGCGTGCAGCAACAGCGAACGGTGGGGGACACATTCAGTCAGGAGACGGGAGGGCAGTCGATCGTCAATAATATGACGCTCAATCTGCTGGTGGCCTCGGGGGGCGTGCTCTCTCACGCGCCCAAGATGGAACAGACGGCGGCCATGCTGGTCGATGCCTTCGAGCCGGAAGGCTTCACCGAACTGGCCAAGGACAGCATCTTCATGATGCCCCATCTCGGCGTGCTGGCTCAGGTCCATGAGCAGGCGGCTCTCGAAGTCTTCGAAAAGGACTGCTTGATTTATCTCGGCACCTGCGTCGCCGCGAAGGGAGCCGTGAAGCTCGACAAGCCGCCCCGCGCGTGCTTCCGCTACAAGATTTCCGGATCGACGTTGAATGAGTCGGGGGAGATGATGACGGGCGACTTGAAACTGTTCCCGCTGGGATTGGGTGAGACTGCTCGTGTGAGCGTTGAACCCGCGCGGGGCTTCGACCTCGGTGCTGGTCCAGGCACGCCGATCGAACGCGAAGTTCGCGGCGGCACGGTAGGTCTGATACTCGACGCCCGTGGCCGACCTCTCAAACTCCCCGAAGACCGTGACCTCGGCCGGCAGTTGATGACAAAATGGGTCGAGGCGCTGCGGCTCTATTGAGAGATTTTGGATTCGGCAAATTGAGGGACGGGGCGAACAAATCGATCCTCACATAGACGGTGCGATTTGATGGCATCGCGACGAATCGTCTGGATGGCGTGGTTACGGCGATTTCGTGCCGGTGATGGCGACCTTGGTCGGAAGCTCATGACCAAATGGGTCGAAGCGCTACGACTCTATTGATCGTTACGGATTCTGGATAAGTCAAGGGTGATTGAAGTGGGTTGAATGGCTGCGCGGTTGGGAAACGAAAACAGACATCGCCAATGACAGATTCGCAAACCGAAATGGCCAAAGTCGCATCGACCGGCAGGATGGGCCGGATCGCTGGTTTTCGACGGTATTCGTGTTGACGCTGTCTTGCAGTCGGCTTCATATTCCCGCGCGGTCTTGCTTCAGCGGGATCGTGTTCTCCCAATCTCTCAAGGTTCCCTGTTTTTCGTCGAGCACATGCTCACTCACTCAGCGTATTGGCTGCCCTGAGATTGCAGCCCAACCTCTCTCATTGAATTCGAAAGGATGCGACCATGAAGCGATTTCGTTGGGCGGCGGCGTTCTGCGCCTGTTTCGGGCTGCTCGTTCCCCGTCTGGATGTGCTGGCCGCCGATACCGCCGCACCTGCAGTACAAGATGTGGCCTTAACCCCCGCGGGCGAATTTGCCGGTCTGGTTGTCTCTGCCGAGGGACTGCCCGTGGAAGCGGCTCAGGTGACACTCTCCCAGGGTGATGATGTCGTCGCCCAGGCCACGACCAACTCGCAGGGCATGTTCCGCGTCGCGGGAATCACCGGCGGGGTCTATCGCGTGTCAGCCGGTAACGGCACCGCCGACTTCCGTGCCTGGTCGACGAATGCGGCTCCGCCAAATGCGTATCCGCAGGCCGTCATCGTCACGGGCAATACCGTTCGTGCCCAGGGCGAAATCCTCGGAATCGACGCGGTGACGTTGTGGATTCTCACCGCTTCGACCGGTGCCCTGATCCTCGCCGCGATGAACCAGAATGATCTGAACGATCTGCAAGACGAAGTCGACATGCTTCAAAGCCCGTAAGCTCAGCGATCGTCTTGGTAAATCTCAAGGCCGCGCGCAACTCTCCATGAGATGCGTGCGGCCCTTTTCTTGGGCCGGGGGCGACTCGGGGGAAATGGAGTCTGTCGCCTCCCGTATCAATTCGGCGAACTGCCATTGGCGAGGCGGGCGCGGAGGTAGGCGGCGCGGGCGACGTTGCGTTCGGAGGACTCCAGACTCTCCCGCTTGAGCTTCTGGAGGTGCGCGGGCTGGATATGGATGAACAGTTCATTCACCGTGGGAATCTCCAGGCCGCTGACAAGCCCAAGGTTGATTCCCATGCGCACAGTCGAAAGAAGCTGCATCGTCTCCTGCGAGTTGATTTGCTGAGCGCTTTTCAGAATGCCGAACGCACGGCAGACATGATCATGCAGTCGCGGTCGGTCTTCGTTCACCAGCTTCTCGCGGGCTTTTCGCTCGTAGTCCAGGAAGTGGGGTACTTGCCCCTTCAATTCGTCGATGATCTGTCTCTCGGAGCGGCCGAGCGTTGTTTGATTCGAAATCTGGTAGAAGTCGCCGAGTGCCTGACTTCCCTCGCCGTAGAGCCCGCGAACCGCAAGGCCGATCTTCGGCAATGCCTGGAAGAGCTTTTGGATTTCCCGCGTGAGGACCAAGGCGGGCAGGTGCAACATCACACTGACGCGAATGCCTGTCCCCACGTTGGTCGGACACGAAGTGAGGTAGCCGAACTGGTCGCTGAACGCGTAAACAAGGCCGGCCTCCAGCTCGTCATCGAGGCGATTGATCTGTTCCCAGCATTCATCAACCGCCAGCCCACTTCGCAAGACCTGCATCCTTAAGTGATCTTCTTCGTTGATCATCAGCGAGAGACATTCATGCGGGCCAACGCCGACGCCGCGCGACCCCTGCGTCTCCGCATGTTCGCGGCTAATGATCTGCCGTTCGACGAGGAACTGGCGATCGAGCGCGCATAGCGAGTTGACATCGATGTACTCGATCGCACCGGCGGACTGAACGCTTGCAATCTGAGCTCGAATCGCCTGTTCGATCTCGGACTTCGTCTGCTGGTCAGCTCGAATGGGAAACGGATACTTCGCCAGATTCCGCGCCAGTCGGATGCGGCTGGAAATGACAATGTCAGAATCGGGCCCGCTGCCACGAAGCCAATCGCCACTGGTCTGAGTCAACGCATCGAGATCCACGCCCGTTCTCCGACACTTCTAGCGACCTATTCCGCGGTCGATTTTGTTTCCGGCGGCGATTGCTGTTCCGCCTGTTCGATCTTGAAGATTTGATCCCGCAGTTCTGCAGCCTTCTCGTAATCCTCGGCGTCGATCGCCGATTTCAATTCACCCCTCAGCCGCAGCAATCGAGCTTCCGACTTGCCTGTTTCCGCATGCCGCCGGGGGACTTTCCCCATGTGCTGTGTGTTGCCATGAATGCTCTCGAGCAGTTGGAGCAGTTCATCGCGAAAGAGCTCGTAGTCGTGGGCGCAACCGATCCGTCCCTGACTGCGAAACTGGCGAAATGTCTGGCCACAATGCGAGCAAACAAGATGGTCGCTAGGACTGTCTTGCAGCTTAAGGCCCTTGTGCTTGGCGAGCGTCGCCGTTGGCTTGCTGCTGACATCGACAAGTGCGAGATACTCTTTCGCGCACCCTTCACACAAGTGAATCGGTTTTGCGACCCCTTTTCGAATCTCTGTAATGTGAAACGTGGCCGCCTTCGTACATTGCGAGCACTGTTTCATCTGGAAACCTTCCATCTCATCGCGGCTGCAATTGCCACCCATCCTGTGAAGCGAACTATTTAGTACAGCCTCAATTCTATTGGAGGCCCCGAACAAGTCAAACGGCGTTTCCTCAAGGGCTTTCGTCGCCTCAGTTTTCGTTACGTACTGCGTCGCTGTCCTCAATGAGCGATCGGACCTCTGAAACGTCCAGACACCGGCTATAGACTCGGACGTCGGAGAGTTCGCCCGCGAAATAATCGTTCGGCCCCACACCGATACGAAGGAGTGCATCGGAAGTGAGATCATACTTCGCATCGACGTCCTCTTCGGAGATGCTGTCGACAACTCCATCGACGTAGAGAGTCAGTTGGTTGCCGAACCTGGTTGCCGCGACATGATGCCAACCGCGCGGGAATTCGCGAGGCGACATCGCCATCCGCCCTGCCCGCCAGGAGTAGACTCGCCCCGTCGGCAAGGTGCTGCAAAACACCTGCCCGTCGTGTTCCGCCATGGTCCATGCGCGCCGATATCGCACATCCGGCGTATCGTCGAGTTGCGTTAGTCGTTCCCAGAAATTCAAACCGTCGAACTCGTACACTTCCGCCAGCGGAAGTGTACCGGCGACTAATCTGCCGTTGTGGACCAGCATGCCCATCACTTCGAGTTCGTCACCGAGTCTTCCGATGTCGGTCCAGTCTCCGATGTCTTGAAATCGGTAGACACGGCCGCTCCTCCAGGTGCCGCAGTAAAGTCTCCCCTCATGCACCGCCAGGGAATACGTTTGAGTGTTTTCGCCAGCTTCGCCGAGTTGGCCGCAGTCAAGCCAGTGCTGTCCGTCAAAACGGGCGACATGCCCACGGTCGTAGCTCGTTGCGTAGAGATGACCATTGTATACGGCCATTGCCTCGACCCGGGTGCCGTCAGGTACGCCACACGCCAGCCACTCGTTCCCTCCGTCGTAACGGAAGAAACCGGCGGGTGCATACAAGGACGAGGCGTATAGCGATCCGTTGTAGACGGCGAGGCATGCGACGGCCTCCACGTTCGAAAGCTGCCCGCATTCCGTCCAGCTTCCATTATCTTCAAGGCGAAATACGCGACCACCGAGTGTTTGGTTCTCCGACTCCGGCAGCGACGAGCCTGCGACTCGATACTTGCCAGTGGCTGCATAGAGTCGACCGTCGTAGGCGGCCAGCGCGGTCACGGAGTTGGAGCCGTCAAGTGTTCCCAGGTCGATCCAACCCGTTGAGTTGTCGAACCGATAGACGTGACCCGACTCATCAGGGCCGGGCTCGCATGTCCCGGCGTAGAGTGCGCCTTGGTATTCACACATGGCGAACGCCAGCAGGGCGTTACCCGGACGCCCTCGGTCAATCCACTCGGTCGCGTGATTCGCATCGATGCCAAACTGAAGCTGGCGAAAGTTGGCCTGACTCGAGGTAACGGAACTCGTCTTGATCCCCAGATGGAACCCCGCATTCATTTCTGAGTCGTACTGACTGATGATGTCTCCGGGTAGATCGGAGGCGTAATCGGCTACTCGCACCCAGGCAGTGACCGAAAAATCACCCCTTCCGATTTGGAGCCGCTCCGAAGGAGGAAGTTCAAGCCAGGCGTCAACGCCATTAAACGCCGCTGCTGTGCTAGGGATTCCCGATGGTCCCGTGGCGCTGAATCTCACATGATGGGGTATCGCATCGATTTCCCCTTCCACGAGATTGCTTCCGTCTCTCTGCAGAGGCCAATGACCGATGAGGCCATCATCAACCGGATCCGCCGACAGAAATCGCGGGAGGAACAGCACATCGCAGCACCAAATGACAAGCACCCATCCCCAGATGCAAAAACATCGGTTTTGATGCTGATGCAATTGCTCAGCACTGAAGTTACTCTGCGATCTCCTGAAGTTGGTCGAAGTGTCATCCATCAGCGTTCTCCTTCAACGGTCCATGAATCCCGTGCATCTCCCAGAGTACCAGACTTTTGCCGATCTTGCCCGTGGAGCAGCGGTGGTGCCCGTCTACCGACGCCTCTTGAGTGACACTGTCACTCCCGTAACTGCGTTTCGCCAGGCACCTTGGACGCGCGGACGATTTCTATTCGAAAGCGTCGTCGGGGGCGAACGCATCGGGCGGTATTCGTTCCTGGGGGGCGACCCCTTTCTGCGAATCGAAGCCTTCGGACGCGAAGTGCAGATCACCTTGGGAGACACCAAAGAGACGAGAACCGTCGATGACCCACTGCTCGAATTTCAGGGTATTCTCGACCAATACAAGGCCGCCGAGATTCCAGGCTTGCCCAGATTCTGCGGCGGCGCGGTCGGGTACGCGGGCTACGACGTCGTCCGCTACTGCGAGCATCTGCCAGATGCGCCGGAGGACGACCGTCATCTCCCCGACATGTCGTTCGGCTTCTATGATCGAATGATCATCTTCGACCATATCACGAAGACAATTCTCGTCGTGGCTCTCGCCCGTACCGACGGCGATTTGCAGGAGCGGTACGCCGCAGCTTGTCGCAGCGTCGATGAACTCTGCACAGCCATCGAGTCAGGTGAACACGCATTGAAGCTCGCGGACGTCGACCTCGCTGCGGAACCGACGATCGGCTGGACGTCGGATTGCACTCAAGCCGAATTCGAGAAGGCTGTCGAGAGTTGCCAGGAGTACATTCGCGCGGGAGACATCTTTCAAGTCGTCATCAGTCAGCGGCTCGCTGTCGAGACGCAAGTCTCCCCGTTGAACTTGTATCGGGCGCTGCGGGTTGTAAATCCCAGTCCCTTCATGCTGCTGCTCGAAACGCCTTCAACGACACTTGTCGGCAGTTCGCCCGAGATCATGGTGCGTGTGGAGGATGGCGAAGTGACGATTCGCCCGCTCGCCGGCACTCGACGACGTGGCAAGACAGATGCCGAAGACCGAGCGTTGGCGGAAGACCTTCTCGCCGACCCCAAGGAGCGGGCCGAACATGTGATGCTTGTTGATCTCGCCCGCAACGACGTGGGGCGTGTTGCTCAGTACGGCAGCGTGCAATTGAGCGACGTCTTCGTCGTCGAACGCTACAGCCACGTGATGCACATCACGTCGAACGTTTGCGGCCAACTGCGTCCTGGGATGACGGCTCTCGACGCATTGCGTGCGGGCCTGCCCGCCGGCACCGTCTCCGGCGCGCCGAAGGTGCGAGCGATGCAGATTATCGATGAGTTCGAACATCATCGCCGAGGCCCTTATGCCGGGGCGGTCGGCTATATCGACTTTACCGGCAACATGGATACCTGCATCGCTCTGCGGACCTTCGTGATGCAGCCTGGAACGACGTATGTGCAGGCCGGCGCCGGGATCGTGGCCGACAGTGTGCCAGAAAGCGAATATCAGGAGACGCTCAACAAAGCCCGCGGCCTGCTGAAGGCGATTGAAGTCGCGGAAATGATGTCAACGTGACGCCGTGTCTCCTGCCAGAGCCTGAACTTCCGCAGCAGTGAAGGGTCTCAGCAGTCGAGCCCCCATCTGACCGACGATTCGGGCCGCAGCCTGCGAGGCGAGATGTCCCGACTGCTTCCACGACAATCCGTTGGTGATTCCGTACAGAATTCCCGCGGCATACATGTCACCTGCGCCGGTGGTGTCGACGGCCTTGACCGAAACACCCTCGACCGGGATCGCTACACCGTCATGCATCAGAATTGAACCGTCGGCCCCCAATGTCAGCGCCACATTGTCGGCGTGCTGATGAATCTCATGGGCGCAGTCGAGCGCATCGAAATGGCCGGTGAGAGCCCGCGCTTCTTCGAGATTGCAGAACAACAGATCAACCGGTCCTTCCACAAGCGACCAGAACTCATCCTTGTGATATTGGATCAGGAAGGGATCCGAAACGGTGAATGCCACTTTGATCCCCAGCGATTTCGCTGTTTCAATGGCCTTGAGTGCTGCCGTCCGCGTTGGTTCGCCGGCAAAGAGGTAGCCCTCGACATAAATGTACTTGGCCCCCTGCATTTGTTCGGGCGAGATATCGTCTGGAGAGAGCGTGGCCGAAACGGCCAGGTTTGTGAGCATCGTCCGTTGAGCGTCGTCGGTGATGAGGACAACGCAGGTTCCGGTCTGCCCCCCCGCGGTCGGACGAGTGTGCGTGGTCACTCCCCGCTTCCGCATGTCGTCCAGAAAGAAACGGCCGATATCGTCGCCCGCGATCTTGCAGGCATAGGCGGCGCGGCCTCCCAAGTCGGCGATCCCCATCATCGTATTGGCGGCTGAGCCCCCGGCACAACGGCTCGTCGTGGCTCCATGCACCTTGTCGAGCACCTGGCTTTGCGAATCCTCGTCGACCAGCGTCATGATCCCTTTGGCGTACTTCAATTCGGCCAGAGTGGCGTCATCCACATGGACCTGGAAATCAACCAGTGCGTTTCCGACTCCAAAGACATCCACGGTATTGTTCCAATCTTGAAATCTGAACGCGTCAATTCTGTTGTACCACGCCGAGGGAGCCGCAGCGCAGACCGATCCACACCGCAAGCATACCGAGCAACACGCTTCCCGCAACATACGTAAACGAGAGCGACCATTCCTTCTTCTGCGTGAGGGTAACTGCCTGCAGCCCAAAGGTCGAAAATGTCGTCAACCCGCCGAACATTCCTCCGACCAGAAAACTACGCCAGATCGGTGTCGGCCAGTCATGGACGTTGATCCAGCCGGCAACGAGACCGATCAGGAAGCAGCCCACGACGTTCACGCAGAAAATCCCCATGGGGAACTTGCCAACTTCCCAGTCGGCAATGGCGACACGGATCACCGCCCCGATACTCCCTCCCAGCGCGACGGCCAGCCATGCACTCATGGGAACCCTTCGTGACACAGTTGTCGATTGAGTTTCGTGGGGTGCGTCCCTCACGGATTGGCGATCCTCCACAGCCGACTGTCGCTGCGAACATAGAGAGCCCCATCAGCGATCGCGGGCGTGCACAGCACTGTTTCATCCAAAGCATAAGTCGAGATGATCTCACCCTCATCCCCACTGATATCGACGATCGACAGCATTCCTTCCTCGTTCACGAAGTAGAGGCAGTCGCCCGCGGCAATCGGTGAAGAACTAAAGCCTCCACCAATTCGCAATTGCCATTGACGCTCGCCCGTCGCGATGTTGGCACACACCAGTACTCCCGAGCTGTTGAGTGTGAACAACTTGCCCTGGTGCACGATCGGGCTGCCGGTCCCCGGACCGAGCGCGCCTTCCTGCCATAACGTGGTGAACCCGTTTTCCGAAGACCCATCGGGGACGAGAGCTGTGATACCGTGCGAAGGGACGTAGACGACACCGTCGCTGACGACGGATGAAGGAATCGTTGAAGCGCCTTCTTCATAACTCCAGACGATGTCGCCTGTCGCGGGATGCACCGCGATCAATCCCTGAGACGATTGCACGAGCACGAGGTCGTCACCATTTTCGACTGGCAGAATCACCGGCGATGTCCAGTTGGCCGCTCTCGGTCGGTCAAGTTTCCAGCGTGTTTCGCCCGTCAGAGTATTGAGGCCGATCGTGAACGACTCGGCATCACTTTCGACCATGGCGACGAGTGTCTCTCCAACGACGACGAGGGAAGACGACATCCCAAGGCTGTTGCTCGCGTTGGGGTAGTCGTGAGTCAGCCCGCGAAACCAGACGATATTGCCGTCAAGATCGAGACACGCCACGTCGTTCGACGAATAAAAGGCAAAGATTCGCTCGCCATCGCTGCATGGAGTCGGCGCGGCAATCGACGACTTGGGATGGCAACTGGTCCTGCCTGTCGCCAGGAATTCGCGATCCCACAGCGGATCTCCCGTCTCGGCGTCGAAGCAGAGCACATGCAATTGCTCCTCTCGGAAACCGGTATCCGAGGTAATGAACACGCGGTTGCCGACAACGATCGGACTGCTGAGTCCTTGTCCGGCGAGTTCTCGCGACCATTCAATCGAAGTGGCCGAAAGCGAGCGCGGACCCACGTCCTCCGACACACCGGTTGTGTCACTGCCGCGAAACTGTAACCAGTCGGCGTGAGCATTCGCCATACAAAGACAAAGTACGCCGGCAACCATGATCCTCATGTGCATAGACAATTCTCCGTGAATTCAATGTTCGCTGTCGTCGACAGCGAGCGCCGCGATGGATTCAATCAGTTGGCGGAGACCGCGGTTTCCAACGGGTGAATCGCTTTCCCCGACTGATCGCAAACGCGGAACTGGAATGTCCAATCCTGGGCCCATTCCTGCTCCTGCTCATTCTGACAGACCTTGAGCAGGATCTGATTCACACCCGGCTGCAAGGTACCTTCGACAATGTACTGATCCAGAAACGTGCCGCGGTGATACTCCTCACGTGCGAACACCAGCTCTCCGTTCAGCCATAGCTTCCAGGCGTTTGGCGTGCCGAGTCGGAACTGCACCTGCTGTGTGGTGTCGGACTCGAATTCGGTGTAGGCGTAAGTGATCGCTCCCTTGTGAGGCGCGGTGAGCGCCGCGATGTCGAACGTTCCGTACTCATCGTTCGTCGAAAAAGTTTGCCAAGTGACGGGGCCGAGTTGTCCCTCGTACTCGGCATTGAGATCAAAGTCGGTCTCAGGTGCATACTCGACATCGAAGCCCGCCATTCCGACATTGTCGAAGGGGCCGACAAGAGTCCATTCGGTGAGGAAGCCGAAGTGATGCGACACGTCGACCGCGTGTCCCAACTCTTGCAGCGGCTCGACGATGGCCTTCACCTGATCATCATCCGTCGCACCGCTGAGCGCCCGCTGAAAGGTGATAATTGCCTGATCGGTCTGTTCGTTCGCACGAAACTCTTCGGCGATCTGAATCAAGCGGGCAACGGCGTCCCTGCGCATTTCGCTGCTGGGGTCGTTCACCGCGTCTGGAATGATCTCGGCTTCCAACTGGGGTGTAGACTTGATCAGCCATTCATACGCGAGCCGTCTCGCTGGCGGATTGTTCTCATGGTTGTTGAAATAGACGAGCAGGGCCTCGACGGGTAATTCCTCTTGCGAGCGAATCGTGCGGTCGGCGATCGACTCGAAGGCGCTTCGCAGCCAGTTGGCTGCGAGGGGATTCGCGTCATTGAGGCCTTCCAGGATCTCCACGAGAGCCGAAGCATCGGCCGACTGCAACTCCTGAACCGCAGCCGCTGCGGCCTGCTGTCCCTCACCGCGCGGCCCGACGGCCTGAATCGTCGCAATCGCGTCGGCAACCTCGGCTGCAACAAGGTCAGTGCCCGCGCTCAGCGTCGCGACGAAAAATGACGCGGTTCCAAAAAGAAAGATTCTTCGTCCTCTTCGTTTCATCAACAAGATCCTTGATGGGAGATGAAGTCGAGCGACTCGATTCAACCGGCCTGCACTCGAACGCATTCTTACTCTGCTGCCAATTCTGCCACGAACTGGTCGTAACGTACCTGAATCTCCTCGCGAGTCGGCGTTGGCCCCCGGCTGACGATCAGGCGGTACTTCATCACAAGCGGTTCATCTTCAGTAATTGTTGCCTGGTAGAACGCTCCGAAACGGCCGTATGGGCGTTCTGAATACCGCGACGGATGCGGACAGTTGGGATCCTCGAAGTACTCCACATTGAAAGTGATTCCCTCGATGGGGTACGACATTGCCAACCAGCCGAGATTGATATGTCCATCGGGATCGGTCGCGTCGCTAACTTCAAAGGCCCCAGGTTGTTCGGGGAAGCCTTCCGGTCGAATATAGGTTGCCGAATTGGCCTCTGCGACCGCCTGAGCCGCGCGGTATTGGAATCCCGCATGTTGTCGGTCTCCGTCGAGTGTGATCTCGCCGCGTTCGGTGCTGAGCGTCGTCGACCAGTCGATCTGCCATGCGACTCCAGGTTCGAGCGGCCAATTGATGCGGCTGACTTCGACGGTTCGCTCCTCGTCAACCACCGGCATCCCCGCGATATCGTTCCACGAAATGTTGGCCGTCATCACCGCGTGGTCCAGATCACCCGTCATTTCGGTGTAGCTGACGTGTCGTTGCGTCTCGCCATTGCGGCAATGCCAGAAGTCCTGCGTCACCCCGTCGAACGTCGTCTTGTTCCAGCCGACGTAGATGCCGCGATGATGCGGATACAATCCACCCGGTCCCTTCGTGACTTCGAAATTGGTGCCGGGTCCGAAAACATGATGAAAGACCTTGGCCGTATCGAACGTGAGATCGGGCGTGGAGGTATCAACTCCGTAGACATAGCTGAACACCGGGGCTTGATTGTAAGCCACGGTGCAGAGTCCCGGGGGATCGCTCTCGATAAACTGAAAGCCGACGTTCGCTTCTTCTGGCAACCGACGCACACGGATGTTCTTGTAGTAAACCGTGCTGTGCGGATCGTGGCACTGCAGTCCGAACGTGCCGCTCCCGAGCCTGCGCTCGAAGTCGGGAGAGAATGCCTCCTGTCCTTCGGGTTGAACATAATCGACGACAACGAGATCGTTGAGCTTGATAACGATATGATTGCCCCGCACGATGATCGTCTCGGTCCACCATGTGTCGTCTTCGATATGCTGTTCGAGTACGTTCACGATGCCGTACAAACTGCCTGACAACTTCGGATCGTTGGCATAGCTGTTATTGACCTGTGCTTCGTGTCCGAACCGTGGCCAGCCTGTCTCTTGCGTCTGGGTATGGAAATAGATGCCACCATTGCTGTTGTTGGCGGCCATGCAATCGACTTTGAGTTCAAAATTGACGAACGGCTCGTCATCCCCAACATAGAAGATATGGCTCCTCTCGCCGTGGGCCTTGAGTGCCCCATCTTCCAGCGACCAGCTATCTTCGCTTTCGTTGATCTCCCATCCGTCGAGCGAGGTGCCGTCGAAAATGGTGACCCAGCCATCTCCTTCGTCGTCGGCCCGCAGGAGACCGGGGGAGTGCAGTGCCGTCATCAACAGCGCTGCAAGAGCGATTCGCAGGGGTTTGTGATCGAGAGACATGCTGGCTCCTTGAAGGATGGATGCGGATTGATCGACAGTATCGTATCGAGATCGCCACGTGCCGACAAATTCGGCGGGCATTCCGATTCCACAGAACCTGGATCGCAATACCAGACGGTCCTTTCATCAGATTTAAGCTCCGATCGTCATTGCCAGGCGAGGTAGTTGTGCGAATCGGTTGATAGCGTGTAGGCTTTCGGTTTGCCACTTCATCTCAACCGAAATCAACGCGGACCTATCCATGAGCCACCGTCTGCCACTTGAGGGAATTCGCATCCTGTTCTTCGTCGGGGACGACTACGAAGACCTGGAGCTCTGGTATCCCAAATTCCGCATTGAAGAGGCGGGAGGACATGTCACGCTCGCCGGACTCGAACGTGGGGCGCACTATGCCGGCAAGCACGGATATCCTTGCCGTGCCGACGCCGCCATCGCGGAAATGGAAGTCGAGGACTTTCATGGCGTCGTGGTTCCTGGGGGATGGATGCCCGACAAACTCCGGCGCGATCCCAAGGTGCTCGACCTGATCCGTGGCTTTCACGAACAGCACAAGCTGATCGCCGCGATTTGTCACGGCGGATGGATTCCGATTTCGGCAAATGTCTACGACGGAGTGCGAGTGACTGGTTCACCGGGAATCAAGGACGACCTCATCAACGCCGGCGCGGAATTCGAGGATGCCGCAGTCGTCGTCGATCGGCACTTCATCAGCAGTCGGCGGCCAGGGGACTTGCCGAGTTTCGCCAAGTCGATCGTCGAGTGGCTCGCCGAGCGGCGATAACGAATGTCATGTCATGATTCGTCGTCAATCGCTGTCGGGCAACTTCTCGGCGACGACGACAATCCACCCGAAATCTCCCGTGTCACCGACCACAGGCGTCACCGCTGCCAGGCAATCGTCGCGCATGATCGGATCCTGGAACTCCTCCCAGATTTGGGGCTGGGCGGCGATCGTCCAGTTCGAGCGCAGCGTGATGAATTTGTCGCGGAGGCTGGTCGGCAAATTGGCACTGAGGTAATTCGACTTGCTGATATCCGACTCCGTCAGCCCGGGATGTTGCAGCAGCGTGCCGGCGGTCCCCCTCCAATCCTGACGCATATCGACGAGCAAGACACGCCGCTCGATATCGTCACCCACCTGAATCTGCGGAGGCGTGAAATCCTGTACGTTGACGGTCATCACCATCAATCCGATCACAGGCCCGTCCGCGACCGACGTGTCATGAATCGGAACAGTGAACGCGACTTTACGAGTCTCGTCGGATGCACTGAAAAACACCGTCGACATATGGTCGTTTCTGACAGGCTGAGGCCGGCCATTCTGGGATTCCGACAACTCGATCTCGCCGTCGTGAAAATAGGTCTTATGCCATAGCGGACGTTCTTCGCCAAAATTAAGTTCGTCAGACGCAGGCCAGCGCGACAATTGGTTGCCCTGTTGCGACAGGATGAAGATGCTCGAAGCACTGAGACGCTTGCTGAAGTCGTCGAACTTCGAATGCAGCCAGGCTTGCATGGCGAGGAAGTTCGCTTCGTCTTCCGTGATGAAGGCCCGTTCCTCCTGTGGATTCTTGGGCATGAGCCGCTGTAGATCGGCATCGTGCGCCAGAACATTCAGCATGGCATATCGCACCTGCACCTGGTTTGCCATTTGACGTGCCGCGCTGTTCGCGAGGGCTTGCAGATTGTTTCGTCGCGAGAGTTCCGCCATTTCAAGAGCGACAGCTTGCTCGCTCCCATGTCGGAGCAGCAATCCCGTTGTGACCATTGTGAGGACCACGATCGAGAGCAGAGTCACAATTCCCGTCTGAGCCCAGGTGCGGTGCCTCCGCGACCAGCGAGCCAGTTTTTCCCAGCGGGTCTCTTCGTAGGCAGAAACGGGTTCGTCGTCCATCCACGCTTCGAGATCTCTCGCAATATCTCCGGCAGAGCGGTAGCGATCGTGCGGATCGACCGCCAACGCCTTTTCACAGATGGCCGACAACTGTCCCGGAATGTTGTCGTTGATTTCGCGGACCGTCGGATGTAGACCCGACTTGATGTCTTCAATGAGTTGAATGCGACTGGGAGAACGGAAGGGTTCGCGGCCCGCCAGCAATTTGTAAAGTGTAACACCCAGGCTGTAGACGTCGGAGGACTGCGTAAGAAGCGGAGGTTCCGGCTGCAGCCGCTCTGGCGGCATGTAGAGCAACGTGCCGCCGGCAGCTTCGGATGAGTTGCGGCTGCCGTCGGCAGCGACGGGCAGCGGACCTTCGCTGGCCAATGTTCCCGAATCGAGTGAGATCGCCTCGCCCCAATCCAGAATCAGCGTTTCGCCGTACTTGCCCACCATGATGTTCATCGGCTTGATGTCGCAGTGCAGAATTCTGCGACTGTGGGCATAGTCGATGGTGCGGCAGGCCGAGATCATGTGTCTCAAGAGCCTGCGCAATTCGGAGTTCGTACAACCAGCGGCGTGCAAATCGTGGATTCTCTCTTCGAGATCCTGTCCGCGGATGAACCGCATCACGTAAAACGGACGGCCATCAGCCGTATGTCCCAAGGCGTAGACAGGAACGACTCCCGGATGCTCGAGCTGGCCTGTGACTTCGGCTTCCTGGACGAATCGCTTCCGCCGCTCGGGCACCCAGTGAAACTCGCGGCGAATCGACTTGAGAGCGACTTCTCTCCCGATGCCAGAGTCGTGGGCCTTGTAGATCTCTCCCAGACCTCCCTGGGCGTGCTTGATCAACACGGAGTACTTGATTTTGGCGTCGAGCGCACCTGAAAGGGTCGGAGCGTCATTTTTTTGCTGCGGCTTCGAATCCTCTTCGGCATGCACCTGATCGAAGCGATCGTTCATCTCAAGCAGCGCTTCGATCCGGTTCTGCAGTTCGTCGAGCAGATCGGGGCGATCGGATGGACAGAGTTCCTCGGCGGGTAGAATCTGGCCGTCCTCATGCAATTCTTCCCACCTGAGCAGGAGATCATCGAGAAGGTCTTCGTCCGACAACTTCGGCCCCACGTTATCCATGTATGTCTCTTGATCCGAGGTGTTCGAATCTCATCCGATGAGATTGCCTGCATCTTACCGAAAAGCAGTCACAATTCGACCCCGGCCATTCGCAGATTGTTCAAACGGACTGCCCGTCGTCAGTCGCGAATTGAAATCGTCAGGTTCGTGATTCCGCATCGCTATTGTGCTTCGCTGGTCGCCTCGTCGAACACGGCGCTTCCCGAACCGAGGAGTTTATGCAGTGCCAAACGTGCCTTTTGCCAGTAGCGCTTGACGGTTCGTTCGTCGACCCCCATCAATTCGGCGGCTTCACGCTGCGTCAGGCCGTTGTAAAGCAGCAAGTCGACCGTTTCCCGTTCCTTGTCGGGCAATGTTGAGACGTGTTCGTGCAACTCGGTCCAGTCGTGCAGCTTGCGAGGATCATGAGTCTGTCCACCCACGTCGTAGTGATTGGCGGGCGTTTCGTTGTCGTCGTCGCTGGAGCCTCCAATGACCGTGGCATGATTGGCACCGATCCCCATCGGGCCGCGGTAACGTCGAGCCATGTCAATCAGTTCGCGACGAATTTGCACCGCCGCCAGACGATAGAAATGCCTCGGGTCAGAAGGAGTCTGGTCACTCAGTGCGCGAGCGAGTCGCATGCAGGCGTTCTGATAGACGTCGTCGGTTTGCTCCCAGCGTTTCACACCGCTAAAGCCGTGCAGCATCTTACGAGTGAGATGCAACAGCCGATTGGCGGCATGCTCCAGCAAGTCGTTGATCGCCCGCGAGTCTCCTTCACGGAGTCGCGCCAGATCGTGTGCAATGCGTTCGGTGTGTTGACCCATACCAGTCACCTTGTGGCTGCGTTTTGACGGATCTCTTTGGTTTCGACGAATCTACGTCGAACCAACCAACGAATTCTACTCAGCCAATGTCTTTCGTACCATTACCAAAGAGCGAACTCCAGTCGGAACTGTTACCAGGATTGTTCCAATTTCGGTCTCCGTTCCTACAAGTCGTCATAATACGCAGCCATTACGCAAGTTACCCACTTTGCGTGTTCTTCGGCATCTGGCAAGCCTAAGCAGACCTCTCGCCGTCTTCCGCCCCCTCACAGGTTTCCCAGTTTTACCAACTGTTGCCAAAAGACCACATCTCGGATTCCGATCGACGGAAACAGCCACCACGATCAGATCGTGTGCCGAGTCGGTCGATACGCAGATTGTACGGAAATGCTACGTTCGCGATTGCGATCACTCTCACACGACATAGGAACGCAGGGAATGGCTGCCATGAGCATGGAACGCCCGCTTACCAAACGGATGTGGACTCCGGTTGTTGTCCTTGGGACGGGACTTTGGCTTTGCGCCGCGACCACTGTCCAAGCGCAGATTGTCCCCGGCACGGGGACGCTCGGTCGATTCGACGACTTCGAAAACGTCGACTGGGGGTACAACTTTCAATGGCCGAAGGCCAGCAACGAAGACGACGGACAGACCCGGACGCCGCTCGGCCGAGCGACCAACGGCATGTGGAACGAAAGCCCCAAGCGCGGGCAACCCGACGTGATCCGTCGTGTCGACACACCGGAGGGGGGCCTCGAAGGGAGTCTGGGCGCGATGTATCTTCGCACCCGGGACACCGGCATCCCCGGACGTCCTGGACACGAGCAATTGCAGGACGACCTGTTGATGGCCAACCGCAACATGCCGGTCCATTATTGCCCGAACGTTGTGGCCCGCGTTTATCTGCCGCCCTGGCATGAATGGGAGCAGCGTCCCGGAGTCTCGTTCGGAATGCGCATGGGACTGCAGGCCCCCAAGACTGAAACACGCGAAGTGGAAACGGGCGCATTCATCTTCCGCCGTCGCACCACGGAAGAAGTGACGGTCAACGAACCCTACTACCCGGGATTGTTCATTCAGTTCAACTCGGCTCGCAGTGCCAACTACGACCACGACCATGCGCAGTTCGTAATCCGTGCCGGGACCGATGGACGCGATGTCCCCGGACCGACTATTCAGCAACCAGGCTGGTGGACGCTCGGCATGTCGGTCACTCCGGATGGACGTTGTCACTACTACGCACGGCCAGGCGTCGAAAACCTCACGCAGGAAGACAGGTTGCTGTCGAGTCTGCCGTATGGACTGCAGCCGACCCACTTCAACACGATGTTCTTCAACATCTGCAGCCCGGACGACGGCCAGACCTGGTCGACGCCGTGGATCATTGACGATGCAGCGATCTACTACTTGGAAGGTGGCGTCCGTCAGGCGCGCCGTCCATAAGCACTCTTGCTGCAAGCAACTGAGACGATCAACCAGCCCGGTGCGAACGATTCGCACCGGGCTGTTGTGCTTCATGTGTCGATCAAATCGTGAATCACATGTCCGTGGACGTTGGTCAACCGACGTTCGATGCCATTGTGATAGTACGTCAGCTGGGTGTGATCGATCCCCAATTGGTGCAGCACCGTGGCATGGAAATCATGCCAATGCACGCGATCATCGACCGCCTTCCAGCCGACTTCGTCGGTGCTGCCGTAAGCAATGCCGGGCTTGAAGCCGCCTCCTGCCGCCCAGATCGTGAATCCAAGAGCGTTGTGATCTCGCCCGGCTCCTAACACGTCGGCAGCCGACTGCGTGAAGGGCGTTCTGCCGAACTCGCTCGTAAACAAGACGATGGTATCTTCAAGCATTCCACGTTGACGCAGATCTCGCAACAACGCGGCCACGGGCTGATCAATGCGCGCGGCCTCGCGACCGTGATTGCGTCGCATGTCTTCGTGACCGTCCCAGTTGATTCGAGGAGAACCGAAAGCACCACCGGAATACAGTTGCACGAAACGCACGCCGCGCTCCAGCAGGCGCCGAGCCAGCAGACAACTGCGGCCAAAGTCTTGTGTCTCTTCCCCTTCCAGTCCGTATTGAACCTGGGTTTCCGCCGTCTCCTGCGATAGGTCGGTGACATCCGGGACGGCGGACTGCATGCGGGCCGCGAGTTCGTAACTGCGAATGCGCGCCTCGAGAATGTCTTCATTGCCTCTGCGTTCCGCATGTCGACGATTGAGTTGTGCCAGGAGATCGCGGCTGGCAAGTTCTGTCTGCTCGTCGATCGCGACCGCCGGCGTCAGATCGTCCACGGGGATGCCCTGGCTGCGAATGATCACTCCTTGATGCCGAGCTGGCAAAAAACCGTTGGACCAGTTGATCGACCCGCCCGCCGGCAGTCCGCGAGAATCGGGAATGACGACGTAGGCCGGCAAGTCTTCGGTCTCGCTTCCCATGCCATACGACATCCAGGCCCCCGCAGTGGGAAAGCCATTTAACCGAAAGCCAGTATTCTCCTGAAACGTCGCCGGTGTGTGATTTGAAGTCTCCGCAAACATCGACTTGATAACCGTCAACTCATCTGCAACCTCAGCCAGATGAGGGAACAGGTCCGACACCCAAAGCCCGCTTTCTCCTCGTTGCTGGAACGACCAGTCGCTCTGCCGCAGCAAACCGATCTGCCCGAAGAACACATCGTCCTTCGTGACGTTCCCGCCGAAGGATTGGCCATGCGATGTCTCGAGCAATGGCTTGTAATCAAAGCTGTCGACCTGACTCAGCCCGCCGCAGAGGCAGATGTGGATCGCGCGCTTCGCCTTGGGGGCGTGATGCGGCCAGGGAACGTCGTCTTCCGCAGGCGTGGCGGCCCCCTTCGCTGTGCTTCCCGATTGAAGCAACGAAAACAGCGCGGCTGTTCCCAGACCGTGTCCAGCCCAGTTCAACAGATCTCGTCGTGCAAACTTCGGGATCGATTCGTGCATGTGCTTCTCCGCATTCGCAGATGTCGAGATGTGCAGTGTATCAACGCATCAGGCTTCTTTCTCACCACTTGCCTGACTTCTCAGCACAAATGTGGATAACTTATTTGGACTGTCGTGAACCAATTCTTTGCGATCTTCGTTGATCACGATACCACGAACATTGAGGTAAGGAATGACTTCAGCCAGAGCAGCCACTGAGATCGTGATCGAGCCGGAGCATTTTATTCCGGTCACGAAAAAACTGCTCGTCAACGGATTGCTGGCTCGCGACGATGCTCCCGAGGGATTCCTGCAGTTCTGCCGACTGATCGAAGCGGTCTATCATTTCGACAACTTGCGTGCCTCGCAAGAACTGAAGGAAGACTTTCGACTCCTTGAGAAAGACGAAGGCCGGATCGAACGCGAACATTCCGCAGAGAACGCGATCGAGCAGGCAGAGACCCGCTTTCTGACGAACTTCCTCGAGGCCATGGAGAAAGCCAACTTTCGCCTTCTCTCGCAACAGGACGTCGACTTTGCCAACCAGGAGGAATACCTGTTCAACCTGCCCGTGCAGGTTGACTGGGACAAGCTGGATACGCATCTCCTTGGTCAGTTTCTCAACGATCGGCAGATGACAACCGGCACCGATGTTCCCGTTTTCGCTCATCGCATTCTGATCTTCCGTCGCGGGGTCGGAATCGACCGCTCGCATGGCTATCACTTTCTGCCGAAGATCGACGCGATGGTCACCAGGTGCCTGCGATGGGTCTTCGGGTGGTTTCTGAAGAAACCTCAGGAGAATGGTGATCGGCCGAATGCGGAGTCATACGCAGGCAATCCGACTTCGATTCATGAGTCGCGGCGTGTCGAGCGCATTTCGCTGCGAAACAGCAACGTCGGACTGGTATCGCTGTTCCGTCGCACCACGTTGCAGGAGCCGACTTTCAAGGAACTGGTCATTCTTTTTCGCTTTGCACCGCCGTCGGACACTGAACAGCCGGCCGATTCGACGATCTATATCAAGGCCTTTCGCGACATCCCGATGGCCGACCTTGAGGTCGTCTTCCCTGAAAAGAAGATCTCGATGAAGCCTCTGGATTTGATCAAACTGGTCGTCACCGGAACGATCGGGCTGGTGCTGTTTGTTTTGAAGATCGCCTTTGTTGCCGTACTCAATCCCGTCGTGGCCCTGGCCGCGTTAGCGACTGTCGGCGGCTACGCCGGCAAGGTCTTCTTCGGCTTCAAGGCGTCGCGCGACCGCTATCAGCATCTGGTGACGCAGTCGCTCTATCACAAGAACCTCGACAACGACCTTGGCGTTATCTTCTATCTGATGGACTCCCTTGAGGCCCAGGAGTTCAAAGAGGCGGTACTGGCCTACTACTGCCTGGCGACTTGTGGAGCGTCAACTCCCGCCGAACTCGATGGTCATTGCGAGCGGCTCATGCTCGAGCATTTTCAGGTCGCCGTCGATTTCGATATCGACGATGCCTTACAGAAGCTGCACCGTGACCGACTGGTTGAGCTCAAGAATGACAGCTATCGTGCGATTCCGTTGCAGGAGGCGTTACGACGCCTCGACGAAAAATGGGACAACTACTTTTCGTACAACAATGGCGACGCGTCGCAGGCTGTCAGCGCTGCGAGACAGGGCGAGAGCGCATGCAAGTCGCCCTGATGAACGCCTTCAAAGCATCCCATTTAGAGAGTTTGGGCCTGTTGTCCCAGACGCGATACTCCGCCTGCTCGATTTTTCGCAGAATCGCCAGCCCCCCCTGGCGGAACAGTTCGATGTCCATTCGCACTCGGCCACTCAATGCGCGTGGTAAAGGCTCCCCGCGCTCCAAGAACTCGCGAGCCCGGGCCACTTGAAACTCCATCAATTCGATGAACGCCGGCGTCGTTCGACGATGGGCCAAGTCGTCGTCGGTGTATCCGAATCGCTGGCGATCTTCTCGTGGAAGATAGACACGACCGATCTCGTGATCGCGACACACATCCTGCCAGAAGTTGGCAAGTTGCAGCCCCGTGCAAATGGCGTCTGACCACTCTACGTTCTGCGGCGTCACGCCACTAAACAAATGCAGCAGGATGCGGCCGACTGGGTTCGCGCTTCGGCGACAGTAGTCGAGCAGTTGAGTAAATGTCTCGTACTCAAAGATGGTCTGATCCTGCTCGAACGCCGAGATGAGACCTTCAAACGGCTCGATCGAAAGCTGGCATTGCTCGATCGTTTCGGCGAGCGCCACGAATACAGGATGCCGATTGCGTCCGTCAAAACAAGCACGAAGTTCGTCGCGCCACCATGTCAGCAGCTTGAGTGATAGCTGCGTGTCGCCAGTTTCATCCCCCAGGTCATCAGCCCAGCGGCAGTACGCGTAGACGTTGTAGAAGTGCTGATGGAGCCTGCGCGGCAACAGCCAGGTGACGACGGGAAAGTTTTCGTAATGCGACTTGGCGAGCGTGCGACAATACGCCTGCGACTTCGCCAACGAGGGGGTCAGCGTGGTCGAATCCGGCCCCCATTTGGCGAGTTGCTCGATAATCATCCCTGTGGTGAACCTGAGTCATTCAGCTGTGGGGCGGGTCAACGTCATGAAACCCGCATCGATGTACTGGCCTCCGCCAGTCTGGTGACAGTGGATCGCCACAACGTTTTCGCCTGTCTGCAGCGCCTCGGCCGTCGTTGCTGACAATGGGATATCGACATATCCGGTCGTGTATCCCGACAGGCTCGCGACCTGCACGCCGTTAAGATAGACCTCGCAATCCTCGTCGTGATGGATTCTCAAGGCGAGCTGGCACGTAATGGGTTCATTCACTTCGAACGATCGCCGGATCCAGATGTCGTCGTTGTTCCATTCGGTTCGTACGACTGTTCCAGGGGTGTCTCGCGTGCCGAACCCTCCTTCTCCCGACTGCCAACCGGAGTCGTCAAACTCGCTCGACTCCCAGCCCTCTACGGGTGAAGTCGTCGTGAACTGCCACGACTGTGCCTCCTGCTCGGAAGTGGCGACCAGTACCGCCTTCGTCGGCGGTGGACCATACAGGTCTGCGTGAAGTAGTTGGACACGCTCTTCGTCAAACTTGATGATCGCGCGGTCGTAGGTCATGAAACCGTTGACTTCGATCTCAACGTCGGTCGTCTGGGTATAGACGGCTGCCGAGAGTCCGTCGGCGATCAACGACGGGATCTGCACCAGCAGGGCGGCGTAGGCGTCGTTCAGGTCGTCGATCGATTCGTAGCTGCGGTATCCCCAGTTGTTTCTGCCGAGCCAGGTATGTCCATCAAGCGGCAATCCCAAGCCGCCGAACTCGCCGAGAACGGAGATGCGGTCATCCATTGCCGGAAACATCCACGGACCGGGGTAGCTGTGCATGTCCTTCAGGTCGCCGAAGCCTCGATCCTGCCATCCCGATGGGCCGCCGACGAGGCGGGTCGGATCGTACTCCTGAGTCCAGGCCAGTACTGCGTTGGTATCGTGCTGTCCCCAGCCTTCATTGAACGGAACCCAGACGACGATGCAGGGATGATTGTGGAAAGCGTCGATCATCGCCTGTAGCTCCATCCTAAACTGTTCCTTCTCCTCCGCAGTGAATTCGGCATCGTTCGGCTGGTTGACTCCCACGTGCTGGTTGCGTCCCTGACCCATTCCGCTGGGCATATCCTGCCAGACGAGGAGACCCAACCGGTCGGCCCAGTAGTACCAGCGGGCCGGTTCGACCTTCACATGCTTACGCGCCATGTTGAAGCCGAGTTGTCGAGTGATCTCGATGTCGTATCGCAGTGCTTCATCCGTCGGTGCCGTGTAGAGTCCATCGGGCCACCAGCCCTGATCGAGCGGACCATATTGGAAGACTGCTTCGCCATTGAGAAACATGCGCGGCACGCCGTGTCCGTCGTCCCGCATATCGATCTCACGCATGCCGAAGTAACTCGTCAGACGATCGAGTTCGTTGCCGTCGGCATCAGTGACGATGACTTCCAGGTCATACAGGAAGGGACTGCTGGGCGACCAGAGCTTGGGGCTGGGAATCTCCACCGTGACCTGATGAGTTGACGATGTCGGCAAGTCTTCAACTCGACTCGTGCTGACGACTTCCTCGCCGTCGAGAGCGCGAATGTCGAAATGGAGCCCTTCGCCTGGAGGCAGATCCGCCGTCGTGTGGAGTTCGATCTGCAGCGTCCCTTCGTCGATGTCGGTCACGAAGTCCATCGATTCGACTGACACCTGTCCCACCGGCTCCAACCACACGGTCTGCCAGATGCCAGTCACCGGCGTGTACCAGATCCCTTCCGGCGTCTCGACCTGCTTGCCGCGTGGCTGCACTCCCTGGTCCGTCGGATCCCAGACAGAGACGATGATCGCATGTTCGCCGCTCCAGTCATCTCCCAATGCGTCGGTGATGTCGCACGTGAACGGGTCGTAACCGCCCCGATGTTCGCCGACGAGTTCGCCATCGACCCAGATCGTCGACTCCCAATCAACGGCTCCAAAGTGGAGCAGAAGTCGCTCGCGAGGCCAGCCTTCGGGAATGGTGAAGGTACGCCCATACCACAACCGTTCATCAACGCTGACACGGCGTCGCACTCCCGACAATGTTGATTCGATGCAGTAGGGGACCACGATCCGACCGTCCGTTTCGCCGGGTTCGTCTACGTCTTTTGGAGTAATGGCGTACTGCCAGTAACCATTGAGATTGAGCCAGTTCTCTCGCACCAACTGCGGACGAGGATATTCGGGCAAAGGTGCCGACGGATCGACATCAGCTGCAAACCGCGTCACCAGACTCGGCTCGGCAGGTGCGTCGTCGGCATCGTCCAGGAAGGTGGTTGTGATTGTGGTCGCACTTGCCACCTCTGTGCCCGAAGCTGTGGGATCACTGGATAGTGACGGCAGACTTTCACGCCATGCAAGAACCTGATCCGCGAGTCGGCTGGCGACCTCGAGATTCAGACCTGCCACGTTCTCGAACTCGGAAGTCGACTGATCGAAGTCGTATAACTGCATCTCGCTACCATCGTCGTTGATGAGCAATTTCCAACGTCCTTCGCGAATCGCGAGATTGGGAGACTGATCGATCGGACGCGATGGCTGGAGGTAGTTCACGTCCCGACCATATTCCCAATACAAGGGCTGAGTCCGCATCGGCAGATCGCCAACGAACGCGCTGCTCATGTCGACGCCGTCGAAAGCGACATCGGGAGTGGTCAATCCCGCCAGGGCACAGAATGTCGGAAAGAAATCGACGGCCGAGATTACGGTCGCTTCGTTCGTAATGCCGGCGGGCACTGTTCCGGGTCGCCTCACGATCAAGGGCATGCGAATGCCCCCCTCGTAAAGACTCCACTTGCGACCGCGAAACCCGCCGGTGCTGCCGGGAGCATTGCCTCCGGCGCGATCGTAGCTCGGCCAGGCAGTGGGGCCGTTGTCACTCGCAATGACAATGAAGGTACTCTCCGCCAGTCCCGCCTGATCGATGTGATCGAACAAACGACCAAGTTCACGGTCCATTGCATTCAGCACCGCATAGAACCTTTGATCGAATGGTCGATCGAAGAACTGTTCCTGAAGTGCAAGATCATCGGCACTGGGAACATGCCCGTCATGCACATCGTTCAACCAGAGGTGAACGTAAAAGGGGCGACGGTTCTGCTCATCGATGAACTCGATGGCACGGTCAACGTATCTTCCCGTCATCTCATGCTTCTCAACAAACTCGACATTCCCTTGGCCGAGCGCGGCACTCTGTTGCGAGAGTCTCCCAGGCGGCAGGAGGCGATCTCCCAAGCCCTCGAATGAACAAAGAGAAGTGTCGAACCCGTACTCCGAGGGAAGCGGGGCATCGTCAACATCGCGTCCGCCACCCATGTGCCACTTGCCGATGTGAGCCGTCGCATAGCCTGCTTGCTGAAAAGATCGAGCAATCGTCGGAACCTGCGAATCGAGAAAGTCGACCATCCCTCGTTCGCGATTGCCTTCACGTGACTCAAGATACGAGTTAATGAGGTGACGGGCGGGGTATTGCCCCGTGGTCAACGCCACCCGCGACGGAGAACAGATCGGAGATGCGACATAAAACTGCGTGAACAGCGTTCCCTCGGCCGCCAGCCGGTCGATGTTCGGCGTGCTGGTTTCGACGTTGCCATAGCAACCGAGGTCTCCGAAACCCATGTCATCGACGAGAACGAAGACGAAGTTTGGCTTCGTTTCCGACGAATTATCGGCGAATGCCTCACTCAAAAAGACAAAGGCCAGAGCTAGTGCCAGGAGGATTGTTCGGCAGAACGGTGCCGTGGATGTTGAGCGCATCATCAGATTCTCTGCGTGTAAGATGAGGGGTGATGTGTCGCTGCGCACTATACTCGACATCTCCGCTCTGCTGTAGCATGTCCGCTCCAAAGTGAACTTCGGCGTCAAGATCTTCGCGAGCTATATGAAATACAACCTCCTCCTCCCGCATGATGTGCGATTCGGCTGGGGACGGCGCGCCGAGTTGCCGGCGATGCTTCAAGGCTCGTGTTTGCGTGCGTTTATCGTCGTTGGTTCACGGACACTCGAGAATCGTGGCATTGTCGATGAACTTGTCGAAGGTTTGATTGCCGCAGGGATCGATGCGAAACGTTTGACGACATGCTATCGCGAACCGACCGTGGACGATGTCGATGCCGCGACATTCGATCTCCTGGAATGGGGTCCGCGTCAAGGGGATGTCGTCATCGGCGTCGGCGGCGGTGCGGCCATCGATCTCGCCAAGTCGGTCGCGGCAATGGCCACGAATGGGTGCGGTGCTTCGGTGCTTGAGTTTCTCGAAGGTGTCGGCACCGGACGAGTGATCGACACTCCACCGTTGCCCAACATCGCGATCCCAACTACGGCTGGGACAGGCAGCGAAGCGACGAAGAACGCCGTCATCACGGGCATCGACCCGCCGTTTAAGAAGAGTTTGCGATCCCCACTCATGATCCCGCGTGGCGTCATCATCGACCCTGAGTTGACTTGCCATTTGCCCGAACAGGTGACGGCAGCCAGCGGCATGGACGCCATCACGCAACTCATTGAGAGCTACATCACTCGCAACTCGCAACCGGTTACGCGCGCCCTTTGTCTGGAAGGACTGCGCCATGCGCCCGAGGCATTGCGCAAGGTTATGGCTCAACCAGAGGATCGTTGGGGACGGGAGGCCATGTCCCACGCGGCGTTTCTTTCGGGAGTCAGCCTCGCCAACTCGGGACTCGGCCTGGCTCACGGCGTCGCGGCCGCGTTAGGAGCCAGTTGCGGAGTCGCACACGGCTTGGCGTGTGCCGTGATGCTGCCGGCCGCAATGCGAGCGAATCGAGAGGTCGCGCAAAGTCAATTCGCGGAGATCGGGCGGCTATGGGCAAACAGTTCGACGACGATGGATGATGTAGCCGCTGCCGATCTCGCGATTCAGACGATCGACGAACTGCTCGCGACCTTACAGATTCCCACGAGACTGAGCGCGTTGGGAGTTGACGCCAATCAACTTGATGAGATCGTACACGGCTCGCGTGGCAACAGTATGAATGGCAATCCCCGTGAGATCAGCGACGAGGAATTGCGTAAGTTGCTGCAATCGATGTGTTGACCGATGATGCGTTCGGCCTCATCAATCTGGCAGAAGAGTTATCAACGAATGACAGGGTTCCGCATTAGTGTGGCAACGAGCGACTTTCCCAAGGGGATCAAGGCCGCGATTCCGCTGGCTGCATCCACTGGTGCCGAGGGTGTGGCATTCGACTTTCGCCAGGAAGTCACCACTCGAGAGTTCGGGGATACCGCTCTTCGACAGCTTCAGCACCTGGTCACCCAACACGGACTGCGAGTTGCCACGGGGTACTTTCCACTGCGTTTGCCGCTGTTTGAGTCGAAACATGCGGACGAGCGGATCGCGGCCATCCAGGACGCCATGTTGCTCGCTCGCGAACTGCGGGCGGGAACTCTGGTCTTACCAACCGGCCCATTGCCCGCGATTGCGAGCCACGATGATGTGCGGCTGATCGAGACAGTAAACGCCATTGCCGCTGCCGGGAATCGAAGCGGCACGATCCCTTGTCTAAGTTTCGGCAATCAGTCGATCGATAGAATCGGAAAACTCTTGGAGTCGGTCGATGCCGGCCCCGTGGCGGTCGACATCAATCCCGTCGACTGGTTGTCGAGTACCTCTGACGCATCTGCAAGTTCGAAACTGCGTGTGACGGAGCTATCGTTCGGGAATAGTGATTCGGCGAGCAACAGCGATGCACCCACAACTCTCGAAACCTTCTTGCGTTCGACAGCCCAACAGATCGGACATGTGCAAGGGCGCGATGGGAGTTGGACGGGTCGCGGTTCGCACAACGATGCCATTGTTGGAACGGGCCAAGTCGACTGGCCGATGCTGCTCGCGTTGCTTAACGAAGCGGCGTACTCAGGTTGGTTGACGGTCCGTCGTGAAACCGGCGGCAGCGCAGCCGACGACATCGCTCAAGGCGTCGCTTATTTGCGAGGCTTTCGCGATTTGTGATTCCACCTCATCGGTAGAGGCATCACGTTGTTCAACGGGACTGGGCGGCGCGGGTCGCGATTCCAAAAAGCGAATTCCGTAAGCCAGAGCGATGCCGAGGATCAGCGATGCCGTCAACAACGCCCGATTGTGTGAGTGAAACTCCATTTCTGGAAGCAGGTCACTCAGAGAGATACACAGAAACACTCCGCAGGCGAATGCGAGTGCGCAACCCACGATCGGCGATTGAGTGAGCCCGAACGCACCGACCCCTCCCAGGAACAAGAGCGCGCCAATGGGACACATCAACGAGAAAATGGAAACGACGATCACTTGAGACCTTCGAGACCAGCCTCCGGTGGTCATTAACGTCGTGATGCTCAATGCATCGAGCGGTTTGTGCAGCAAGATGGCCGCGAAGACGCCCAGCCCGAACCAGCCTTTCGTCGGAGCAAGAACCTCTTCCACCTGCACGCTTGCGGCCAACGCGATGCCGTCGATCAAGGTATGGATCGTCAGTCCCGCGAAGACGCCAACCCATTCCCAGCGCTTCCGAGGCTGCGTCGTTTGACCTTGATGTGAATGGCTGGCCTGTCGCGCTTGCCCTTCCGTGGCATGATCGTGGTCGCAATCGTGCGAATGTCCGGTGTCTTCGGGCGCGAAAATCCGCCGGCCCGTGCTGATGAAAGTGAAACGCCCGCAAGAGCAAGAACATGGTCAAAATGCCTGCCATTACCCAGAGGGCGACATCGTCGGCTCGACCTTCACCCAGGTGTCCGAGTGAATGCGGCCAGAGGTGAAAGATGGCGATGCCGAGCATCAACCCGCCAACAAAGCTGATGATGGCCTGCATGGTCGTATGCCCGAGCTTTTCCAGTGACAGGAAAGCGGCCATCAGCGAAGCGGCAACAATCGCCAGCGAATAAACAACAACCTGACCGGTCGCGGAGGGAACCATCCACGATTGGCCGGCGGCGAAAACTTCGAGCATCGGGGAAACCGCTGAGGTTGCAAGACAAAGGGCAAGAGCGTCATCTTACGTCCGGCGCGATCTGCCTGCCATGCAGCACGAGTGCGGGATCTTCATGACATTCTGGGACGTCTTGTTTGATAATCTCGTGCTGGTGCACGTTTTGCTGCCTTGCGTCGCCGGCGTGGTTGTGTGCTTGCTTCCTCGGAGGAAGACGGGAATTGCTCGCTTCCTTGTCTTCCAGATGAGTCTGCTCTCCGTGGCCTGCGGCATTGCGATGCTGCTGCGTTTCGACCCATCGCAGCCAAGCGCCGAGTCCCCCATGCTGGCTCAAATGGCAACTTTCCATGTCTGGCAGCCCGTCAAACAGATACCGGCGATACGCCTTGCCGTGGGCGTGGATGGGCTGAATCTGTGGTATCTGATTTCGCTCCCCTGGGTTGTCTTGTCACTCTTGCTGTGGGAGTCGGCCAAGCGCGAATGGGGCAGACGAGACATCATCTGCTTGACCTGGGCTACGGCCGGAACGCTTCTGGCATTCGCGGCTCGTGACCTGATGCTGTTGGCGACCGGTGCCTCGGTGGCATTCCTGAGCATCCTTGCCTGGTCGAGGCACACGACGAATTCATCACCTCGGCAACAGGCAAGATCAGTCCAGGGATTGGCGGCGTGGGGAGTTGCAACGGCTGCGGTGTTCCTGTTCGGTGCTTCTGTCGGGGGTGTCTCGTCCCTTCAAGTGCAGGAACAAGGGAGGACCCAAGTCCCCAGTGTTCCCTTGGAGATCGATGAACTCGTGTTCGGAGTGCCTGCCATCACAAGAGCGTTCCCGCGGTCTCAAGAAGTGTGGCGGCAGCAGGGCAGTACCATCTTCCTTGCCTGGTGTACGGCGGCGTTGCTCTGCGTGGGAGCCGTTCCGATGCAGGAAGTGCTGCTTCGCACTTTGCAACGGTTGACGCCTGCTCCTCGTGCACTTGTGTTGTCTGGATTGATCCCAATCGGTGGATACATACTGGCTCGCATGACTTTGCCGATGTTGGGAACGATCGTGGTCGTCGGCCAGGGATGGATTACCTGGCCGGTGCTGATCACCCTCGTGTGGCATCTCGCCAAGACAGGGCAGGGAGTCGATCGCAACGAAGGGGTGCTCAGGCTGACATTGTCGGCCCAGTCGCTCGCGCTGGTTGGCATCATTTCGGGGACCGTCTCCGGCATCTGCGGGGGGGTGATCGTCTCTCTTGTTTCGAGTGGTCTGGCCGTGGCGTGGAGTTTGTTGCCATCGAATGCATCCACCGAGTTGCCCTCGGGGAATGCCGTCGCGTCGGAACAGGCCACCGGCGACCTCTCGCGTTGGCCAGGTCGCTTTCAATTCCTCACATTGTCCTTGCTCGCCGGATTCCCCGGGGGTGGCATGTTTGCCGGGTTCTGGCTGCTGGCGACCGGTATTATCCAAGGGCCGCAGCAACGATTCCTCTCGGGTTCGTTACTGCTGGGAGTTGTGAGCCTCCTGTGGTTATTGCTTGTGAGAACCGTCGAACGGCTACCGAGAGGCCCAGTCTCGCCCCGAGAGGGTACTTCCGAATCCCGAAGCTTGGGTGCAGTCGCGGGAGGCATGTGCCTGCTGGTACTCGTGATTCTGGCGGGCATTGTACCGGGCAAGGTCGTGGCGACTTCCCTGCGAACGGCTGAGATTGTCACTCAATCGATTCCCGTTTTGCTGTCTCCAGGAGGTTAGGCAAAAAGAGACTCTATGTCGTTCGCTTTCAACGGAAACGCCGATTCACTGAGGACGGGCTTCTGCTAGAATACTGGAATGAGGGGGATGATTTCTTTGTCCTGGAAGTCGCTGTCTTTAAATCTGTGTCACTCTTGCACCATGCCCACATACGTTTACGAAGTCGTGATGCCCGATGGCTCGCCCGGCGAGCAGTTCGAGGTTGTGCAGCCCATCAGCGATCGACCATTGACGAAGCACCCCGAGACGGGCGAACCCGTTCAACGAGTCATTCAGCCTCCCTTCATCGGCGGGTCGTGGTCCGATGGAGCCATGAAGAAGTCGTCCAGCGACGATAAGAAGCTCGACCGCCTGGGATTCACAAAATACGTGAAAGCGGGCGATGGCTATTACGAGAAGCGAGCCGGCGACGGACCCGATGTGATCCACAAGGACCGTCCGCTCACGGCCAAGGATCTCAAGAAGTACGACTGACAGGCCGTCGGGATTGCTCATTCGCCCCTGCGACTTTAATGTTCGCGCAGGGATGACTCGACACGGAATCGAGTACACATTGACAGGTATGGATGACTTCCAAGCATGACGAATCGCATCTTCAATTTCTCGGCCGGCCCCGCTGTTCTCCCTGTCGAAGTTCTCGAGGAAGCAAGAGAGAACTTGCTGTCTCTCGGTGATACCGGCATCGGCATCATGGAGCATTCCCACCGAGGGAAGGCATTCATGGCTGTACTTGCTCAGGCGGAAGCCGACTGTCGCAAACTGGCAGGCATTCCCGATGACTATTCCGTGCTCTTCCTGCAGGGTGGGGCGTCGACGCAGTTCTTTCAAATCCCGATGAACTTTCTGAGGGCCAGAGAGACAGCCGACTATCTCATTACGGGAAGCTGGTCGAAAAAGGCATTCGAGCAGGCCGGTCGCTATGGTGCCGCCCGGCAGGCCGCGTCGAGCAAGGATCGCAACTTCTGCTACATCCCCAGCGAGGCCAACTACTGCGATAACCCGAAGTACGTTCACTTTACGTCGAACAACACGATCTTCGGAACGCAATGGGAGAAGGAACCCGAGATTCCCTCGGGATCGACATTGATCTGTGATGCCAGCAGCGACATCTTCAGCCGACCGATTGATGTCAGCAAGTACGGGCTGATCTATGCCGGCGCTCAGAAGAACCTTGGTCCGTCGGGAGTGACGCTGGTCATCATTCGTAAGTCGCTGATGAACTCCGGCTCTCTCGACATCCCCGAGATGCTGCAGTATCGCACTCATGCCGAGAACGATTCGTGCTACAACACCCCGCCAACATTCGGCATCTACTTCATGGGCCTGGTCTTCAAATGGATCCTGAAACAAGGAGGACTGAAGGAAGTCGAATTCCAGAATCAGCAGAAGGCCAACAAGCTGTATGCGTTTCTCGACTCGAGCGCGATGTTCAAGGCGACTGCCGATGTGGGGAGCCGCTCGTTGATGAATGTCACATTCGTCACCGGCAACGAGGAACTCGACACCAAGGCGATCAAGGCCGCGACGGCGGCAGGGCTCGACGGCTTGAAAGGCCACCGCAGCGTCGGCGGCCTGCGTGCCAGCATCTACAACGCCTTCCCGTCCGACGGAGTGGATGCACTCGTTCAGTTCCTGAAAGACTTCGAAGCCGCGAACAGTTGAACACATTTGACGCTCCCAAGAGCTAGCGAAGTTGACTCTTGATTCCTGACTGAATCTTCGGCCTCGATTGGCTCCTTTCTGTTTGACGTCAACGATCCGCCGGAAATTCATCCGACCGCAATCGACACGGCAACAGGTCACCCGCGTTCTGGGCCGCGCAATGGAGGCCAATGTGGATCGATTCGAGTATCGAACGCCCTTGACTGAGACCCCAGGCGATGCCGGACATGAGAGCGTCGCCGCAGGCGATGGGGTTAACGATTTGGTCCACGGGTACGATCGGCAGTGAGAATGACTCACTGGCCGATGTGACCCAGATTGGTTGTGCGCCGTTTGTGACCACGACCCACTCAGCGCCTTTGGAGTTCAACTCCTTCATGCCGGCGATGAGTTCATGATTCGTGGAGAGCGATCGGCCGAGCGTGCGTTCGAGTTCTTCGCGATTGGGTTTGACCAGCAGCGGCCGATACGGCAGGCAGACCGTCAGTTCGGGACCGCGGGCGTCGATCAGAAACTGCGTTTCTCCCGCATCTTGCATCAGTTCTGCATAGAACGAGTCCCGGCAACCGGCGGGGAGGGAGCCGCTCAAGACGGCGATCTGCGAAACGGAGATCGCCGCGCGTGCGAGTTGCTGCAATTCCGGGAGTTCGCCATCAGTCAGCGAAGGCTGGTTCTCAACCAGTTCGGTCGTCCGGCCGGAGTCGCGATCGAGAATTGTCGTGCAGACACGCGTCGGAGACTGCGTTTCGACCCACCGTGCGTCGATGCCGGTCGCCTCGAATTGCCTCTGGATCGCGTCGCCGGTGGATCCCCCGGCGATCGAAACCGATGTCAGTTCGCCCCCCAGATGATAAATCCCCATCGCGACATTGAGCGACTTCCCCGAGGCACACCACGCCGACCGCGTTGCCCGATTGACCTCCCCAGGCTGGAACGCATCGAACTGCAGAATCTGCTGCCAGACGGGGGAGAGTCCGACGGTCACGATTCGAGATGGGGGCTTCGAGGTCATGTCGGCATGGTAAGTGGCCCCTCAAAAAGGTCCAAGTCGAGGCAATCTCGCAGTTCGGCGGCGTCAGTGGTGCCGCAGTTTGACCAGATTGCCCAGCCTCCCCGACAGGAACAAGAGTCAGGAAAGTTACGATCATGCCTGCCGATTCAATCCATTCTCTTGTGAGAACCGTTCCCATTGTCGATTCCAAAGTGAGGGAAGATCGTTCGGCGTTGGGGGCCCGTCGGCGACGAATTCAATTGTCGTGAGAGGATCGATAGCGATGAGCCGAACCGTCTGGACGTTGTGCCTGATTGGCCTGTTCGCCGAAGCAACACCGGCGATGAGTCAGGAATTTCGCTTTGAAACCGACTGGCTGATCTTCAGCCGTAATAACGGCGGTGATGCAACGTTCATCTCCGGTCCGGACGCATTTTCGGCAGGCTCTGCGGACTACGGAGTCGAATCAGGCTACCGCTTTACGCTGGGCTCGACGATGTACGACTACGACGTCGAAGCCATCTTCACTCAATTGGATGGCTGGGACGATTCGTCCTCGCGCACGCTGGGATCGTTGCTGATTCTCGACGACACCGCCGGTAACGCGGTCGTGGTTCCCGCTCCGCCCGCGAACGTGCTGGCCTTTCGCAATGCGATCTTCGATGCCGCAACGACCTCGGCAGTCGGCAATGACGAGTCGACCGAGAGCGAACGCATCAATCCCGGTGCCACGCTGTCGTATCAGACGGCGAGCAATCTGAGAAGCTTCGAATTAAACATCGGCGGCAACCGTAACGCTCGCTGGTGGAGCTTTGGCATGGGGTATCAGAACCTCCTGTTCAACGACGCTTCGAACCTTCTGATTGGCGGCACGTTTGACGCTCTTGACAACGCCGACGCCAATCCGCTCGGCCTTCCCAATGACGGCCTGGCGCATCTCTCACTGACAGGTGCCGGTCTGACCCACATCAGCGGTGGAGCCGATGGCTACGATGGTGCCGCGGTGCCGATGGCCGGCCCGGACATTTTGGCGATGTCGTTCGCAGGGGATGCCGAGAATGAACTCAACGGCCTTCAGGCGGTGTTGGGAGCGAGGTTCTATCCCAGCGACTGGCTGGTGATCGAATCGATCACGAAGCTCGGTCTGTATCATAACCGCGTCTCGGGTCGCTTTACGGAGACCTACGTCGGCAGCGGCATGGATGACTCGGTCTATCAGCAGTCGTTCTCCGACAGCAGTACGGTTGCCTCGTTCGTCGGCAGCACGGCATTGCGAGGAGTGGTTCCGTTGACCGACTACATCTCCTTCATTGCCGGTTACGAAGTGATGGTGCTGACCAACGTCGGATTGGGATCGGACCAGGTAAACGGACTGGGTTCGTCGGTTCTCGGAGCGACGACCTACTCCGCCGACGCCGACGGTGACGTGGTGATACACGGCGGCCAAGTCGGGCTTGAGGTCGTCTGGTAGACCTGGTCGTTTGGTCAGGGGCGGAATTGCGTCTGGTTGCATCCGGCTATAGCATGCGAGTGTCAATTCTGACAGGTCGTGTCGGTCGGCTTGCAGTTCAGTAGCCAAACTGTGCGACCACCATACCCAGCGGTAGCGGCTGGAAGGTGATGCATGACGTTTCCCACTTCGACTCCTTCGGCCTTGGCCGACGACTTGCCACGATTGCAGGAAATGCTGGGCCACCGATTCGCCGATGCCGGCCTGCTCGCACAGGCGCTGACTCATTCGTCCCTGGCTCGCACACGACTGGAATCGAACGAGCGTCTGGAGATGCTGGGTGACGCCGTGCTCGGCATCATCGTATGCGACGAACTCTTCCATCGTTACCCCGAGGCCTGCGAAGGGGAGATGACCCGCATCAAGTCGGTGGTCGTCAGTCGTGAAGTGTGCGGACGCATGACCCGCAAGCTCGGCCTCGATGAGTTCATTCGCGTGGGGAAAGGGATCTCCTCATCGGGACAGGTTCCCGAGTCGGTCGAAGCTGCGGTGATGGAAGCGGTGATCGGGGCGATGTACATCGACGGGGGACTTGAGGCCGCCCGGCCATTCGTGTTGTCGATCTTGTCGGAAGAGATCGACTTCGTGTCTGACTCCGTGACCGGTGTGAACCACAAGAGCCTGCTGCAACAGTTCTCTCAGCGTCAGTTTTCAGAGACCCCTGCCTACATCATTCTTGATGAAAAGGGGCCCGATCACGCGAAGTGCTTCCTCGTCTCCGCCATGATCGGCTCGAAAGTCTACGCTCCGGCCTGGGGACCAAGCAAAAAAGACGCCGAGCAACGTGCCGCCGAAAACGCATTGGCTCAGCTCGACGGCAGCGAGCCGGTGTACGTTGTCGCTTGAGGCCGGCCACATGCCATCGCAAAGAGAAAGAGCCGCACATCTCTCGAAAGATGTGCGACTCTGTCGTTTCGTCAAGATCCGTTGAGAGCGCATTCATAGGGCCTCACCCATCAAATGACGTCTCTTCGCAGGCCGGAATCGTTATTCCCGCTCCACCTCCACAGCGGATTCGCTTGTTGCTTCGTCGGCTCCCCGAAGATCGTCCACTTCATCTGGAGTGAGTTGTCGCTCCTGCGGAAGAAAGGGAATCGCGGTGTCCGTTGGGACGAGGTAGGATTCCGTCACCACGCCGTCCGCGCCCCCGTGGATGAGGGTGATCGGCGGCACCACCATGCCGTCGTTTCGCCCCATGAGGATGTTGAGAGTCTGCTCAGGAAGGGCGGCCGGAAGCATCCGCACGGAGCCATCACAAAAGATGGTATTGAATTCTTTGCCGGCTAAGCCTCCGAGATCGATCTCGTCCCCGGTAAGCGTTACTTCCAAATCGTCGGGCTTCGTCCAGGGGACAAGCTCATCGGGCGACTCGACGACGATAATCGTGTTGGACGTGCCATCGAGGAAATCTCTCATGCTCAGTCCCCCCTCGCCCTGCCGACCTTCGGCGGCAAAGCCGGCTCCATCACCGACGATGGCGAGGATGCCTGTGTGATGATCCATCGGGGCGACATCGGTTCGCATTACGAGTGGTGCGAAGACCGGAGGCATTTGTTCCATCACCCTCTGATTGGCTTCGCTGTCCCAGGGTTCATCCTTCTGGTACTGCTCATAGAGTTGCGCCCCTTCGATGAAGGGAAGGATCTCCACACGCCAGCTTCTCGACACACCGCTCTCACGATCAATGACCACGGCTGGTGGGAAATGGTTGTAGGTATCGTGGTAGTTGTGCAGTGCGAGACCAATCTGCTTGAGGTTGTTCTGCTGCTGGGCCTGGACAGCAGCGGCTTGTGCCTGAACCACTCCCTGGAACAAGACTGCGTACATGCTGGGATCGATCTCGTAGGCTGCCGTCATTGTGACCGTGTCGCCGTCGGCGACCAATTCGAGCGAATCGAAGAAGTCTTCCTGCAATCCCAAAATGGTGGCAAACCAAGTTTGAAACTCGGCTTCTGGGCCACCGGTGCCCATGCGGGCAATCTGCCTCCTGTAACCATCGAGAGAGTTGCGAGCCAGCGTGAAAACGGCCTGCATCGTATCCTTGACCTGTATGGCTCCATCCTCATTGCTGCAGGTAAGGACTGTTACGGTCTCCACCGACGAATCAACGAACGCCACCGAAGAGATCAGCGACTCCGTCTCTTCCCAGATCGGTGTGAAAGGAACCAGCATGGGAGACATGTCGACCGGCAACGCGCGAGCGGCGAACTCGACATCGATCGCCACCATCGCATGCGACACGGCTGCCGAGGCTGCCCATTCATCGCTTTGCAACATGTCGCTCCGCACACGCGGGCCACTGAGGATTGCCGCCCGAATCATCTGCTCACTTCCCACCATCACTGTGCGATCATCGATCTGCCAGAACTTTTCGCGACCGCCACGGTAGCTTGTATTCGCGAAATTAGTCACCTCTTCGGCTTGCACATTCTCCCAGAACGCTTCGAGGTCCGACGCGATGAGGAACTGCAGCGTCACGGCAAACGGAGGCTCAGGCAGGTTTGGTCCAAATCCCGCTGGTGTCATCGTCAACGTGATCTGCTCGGCTCGCAGAAAGAGCCGCATCATCTGTTCGCGATCAGACTCCGCCACCTGATTCAAAACGGCGAGCGTCGGCGCAAAATCTACGTTCTCTTCAAGCATCTGCATGAGTTTCGCCGGTCGGATTGCGGCCACCACAACAGCATCTCCTGGAATGTGACTCAGCACGATCGGTCCATCGGCGTTGGCTTCGGCGACACCCTGCCGGCCACTCGGAGTTACTTGAGCCAGTTGCGGCGGTCCAGGTATTCCTATCGGCGTCCCGATGATGGGTGCATTCTGGTTGTCATCAAGTTGACTGTTTCCTGCATCCGTATTGGCTGCGACTTGTGAAACATCATCTCGTACACCGGCCGCGAACGTGACGCCGGCCAGCACGAGTCCGCAGGCGATGAAGCTCATCACCGCGGAGGGTGCCCCCAGGGGGCGCTTACTGCGAAGCATTTCAATTCTCCTCAAAAAGGTTCGACGTGTCGGCAGAAAAGCGCGAGCTGGCCAGCTCACCGGGACATCCGCCTGCCGTATGGCGAGTGCCGCCAGAGATTCCAGATACGATTGTCGCCCCCCGTTCACGAGGGCGGCGTCTTCGTCGGCTTCCAACTCTTGAGCGAGTCGCAAGCGACCAACGATCCAGTGCATGCACGGGTGATAAAAGTGCAACGCCAGTGTCACCTGCGCCATCAGCCAGGCCGGAAAGTGACGCCGCGAGATGTGACCCAGTTCATGAGCGAGCACTGCCCGCAGTTCGGTCGCTTCCCACGTGACCCAATCGAGAGGAAGCAGGATGACAGGCTGTTTCCAGCCGATCGTCGCCGCAGTGGCCATGTAAGGCGACTCTCTTAGTTGAACCGGGCGAGTGATCGAAAGTTCGGCTCTTAGCAGGTCGCACAATTCTGCGAGTTGTGGTGAATCGATCGCCCTGCTGGTGCGACGGTCGCGTTGAATCGCCCGCCAGCCAAGCAGCAGACGGATCACTGAGACCCCAATGCCGCAGGTCGCGATGATGCCGACCCACATCGGCCACACAGGGGCTGCGGGCTGCTCGACCACTGCCGCGGTTCGATTGAGTTCGCTCTGCCATCCTTGCCAAAGTTCACTCATGCCACCGGTCCAGGTCGACATGCTCCAGTCGAAGCCTTGCGGCTCTGAACCAGGCGCGGATGTTGATGCAGCAATCGCAGTTTCGGTCGTCGTGGAAATTGAATCGTCTGTGGAAGCGACAATCCCAGTGGGTGTTGTTACTTCATCGACATTGGAGGCCGCGAGCGTGGTGCTATCCGTCGTGTCTGAGTTGTTCAGTTGATTCCACGACCAGCGAGGCCAGGGGCTCCAGACGATGGCCGTCAACAACAAGGCCCCACACAATCCGGTGACAAGAATCGTCGACCCTCCCACGCGCCCTCGACGCTTCAGCAGCATGTCGGCCGCTATCGCCACGAGCGAGACAATCGTGATCTGGACCGCACACCAGACGAGAGCGATTCCGAATGTGGACATGATGGGGAGTGGGTTGTGTGTCGGAAATGGATTTGTCGGCAACAGCCAATTCGCTATTCGCCGCTCGCTATTCGCTTCGAGTTGAGAATCTCGTCCAGAGTCTCCCGTTCCTGGCGCGTCAGTTTGCGCTGCTCCATCAATCGCACCAGTAACTGTTCCCGCGATCCTCCGAAGACCTTTTCGATGAGATCGGTCAGCAGGCTTCCCGACACTTCCTCGTAGCTGCGGACAGGTTGATAACGGAACGGCCGTTCTTCATTGGTCTGCTCGAGAAAGCCCTTTTCCATCAGGATGCGCACCAGCGTCGCCACCGTGGTGTAGGCCAGATCTCGCCCTTCACCTGCCAACTGCTCGCGGAGCTCGGCTGCCGTCATCTCCCCCTGACGCCAAAAGATGTGCATCAGTTCGAGTTCACGTTCGGTTAGTTCTTTGGCTTTCGGTCTTGCCATCGTGCTCGTCTTCCAGCAAATTGCCCGCCACGTTGTTTGGTTCAGTAGATTTGGTTTTATAGTAGCCTTGGGTTCGGACGTGTCAAGCCCGAGTTGCCCAGGTTTTTCGATGAGTTTCACCAAGCGAAGCAACTCAACGTCGCGAACTGGTCCCGACTCCTTCGGAATTGGACTCGGCCAGTTCTTGTCGCGATCGAACAAGCGCTGTCGAGAGCTTCGCGAGATTGCTTGCAGATTTCATCCTGAGGGGGGTCTGATACGATATCGATTCCACTCTTGGGATGCGCAGCGAAGTGGCTGCATCCTCCTCGACCTGGAATGCTTTCCCACCTTCCAAACTTGAGTTTTCCCGCCAACGTCGCCTCGAGTACCAGACTCACTGTTGTGAACGATGACAAGATTCAAGCCATAAATGTCGCGGTGAAGCATGAACATCCACAGCCAGGGTCTTTCTTCAAAACTGGAATTGAGTGCATGCACAACAACTCGCTGAGACCGATGATTCTTTCGTGGGCAGAAGTTCTCGCGTTCCTGCTGCCATCGGGGCTGCTATGCGACGTCAGTAAGGGAGACGACGCGACTGAGAGCGACTCATCGATATTAACGATCGATCGGATTTACGCCGACGAGGAGTTCACCGTCGAGCCGTACTCCGGTCGTTGGATTGACGGGACGAATGCGTTCACAACGCTCGAACCATCACCGGAATACGAAGGCAGCCGCGACATCGTGCGACATGATGCGGAGACGGGCGACACAGTCATCATGGTTTGCGCCGCCGAGCTGATTCCTCCCGGCGAGTCGTCACCACTCAAGATCGATGACTACGCATGGTCGAGCGATCAGGCATTCTTACTGGTGTTTACGAATTCGCAACGTGTGTGGCGCAGGAACACGCGCGGCGACTACTGGCTGCTTGATCGCACGGGACGCCAATTGCGACAACTGGGAGGCGACGGCCGACCGACGTCGATGATGTTCGCGAAACTCTCTCCAACCGGACAGCATGTCGCCTTCGTGCGTGACCGAAACATCTACATCGAAGACCTGTTCGACCATGCCATTCGCTGCCTGACCGCGACCGAAAACGAAGACGTCATCAACGGCACTACCGACTGGGCCTATGAAGAGGAGTTCGGACTGCGCGACGGATTCTGCTGGAGTCCCGACGGGACAAGAATCGCTTACTATCAGATTAATACCGAGGAAGTCGGCGAGTTTCCGCTCGTGAACAATACCGATTCCCTTTACCCGGAGGTGTTCTGGTTTGCGTATCCGAAGGTCGGTCAACGCAATCCGAGTTGCCGCATCGGCGTCGTCGACTGCGAAAATAGCGAAACTGTGTGGATGGATGTCCCGGGGGCACCACAAGACCACTATATGCCTCGCATGGAGTGGGCCGATGATTCGGAGGAACTCCTCATCCAACAACTGAGTCGTCTGCAGAATCGCAACCAGTTGTTCCTGGCGCATGTCGCCAGCGGCGAGGTTACGGCCGTTCTGACGGAACAGGATGATGCCTGGGTCGATATTCACGACGAGTTGTTCTGGCTGGCTGACGGTGAGTATTTCACCTGGATCAGCGAACGCGACGGATGGCGGCATGTGTATTTCGTCTCGCGCTCGGGCGACGATGTCCGGCTCGTTACTCCAGGCGACTTCGATGTCATTCGGCTACTGCACGTGGACGAAGAGGAAGACTGCATCTACGTCATTGCCTCACCAGAAAACGCAACAGAGAGGTTTCTGTATCGCGCCAGTCTTGATGGTACGGCGATCGAACGCTTGACACCGCCCGACGAATCAGGAGTTCACGATTATCGGATCTGCGATAATGGTCAATGGGCCATTCACACTTGGTCACGGATGGACAGCCCGCCGAAGACAGGGTTGGTGGGCCTTCCCGATCATCGCAACACTCGCGTGCTGGAGGCGAACGAAGAACTGTCCAATCGGCTGGCCGAAATTCAGCGTCTCCCGACGGAGTTCTTTCGCGTCGATATCGGCAACGGAATTGAACTCGATGGCTGGTGCATCAAGCCTCCTGGTTTTGATCCGGCTGGCAGTTATCCCTTACTCATCTACGTCTACGGCGAACCCGCCGGTTCCACGGTCGTCAATCGCTGGGGAGGCAACAACTATCTGTGGCATCTGATGCTGGCGCAACAGGGTTACGTCGTGATGAGTTTCGACAATCGCGGCACAAACGCCCCACGCGGGCGCGAGTGGCGCAAATGCATCTATGGGCAAATCGGTATCCTGCCGCCGGAGGATCAGGCGAATGCGGTGCGCGCGGTGCTCGACGATCGACCCGACATCGACCCGGACCGCGTTGGCATCTGGGGTTGGAGCGGCGGCGGGTCGTCCAGTCTGCATGCGATCTTCAAGTATCCGGATCTTTACTCGACCGCCATCGCCATCGCGGCAGTGCCTAATCAGCGCTATTATGACACGATGTACCAGGAGCGCTACATGGGGCTGCCCGAATCGAATGTTGATGGGTACCAACAGGGATCCGCGATCAACTTTGCCGATCAACTCGAAGGCAACCTGCTCGTCGTACATGGCACGGGGGACGACAACTGTCACTACCAGACGACAGAAATGCTGATCGACGAACTCATCGCGCACAACAAGCAGTTCAGTCTGATGGTCTATCCGAATCGCACGCATGCCATCGAAGAGCGTCGAAACACAACACGCCACCTGAGGGAGTTGATGACGCATTTCCTGTTGGAACACCTACCTGTACTGCCAGAGGAGCCCTGACCGACCAACAAGTAAGGCACATCGCCGGAAGGAATCAGGCGATCGGGATTGTTCCTCCCGCGGTCGTTGCTGTTGCATCAACTCCGCCGATCTCAGAGACTACGGATCGACGGTTGTTGATGTTCTACGTTCCTTCATTGAGCACAATTGTATGTATTTGTCCGCACGACATTCGGGTGTCACTCTGTGTGACGGCATTACGCGACGCGACGCCTTGCAGGTGGGCGCGATGGGGCTTGGTGGACTGACGTTGCCTCAGTTGTTGCGTGCCGAAGCGACTGCCGGCGCGAGTTCGCACAAGTCGGTCATCATGATTTACTTGGTTGGAGCCCCACCCCACCAGGACATGTACGACCTGAAGATGGATGCTCCGCCGGAGATTCGTGGCGAGTTCACTCCCATCCCCACGAGCGTGCCGGGCATCGAAATTTGCGAGCACATGCCGCACTTGGCCGAGGTGATGGACCGCTGCACTGTCTTGCGAAGCGTCTACGGTTCTCCCAGTGGGGCTCACGATTCGTTTATCTGTTATACCGGACACTCGGTGGACAATCAGCCTCCTGGAGGTTGGCCCTCGATCGGTTCGGTCACTTCAAAGGTCTTGGGACCGGTCAACGAGTCAGTCCCCCCCTTCATCGGGCTCGCGCCCGATGCCGGACATCCTCCCTATGGTTCGCCTGGGCTGCCTGGATTCCTGGGAGTCGGCCATGCGGCATTCCGACCTTCGGGGCCGGCTCGCGAGGACATGATCCTGAACGGCATCTCCACCGATCGACTCGATCGGCGGCGCGGACTGCGGGAACATCTCGATCGCTTCCGCCGAGACACTGATGCCTCGGGAATGATCTCCGGACTCGACACAATCGAACAACAGGCACTCGATATTCTTACGAGCAGCCAACTCTCAGACGCGTTCGATCTCGATCAGGAAGACACAGCGGTTCGCGAACGATACGGCACTGGTGACGAGTCGCGATTCGGAGACGGTGCCCCCCGTAATCCCGATCACTTCCTGATGGCGCGCCGCCTGGTGGAAGCCGGAGCTCGCATTGTCACGCTGAACTTCGGACGCTGGGATTTTCACAGCGACAACTTCGGCGGCGCCAAGAACACCCACCTGCCGATCTTCGAACGGGCATTGGCGGCACTGATCAGCGACCTTGATGAACGCGGCATGCTCGACGATGTGGCTGTTGTCGCCTGGGGCGAGTTTGGCCGCACGCCGCGAATCAACGCCGACGCCGGTCGCGACCATTGGCCGCAGGTCGGAGGGGGATTGATCGCCGGTGGCGGCTTCCGTTGCGGACAGGTGATTGGCGCTACCGATCGTCTCGGCGGCGAGATTGCCGATCGACCTGTTCACTTTGGCGAAGTGCATGCGTCGCTGCACCGCTTCCTCGGCATGCCGGCCGATTCGACGCTCCGCGACCTCGCCGGTCGACCGCAATACCTGGTCGAACATCCGCCACTTCCGGAATTGGTTTAGAATTCGGTGACGCATCGATTGAGGCAAAGCCCATGAGCCCACCGCGCTGCCTCTGTATCGGGGCAGGGAATTCTAGCCCGGATGTCTCACGACGCCGGTTGAGTTGGCTGTTTTCGGGCTTGATGGATGTGGCTGGTCGGGAGGGGGCGCCGCTGGGGCAGGTGGGATCGTGGCGACAGGTGTTTTGAAAGGTGCGATGGGTATTTTTTCGTGCGTTCGGCTGGGATCGGTGCGGAGCGGTGGCTTTGGCGTCGGAGAGATCCAGGGCGAACAAGCGGAAGTGAGTCGTGGCGCCGCCGGCGTCAACTCGGCAGCGGGGGCGGATGTTCCCGCCGCAGGTTGTGCAGCACGCGAGTGAACAACTCCTGATACGGATAGGGCCTGTCAGAAACATCGTGTCAATTGGCTGAACGGAGGATAGCTTCGTCTTTCACCTCAAGGACTGAAGGAGACTGAGCATGGATGCTTCAATGATCGAACGTGCGGAACAGTTGGCGGAGGAGATGGCATCACAGGCGAGTACTCAGGAGGATCTGAGTGGTCTGCTGCGGCCGATGATGAAGTCGGCCTTACAAGCGGATGCATCGAGCGTCACACGCGGGTCTCGCCATGACTGCTACGCGATACCGGCATGGCCCCCAGACGTGCCACCTCGCCGCAAAGTCGGCTATCGCTCCGTCAAAGCGGCGGCGGATTGACTGTTGAGAGTCAAGATGACAAGCGAGACTGCCCCCCGACTCGGCGGCGAGATCGTCTGAAACAACTGTAGCCACTGTACCTTTTCTGCCGATTAGTGACATAAAGACCTTGACATCTGTTTATTGTGTGTGTAGGTTTCCGTGCATGGTGTTGCTTGTGTCCCAGGATTGGAGTTCTTGTGATGACATGCAACGTTTCCGAGCCCCTTTCAGGGGCGTGTCCACCACGCACCTGAAACGGCGGCGCATCTGAGTCGAATAGCAATGAAAGGATTCTGCTATGTTCGCATCCGCCGAGACACACGTTTCTCAACTCGACCTCGAGAACCAGAAGTTGCGACAAGAGGTCGACGAATGGCGACAGTGGTGGCGAGAACTGGGTGAAATCGGGCAGCCACGATTCGAAGAGATGGCGGTTCGAGTGGCCCGCTATCGCGATCTCCTTGGTCAACACTTCGTGCATGAAGAGCAATCTGTTCCATTCATCGAATTTGTCCACTCCAACACATCGACGATGGATGACCTTCACGCGATCTGGGAGGAGCACACCGAACTACTGACTGACCTCGACAGGATTGTCCAGAAACTCAACGACTGTGAATCTGGCAGCATGCACTGGGGAGACGCCCATTGTGTGTTCGAGACATTTCTCGATCAGCTTCAGGCTCATGACGAAGCCGAGAGTGAAGTCGCGACTCTCCAAATGAACTGCGATCTTCTGTTAGAGGCAGCCTGATGGCTCGTTGACTCCGCGTTGCACGCCGCCCTCCAAGTCTTGGAGAGCGGGTGCAGTGGCCGCGTCTCTCCCCCAACTCGGGGTACGAAGGGTCGCTCCGCTTCGTCGTGGCAACTCTGGAACCAACAATCGCCGCACCCGAATGCCTTCTCCCCCGTTGCACCTGGCGGGACCAGTTGCCCCGCCTCCGCTTCTGGGGACAGACGCGGCTGCCCGTCGGGGATTGATATCTTGACCCGTTTCGCGGTTTTCGCGTAAGACCCCGCCTGTTATTGGGTTGGGTGGCCGTCGAAGTGTCTGTTTTCGGCCAGATTCCGATGGGGCGAACGGTGCTGCTGAGGCATGATGCCATTACTCCAACGCTACATTCTCGGCGAACTGCTACGAACCTTTGTGTTCGTGGTTCTGGGGCTGACGATTCTCTTGGTCACCGTCGGCGTGGCTCAGCGGGCTGTCGAAAGCGGCCTGGGGCCGGAACAGTTGCTGGCGATCTTGCCGTACATCATTCCGAGTTTGCTCCCCTTCACAATCCCGGCGGCGCTCTTGTTTACGGTCTGTCTGGTCTATGGACGCATGGCCGGGGACCAGGAAGTGATTGCCGCCAAAGCTGCGGGGATCAGTGTCTTGTCGTTGCTGTCTCCGGTTCTGCTGTTGGGCGGAGCGCTGAGTGTGGCGTCTCTGGTGCTCACGGATCAGGTCATTCCCTGGGCGGTGGCTAACATCGAACGCAAGATCGTCGAAGCCATCGAAGACGTCTTTCTCGACAAGCTGCGAGCCGATCGGCAATTCGTCGACAAGAGTCAGGGGATTACGGTAACGGTCAATGGCATCGAGGGGCGAACGCTGATTCGTCCCATTTTTCGTCTGGAGCAAGACTCTTCCGACGGACGGACCGAGTACATCGTGCTGCAGGCCGCCGAGGCCGAACTGAGTCTTGAGCCGCGCGCTCAAGAAGCCGTCATCCGGATTCGCGATGGCCTGATTCAGTTGCCCGGCGAGCCGACACGCGAGATTCGCATTCACGACGAAGAAACGCGGCGCATTCGCTGGAATCACCTGTCGTCGGTGTCGACCCCGCGTAATCTTCCGGTACAAGTCATTCGCGAGGAACTGCTGCAGTTGAGTCGCCGCTCTCACATGCTGGAGAGTCGTCAGACGATTTTGCGAGCGATGGCCCTGACGCTGGGTCAGATCGACGAGTATGCGCGGCTGACGACGGAGACTCATCCTGACGTGAATCTGGCCCGCAATCGCCGGTATCGACTGCATACCGAGATTCACAGCCGGTTCGCATTGGCCTGCAGTTGCTGGTTCTTTGTGATGCTGGGAGCACCGTTCGCCATGCTGCGAGCGAAGGGACACTTTCTAACGACGTTCTTGTTTTGCTTTGGCCCGATCACGGGGGGGTACTATCCGTTGTTGATGGGACTTGCGGAACAATGCAAACGGGGCCATCTGGACCCGGTCTGGGCGATGTGGATTCCGAATGGGATCTTGTGCGTGTTGGGTCTGTACGTCATCCGGCGACTCTTGCAACATTAACGACGGAAACTGCTTGGCATGATCGCCGAACGCAACGTATAAGGGCATTATGAACAGTTCATATGACTCCACTTCTTCTCGCCCCTCGATGCAAAAGCGGCTTGTCGGAGGGGGCATCGTCGTGGGCGCGTTGGCACTCGCGTGGCTGTGGAGCGGAATGAACCACGGTCCCGGAGGGGGCGAGAGCGGCGTTCCCGACACGGAACAATCGTCGCAGGCAACGACGGCTCAACCGGGCGACACCGAACTCGATGCCGACGACCGACAGAGTCCCAGCCCCGGTCATGGAGATCGATTGACGGTACGGATCACGGGAGGAGAGTACCGAATCCTCCGCGACGATGAGTACGTTCCAGCTTCGTTGGACGAAGTGGTTGAAGTTGCGACACGCATGGCGGGCGACGAGCACGGTGTTCGCGTCCGAATTGAACACGATCACACCGGCCTGTCGGGCGCGCAATCCGATTTGGAGGCCGCATTGCTCGAAGCCGGACTGTTGCGAGACGAGTTGCAGATCATGCAGCAATCCGTTCAGTAATCGACGCTCGCTCGCGGGAATGAACGTGGGCGAGAGACAACGTCAAGTCCGAATCATAGGCATTCAACGAAAGTCACGAGGTTACGGGAATGACCTCGATCCGCAGTTGACGAAACGGCTTCAGGTCGAGAAGTTGTGTGCTTGGCGAAACGACATTCCAACTCACGGGTTGGAAGTCGAAAAATTGAAAACAAAGAAACAGTTGAAACAAACAATCGTCGGCCTGCATCCAAAGTGTGTCGATGTCATGGGGTGAGTCCCCAGCGTGATGTGGGCCGGTACAAATATGTTCACGCAACTGCCAAGTTGGCTGCGCCGCTTCAAACCATCTGCGGATGGTGCCGCGGATCAACCTCAGCCTGCCGACAAGTCCTCGAAGGGAGATTCCTCCTTGGATGAGGAGTCCTCGGTGGACGGCTTCCGGGAGACGATCGAGCAGATCGTCATTGCGTTTATTCTCGCGTTCGTCTTTCGCACCTTTGCCGCGGAACCGTTTGTGATTCCGACCGGCTCAATGGCCCCCACGCTCTTTGGCCGCCACAAGGAATACGACTGTGCCGGATGCGGCTACCACAACGTGATCGGTGCCAGCGATGAGGTCAACGAGGAAACGTCCCTGCTGGAAGCGGATAAGCGAATCGAAAGCGCGATCTGCTTGAATTGCGGAGCCGTCAATACCGTGCGCGACGAATTGGCTTTTACGGGAGACCGCATCCTGGTCACCAAGTACCCGTATGAATTTGGCAGCCCCGAACGGTTCGACGTGTTCGTCTTCAAGTTTCCCGAGGAACCCATTACCAACTTTATCAAGCGACTGGTGGGGATGCCGGGCGAGACGATCCTCATCTGGAGCGGCGATGTGTATCGCAAGATCGGTGACAACGCTTACGAAATCCTGCGCAAGGAACCCGACACACAACGACATATCCAGATCCCTGTGTACAACGACCAGTTCCCTCCCACAGATTTGATTGCCGCCGGCTGGCCCGAACGCTGGGCCTCAATGATTCGCTCTGAAAACGAAGGCATTGATGGCTGGGTCGACGACGAAGAGGGATTCACGGCGGATGCCGAAGCTCGACGGTACACGGTGGAAACCCCCTCCGAGGATTGGCAATGGATCCGCTATCGGCACTATCAGTCAGGGCATGAGGACTGGGATGCGTTCGAGCGCGGCGATCCTTACTCAATTCAGACGCAACTAATCGGTGACTTTTGCAGCTACAATGCATTCGTCCCGTTTGCAGTCGATCGCGACCACATGGAACGCAACATCAGCCGCATCGATCCGGGCCCATTTTGGGTTGGGGACTTGACGGTGAGTTGCGAAGTGGAGGTCGAGTCGGCGAACGAGGGAGCCGCCCTGCAGTTGGAACTCGTCGAAGGTGTTCACCGTTATCGCTGTGAGATTGATTTGACGACCGGCCACGCGGTGCTGTCGACGGTCAACACTCAGAATGATCCGAACGAGGTACTCAAGCTGGCGGAGGCTGATACGTATGTCTCCGGTGAGGGGTCATACAGTGTGGCGTTTGCCAACGTCGACAGCCGGCTGTGCTTGTGGGTCGACGGCGACTTGATCGAGTTCGGCGAGGGTGCCAGCTATAAGTTCGATGCCATTATGGGGCACGACTTGCCGACCGATGCCGACTTGATTCCCGTGGGCATCGCGGCACGAGGGGCCACGTTGTCTGTCTCCAAGCTGCTGCTGGAACGAGACATCTACTATCGTTCAGACGTCTCACCCAACAGCTTTGAACAGGTGAAAGACCTCGTCGACGCGATGAGCCAGCCTGAAGAATGGTCCAGAATCTTTGATGCGAATCGCGAATCGCTGGGTCGACTCGTCATCGAAGTCGGGCCACATCATTATCTGGCACTCGGGGACAACAGCCCTCGCAGCCGCGACAGTAGATTCTGGCAACCCGAGCTCCGAACAGTCGCCCAGGAACTGCTCGTCGGCAAGGCGTTCTGGACCTATTGGCCGCACGGCGTCCCGTTTATGAATGAAGGCCGCGGCTACACGGTCTGGAATCACTACCAGCGCGGTCCAAAAGGGCTGGAAGAAGTCGACGACTATCCCAAATTTACTCTTCCCTTTTATCCCAACTTCTGGAGGATGCGGTTGATCCATTGATGAGCGCGGCACATCGGCTACAGATTCCCCCGGGAAACTGATTCACAAGGCAACCATCCAGTCCTATCGCTCGCAGCGGGCCAAGGGACGTTCAACCAGAAAGCTCAAGCGGATGTTTCACGAATCGCTACGGAGTGCTTCCGCAACCGCCGCATCATCTCTCGGAGCGGCGGATTCCGAATACGATTGGAAAACTCGACAGTGGCTGACGCGACTGGCGGTGAACCAAATCACGACCCGCAAATGGTCTGTCCAGCAAGAGGTGGACGAGTTTCGAGCAGGCCACGTTCCGGCGATCGGCGTCTGGGCACAAAAACTCGAGAACGAGGATGGTGACATTCACCTTATCCGCAACTCGCGGCTTGCCGTGTCGAGCCTGTCGTGGATCGACGGCCTCACCAGTGGTGAGTGGGAACGACCCGCGGACTCGGTTCGACGTGGCAGCGAGACGATCTGCCTCGCGGCTCGCATGAATGCCGAGGTTGTGAACGTCGTGAGCGGCGTTAAGGGAGGCCACATTCGCAGCAATGCCAAACGTCTGTTGATTGACGCGCTGCGAGCGCTGGCCGACGAGGCCGCCCGCTGGAACGTACAGCTTTCGCTGCAGCCGATGCACCGCGTCTGCAAGCGACAATGGACCTTCCTGCACAGCATCGAGGAAACGATGGAGGTAATCGACGCTGTCAATCGCCCGGGTCTGGGAATCACCTGCTCGACCTTTCACTTGAGCCGCAGTCGCAGCCTGTGCCGCCGCATTCGCGAGTTCGCAAGTTGGATTCGCCTGGTTCAATTGTGCGATGGTCCGAGACGGCCGCGACATGTGCATCAACGGACACTACCCGGTGAAGGGGAACTCCCGCTCGCCGAGATCGTCGAAACGCTGGAGGAAGCGGGTTATCGGGGACGCTACGAGGTGGAAGTCATGTCGCCCGAAGTCTGGGATGGACCGCAAGACACCTTGATCCCATCGATCCGTAGTCGATTCGTCGCGCTCAAACCCACGGTGGCGACTGGTGTTCAATCCGATTGATCGTTTTTCGACGGCGGCTCAGCCGTCGACGGCGAGATTCACGGATTGGAATCCTGCGGACTGGCAGGCGTCGTAGATCGTCAGCCAGTCCTCGAGCGGAACGTCGGCCGCGATGTCGAGAATGACGGGGCTCTCGGGGCCGATTGTCGCCAGTTGTTCCAGGCGTCCGATCAATTGGTCCGGATCGTCGAAGAGCGTGTCGTTCATTTCGATCAACGTGCGACCTCGATCGGTATCGCGGGTGAGTGTGAGCCACACTTCGACCGACCACGATTCCTCGGGGACGATCGGCTCGATATCGGTATCGACCGCGCCCGACGTGGGCAGTTCTGTCGGGATCACCCATTCGCGAATTTGGCCGGCCGCGGTCACCACAAAAAAGATCAGCAGCAAGAAGACGACGTCGATCATCGGCGTCATCGAATCGAGTTTGCGTTCCGTGCGTTGCTGCGAATACGAGGGGACTCGCATGACAATCCGTGTGCGTTAACCCTGCATGTCAAAAGTGACGCTTATCAAACTTCCACTGTCGACTTCTCTTGCCGTGCGATCACCGAAGGTGCCGAATTGACTGAATGGTCGCGCCCGGCGTAGACGTCGAAACTGTTGAAGAACAAACGCTTGGCAATTCGATACGCCCAGCTCTTTTCGGGGATCGCATCGGTCGGGCTGAACTGCGAAGGACGGACCTGCATGTGGTCGAGTTCCGCCAGTGCGGTTTTCCGCGCTGTTCCATCGACTGCCTTATAGTCGAGAACAAGTTTTTCCAATAGATCAGGTCGTTCGAGCACGATGCAGCCCCGCGTGGTATCGCGGGCGAGTTCGCGAAATGCGTGCAGATAGGGCGAATTGAACTTGGCATGCAGCGTCTTCGATTCGTCGTGAATCGAATCGGTCACGAACTGCACGATTGGGCAAGGCTCGATTCCTCCCCAGGGATTGATGTGATGCGAAATCCCCGTGGCAGCCGGGCAAAGTGCCTGGCCTTCGTGATCGTAGTAGGCATCGACAAAGATAATGGGCTTCTTGGCCCGCATCTCGACGACAAACTTGCGAATGCGCAGTTGTTCTTCCCGCGAGAGGCACAAGTCTTCCGAGGCATCCGGCCCCATCGGGCGATAGACGTGAAACCAGGTGTAGAAGACCCCCATTTCGATCAAGCGATCGACCCACTTCTCGGTGACGAGGTCATCGATGTTTGTCTTGCAGACTGACGTGCAAACGCCGGTGAAGATCTTGTTGTTCAGACAATTGTGAATCCCTTCCATGCTCTTGGAGTAGACGCCGCTCCGGCCGCGACGTTCATCACTGACGATCTCACTCCCCTCGATGCTGATGAGGGGGGTCACGTTGCCGAGCTTGCGCAGCGTCTTGGCGACTTCATCGGTAATGAAATGCCCGTTGGTAAAGACCTGGAAGTAGCATTCGGGATGGTCAGCCAGAATGTCGAGCAGTTCACCGTGCATGAAGGGCTCGCCCCCCACGATGCCGAAGAATCGGTTCCCCATCTCCTTGGCTTCGCCGATCAGCTTGTTCATCGCGACTCGGTCGATCGTGTGCTGTTTATGAGCGACATCGACCCAGCATCCCTGGCAACGCAGATTGCAGGAGTTAATGACCGAGATGTACAGAAACGGCGGGAAGACCTCGCCCTTCTTCAGCCGTTTCTTGAACTTCATCACCGAGCGCGATCCCTTCACGCCCATGTTCCAGGCAAGCTTCCAGAGGAGACGCTTGTCGGTTTCCAGCAGCAGTCGTTTCGCCAGTCGTAGGTACATGAGTCGTCGTCAGGTTCAGGGCGTTGATTGAGTGTCTTCAATCTCGTTGGCTGCCGCCTCGAAAAATTATTTGTCAGCCGCGATCAACAAAGTGCTGATGGAATCGCTGCCGCCGAAAGCGAACAGGCTGTCTCCTTCCTGGATGACGGTCGTCCCCGATGGGGGCAGCAGTTGTTCGCCATTGGATCTGCGGATGCCGATCACCATAACACCTTTCTGTCTGAGGTCTGTATCGACCAGTCGCTTGCCAATGTAGGGACTTCCGACGGCGATTTGAACGTCGACCAGTTCGAGGTCGCTGCCCCGGCTGTCGGTGAGCTCGAGAAAGTCCTCGACACTGGGGTTCAGCATGAGTCGAGCCATTTTGGTTGCGCCGCTGCTAAACGGGCTGATCACGCGGTTGGCCCCCGCACGTTCCAGCTTTTGCGTGGCCCCATCCTCTGACGCCCGGGCGACGATTTGTATCGTGGGGGAGAGCATGCGGGCCGAAAGGACGACATAGACGTTGTCGGCATCCGTCGGCAAGACGGTCGCCAGTGACCGGGCTTGCGCGATGCCGGCTTCCTGTAAAACAGCGTCTGCGGTGGCATCGCCGAGCACGTAATTCCAAGTCGAATAAGGAGAGCCGTTCGCAAAGAGCTCATCGTCCTTCTCGATCACGACGAACGGCCGGCCGCGTTCCTGCAGATAAGTGCAAATCGCCAAGCCCATCCGGCCCATGCCGCAGATGATGTAGTGATTTTCAATCTTTTCAATTTCACGTTGCATGCGTCGTCGGGCGAGGATACGGCGGAATTCGGCATTGATGATCGACTGGCCAATCAGAAACGCAGTATAAGTGAAAATACCCAGGCCGATGATGAGGTAAACGACTACAAACGGCATTGCCCAGGGATGACCGGTCCGTTCGGGAACGTCGATGGAACCGACCGTCGCCAGGGTGACGACCGCGCAGTAAAACGCCTCCATCCATGATTCGACTCCCAGACACCGAATGCCAATCGTGCCAGCCGCGGTCAGGGAGACCAGCAATCCAAGTGCGACCCATACGCGTTGCATATGCCCGTTTACTCAAAGGCTTTCCCGAGCAATGCCTCCTGCTCGACCTGGTGGCTGCGATGTGACCCCGTGGCGGGACTGCTCGATTCCGGCCGGCTGACGTGTGAGAACGGGAACCGTCCCAACATGCGGTCTCCGAATCGCACCTTGAGGAATTGCCAGGCTCCCATGTTCTCGGGTTCATCCTGGACCCAAACGACGGGTGTCTCCTGCGGATAGACCGACAGCGCGTCTTCGAGTGCCTTTCGAGGGAGGGGGTAAAACTCTTCGAGTCGCACAATGGCGATATCGTGAGCCTCGGTGGCCTTCCTTCGTTCGGCGAGTTGATAGTACAGCTTACCCGAGCAGAGCAACACTTTTCTCACCGAATCGGACGACCGATCTGCATCGTCTCCCAACACTGGTGCGAACCCTCCAGTCGCACAATCAGCCAACGTCGACACACATTCGGGATGTCGCAACAGGCTCTTGGGCGTCATGACGATCAACGGCTTCTTCCAGTTTCGCAGCACTTGCCGCCTGAGCAGATGGAAGTACTGAGCCGGCGTCGATGGCTGCGCGATCTGGATATTGTCTTCCGCGGACAGCATGAGGAAGCGTTCCAGGCGAGCACTCGAATGCTCCGGTCCCTGACCTTCAAAACCGTGAGGCAGCAGCAGCACGATGCTGCTCAGCCGTGACCACTTATCCTCGGCACTGGCGAGGAACTGATCGATGATGACCTGGGCGGCGTTGCAGAAGTCGCCAAACTGCGCCTCCCAGATGACGAGTCCTTCGGGGCAGTCGAGGCTGTAACCGTACTCAAAGCCCATCACGCCGGCCTCGGAGAGCGGGCTGTTGTACAAGTTCACCTGACCGCGCTCCGGAGCGATGTTCTTGAGCGTGTTGAATGCGCTGCCGTCGTTGTAGTCGAAAACAACTGCGTGACGATGGCTGAATGTGCCTCGCCGCACGTCCTGTCCGCTCATTCTCAACGGCCGGCCATCGCTCAGAATGGACCCGAAACCAAGCAGTTCACACGCCCCCCAGTCGAGTGGGCGATTCCCCGCAGCCATTTCCCGACGCGCCTCGAACAGCCTCTCGATCTTGGGATGAGGCGTGAAATCGTCGGGTATGTCGGTCAGCGAATTGAGAATCTCCGCCAGCGCGCGTTCCGGAACTGCGGTCGGGGGACGGTCCGCGTGCTCCGCCGGGCCGCCGAAGTGGCTCGTCCAGACGCCACCCCAATGCTCGTGGCATCGGATGAAGCTCTCCTTTCGTGCCTCTTGCAGCTCGGCTTCGAGTCTCTGCCGGCGTTCGTCGACGATCCGCTCGGCTTCGCCGCGAGTGACGCCGCGCTGCGATTCGAGCCGCTCCAGATAACCTTCATAGACACTGGGACGTTCTCGAATGGCGCGGTACATCGTGGGCTGCGTGAACTCAGGTTCGTCCCCTTCGTTGTGTCCGCGACGGCGGTAGCAGTACATGTCGATCACGACATCGCGGCGGAACTTCTTGCGGAAGTCGAGGGCCAGCGTGATGACTTGCGCCACCGCTTCGGGGTCTTCGCCGTTCACATGAAAGATCGGGATCTGCAGCATCTTGGCCACGTCGGTGGCGTAGGTCGTCGAGCGAGCGTCGCTGGGGGACGTCGTGAAGCCAATTTGATTGTTAACGATAATGTGTACCGTCCCGCCGATGCGATACCCCTTGAGTTCGCTGAGGTTGAGGGTCTCTTGAATGATCCCCTCGCCGGCGAACGCCGCGTCGCCGTGAATGAGTAACGCGACCCCCTGTTTACGGCCAAAGTCCTTGAAGCGGTCCTGCTTGGCCCGCACGCGGCCGATGGCCACCGTGTTGACGAATTCCAAATGGCTCGGATTGAAGCACAGTGACAAGTGGACGCGATTCCCCTGCGACGTCGTCCAGTCGGAACTGTAACCCAGGTGATACTTCACGTCTCCGCGGCCCATGTGGAGATGGGGATCGGAATCGTCAAACTCGCGGAAGATCAATCGGGGGCTCTTCCCCATGATGTTCGCCAGCACGTTCAGCCGACCACGATGGGCCATGCCGATCACGATTTCGCGTGCTCCCTCGTTGGCGGTCTTTTCGATGGCCAGATCAAGCAGTGGGATAAGCGTCTCCGATCCCTCCAGCGAAAAGCTCTTGGCTCCGACGAACTTCTTGGCCAGAAACTCTTCAAAGACAACAGCGTCGGCCAGGCGTCTGAGAATTCGCAGTTGTTCCTCGCGGGCGAGCTTAACACGATTGCCAGTCTCCTCCATCCGCTGTTGCAGCCATTGACGCACACTCAAACTGTCAATGTGCATGAACTGCGCGCCGATCGAGCGGCAATAGGTTGACTTCAACCAGTTCAAAATGCCTCGCAAAGTGCGCGTTTCAGGCCCGCCGACCCACGAAGTCGACACCTCGCGGTCCATGTCTTTCTCGGTGAAGCCGTAAAGGGCTGGCTCCAGTTCGACCGGCATGATCCGCTCGGTTCCCAACGGATCGACCCCGGCGACGATGTGTCCGCGCACACGGTAGTTGCGGATGAGCTGATCGAGCCGTTCTTGAATCGCAGCTATATCGAGCCGCTGATCCCTGCCGGCGGGAACCAGTGTCGGATCAGAAATGGGGGAAGGATTGAACACGCTCCGCCGCGGCAGGGGGGGCTCGGCCGACCAACTGGCGGGCAAATTCCCATTCTGCGACTTGAAATAGTCGGCCCATTCCGGGGGTACGGGTCGATCGCCGGAAAGGTAATCCTCCAGCAGGGACTCAATGTAGGCCAGACTCGAACTGTGAATGTGTTCCATGGGGTGATCTTAATTGGATGCAGCCGACAGGCAATAGGCACAGGCGAGCAGAAAACCGCATTGCCGATTGCCTACTGCCGACTCCCTTTTTCGCACTATGATGCCCGTCGTCATGGTTTCACCACTCATCCAGCATCTGGGAATTGTCGGCGTTGGCCTGATTGGAGGCTCGATCGGTACCGCCGCGCGCCAGCGAGGTCTCGCATCCAAAGTGACCGGACTTGGGCGTAATGTCGCCAAACTGCAGCGCGCCGTCGATGCCGGAATCCTTAATGCAGCGACCGATGACTGGGCTGAGCTTTCCAGTTGCGATTTCGTGGTTGTGGCCACGCCTGTTGACCGCATCGTTGATGATATTCTGGCTCTAAACAGCCATTGCCAACCAGGGACCATCGTCACCGACGCCGGGAGTGTGAAAGGTTCGATCTGCAACGGCATCCCGCGCGACGCAACGATCCGCTTCGTGGGTTCTCATCCCTTGGCGGGTTCCGAGAAGGCGGGGTTTGCTCATGCCGATCTGGAACTCTTCAGCGGCCGAGTGTGTGTCTTGACGCCTGAAGTCCAATCTGACACCGGAGCCATCGAAGTCGTGAAAGCGTTCTGGGAGGCGCTGGGAATGGTGGTCTTCAGTATGTCTCCTGCAGAACACGACAGACGCGTGGCACGGACCAGTCATTTGCCGCACTTGACAGCGGCCGCTCTGTCGTGCCTGTTGGAGACTCAAGATCGACCTTTGGCCGCGACGGGGTTTCGCGACACGACCCGCATTGCTTCCGGCGATCCTGGACTGTGGCGCGCCATCTTTGAAGCGAATGCCGCCGCCATGCTGGAAGAGACCGACCGACTCATCAGGCTGCTCACCGAGTGGCGAGCATGGATGGCCACCGATGACTGGGAACAATTGGCCAATGGACTGCGAATCGCCAAAGAGACCCGCGACGCGCTGTCCGACTGAACCCGTCTCCTCGTTGTATGCGGCATGCAAGGAACTTGTTGAAAGTTGCTCGATTGAACGCCCCTCTCATTCCCACACTCGGTACGGGTCGCCACAGTTCAGCGCCGACGCTCCCGGCCTGGTCCGACGAGGAATGCGCGCAGCGCGACTGTCTGCTTTCCTTTCTGTTTGATCGCATCAATTATGAACGCCTCCCCGCAGGGAGCTACGTCACATCGGACTTCAAACTGCAGAGAATGGAGAAACTGCTCGATCGACTGGGCAACCCCCAACTCGAAATTCCAGTCATTCACATCGCTGGCACCAAGGGGAAGGGGACGACGGCAACTTTGACAGCGCAGCTCTTGAAGTCGGCGGGCCTGAAGATCGGCTTGTTCACGTCGCCACATATTCATCGTTTCGAAGAACGCATGACGGTGAACGGCAACATGCCCACTGTCCCGGAACTTGAACGCATTCTGTCGCAACTGCGCCCGGTGTTGTCGAACTGGGAAGCCGACACATCGCATTCCACACCGACTTTCTTCGAAGTCTGCACGGCAATGGCCTGGCTCTTGTTTCGCGACCAGCAAGTCGATGCGGCGGTGCTGGAAGTCGGACTCGGAGGGCGCCTCGATGCCACCAACGTCTGCCATCCGCAGGTGTGCGTCATTACTTCAATCAGCCGCGATCACATGCACCTGCTGGGAAATGATCTGGCGTCGATCGCCAAGGAAAAGGCCGGCATTATCAAGCCCGGCATCCCGGTCATTAGTGGCGTCTCCGCTCCAGAAGCCCGCGACGTTGTGCGCGCGGTGTCGTCAGCGATGAGTTGCGAGTTGATCGAAGTCGATCGTGAGATTCACATCGAGTACTGCCAGCGAGTTGCGATGTCGGCGACAAATCCGTTGATGCGAGAACGCGTTACCATCGCTGCGCCTCATGGTCGGTACGAAGAAGTCCTGCTCCCCGTTCCGGGTAGTCATCATGCGAGAAACGCCGCGCTCGCCCTGGTGGCCGTCGAGACGTTTCTCCGACGGCAGCCCGCGCTGGCGCGGCATCCGTTCGAGGCATCGGCCATCGCGTCGGCGTGTCTTCCGCTGCGTGGTGAAGTCGTTGGCACTGCACCTTTAATCCTGATCGATGGAGCTCACAATGAGGCCTCGTTGCAGTCGGTACTCGACATCTTGACACCGATCCCCATCGAACGTCGTCGACTGATCTTCGGAGTCTCTCGCGACAAGGATGCACGGTCGATGCTGCGACTACTCAATGGAGGCTTCTCGCAGATCGTTCTCACGGCCTATCAGAGCAATCCCCGCGCATTGCCGGTATCGGAGTTGGCTGAACTTGCCGCCGAGGAACTTTCCAGCAGTCCGTGGACGATGGCTGACGATCCCGAGTCGGCTCTGGCAGCGGTCAAGAGCCTTTCGGATGCGCAAGATGTCATCTGCGTCACCGGTTCCATCTTTCTCGGTGCCGAGGTTCGCGAGATTATTCTGAAACGCGAGACTCGAACGCCCGATTCCAACGGCACAAACTCGTAGTCCCAGATTGCACGCACCTTCGGAAACCAGCACTTTTCGCCGCTGGAAGGGAGTCGCGAACTACGCAACCCGAAATCCTTTCCCCGTTTGATCGCGATATTCCGCCTGTGACGATTAGACATGCATTGGACAACGGTCCCGTCTCGATGAATGATACGGAGGCTTGCCGCCGCGAGGTCGAGTTTGCGCCTTCATCGACAAATCCATGATTCAGTTACATTCATATCCACTGACAAACAGGATCATGCTGATCCTGTTGACGTTGCTCGCGATTCCCCTCTTCGGAGGTGAGTCGGAAGCGGGAATTATCTACGTCAACAGCCTTACCGGGGACAATCGTCTGAACGGACGAACGCCGGAACCCCTCAACGGGAGGACCGGTCCGGTGCGCAATCTGCAACGCGCCCTGCAGTTGGTCGGCCGCGGAGATTCCGTTTCCTTTGTGAACAACGGCACCCCCTACTACGGATGCTACGCGCTCGTCGGAGAACAATTTAGCGGTACTCCGACGTCGCCTTTTCGAATTATGGGGAACGGCGTGATACTCTCGGGTTCGAAGCCGATCGCTCCTCAGACGTGGACGATGGTGGAGGCCAACTTGTGGCGCATCACTCCGTTTCGCAAGGGGCATGCCGTCCTGCTGAGAAATGAAGAGGCGGTCCCCGAAGTTCCGTGTGACGACGAAGCCCAGTCGATGCCCGAACTGCCGGACGGGACTTGGTGTCTCTGGCAGGGGGCCGTTTATTACCGATCACCGATCGAAGAGTACCCGCCCCAATCTCCATTCTCGCTGGCTGACGACGAAGTCGGGCTAACGTTGCTCGACGTGCATCATGTCGAGATTCACGATCTGACCGTGCGACACTACCGCCTCGACGGAATCAACCTGCACGACCGTTGCGATCACATTCTGTTGTCGAACGTCGTCTGCGAGCAGAACGGCCGCGCCGGACTGACAATCGCCGGTTCATGTACCGCGACCCTCGTCGACGTGATCGCTCGCGACAACCGCGAGTACTCGCTGCTTGAAGCGGAGTTGGGTCGCGCGGATGTTGTCGGAGGTGAATTCAGTCCGGAGCGTGCCAGCATGGAGCCGCTGCCCGACGGACATTCCATCACTGCACAGTGATACATCGCGTCGAATCACTTCCGCGTTACGCTTCCCGCAGGGTCGTCACAATCGCTACCAAACCGAGTTGAATCTCGCATTTTGGCGGCATCGGCACGACCGGCCGACAGTTTGCGTTGTACTCTTCGATGATGGACCACCGCCGGGCTCACTCCCATCATCTCAACTCCTGCTCTGGAGCGAGCGATGCAATCGACTATCGAAGCCACAACCGGTTTCACTGACCGCCGTCAATTCGTTCACGACGTCCCCCCCAATGCCGAACGTCGGCAGTTCGCGGACGGACGCGATGGCACACGTCCCGAAGTGAAAGAACTGGCGGAAGCCGTCGACCAGTACAAGTTGCGGCACCGCCGGCGGTTTATTACGTTCGAAGAGCTGTACGACGTGATGGCCTCGCTCGGCTACCGCAAGGCCTAAGCGCGACGGCTTCCTCGCCTCTCGAACGGGTAAAACCATACCCCGTAAGGCAGGAACCGCACGCTCAGCGGTGTCACCAGCGTTACAGGGTTGGCCAGGCACCATGCGTACTGTCGACCGGGGATCGCATCACTCAGGCACGCCGCCGTCAGATCGGATGCCTTAAGCGGTCGGCAATCGACAATGTCGACCGTCCCCACAAGTTGGCCGTAAGTCAGCGCATCGAGGCTGAGCCCATGCCGGTCGGCTGCAGCGATTGCCTGATCCATGTCGGAGGGTATCTTCGACGAATAGACATAGATCGTTCCACGAATCTTCGTGGTGACGGTCCGTACCTCGATCGTTTTGGCCCCTTGAATGATGAGTTCCGCCCAAGGCTGCCTCACGCCCAAAGCAATCAGCGATCGATCGGGATGCGTGCGTTCCATGGTGAGCAGATGGGGCGGATCAGACGGGGATGATCGTGAGTCGGCACAACGTCACTCAGCGTGCCGTTCCTGCCGTCGTGCTCCCTGTCGGGATAACGCGTTGAGTTCGGTTTCCATTCCCTTGTCTCCCTGCTGGATCATCCAATGATCAAGTTGTTCGGACAAGTCGGCCTGAATGGCGTCGTAGGCGGGATCGTCCGCCAGATTGTGCGTTTCAAACGGATCCAATTCCAGATCGAAAAGCTCTTCACCGGGCCTGCGGAATAACCAGTCGATTCGCTCTCCCAGTTCGGGATCGTCGACGGCATCCTGTTGCCACGACAACAACGGCTCGACTTCGTGAATGCCGTGAATCGAGTACCTGTTCTCCGGAGCGAGATTGCGAATGTACTTGTACCGTGAATCACGCGCGGCCCGTATCGGGTAGGGCTCCTGGTAACCGATGATGCCAACGGTCGTATGCTGGGAGAAGACGTATTCTCGCAGTTGATCCGAGTCTCCCGTTAAGACACTCAGGAAACTCATTCCGTCGAATCCTGAGTCCCCCAGGGTGTCTGGACAACCTGTATCGATGGACGTCGGATCGATGCCGGCCGCATCGAGAAACGTCGGTACAACATCGACGTATTGCAGCAGCGCGTCACTCGCCGTGCCCGGCTCGATATTCCCGGGCCAGCGGACGATTGTCGAGACGCGAATGCCGGTGTCGTAGAGCGACCACTTACCACCATACGGAAAAGAAGATCCCTGTTCACTGACGAACATCACCAGTGTTTCGTCTGATTGTTGTGTCTCGTCGAGCAGAGCCATGAGCGCGCCGACCTGCTGGTCGAGTTTTGATATCTCAGCGTAGTAGTCGGCTAGCATGGCTCGTGTCGTCGCGTTGTCATGTAAGTACGGCGGAACAGTAAGTGCCGACGGATCGTAGAGATCTCGCGGCCCACGATTCCACGGACCATGAGGGTCGTTCGATGCATAGACCAACAGCCATGGCTCATTGGCGTTGCGGCTGATGAACTCCTCGGTGGCATCGAAGTCATCCGCATTCGCCAAGTGCTCATACGGAAACGACGCCCGGGGGGCCACATGCTGCTTGTTCTGCAGCGCAACACGATAGCCATGCTGGAGGAGATAAGTGAACAGGCTCCGCGTGCCGTCGTAGGCGCGCGTGTGATTCGGATAGGCTCCCGCTCGCACGCAATAGAGACCCGTGTAGAGTGCGTGTCTTGATGGCGAACAGGTCGATGCCGGTGAAAACATATGCGTCAGCAACATCCCCTCTGATGCGAGTTGATCCAGATGGGGAGTATGGACATCGGTGTTCCCGACGAATCCGAAATCGCTCCAGCAGGCATCGTCGGCGACAATCAACAGGAGATTGGGTTGATCGGCCGCAGCACACGCGGGAGACAGACAGATCAGCAGCAAAGCAGTCGAGACAACATGGCACGCTCGCGGCATCGTGGTTTCCAGTCGAAATGAAACTCGGAATTGGGTGACTGGGCCGGTGGCTTCCCGCACTTACTGTATAATCGGCGACTTTCCCAGCCCTCGCCGTGCCACTGAAAGTTGTCCGGCATGCAGCCCTTCGTGATAGGCGGCGAAGACAAAGAGGTATCCGATACACGGCGCGCCGGCAATCGGGCTGCGGGCTTCGGGAGGGGGAGCCGGTGCGGAGAGCTCGTCTTCGGTCACGTCGTCCAAGACCTTCAACAACGTACTGCGGCGGTCATTCATATAGGCCAGCACTTCCTCAGCCGCAGGATAGCGAGCGGAGTCTGTACCGACTTCGCTGCCGAACCAGAACAGTTCATCCCAGCCTTCGGGCTGTTGAGCTTGATCCTTGCGGAAGCGGCTGACGAACATGTTATCGGCCAGCGACAAATGGGCGGCAATCCACAACGCATGATTGGCGTCATCATGCGCGCGGTAGAGCCACTCTTCGCGCGTCGAGAAGTCTTTGAGCATTAACTCCGTCATGCCGCGGGCGCGGATCAGGCCATAGCGTGCGTGTTCCTTGATGATCATGGTGACTCCTTGTGGGCCGAGCGGGTTTCCTCGCGAATGGAGCGATCGAAGAAACTGTCGAGCGCCAACCATAACGCGCGCGAGTGCCGAAACGTCAACAAGGGGACGATCACACAAAACGCGATCAACCAACGTAGTTGTGCGTTGCTGAAACCGAACTGAAAGTGCAGCACGATGTACAGAAACGTCACCGGCAACACGATCAATGCGTAGTTGACATAACTGGCTCCGAGGTAGTATCCCGGCTCGCGCTGGTAGCGTAGCCCACAAGACTTGCAATTTGCAAGCATTGTGAACCAGCCGGAAAACAACTTCCCCTCTCCGCACAGCGGACAACGCAATCGCAGAGCACGGCCGAGGAGCACTCCGGGCGTCAGCGGAGTCGACGGAGGACGCTGGTCAACGGCCTCTTCGGTGGGCAGATTCACTCGAACGCCTCGATCACGTCATCCGCCAGCGTATCGTTGGCGGAGACAAACCCGAATGTCTTCTTGATCTCGCCATCCACGGTAACGATGGCGGTCACTTCGGCTTCGAGATTCACGGCCCAGTCCAACGGCCCCAAGGGATCGTCGGTGCAGACAGCCAGCGAAGTGTGCTCGAGTCTCAGCGATTGCTGGGCACGAGGGAGATACTCTTTCGAGGCGTCGGGGTCTTCTGTCAACCAGACGACCACGATGGCGGCATCGTCGGCCACTTCGGTGATTTGGCCGTCGAGAGTTTTCAGCAGCCGAGCGACCTGCCGCGTCCACTTGTCTGCGGGGATAAAGCAGTAGAGTGTCGGCTTCCCTTCGCGGTGCGCGGCGAAGTCGACGTCTTCGTTTTCCACGTCTCCCACAACGCCAAACACGGTAAGTTCAGGGACTTCGGTCCCCACCGTTGGCCCGCTCGGCACATCGGCCCAGGCGGATGCAGACGACATCAATCCAACCAGTAACGCCAATACGAAGAATCGTCGCATGACCAGGCTCCACGAAAGAGGACAGGAAGAATTCTGTACCCGTGAGCTTACCTGCGACGCGCGGCGTGCTCCAGTGTGTCGCGGAGAATCTCGTTGCTGGTGCGTGATGGTCGCCGTCACACCCACGCCGCAGTCTATGCAGCCTTCGGTCCGATTGACTTGGCGGCCCCTTTGCTGTTGCGGGCCTTCAGGTCGAAGAGACCGAAGATTTCATTGGCCGACAGACTGAGGGAGGCGTTTTCGTTGTCCCCTTCACCGAGCACGCGGGCGAAGAGTTCGCGCTTTTGTTGCAGCACCTTGTCGATTCGTTCTTCGATCGTGTCCTTGCAGATTAATCGGCTCACGATCACCTGGCTCTTGCATCCGATGCGATGCGCGCGATTGATCGCCTGGTCCTCGATGGCGGGGTTCCACCAGCGATCGTAGAGGAAGACATATCCCGCGAACTGCAGATTGAGGCCGACGGCTCCGGTGCCGTAGCTCATCAAAAGTATGTGCTTGCTGGGGTCTTCTTTGAACTCTGCCAGGATTGGTTCACGTTTTCTCGTGGGTACGCCTCCGTGATAGATCAGCGGGTTGTAGGGGGTCAGCCGTTCGGCCAGCCAGTCGAGCGTCTTCGTCCATTGCGAGAAGAGGATGGCCTTTCCGCCGCAGGCCGCGATTTCTTCCATGTCCGCTTGCAAACGATCGAGTTTTGACGACTCGTTCGTCAGCGGGTCATAATTCGTAATCTGCTTGAGTCGTAGCACGAGTTCAAAGACGTGCTGAATGCTGATTGACTCTTCCAGGTCGTTGAGCCGCACGATCCCATCCTTTTCAGCCTGATCATACGCGACTCTTTGTGCCGGCGCGAGTTCGATGATCGAGTCGCGATCTAGCCTCGGAGGCATGTCCTTCATCACAAGGTCTTTGGTGCGGCGCAGGATGAACTCACGACTGAGCCGCGAGAGCTGTCGCACATCGGGCTCGGCCCGCGCGGGGACGACTCCCATGAACTCGAACAGACTGACCAGTTCCTCGGGCCGATTCTCGATGGGTGTCCCCGTGAGGCACAAACTGCGGTCCCGCGGAATGGCGCGGGCCGTTGCTGCCGTGAGCGAGTCGCGATTCTTGATGCGCTGCGCTTCATCGAGCACGACAAGGTCGAACTTCGGCAGGATGCGCTCACTCTCGATCTTGCCGGCCAAGTGTTCGAGATCGGGATCACCGCTCCAGTCGCGATTCGCTTCCAGCAGCATCTCCTGAAAGTCGCGGGTGACGAGTTCGTAGTTCGCCAACAGCACGAACGAGCCGGGCATGCGCCACATCAGCTTGCGGCGCTGGCCATCCCCTTCCATTGTTGTGACGGGGATCTCCTCGGCCCACATCTTGAACTCGCGCTGCCAGTTTGGAATGAGGGGCTTGGGGCAGATCATCAACACGCGCCGCACCTGCCCGCTCCGGAGCAAGAGTCGCAATGCCGTAATGGTCTGCATCGTCTTGCCGAGTCCCATTTCGTCAGCAAGCAAGGCCGCCTTTTGCGAAAAGAGCCACGCGATCCCCTCATACTGATAGGGGAACGGCTCGAACGGCATGATGAGTTCCTGCCCTTTGAGCCACGACTCGAGCGGCGGCTGCAGCAGGTAGAACAAACGGTCTTCTAGAGAGAGGGCATCACTGGGAGGCTTAATGCGTGTCGACTTCTTCGGTCTCGGTTTCTCGCCTTCCGCTTTGGGGCGGGGGATATCGATGTTCTTGAGATCGTCTTCTTTCGGCGGCTCGCGCGGAGGCAGTAGTTCGATCCCTTCGGGGAACGTCAAGCAGACGGTCTTCAGCTTCGGCCAGAATGGCTTCCAACTCGGCACGAAGCCCGGAGATGCCAGCTTCGCCGGGACGTGTGTCTCGATCCGCTGCCAGCGTTTGAGCGCGCCGTTCACTCCGGCCACATGAATGTCGGGAGAGGGCATCGCCGTTTCCGAGGCCGTCGTCTCGATCAGCGAGACATCTTGAATTTGCGGACCAGAGAGTCGCTGAGAAGAGTCCAGTTGTTCGACCGCCAACTCCTCATCAGGGAGGACAATGTCGCACTCGACGACATCGAACTGTTGTTCGACTCGCTGCGCCACTCGATATCCGCGTGGATCGATCGCGAACATCGGCAAGCCAAGCGACGAATGTGCATCCATGAGATTCTGCTCCTTCGCACTCACGCGGCCGCCCCCGACCGCAGAGTTTCGTGAAGCGCTTCGGCGACGCGTTCCAAGGGTTCGCGAATGTCAGCCGATTCCGGGATCGCACGCGTCAGTTCGGCGACACGCGATTGGTCAGCGGAGTATTCGGAATGCAGGACACCCGACGTGCTTGAGAACTCCACCGTGTCTTTCGCTTCACCGGCAGAGGGCGCGGGCAGCAGCACAACGGGGATCTCGACCAGTCGACGCAACTCCAGCAGTTCGGGCTGATCGACGAATAAGAGGTCGGGCTTCACCTGAACGCGGTCATTCAGTGTCTTGCCGATCAATTCGGAGAAGACGACCGACTTGAGAGTCGGACCGTAGAGAATCTCCTGCGTGCGATTCGGCCGCACGGGAGTGGTACACTGGAACTCCAGAGGGCGTCCCAGATGATTTGTCACCAGGAGCCCGCCGACGTGGCCGACAGAGGCGACCTCGACGACATGGAGAAACCCCAGTCGTGTTTTGACATCGTTACTGCGTTGCGACATGGACGTCCGTTCGGTCGCGAAGTCTGGAAATCTCGTGAAAAACCGGAATCCCGTGGTCGGTGTTCAGGGAGAATCCGCCCTCCTGGCCGATCCCGCCCTTCCTCTCGAAAGATCGTCCGTTGATGGCGACCCTCTTCACATTCGCTGCCGTCGGTGGAATGATCGTCAGAATGGCGGCGTCGATTGAGAATCCGTGCTACAGTCGCAGCGAATCGTCGATACCAGTGCGCCGTCTTCGCGACAGACTGCGGAAAGTTTGCCGATTTCTCCGATTGCGGCGACCAGTCGACTTTGTGCTGAATGAGGCATGCTCCAGAAAACTCCATTAACTATCGAAAAGCCTCAAGAAGTGGACGCGCCGACGAAGCGTCGACTCTTGGAACGCTGCACACGGCGATTGCTGGTTCTCGCCTGGTTGAGCGCGCTGCTTCACGTCTGGCCGAAGGACCGCTGGCTCGGCCTCTCGATCTGGTTCTATGCGACTCCCTGGGGTGTGATCCTGGCAATGACTGTCGCGAATTCGCTGGCGTGCCGGCTGTTGCACCGATCGAAACGCTCGCGGCTCGTCGTTCGCGGCTCATTGATCCTGCTGCTCCTCTCAGGAGTGATGTGGCTGTGGAGCGACTGGAACTGGGCCGACGCTCCGTCAACGCGAGCCGGCGAGTCAACGCCTCCGATCCGCTTGCTTGTCTGGAATATTGCTCGTGGTCGTGGCGGCTGGGAACAAATTGCCAGCGAAATCCATTGCCACAACCCCGACGTCGTGTGTCTCGTGGAAGCCGGTCCCTCCAACGAACACATGCGATCCCAGTGGATGACCCTCTTTCCCGACTATCAGGTCTCAATGTTGGGAGGCGGTATTGTGTGCTTCGTTCGCGGCAGCAGCGGAGTGTGCAACGCCATCGATCTCTCTTCAAACAGCCTCCTGCGCATTCTTCCGGTCGAAGTCGACGGAATGACGTTTCAATGCGCCATCGTTGACATCGAAAGCTCGATCTTTAATTCTCGCGCCACTCCCTTATCCCGCCTGGCGGAGGAACTGGGTTCAGTCTCAGGCTCCGTCGTTGTGTCCGGCGACTTCAACACGCCGCTGGATTCCGTGCATTGGGGGCCGCTTTCGGAGCGATTCTCCTCCGCGACGCGCGAAGCCGGCAGCGGCTACTGCGCGACCTGGCCGGTTCCTCTGCCGCTGATGGCTCTCGATCAGGTCTGGTACAACGCTGGCATCGAACCCCTGTCACACTCCCTCGGCTGGTCCTGGGCCTCGGACCATCGACCGGTGATCGTCGAGTTCACGATTGAAGAGTGACTGCGTAACTCAATCAATGTCGATTGACAGAGACATCACTCTGATACGGCGCTCCGAGGAACTTTCCGGCCTACCCGCTATACTCGCTATCAATCTTCTTCGTACTCCCAGTACTCCCATCGTGAAGCTCTCGCCACTCCATACATGAACGCGTATCTCGCAGAGGCCATCGGCACCGCTCTCCTCGTCATTCTTGGCAACGGCGTCGTCGCCAATGTCGTATTGGCCCGCACCAAGGGGCACAACGGCGGCTGGATCGTGATTGCCGCTGGCTGGGGGATTGCGGTGTTTGTCGGGGCCTTCTGTGCCGCGCCCATCAGCGGAGCACACCTGAATCCCGCTGTCACGGTTGGGATCGCACTCGCGGGCAAGACGATGCCTGGGACGGTCGCCGGTTACATTGCCGCCCAAATGGCTGGTGCCGTCATCGGAGGGACGCTGGTGTATCTGTTTTATCTCCAGCATTTCAAAGTCACCGAAGATGTCGATGTCAAACTCGCCTGCTTCTGCACTTCCCCGGCGATTAAGCACGCGCCACAGAGTCTTTTCTGCGAAGCGCTCGGAACGTTCTGCCTGGTTCTGCCGATCTTCTTGATGACAGATGCATCGCTGACCGCTCAGGCACCGAGCACTCAAGATGTGCCGATCGGTCTCGGTTCCATCGGCCTGCTGCCGGTGGGCCTGCTCGTATTCGGCATCGGCCTCTCCTTAGGAGGAACGACCGGATACGCGATCAATCCCGCCCGCGACCTCGGCCCGCGAATCGTTCATGCCATGCTGCCCATTCCCGGCAAGGGAGACAGCGACTGGTCCTACTCGTGGATACCGGTCATCGGCCCCATCCTGGGAGCTGCGGCAGCCGCCGGTTTCTACAAGTTGTTGGCGTGACGCAAGGATCAGTTCCCTGTGACGATCAAGAACAGACGCGATCGTATGACCAGGTGATTTGGCTTGCACAAGCCAAGTCTGCTTTGAGTTGGGGATCTGCATCAAGTTACGTTACGTACAGCATCAACGTTTCGAATACATCTGGGAGTTAATTCATGAAGGTCATTATCGTTGGGGGCGTGGCGGGCGGAGCATCGTGTGCAGCGCGATTGCGCAGACTGGACGAAGAGATTGAAATTCTGATGGTCGAGCGCGGCCCGTATGTTTCCTATGCCAACTGCGGATTGCCCTACCATGTCGGTGGCACGATTGAAAAGGAATCGAGTCTCCTGGTGGCGACAGAACAGTCGTTTCGCGACCAGTTCGCAATCGATGTGCGAACGCGCTGTGAAGTGGTCGGCGTCTCGTCGGAACAAAAGACGGTAGACCTGAAGAATCATGCGACTGGCGACGTCACCACCGAGAAATATGACAAGCTTGTACTGTCACCCGGAGCGGCACCGATTCGCCCGCCGCTTCCCGGTATTGATCTGCCAGGGATCTTTTCTGTGAGAACCGTGCCGGACGCGAGGAATATGCGAGCATGGCTCGATCGAGGTGCGACGACTCAGTCAGGTATGGACTCCGATGCCGACTCTCAGACGGTCACGAAGCCGAAACGTGCGGTGGTGGTTGGTGGAGGGTTCATCGGTCTCGAAATGGTTGAGAACCTGGTGCACCGCGGACTGGAAGTGACGGTGATCGAGAGGCTCAATCAGGTGATGCCTCCGCTCGATCCGGAAATGGCGATTCTCGTCGAACGCTACATGACCAGGCACGGAGTCCGGCTGGAACTCAATGATGGTGTGGCCGAATTCAAGCAAATGCCCGATGGTTCGCTGGAAGTCATTACGAGTTCTGGAAAGGCGCATCCAGCAGACATCGTGATACTCGCCATCGGTGTGCGCCCGGAAACCACGTTGGCAAGGTTAGCCGGAATCGAGATTGGTCAGCGTGGAGGAATTCGTGTAGACGAGCACATGCGTACGAGCAATCCCGATATCTTCGCCGTCGGTGACGCGGTCGAAGTGAGGGATTTCGTCACGGGTCAATGGTCGCTTGTCGCGTTGGCCGGACCGGCGAATCGACAGGGCCGGATCGCGGCCGATGTGATTGCTGGGCGCGACTCTCGTTTTCGCGGCACTCAAGGCACCTCGATCTGTCAGATCTTCGAAGGGGCAGTTGCTTCGACGGGTGTCAGCGAAAAAACGTTGAGTCAGCTTGGGGATAACGATTACGAGAAGATCTATCTTTACCCGGGTTCGCACGCGGGGTATTACCCGGGTGCCAAGATGCTGGCCATCAAAGTGCTTTTCCGGAAATCAGATGGCCGTCTCCTGGGCGCGCAAGTCGTGGGGGAGGACGGTGTGCCCAAACGCATTGATTCGTTCGCCATGGCCATTCAGATGGGATGCACGGTCTACGATCTGGAAGAGTCGGAACTCTGTTACGCACCGCCATTCGGCAGCGCGAAAGAGCCCGTGAACTTCGCTGGCATGATCGCGGCCGACATTCTTCGCGGTGACATGCTGCTATGTCATTGGGATGCTCAGGACAACTCGTTCCTGTTGGATGTGCGCAATCCGTCGGAACTTGTCGTGGAGTCGGTTCACGGCGCGATCAATATTCCGCTGCCGGAACTTCGTAAACGTCTGGGCGAACTCCCCCGCGACCGCGAGATTCACGTGATCTGTCGCTCGGGCCAGCGCGCCTACTACGCGACGCGCATCCTGCTGCAAAACGGCTTTCAAGTTCGCAGCATTTCCGGAGGCACGCTGTCGCGATCGCACCTCGCGTCGTCGAAATGAGGATAGCTAGGCAACAGGTTCGCCTGATGGAGTTTCTCTGCCCTGGTGACGTGGTGTTGGGAGGAGGCAACGCCAAAGGCCACAGAGAGACCCTCCGGCGGTTAATTCGGCGAGAATTCTTTTGCGATTGTCGGAGGGTTTCGTTTTTGGGATCAAGAGGTAAGGATCTCCTCAGGGTGCGCCGTCGAAAGATCACACCAGAATGATGAGGCAAAGGGAGAGCACAAATGAACGACACAAGCAAATTGCCGACAGCAACGCCGGCATGGCAGGCCCTCAAGGCCCACCATGAGAAGATCCGCAACACCCATCTTCGACAGCTCTTCAACGACGATGCCAAACGTGGCGAACGTCTGACGGTCGAAAGCGTCGGTATTTTCCTCGATTACTCAAAGAATCGCATCACGGACGAAACTCTCCAGCTCCTCGGGCAACTCGCCGAACACTGTGACCTGCGCGCCCGCATTGATGCGATGTTTCGGGGTGACAAGATCAACGTCACCGAGAATCGGGCGGTGTTGCATGTGGCCCTGCGTGCACCGCGATCGGCTTCACTCACTGTCGACGGTGAAGACATCGTTCCGCGAGATCCACGCGGTTCTCGACAAGATGGCAGACTTCTCCGACCGCGTACGCAGTGGTGCCTGGAAGGGCCACACGGGCAAGCGCATTCGAAACATCGTGAACATCGGCATTGGTGGTTCCGATCTCGGACCGGTGATGGCCTACGAGGCACTCAGGCACTACAGCGATCGGACCATGAACTTTCGCTTTGTATCCAACATCGACAGCACCGACTTCGTGGAGGCCACACAGGATCTGGATCCGGCGGAAACACTGTTTATCGTGGCTTCGAAGACGTTCACGACGCAAGAAACGATGACCAACGCGCACAGCGCGCGCGACTGGACTCTCCAGGGTCTGGGTGGCGATTCGAAAGCCGTCGCCAGCCATTTCGTCGCAGTCTCAACGAATGCCGCCAAGGTGTCCGAGTTCGGTATCGACACGGCCAACATGTTTGGCTTCTGGGATTGGGTCGGCGGTCGCTATTCGATGGAATCGGCGATCGGCCTTTCCACCATGCTGGCCATCGGTCCCGAAAACTTTCGGGCCATGCTCGAGGGCTTTCATCAGATGGATGAACACTTTCGCACGGCTCCCTTCGAAAAGAACTTGCCGGTCCTGATGGGCCTGCTTGCCCTCTGGAACAACAATTTCCTTGATGCACATACAATTGCCGTTTTGCCGTACGAGCAATATCTGAAGCGATTCCCGGCCTACCTGCAGCAGTTAACCATGGAGAGCAACGGGAAACAGGTGACGCTTGATGGAAGTCACGTTGGCTACGACACCGGCTCAATCTACTGGGGCGAACCGGGAACCAACGGCCAGCATTCCTTCTATCAGTTGATCCATCAAGGAACCCGGCTGATCCCGTGCGACTTCATTGCGTTTGCAGAATCACTCAACGCGCTCGGGCAGCACCACGACATCCTGATGGCCAATGTCTTTGCCCAGTCCGAAGCATTGGCATTCGGCAAGACGGCCGAGCAAGTCAAGGCCGAGGGGACGCCCGACGATCTGGTGCCGCACCGGGTCTTCGAGGGAAATCGGCCATCGAACACGATTCTCGTCCAGCGACTCACGCCGGAGGCGCTTGGCAAGCTCGTCGCGCTGTATGAACACTCGGTCTTCACGCAGGGGGCCCTCTGGAACATCAACTGCTTCGATCAGTGGGGCGTGGAACTGGGGAAAGTGCTCGCTCAGCGAATCGTCCCGGAGTTGGCGGCGAAAACGGAACCCGTGCTTGCACATGACAGTTCCACGAATCAGCTCATTCGCCGGTACCGGACACTTAAGGGGACACGTTAAACCAAGTTCAAATTGAGAGGCGGAGTTTTTCGATCTGAGGGTCGAGTTCGAAGCGTGGCCAGAGTCGTTGGGTGATTTTCAGAGGTTCGCGATTGAGGGTGTCGATGAACTCTTTGCAGGCGATGAACAGGGCTTCGAGTGTTTTGTGGCAGACGTGTTGAGTCACCTCTTCCCGCATCCATTTCCAAAGTCCTTCGGTCGGGTTCAGGTCTGGACTGTATCCCGGAAGTGGAATGAGTTCGATGTTCAGGCTCTGGGCTTTTTCCTTGAGATGTTGGGCGCGATGCCACGGAGCTCCGTCCCAGAGGATGATCACCGGACGATCGGTGTTCCCCAGCCATTCCGCAATGCGCTCCAGAAACTGAGCGGTGTTGGCCGAATTGCACCGACCTTCATTCCAAATCAGACAGCGGCCCTGTGTGAAATTGTAAGCTCCGTACCAGTTGATCTTCTCCGAAAGACCAGGGCAGTCGCTCAGCCGCCACAGCCGCTCACCTTTTCGGCCCCACGAGAATCCCAGGTCCAGATCCCGGTGAACCTGCGCTTCATCCACATAGATCAGGATCACTTCGCCAGCGCACATTTGCCGGTAGAGTTTCTCGAACTGTCGCAGGAACTCTTCGCGTTGAGCGGGGTTGGCCTTACCGAGCAGCTTCTTGCACTTCTTCCACGTCAAGCCGGCGCGACGCAGCACACGACGAATTGTGTTGCGGCAGAGTGTGGTGCCTAACTTGCCCGCCACCCACAGCCTGAGTTTTCTCAATGTCCATCCACGGCCCGGGAGATCATGGTCCTGCGGGACGGTTTCGAGAACCGTGTGGACGATTTGTTCCGAATCATCTGGTGACAAAAAGGGCGACGGCCCCCGGTATGCCGCCACGTCAGCGCCTCGGGTCCTTGTGCGTTGTAGATGCGAACCCACTGCAGGACGGTTTCATCCTCGCGCCCGATCTGTCGAGCGGCAGCGGTGCTGCACAGGTTTTGCGAAACCATGAGAAACAATGTCATAAACCGTTCCCGCGTCCTCGCGTGAGGAGCCTCGGTCGCCAGTCGCCGCAAGTCATCAGCCGTCTGTTTCCATTTTTCCAAATCTAACCGGACCATCGGAACCTCCTCCTTGTCAAACCAAGCCTGCTCGGCAAACCTGTCACACAATTCAGAATAACACCTCAAAAACCGGCACTTCAACAAATATCCGGTTCCCATTCTGAACTGGGTTTAGAACCCGTTTCAAAACCCACAATAGCCCGCAGCGCAAGCCAGGGTGACGTGAGTCCAGGCGATCAAAAGAGTCTCGCTGGGCTTGCGGAGTGGGTGTTGAAACCAGTTCCAGGGGCACAAGTCTTGAAGTTCATGGTCGTTTCTCCTGTTGGCAGGCGGCGTCTGTGTGTATTCGTGGCGCAGCGAAGTCGCCTGGGATCGAAAACAAGTCGAGTTTGCGTGATGGCAAACTCCCAGGGTGGCGGATCGACTGCGAGCGTCTAGAATCAAGGAAGAAGGGTTGCGTGCTATTGTCCCCGTCATGCCTGCAAACACCCGACGAACCATCGACATTAACTGGAGCAACATGTCCGACCAAGCCACAGTAATTCACGAGCTGCAGATCGCGTACTGGATGGAGATTGAGACGGTGATGAACTACATCTCGAACTCGATCAATCTCGATGGAGTACGAGCCGAGGAGATCAAAAAGTCGCTGCAAGCCGACATTCAAGCGGAATTGACGCATGCTCAATTGCTGGCGAAGCGCATCAAGACCATCGGAGGCGTCGTTCCCGGCAGTCTGGAGTTCAAGGCCATTCAGAAATCTCTGCAGCCACCGGCCAAACTCACCGATGTCGTGGCGATCATCAAAGGGGTGATCGAAGCCGAGAATGGGGCGATCACTCAGTACAACAAGCTCATCAAGCTGTGTGACGGTGTCGATTACGTCACGCAGGATCTCTGTGTCCAGGCCCTCGGAGACGAAGAAGAGCACCGCCGCGAGTTCATGGGTTTCCTCGCGGAGTACGAATCAAAGGCTTGACACTGCTATGCTGCGTCGTCACGGAAACCCGATACGTGAGTGATGGAGACGTAAACGTCTCGGCGCCCGCACTTACGAATCGAGTTACGATTTTGCGCCCACGGTCTGGGATGCGGGTGACGTATGTTGAGTTGCAACGCCGGGATCGCCGTGTGCGAACTGGTTGCGCTGCAGTAACGGAACAGAAACTCTGTAGGCCGGTCCTGAACCACTTGATCTGGAGACATCCTGTCGTCCAGCCAGACTCAACCGCTGCAAAGGACGTCCATCATGACAAAGCAACGATACTGGACCGGCCTGGCCGTCTGTGTGATCGGACTCGCCGTCGCGGCGGTTGTCGCGCTCTATCTGAACTATGTCCGCGAAGTCCCGCTTATTATCTCTGAAGAGACGACCTACATCACAGAGCCACTGACGGCGGACGGCAAGCGCATCGACTATTTCGCGGCTGCCGAGAGCCTGCACTACCCGCCCGAACTGGCGACCGACGACAACGGTTTTCGATTGCTCGTCCAGGGCTTGGGCGTCGATGCCGATGCATCTCCGGAAGTTCGCCAGCAGATCTACGAAAAGCTGGGGCTCGATCCGAGTCATACGCCCCCATTGACGTACGAGGATCCCCAAATCCTGTTGATGGACTACGTCCGGGCGGAATCGGCTGCGGGAACTTTGCCCGCCGGGATGGATCAAAACTCGTACGAACGAGAACTCCTCGATCGGCTCGCACAGCCCTGGACGCGCGACGATCTGCCGATGCTCAGCGACTGGCTGGACAAAAATGGTGCCGCTCTGGATCTGATGAGCGAGGCCGTGCGCCGGCCCGTGTTTTGCGTTCCCTGGTCGAGGTCGAGCGACGACGGCCTCTTGCTCTCTGTCGTGTTGCAGGACGTGCAGCGGATACGTAGTTTCGCCCGGGGATACACCGCCCGCGCTTATTTTCGACTGGGAATGGGAGATGTTGACGGTGCGATCGACGACATCGTTTCTTGTGCGCGTCTCGGCCGTCATCTGCAGCGTGGAGGGATGATGATCGAGGAATTAGTCGGCGTGACCTGCGAAGCCATCGCGTTCTCGACCGGTGCCGGAAGCTCACTCGAACATCAGCCGACGGAAGAACAGTGGCAGCGTTTCGTGGATGAGCTGAACAATCTGCCGGCGCGCACATCCCGCGATCAGACACTCGAGATCGAGCGGCTTGTGATGCTCGATTCCGTTCAGGCCCTGGCGACGGGAATGTTGGATCCTGAAGCACTCGAAATGAGGCAATTGAGTATTCGCGGAGTCGACTGGAACATTGTCATGCGATGCGTGAACGACAACTACGACAACATGCTGCGCGGTGCCTACGTTCCCAGTGACATTCAACTCTCGATGGTCGCGATTTTTTCTCAACGCGAACGCTCTCTTTTGATGGGAGAAGTCTTTTCAGGCCTCTTCTTGCCGGCGGTCGAGCAGTACCACGAGGCATTCCACCGCTCGGTGTGCCGCGAAAACCTGTTGCGGGTCACGCTGGCCATGCTGATCTACGAACGGCAGCACGGCACGCTGCCTCCCGCTTACACCATCGACGAACAGGGGAACCCGCTGCACAGTTGGCGGGTGCTGCTGTTGCCCTATCTGGGCTACGACGAACTCTACTCGCAGATTCGCCTCAATGAGCCGTGGAACAGTCCGCACAACCAGGCGTTTCACACGTCCGATGTGCCGATCTATCAGTGTCCATCGGCCGATCTCAGCCCCGGGCAGACGGAATACACTGTCATCGAGGGAGCCACGTGTGCGTTCGACGGCAGCGAGGGCAAGTCTCTCGATGCCTTCGGGCCGAACAGCGTCAACATGATTCTCGTCGCCGAGCGGCTCGATTCTGTCTGCTGGATGGATCCGACTCACGAGATTTCGTTCACCGACGCTTGCCTGGGAATCAATCGAGACAGTGTCACGACCGGCATCGGTAGCGAACACGCCGGCGGAGCGATGTTTGGCTTTCGCAATGGAAGCGTGCGATTCCTCTCCGAGAACATCGACCTCAATTTGTTCCGAGAACTTATCGAAGGAACCAGCGAAGAACTCCCCTGACCGCGCCAATCGCAGCGATTGGGCGTGAAACGAAGTCGGAGATTATTGATTGGCACATGATTCATGGAACCAACTGCTGGCATGCCGATCGAATCAATTCACGACCTGCACGACACGCGGCTGGCGCCCTATCGGTCACTCAAGCAGTCGAACCTCACGCGCTGGTCGGGGTTGTTTATCGCTGAGGGAGAGAAGGTCGTTCGCAGGTTGATCGCCAGCCGATTCGCCACTCAGTCGATCCTGCTGAGTGAACGCAAGGCGCATCTTGCTGACGATCCGAGTTTCGCAACCCACCAGGTCTTTGTCCTGCCGCAACACATTGCCGAGGAACTCGTCGGTTACAAGTTTCACGCCGGCGTTCTCGCATGCGGCGAACGACTGCCGACGCCGTTGCTCGCATCGTTGATGGGTTCAAATGCTGCGATCGCGCCGCAGGTGGCTGTCGTTTGTCCCCACATTACCGACCCCGAAAACTTGGGGACGCTGATCCGCCTGTGCGCCGGCTTCGGCGCGGGGCCGCTCATCCTCGGCCCCGGCAGTGCCGACCCGTTCTCGCGTCGCACGCTGCGTGTCTCGATGGGCTACGCCCTGCATGTGCCATTGATCGACAGCGATGATCTCACCCGCGACCTTGCGTCGCTGAAATCCGCAGGCTTCACGATCGCGGCCACCGTGCTCGATAAGTCGGCTCGAACGCTCCATGATGTTGCGAGGAGCAATCGCATCGCTCTCCTCTTCGGCAACGAAGCCGAGGGCCTGGCCGACGAATGGGTGGCCGCCTCCGACTCGCAGATAACGATTCCAATGTCCGGCGACACCGATTCACTCAACGTCGCGATCGCGGCCGGGATCTTTCTGCATCATTTCTGTAGGGTAATGGACTGAAGATTCACGCCCGAAGAGAGGAATTGATGAGTTCAGCGAATTCGCTTACTGAGCGACCGGCAGATCAGCGCCTGTCCTGCCTCAGTTGAAAATGGAATCGGATTCTGGTCGGGTTAGTACAACCTGACTGGAGAGAGATTCCATGAGTCGCAAACGTCGTCGTTTCACTGCTGAGCAGAAGGCCCAGATTGTTCGCCGGCATCTGGCTGGCAAGGAGCCCGTCTCGAAGTTGGCGGAGGAGTTGGGCCTGCAGCCCAGCCAGATTCACACGTGGGTCAACCAGGTGCTGGCGCAGGCCGACAAGACCTTCGAGCGGGCTGCCGAGAATGGCCGCTCCGAGAAGGCCAAGGATCAGCTCATGCGATGCGTTGTTGTATCGACCTACCCGCGAGTATTTGGATGTGATATCGAGTGAGATGATCCAGTATAAGCCGATCAACGATTGGATGTACGTGATTGGCGCGCAGCATCTCGATCGTCTGTGTGGATATTGAATGTCTCCCTCGCGGAGTTGAGCCACTCCTGCAGACCGCCTACGAATCAATAACGCACGTTGTCACATGCACTGTCGATGACATGACCGATACCACAACATTCGTCGGTTCAGTCCACATGAAGTTGAACGACTTCTCGTATTCATCGGGATCACCGGCGTCGGGAATCATTGGTGCGGGTCCCGCGAGCGTATTTCCGTTGACATCAACCACACTGGCATCGACCATCGAAATCTGTTCACCGGGCGTGTTATCAACTCGGGCCTGGATATCGACAACCCACGTGTTCATCGCGCTCGAATCCTTATACTTGCTGGCAATGACGACCGGTGTTCCGTAGTCCGCGGCGGCGACTCTGACTGGACTTTCGGGCAGCCGCGGTCGACTTGCAGAAATCCCGTCAATGCCTCCGATACTGACAAGTGAAGTGTCTGGAACACCAGAGATCGGTTCCCTGGTCTCCCAGTAACAGGTTCCAGGATTGCGACCGAGATCCAGATTGCGTTCGAGAGGAATGAGTCGACTTCCAATCACGACGTACAGCGGTGTATGAATGGGAACGCCGCTCGTGTGAACGGTTACTTTCAGCTTTCTCCCGTCAACTCTTTCGAATTCCACATAGACAAAGGGGGTCAGACTCATCGCTTGCTCCTCGCGTGTTAGTCCTGTGAACAATCAACCTCGTAAACTTGGATGCCGGCCGACCTTGATGATGCATTGTCGTGACCGCCGAAACCGAATCGCAATCCCTCCAGATTGGCCACAAAGTGGGGGCTCAGGTCGAATCCTGACTCAAGCACATTCAATCCATTGACCTGTATGTCATGGATTGCCCGAGAGTCGAAAGATACGGATAGCAACGCGGACTCACCGCTCATCGGGTCGATATCGATTCGTTGAACGACTGATACACCGGGAACCCGTAGTTCACCATCGCGACCCGTCGTGAACGTGAGCAGGCAGATGCAAACCTCGTGTCCGCGACCGAATGGCTTCCGTCCCGCCGTGACCGCCCAACAATTCCAGTTGCCTCCGCCTTGCTGACGCAATCCCCAAAAGAGACAAGCCACTCCTTCCCACTGCATGAGATGAAACTTCATCGACAGACGATTGACGCCTGTTTGCGTGTTTCCGGCGACAAACGTCGCCCATGAATTTGCGTCGAATGCGAAGGCACCAATGCGTTCGTCGAACCCGAATGACTCGAGGTCATCTGCTGGCTCCCACGTCAAGGCCTCCTTGACGGCAGTCAACGGGTGAGCAACCTGGTCACGACTTCGCGATATATTGAATAGAACCATGAGCAGTACCGATGCGACCAATGCGCCAGCACCAATTCTCCATGAGGTCCAATTCCATCGTCCATCCAAGTCTTCCAATGACTCCATCACTTCCAGCATCGTCGCCGGGCGGTCGGACATCTGCTTGCGGAGACATTTCAGGCAGAGTTCCTCGAGCGGCTTAGGGATCTCGCTGCGTATCGCCCGCAGCGGCCTTGGCTCCCGGTGAATGATCTGCTCCCGGCATTCCTCTGCCGTCTGCGCCTTGAAGGGCAACCTGCCCGTTAACAGTCGATACATCACGACGCCGAGCGAATAAACATCAGTGCGAGGATCGGCCAGATGACTGTCTCCTCGAGCCTGCTCAGGCGCCATATAGGCCAACGTCCCCATGACGGCCGGCGCTTCCGAAATCTGTTCGTCCTCTGAGGCCGCCAAACCGAAGTCGGCAACACAGATGCGGCCCTCGTCATCAAACAGAATGTTCTGCGGCTTGAGATCACGATGCACGAATCCGAGTCTGTGCGCATAGTGCAGTGCTGATGCCAGGTCTTTCAGCCACGCCACTACCTGCCCGGTGTCGAGTGGTTCGTCGCTCATTCGCGAGTCGAGCGTCCCGCCCTCCATGAGCTCGGAAATCAGACAGAAGCGGCCGGCTTCCTCTTCGACATCGTAGACGCGAACGATATGTTGATGCCGAAGTCTCGCAAGCTTGAGCGCTTCTGACTTGAGCATCTCCAGTGCTTCCGGAGTGCAACGATCGCTGCGAACGGTCTTTATGGCGACCTCGCGCGCGAGCGCTTCGTCGCGTGCCTTCCAGACTTCTCCACCACCTCCCCTCCCCAGCGCACTCATCAATCGATAGCGCCCCAAGACTTTATCGGGATGCAGACGATCCAGCGTTGAAGACTGTTGCTGGTGGACGAATGTCGTTCCGGCCAGAGAATCCGATTCGAGTCGCTGTCGCAATTCCCGATCGAGTTGAGGCGCGCGTATTCGGGATACCTCTTGGCGAGATCGTCGATGGTTGGAGATTCACCTCGTCTTCGCCGCACCGAGAATTCCACCAAAAGCAATTCTGCCAACAACGAAGCTCGTTCCGAAGCCGACACATCCGCGAGATAGTCTTCGATGTTGGGAAGCCGACTAGAGTTGTGGCAGTCATTCTCAAACTGGTCACAAACACGGTCGATCCGACCGAGAAGCGAATCCTGACTGTCGCCGGAATCTCGCATGGCCCGCCCTGCGAAGTGAGTACTCAGGAGTGAGATAGCATGTAATCGACTAAATGATCGTACTCGCCGCACCATCCAATTTCAATCGCATCGAGGTGGATTCTGATGGAGGATCTCCCGATGATTGGGTGATCACTTGAGTGCCAAGAACCTCTCATCCAGGTATCCAGCAACAACATGTCGATGCAAAAGATCGTTCTACTTGCACTTCTTCTCTTGCTGACTTTGACACCGAGAGTGCATGCGCAGGGCGTCGATCTCACGACTGGGCTTGTTGCCGAAGACGTCGACGCGCTGATCGCCGACGTCCACGAGTTCGGCGATGCCCGGCGGGGTGCCGTAGTGTTTCATCAGCAGACGATGGCCTGCGGGAAGTGTCATGCCGTTGATGACGGACCCGATGTGCTGGGGCCGAACTTGGCGAAACTCTCGGAACTGCAGGAGCCGGTGAATGATGCCAATCTCATCGAAGCCGTTCTCGAACCCTCGCGCATAATTCGCGAAGGCTTCAAACCGGTTGTGCTCGCTTTCAACGATGGTCGGCAACTCACCGGAATTCTCGTTGAAGAGACAGCCGATGCGATCGTGCTGCGTGTGATTGATTCATCGAATCCCGAAGGGAGCATTATCGTCACCGTGCCGACGTCCGACATTGACGAACGTGTCGCAAGCACCACATCGATCATGCCGGCCGGGCAGATGAACACACTCACCAGCCGGCAGCAGTTTCTGGATCTCATCAGCTACCTCATCGCGATTCGCGACGGTGGACCGGCGGTCGCTCAAGAACTGCAACCTCCGCTGCAACTGCTGGCTCTTCAACTTCCCGAGTACGAGGAGCATGTCGATCATGCGGGGATAATTGCCGATCTCGACGACGACGCGTTCGAGCGCGGCGAACAGATTTACAACAGGCTGTGCATCAATTGTCACGGCGACCATCGGGGGCCGGGATCATTGCCGACGGCTCTGCGATTTGGTGAAGGGCGTTTCAAGAATGGAAGCGACCCCTATGCCATGTACCGGACACTCACGCATGGCTTCGGTTTGATGGTGCCACAAACGTGGATGGTGCCGCAACAGAAGTATGATGTCATTTATTACATTCGCCGTGAATACCTCGCCGATCGCAACGCCACGCAGCACTTCGAGGTCACCGGCGAATATCTCGCCGGCCTGCCGCCGGGAGACACGACTGGGCCAGAGCCAGTGTACTACGAACCGTGGGTGACGATGGACTACGGGCCATACCTGGTGAACACCTACGAAATCGGCAGTGACGGCAGCAACTTCGCTTACAAAGGGATCGCGGTCCGACTCGACCCCGGTCCCGGCGGCGTGTCGAACGGAAAAGCGTGGATGGTGTTCGATCACGACACGCTACGAGTCGCCGCCGCCTGGACTGCTGAAGAAGGGGAGCCCCCCTTCATCGACTGGAACGGCATCCACTTCAACGGCAGACATCAGATTCATCCACGAGTGAGTGGATCAGTTCATTTCGCGAATCCCAGCGGTCCAGGTTGGGCAGCAACGGATTCTGGCAGCTTCGTCGATGACCAGCGTGTTGAGGGTCGCGATGGCCGCAGGTATGGACCTCTGCCGCGAGAGTGGGGGCAATACCATGGCCTCTATCGCGATGGCAACCAGATTGTGATCGCGTATGAAGTCGCCGGGACGCAGATTCTCGAACAACCGGGACTGACATCGGTCGCGACTGAGTCGACTGCTGCAGGAGCGACCGTCTTTCTGCGTCACCTCGAACTTGGTGCGCGCGAAGAGCCCCTCACACTGCTGGTGGCGACGCACCCCATGCACGGACCGATGGACCTGGGACAGTTGGCATCGACCGACGGCGCATCGACAGAGAGCCGCGTCTTGTTCCGTCCCGCCAATCCGGCCGAGGCGTATGATGCTTCGATTCCGCTGGTCTTCGATGGCCAGTCTTACGTCCAGGTTGATGACGGCAACGACTTCGATCTCGATGAACGGGACTTTACCATCGCGGCTCGGATTCGCACCGAGAACGGCGGCACGATCTTTGCCAAGACGGTTGATGAGCCGGAATGGATTCCCAATGGTCAAACGTTTTTCGTTCGAGAAGGCAAGCTCTGCTTCGACATCGGCTGGGTGGGAACTATAACGTCGCGGCGGACAGTCGATGATGGCGAATGGCACGATGTCGCCGTCTACTTTGATGCAGACACGGGCCGTCTCGCGTTCTTTATTGATGGCGGACTCGATCGCACGACCGATCCGCTGCGAACTATGGATCGCCTCGATGAGGCCGTTGTCCGCATTGGTTATACAAACAGCAACTTCCCCGAACCGAGTGGGTTCGTGGGCGAACTCGAAAACGTGCGGTTCTATTCCCGCCGTCTCTCGGCTGAGGAATTGAGCGACACCGAAGTCGTCAGCACCGATGACCTCGAAGGCTGGTGGCTGCAGGAAACGGTGGTGAGTGCCGTCGCTCCCGATTTCTCGGAGCATCGACGCAATGGCGGCGTGCATCATCTCGGTGATGCCGGGTCCGCAGGTGGTCCGCTGCTGGCGGGAGTCGTCTCGAAGGCAGATGGTTTTGGTTGGCGACACGATGCTGCCGGGCGATTGCTGCTCGATATCCCCGCCGGTGATGAGCCCATCCTGCTGACAGTCTGGACGGCCAATGTTTCCGACGGCGTTGATGTCGGCGAACTGGCCGGCTCGATCAACATCACCGGACGCACGACTTCGCTCTCGCAACACACCCACGGCGGGCAGGGCCTGTGGGGAGATGCCGTCACGACGCAGATCATCAGGGGTGAAGACGATGGCCCCTTTGCGGTCGATGTGCTGGCTCATCCCGAGCAGAACCCCTGGCTGGCTCAGGTGCGATTGACCGGACTCGACTTCTACGACGATGGCGACAGCATGGCCCTATGTGCCTGGGATGGCGATGTCTGGAAAGTGACGGGGCTCTCTCGCGAGGATGGCACGCTCACCTGGAGACGCATCGCTTCGGGGATGTTTCAACCGCTCGGAATCAAGATTATCGAGGGTGTGATTCACGTCACCTGTCGCGATCAGCTTGTCATCTTGCGGGACTTCAACGGCGATAGCGAGACCGACTTCTACGAGTGTCTCAACAACGACCATCAGGTGACCGAGCACTTCCACGAATTCGCGATGGGGCTGCAGGTCGATGAGGCGGGCAACTTCTATTACGCGAAGAGTGCGAGGCACGCGCTCGAAGCCGTCGTGCCACATCATGGCACGCTGCTCAGAATCTCGCCCGATGGAGAACGCACCGACATACTCGCCGCCGGCTTTCGAGCGGCGAACGGAGTCTGTCTCAATCCCGATGGAACGTTTATCGTCACCGATCAGGAAGGACACTGGAATCCCAAGAACCGCATCAACTGGGTACACGAAGGAGGCTTCTACGGCAACATGTTCGGCTACCACGATGTGACCGACTCGTCGGACGAGGCGATGGAGCAGCCTCTCTGCTGGATCACGAATGCGTTCGACCGCTCGCCAGCCGAACTGTTGTGGGTCGACAGCGAAGCGTGGGGGCCGCTGAATGGTTCGCTGCTCAATCTTTCGTACGGCTACGGCCAGGTCTTTGTCGTGCCGCACGAAACGGTCAACGGTCAAGTGCAGGGTGGCATGTCGCCGTTTCCGTTGCCGCGCCTGCCGACGGGCATCATGAGGGGTCGGTTCTCTCCATTCGATGGGCAACTCTACAGTTGCGGCATGTTCGCCTGGGCCGGCAACCAGACTCAACCGGGCGGGCTCTACCGCATTCGCTGGACAGGCGAGGCGATGCACCTGCCGATCGGACTGCATGCGACTGAAGAAGGTGTCTCGATCACATTCACCGAACCAATTGATGCGGCTGCCGCTGGTGATGCCGACAACTTCGACATCAAAGTCTGGTCGCTGCGGCGTACAGCCAACTATGGCTCCGAGCACTACGACGAACATACGATCGAAGTGACCGCCGCCCGGATCGATCCCGACGACCCGCGCACCGTGCATCTCACGATCGCAGACATCGCCCCAACGTGGTGCATGGAGATTCGATATCGATTGCGGGATGCCGAGGGAGGATCTTTTTCGGGAGTCATTCACAATACGATTCATGAGCTGAGCGAATCGTGAGTAGTGAATGCTTCATGCAAAATCGGTTTCAATTGGAGTATCCCATTGCCCGATATTGATGGGTGTGCCACAATAGAGGTGGTCGCTCGATGAGTGGCCTCACTCCCCCATTGCCCCGCCTGAAGACTTCCCCCCGCATGATGCCTTACCTGCCTCAATATTCGATCAATCGTCGCGGCCTGTTGCACGTTGGTGCGGCGGGAGTCGTTGGTGCCGCCCTGCCGTGGCAGAATGCCGCCGTCGCGAATGCGCCGGGGACCGGTCGCGCGAAGTCGGTGTTGATCGTGCTTCTGAGCGGTGGCCTCAGTCAGTTAGATACGCTGGACCTCAAACCCGAGGGGCCGAGCGCGATTCGTGGTGAGTTCTCCCCCATCGCGACGCACACTCCGGGAGTCTTCGTCAGCGAACATCTGCCGCGCCTCGCCGAGCAGAGCGACTACTGGTCGATCGTGCGGTCGATGGCGCACAACGAACACAACCACCTGCTGGCGATGCATGTCGCCCTCACCGGTCGGCCGACGCCGATTCCACGCGGCGGCAGCGACCTTGATCGCGTCGAGTCGCGGTTCGACTTCCCGAACTTCGCCGCTGCTCTCGATTACCTGCGTCCGGCGCCGAAGGGCATTCCGACGGGCGTCTCGCTGCCCAACTATCTGATTGAAGGTCCGCTCACGTGGCCGGGTCAGCATGCGGGGTTTCTCGGAGTGCGCCACGACCCGTGGAGCGTGAACCAGGATCCGAATGCCGACGACTTCCGCGTCGACAGTCTGACGCCGCGACCCGGCATGAACGAGGATCGCATGTCGCAACGCGGTCGGCTGCTGCAGTCGATCAATCAGGACGGCATCCTGTGCAATGATGCCGCTTCGACGGGATTCACTCAGCAGCAGGAACTGGCGATGTCGCTCCTCACGTCGTCGCAGGTGACGTCGGCTTTCGAGATCTCTCAGGAGCCGGATGAAGTTCGCGAACGATACGGCCGCAACAAGTTTGGTCAGTCACTACTATTGGCCCGTCGACTGATTGATGCCGGCGTGCCGATGGTGCAGGCGGCAATGGGGATCGTGCAGACCTGGGACACGCATGTCGACAACTGGGGTCGCCTCAAGAACACGCTGCTGCCGCAACTCGACACCGGACTGGGCGCGTTGATGGACGATCTCGCGGCCAGCGGCAAGCTCGAAGAGACACTCGTGATCGTGATGGGAGAATTCGGCCGCACGCCGCGGGTCTCGACGCTGCCGGGACAGACGATCCCCGGGCGCGACCATTGGGCGCACGCCTACTCGGCTCTATTTGCCGGCGCGGGCGTGCGTGGCGGGCAAGTGATCGGCACCACGGACGAATCAGCCGCGTGGCCGATCAGCCGACCGTGGTCTCCGGCAGACGTTTGTACCACGATCTTCGACGCGCTCGGTATTGATGAGCATGCCGAACTGATCGATCCCCTCGGCCGCCCCAACCGCTTGCAGAACGGGGAAGTGATCGCGCCGCTGTATACGGGCCGCGAGGCGTGAGGGAAGCACTCGTTCCCGACGATCGCTTCGGTCCAGCGGTCCCTGCTGATCGTTCATGGTGCTTGATAAGTGTCAAGCCTTCATCGCTGCGTCACCAGAATCCAATGGCGGGGTGCCATTGGCGGGTTCCGTTTAGTCTCTGCCACGATTCTTCATCGGATGCTGCCGGGGACACTTGCAAATCCAACTCTGCATCAGCCAACTCGCGAATTTCGAGGTCGACGATTTCGCCGTACACAGCGATGCTGCCGATGTAGGGGAGTTGGCGAAGGTGTTCAATGCTCTCTCGCGTAAGCATCTCCGGCGAGATCACGAGGTGGTCAAGCTGGGGCAACTGTGGCAACTTCACAATTCCCTCGGGCAGTAATTCGCAACACTCGTACAACTGCAATCGTTCCAGCAGGACGAGATCGCCGAGGTGCTGAAGCCCGTTGTTGGTCACGAACGTCTCGTGCAGGTACAGGCTCTCGATCTTCTTGCAGGTTGTGAGCCGGCGCAATCCCGCATCGGTCAAAGACGAATATGAGATGAGCGCATGAGTGACGTTCGGGCACTGCGCCAGCCATTCCGCGCAGTGATCGCCCCCTCCCATCGCTTTGAATGACCACAGATTCGGTATCGGCGCGAGACCTTGAAACACGTCATCGCGCTGATTCCTCGTATGAATGACGATTTGCACCAACGATGGAATGCGGCTGGCCGCTGCAAGTGTTCTTTCCCCGGCACCTGTGTCTATCAGCAACAAGGTGGTCAATGGAGGACGGCAGGCCAGCATGTCCGCAATGAGGTCGTCCGTAAAACACTGTCCGACAAGGTGCAGCTCCTCCAGACGCGTCAACGGCGTCGAGAACTCATTCACCCGAAATCGCTGCGAGTTGTTTCCCGTTAAACTGACGGATGCCACTTCAGAAAGCGTGGCCAGATGACGGAGCGTCTCATCCGTAGCGACAGTGTGAAACATGGCGTCCACCTGCCGAAGGGAATTTGTCCATTCGCCGTACTTCTCGGGCCAGTCCTCATGTTCGCGGGAGAGTCCGTACCACGCCGCAGGCCTGTGCTCGTCAAAGTATCGCAGCGCCTGCACTCGCCGAACGATCGGCAGCGAGATCGCAACGCCGATGCCGACCAGTGCTAGCACCAGTAGAATGGTCCACAGCTTCCACGACGTCAGCAGGCGCACTTTCGGCGACGCGGGCTTCGTCTCCGGCGGCCCCTGCTGATCGGCGATGTCTGAATCACTCGACATGCCTCGAATTGTCGCTGCGACATTGCACATGTACAAGATCAGCGCACCTGCAATGGTCGCCCCGTCGACAACGGCGATGTCATCGCCCCGTTCTTTGCTCAACGTGATATGTAAAATCGCGACGCACCATGCCGTCAGCGTTCGTGGTCCGGCGCGCCGGGTAACAGCCGGGTATCGGGATCGTCTGGAGGCAGATCGAGGGCGAGGTAGGCGAAGAGGTCGGCCATCTCCTGGGGCTCGATGAGTTTCTCCAGTTCCTCGGGCATCATCGAGAGTTCGCTGATCTGGTATTCATCGATCTGATCGCGAGGAATCGTTTCGAGCTTGCCCCCCTGGATCTTGAGAATGACCTGTTCATCACTCTCCTCAACCGCCAGCCCGGTAAGGATGCGGCCGTCGGTCGTCGCCAACTGCCGTGCCTGATAGCCGGGGCCGATCACCAGCGAAGGATCGAACACATTCGAAAGGAGTTGGTCCCAGTTGTTGCGGCCGTTGCGAGTGATGTCGGGACCGACCTCGTTGCCGGTGCCGTGCATTTTGTGGCAGTTTCCACAGACGCGATTAAAGACGAGAATGCCGCGCATGGCATCGCCAGGCGTCTCATTGAGGAACTCCCGCATTTCGTTGATCTTCTCTTCGCGGGCGGGGTTTCGGCCCTCGCGAATTTGGCCATAGATCGATGTAAGCTGCTGCTGAAGTTCCTCGTCATCGAACCGCGCAATCCTGCGAAGCTGGTTCAAGTTCAGGTGATCCTTCGAGATTGGATTGTCATCGCGTTCGCCGGCAATCGTTTGAGCGATGGCATTCAACAATAAATGCGTCCAGCTTGCGCGCTGTGTGAGAACTTCAATCACGGTCGGCCTGAGATCCGCTGCGATGCTGTCGTAACTCTCAAGCAGAGTCGTGGCGACCTGCTCTTGGTCTTCTCTGGCCCAGATGAGTAGCAGATGCCTGCAAAAGTCGATCTGTTCCGGGGAGTCGTTCGCACCAACAATGGATTGAGCAGCGACGTCTTGTGTGACAATCGTGTGCCCGGAGAAGACGAGAGCCGCGAAGGCCGACAACCGATCCTGCTGAGAGTAATCGCCACTCATGGAGATCTCTTGCAGATTCACAATCGGTCGACGTGACCGATCTTGCCAACCCCAAAGCACCGACAGTATGTTGGCCTGCACATACAGCGAGCTTTCGGCCTCGTACATGTGCTCCCGCAGATCGGGTTGCAACGATTCCTTGAGTGTCGCGATGGAGTCGCCAACGATCTGGCCATTCTGTATCCGCTCGGCAATCGCCCTGAGACAGTTCACCGAGATCGCAGGATCGATCTCATCGCTCGATTTCAGCACGTGGAAGAAACTGGCGATGTCCTCTTCGCTTGCCTGCGAAGAGGAAAGCAGGCGATCAAGTGCACGGGGAAGGATGGGCGAAAGGCCGTTGAGCCCCGCGTTGTCCAGAGCAGCCAGGGCCTGCAGGAATTCACTGGGATGGCGTTCGATCATGGGATGCATGTACTGCCAGGCCACATGCTGAATCAGTGGATCATCACGGCTGGCCGCAGCGGCGATTACCAGTAAGGAAATGCCCTGTTCACCTGGCACGACCTTGGCGACCAAGGTGAGGAATTGCAGTCGAATTCGCGGATCGTCATGCACGGCATAGAGCCAATTCCAGCCCAAGACGAGATCCTCGGAATCGAGTTGATCCGCAGACATGCGGAAAGCCCAGGCAGCGACGCCCCCTTCGTTCTGTATCGCTGCCTCCACAACTCCCTCATCGAGTTTGTCGCCGGAACCCAAAGTCCACAATGCACGCAGTTGCCTTGCACTCGCCGCGTCCTCGTCCCTAAGCACCTCGACTAGCGCTGCCGTCAACTCTGGTGAATCGTTTGCAACAAGCCGCTCGGACAACAGTCGCCGAGCCGTCTCACGCTGGTATTGATTGTGTCCATCGAGCGCGAGGTCGATCAGTTCGTCATCACTCTTTGCGCCGAGATCTTCCACGGGTCGGCGACCGAGTTCGTCATAAACGACGCGATAGAGTCGGCCCCGTTCGCGCTCGATGCCTGCCGGGTCGGCGTTCGCATCCTGATAGCAGTGATAGCGATCGTACCAGTCGAGAATGTAGAGGCAGCCATCGGGTCCGGTGGCCTGCACGACCGGCATGAACCAGGGGTCGTTGGCCTGCACGAAGTCGGCCAGCATTGGGGCCTCATCAGATCCGGTCTTGCGGATGATGTGAAACTCGTCGGAGTCCCACGCTCCCTCACGAGCAGGAAAACCAGGATGGGGCGTTGCGAAATACGTACTGCCGCGTGGCTCGGCGATGTCGGCATTGATGCAGCCGCCGTGAATGTTCCCCATGTACAACACATTGTTGCAGTAGTCGGGATAGTTGTCGCTGTCGAAGAAGGTGATGCCGCAGTATGCCGCCTTCTGATGTCGGTGATCGACAATCGATTCCATCGGCCACGTATGTGCCGGATAGGGTCCACCCTGGCGGATGTAGTAGGCTCCCTCGGCGATGTGCCAAAGATGCTCGATCACACAGGCGGAGATAAAGAAGTCTCCCTGATGATTCGTGGCGATCCCCCACGGATTGCTTGTCCCTTCGGAAAAAATCTGAAACTCACGCGTGTAGGGATGGATGCGCCACATCGCACAGGTGAACTCCCAGCCAGGATGATCGGCGGCGTAGTTCGGATTACTTTCTGCATAGTGCACACGGCACGGATTGAAGACGCCGTTCAGTCCATAGAGCCAGCCATCCGGCCCCCAAGTGAAGGCATTGGGCAACTCGTGCGTGTCATCACGACCGAAACCAGAGACGATGACTTCACTCGTGTCGGCTTTGAGATCACCATCGGTATCTTGCAGAAACAGAATGTCAGGTGCGTTGCCGACCCAGACGCCGCCATGTCCGACGGCGATGCCGCTGGGGATGTTGAGTCCTTCGGCAAACACAGTCACTTTGTCGACGGCTCCATCGTCATCGGTGTCTTCGAGCACCTTGATGCGATCGCGTCCGGGGCCCGGCTCGCGGCGAGGATACTCGAAACTTTCGGTGATCCAGAACCGGCCTTGTTCATCAATCGCCATCGCGACCGGATTCATAATGTCCGGCTCGGCGGCGACGATTTCGACATGAAACCCCTCGGGGACCGTCATGCGTGCCACAGCTTCTTCGGCAGTGACCGGTGGTCCCGGTGGACGATCATGCTGCCGGGGAACTTCCAGCCCCTGCGCGAAGGCGGAGGATGAAGCCAGCAGGAAGTACGAACTGAGCAGCAGGGTTCGAATCATTCTCATTGTGAATCGAGGTTGAGGTGAGACGTGGGGATAGGAGGAACGAATGAGTATATCGAGACGCGGGGGAATGGCTAAAGTCAAGCGGCAGGGGCGTGTCTTAACTCTCGCTGGACGATCCGTGCCATTTATGAAGTCTCGGGGCATCCGCATCGTTGATCGTCAGGCCGGCCGACTGGACGATTCTCGCGATCTCGGCAATCGACGACACTTTGAGCTTTGAAGCAATGTCGGTTCGACATTTTTCGACGGTTCGCAGCGAAGTCCCGAGCAGTTGGGCGATCGCCTTCTGCTGATGACCATGTCCGATAAGGATGAGAACCTGCAACTCGCGTTCGGTCAGGACATCCAGTGGCCCAAGGTCAACCAAGCCCGATTCGAATACCGGAAGATCTCCAGTGTCTTCATCGGTTAACACGCCTTGTCGTGTGACTACTAGTACTCGAGGATCCTGATCCGATGCGCCGACGATCCGCCACAGCGTAGCCTGGGTCAGCTTGCCACCTCGCACATGACGAATCACGTGCGGCTGTCCGGTCGCAATCACTTTCTCCCCGACAAGCATGCGTTCCGCGGCAAACCGCTTGCCCTCAATCTCCTCGATTGTTTTGCCGACAGGGTCAAAATCGTTTCCGTAGTAGATCTTCCTGGCCTGTGGATTGGCGAAAGTAATTTCTCCTTTCGCGTCGACCACGACCACGCCCACTCCGGGCTGAGATGTCAACACATCCCAGAATTGATCACCCATTGGTTCCCTGCCAAGTTGGTATCAAAACAAAAAACGCACCAGCACGCGAGTTTGGAGCGAGAAGTCGAAAACTCTCCAGCTTCGCGGCCCGCATCATCAAGGACGGTATATCGATTGACCGAATCGAATGGCGATTTCTACTTGCCGTAGGATACACTGCAGGCACCGTCGGCTCCATCAGCCAGAAATTTGACGTTTATCGATCAATATCAGGATACATTTCGACATGACTGCGACAGATCCCCCGGCCGTTGAACTCCTGGCCGCCAATCAACGTCTCCTCGAATCGATTGCCGCCGGCGATTGGGAGACGTATGCCCAATTGTGCGATGCGGCCATCACCTGTTTCGAGCCCGAGGCCATGGGACATTTGGTCGAGGGGATGCCGTTTCACAAGTTTTACTTCGATCTGCCCAGCGGCGACTCTCCACGGAACACGACCATCAGTGCGCCGCATGTGCGCATCATCGGAGAAGTCGGTATCGTCTGTTACACACGGCTGGTGCAGAAGCTCGATGCGGCCGGCAGCCCAGTGACGGCCTCGGCCAACGAAACTCGTCTCTGGAGGAAGGATGCATCCGGCTGGAAGCATATTCACTTTCACCGTTCGCCGTGCTGAAGGCTGTTTTGATCTATGTCGGTGCATGAGCTGGAACAACTCGAACTGCTGGCCGAGATCGATGATCTTGTCGGCCAGCTCAATCGCTGGGTGGCGGTGGAGTCTCCGTGGGCGCCGCTCAGACGCAGCGGCACGCTCATCAAACAGGTACTGACTCGCGTCGAGCATCTTCGGTTTCGCTTGCAGGCTTCGTTGATTGTTGCCACGTTCGGAGGGACCGGCACCGGCAAGAGTTCGCTCGTCAATGCCTTGCTTGGTGAAGTCGTCACTCGCACCGGCAGACAACGCCCGACGACGAAACAGCCGATTCTGATCGCGCATCCCGAAACACCGCTGGAGCCGCTCGGCCTGCCGTTGGAGCAGTTCGAGATCGTTCGCAGTTCCTCGCACATTTTGCGAGACATGGTGCTGATCGACTGTCCCGATCCCGATTCGGATGAGGAAGAACTCGATGGCACCAACCTCGCCCGTCTGCGAGCGTTGCTCCCTCATGTCGATGTGTTGATCTATACATCGACCCAACAGAAGTATCGTTCGGCCCGTGTGCTGGATGAACTCTCCGAGGCCGCCGAAGGTTGCCGGCTGGTCTTCATCCAGACGCATGCCGACCTCGATGAAGACATTCGTGATGACTGGCGCAAACAACTGAACGGCCGGTATTCAGTCCCCGAGATGTTCTTCGTCGATTCGCAACGCGCGATGGCCGAACACCAGGCAGGGCACCGACCGACTGGAGACATGGGGCGCTTGCTCGATCTGTTGTCGAACAAGTTGATGGCCTCGCACCGCATGCGAATCCGCAGAGCCAACTTGCTTGACCTGCTGCAGGCAACGGTACATCGCACACGGATCAATCTCGGTTCGCAGATCGATTCGATTCGCCAACTTGAGAAAGCTCTGGCGGCTCAGAAGGTGAAACTGTCGCAGGAATTGTCGACTCATCTCTGCAAGGAACTCCTCACCAGCCGACAGTTGTGGGAACGTCGGCTGATGTCCGAAGTCACCGAAACCTGGGGCCTCAGTCCATTCTCTGCGACGCTACGAACCTATTCGAGTCTGGGAACATTGATTGCTTCTTTCAGCTTTTACCGTGCCCGCAACACGGCTCAGATGGCATTGATCGGGGCGGTACAAGGGGCGCGGTGGCTCAAGGGTCGACGAGAAGAGGCAACCGCCGAGCAGCAACTCGCGTCAGGGACACTCAGTCTCGATGACAATGCCCTGCGGGAATCGGAGATCGTGATTCAGGGACATGTGCGGTCAGCCGATATCGATCCGCAGTTACTGCAGAAGTCGTCGATCGACCAACTGCGAAACGAGGCCGCGAGAATGCAGGCCGAGTTCGTGGATGACGCCAGCCAACGGATTGATCACGTCATCGAAACTCTGGCGAAGAAGAACTCGCGCTGGTGGAGCCGGATCGGCTTCGATGTGTTGTTCATGGGATACATTGCCTACGTGTTGTTCCGCGTCGGTAAGAACTTCTTCTACGAGACGCAGTTTGTCGATCCGCCCGCAAGGTATCTCTCCACCGACTTCTATATCCCAGCCGCATTGTTCTTCGTGCTGTGGACACTGCTGCTGATCGGCCTCTTCACTCGGCGTCTGCGCCGCGGCTTATCGAGTGAGATACGCAAACTGGCGACCGACCTCGTCGACATCCGCCTGGAGCACGGCCTGTTCCCCGAACTCGAATGGACCTGCAAAGACGCCACGCAACGCATCCAGGATCTGGAACACTTCGAAGCGCGGCTGGCGAGCCTGCAGAAGGAATCAACGACAGGAGTGTCGCTGGGGAATAAGCGTGTGGCGCAACAAGTGACACCGGCGCGGTCGTGAATTGCGAAAGTTTGACCGCGGACCGTACCCCCCGGCTCCTTCCGAATTGACTCTTGCTTCAGATCACTCCTCACTCCACCTGATCCCACAACCGATACGGGTCGTCCAGCCTTTGCATCTCTGAGAGGAGCAGTGCTTCCAGATCGCGTCGCTGTTCCGCGTATCGCGGGTCGTCGGCCAGGTTGACTTGATGCGGTTCGGGTTGGACGCCGGTGAGGGCGACGACTTCGGGGGCGTGGTGTTCGATCAGGAATTCGTGCGGGTTCTCGGCCAGATTGAAGAGTTGGGTCTCGCGAACGGCACCTTCCAGCGCGTCGTACTTGATGAGCTTCCAGTCGCCGAGCCGAACGCTGCGCATGCCGGGATGCGTTCCTCCCGCATAAACACCGTAAAGCACGTCGCGCACCGTTGCGATCTCCCCATGCAGCACGGGAGCGAAACTCTCTCCCTCGACGGACTCGGGAGCATCGATTCCGGCCAAATCGCACAGCGTCGGCAGGATGTCGAGCAGGTAAATGTTTCCGACGGCACGAGACCCAGCCTCGATGCCGGGGCCGGTGACGATAAAGGGGACTCGCCACGTGTGTTCGTAGAGGTTCTGCTTTCCCATCAATCCATGTCGGCCGACAGACATCCCATGGTCGGAAGTAAAGATGATGTACGTGTTGTCGAGTTCTCTCATTGCATCCAGTTGGTCCAGCACGCGGCCGATCTGCTGATCGATGTATTCGATGCAGGCATACTCGCGGCCGATCTCGTTGCGAACCGTGGCCTCGGTGCGTGAGGTCATGACACCGCTCACGTCGACTTCATCCCGCAGCATCGGATGCCCATGATGAAACGGATGCGCCGGCAACCAGTTCTCAGGCAATGGCGGAGCCAGCGGGTTCACTTCGGTCGGCGGCTCCAATGCGTTGTAGGCTCCGTAGTGTTCCAACAGTTCGGGCGTGCCATCACGCGTATCGTGCGGATGCGAGAAGCCGAAGTACATCAGGAAAGGGTCTTCATCGTTCTCCGCCGCGCGCTGTTCGAGGTATTCGACCGCGCGATCTCCATGCCATTCGCTGCCGTCTTCCGGTGTGCCGCCGCGTTTCGTCTCGTCATGCACCACTGTGAAGAGCCGATTCGCCGGCGGATACGAGTTGCCAATCTTGCAAGTGCGAAACGTGTCGTAGCCGGCGTTGTTGAAGACTGCGGGCAACGAGAACTCGGCGATGTTCTCAGGGAAAAGTCCTGGTTCGCAGCCGGGGGGCGGTTGATCGTTACGATTCGGAATGTGCCACACCGTGCGCCCCGTCATAATCATCGTTCGCGACGGTAGACAGACAGCCCCCGACCAAGACCCCATCTGGTAAGCGGAATCGAACGTCATTCCATCGGCAGCCAGTCGATCGATGTGGGGCGTGTGGAGCACTGTGTTGCCGTAGGCACTGAGCGTAAACGGAGACTGGTCGTCGGTGACGATCAGCACGAAGTTGGGCCGTTCCTCCTGAGCCAGGAGGCTGTCTCCACACATATGCAGGCCGATGATGATGAGGAACCCGAGGATCTTGTAGTTCATGGTGAGCAGACCAATCAAAGTGAGCGGCATCGAATGGGGCGGCAAGGCCCAACAAAGTTGAAAGGTTGTTGGTAAGTTGAACGATTCGAGCCCGACGATCAACCACACCGGATGTTTGTCGCCCCGACTGAACCCAGACGCGGGGTGACGAATGTCGGCGTTCTCTGGCTGCCGGGGTGCATCGAAGAAGAGGACCTGTCTCGCTGTTCCGCCGAGTCTGGGGACAGACTCGGCGGCGGGGCGTTTCGATTGCATTCCCCGTCCTGGAATCGGATGATGCCGTTTTGGATCAGACTCAGATTGTCAAAATCGAAGGATTGTGGAGTTCCATGAAGCTGTCTTGTTCTCGTGCCGATCTGTGGAGTGCGTTTCAGATTGTCAGTGCCGTGGTTCCGATGCGGACCCCGCGTGAGATTCTGCGGAATATCAAACTGTCGGTGGCCGATGGTGTCGCCACGCTGATGGGGACTGATCAGCAGGTGGGCGTCCGACGTCGATTGCGTGAAGTGCAGACTGACTCTGCCGGCGAAGTGCTGCTGCCGACCCAGCGCGTCGCGGCCATCCTGCGTGAATTGCAGGATGCCGAAGTCCGGCTGGAAGTGACTCCGGAAGCACTTTGGATTCGCGGTCAGCAGAGTGAGTTTCGTCTCAACACCGAGGATCCGGTCGAGTTTCCAAGCTTGCCGAGTTTCGACGACCAGCATTACTTTTCAATTCCAGGTCGCACGTTGGCCGATGGGATCGAACGCACTCTCTTTGCCTGCGACGTCGAAAGCAGCCGTTATGCCTTGGGAGGCATTCTGCTGGAGATCGAAGGAGGCAAACTGACCTTGGCCGCCACCGATTCCAAACGACTGGCCGTCTTTCGCGGCATGGTGACACAAGGTGACTCCGCCCTGGAAGGCGTGAAGCCGGTGATTCCCGCGAAGGCGATGTCACTCATCGCCCGCAGTGTGCAGGGTGACGACACCGTGGCGAAGATCGCGGTTCATCAGAACGATGTGCTGATCGAGTGCGGCGAATCGATCATCTACAGCCGACTCGTCGAAGGGCGGTTCCCACCGTACAAGCAGGTCGTGCCCGACTCGTTCGAGATGACGATCGAAATGGTTGCCGGGCCGTTCCTGTCGGCCGTTCGCCAGGCGATGATCGTGACGGATGCCGATACTCAGGGTGCGGACTTCGAATTCAAGGAAGGAGTCCTGACGATCAGCACCAAGGTGAGCGATGTTGGGACATCGAAGATTCAAGTCCCGATCAGCCACGACGGCGAACCGATCACGCTGACGCTCGACCCCAAATACGTCTCCGAGTTCCTCAAGGTGCTCGAACCGACTGACCCCGTCCACCTCAAGCTCAACAATGCCGACTCGGCCGCGGTCTTCGATGCCGGCGAAAACTATACCTATGTGGTAATGCCGTTGGCTCGCGAATAGCGTTGAGGATTCGCACGTGTTTCCCTCACTGCGATGCAGTTCCACAGGATGACGCGCATGCCGCCCAGGCCGCAGAAATCGTCGGCGTCCGCGCACGATCCCGTGGCTCTGGGAGATGTACTCTCGCAGCTATTCGCGACACGCGGATATGGTCGCATTCAAGGGGATCGGCAAGTCCGTCAAATCTGGCAGGAGATCGTCGGCGAGGAAACAGGCGGCCAAACGCGAGTCACCGGAGTCAAGAACGGCGTGCTGAATGTCGGTGTGGCCAATTCGGCGCTATTGAGTGAACTGGCGGGCTTTCGCAAATCGGAGATTCTCGCAAGACTGAAGAGCGAACACGCCGACCTGCGGATTCGCGACATCAAGTTTCGTCTGGAGACGCGGGCCGATCGCAAACAACGTACTGACTGACGCATTCTCAGCACTCATTCCTGGCAACCGCTTTGAAGTCGATGACCGAACGTCCTGCTCGTGACGGTTCCTGGAGCCTGATCATCGTCACCATGCTCTTCGTCGCGTACGGCGTCTGGTCGTGGTATCAGATTCAGGAGTTGCAACGATTGAGGGCCGAAGTTCGCGAGTTGAAACTGCAGCTCGATAACCATCAGGTCGAACTCTCGCGATTGCAGATTCAATCCTTGACTGTTCAAGACTGACACCTTCGTCAAAAGCAATGACGAGCCGCATGGCGATAGTGATCTTTAACCCCAAGGCCGGAAAATCGCGGGCCGCCGGTAGGCTGCCTGAGTGGCTGACTGATTCATCTTCTGCAATTGAATTGAGACCGACCGACGGTCCGGGACACGCTGTAGAACTTGCCCGCGACGCCGCTCTTGAAGGTCACGACATCGTGGCTGCCGCGGGGGGCGATGGAACCGTACACGAAGTTGCCAATGGACTGCTGATGTCGGGACGCGAAGACGTTACGCTGGCTGTTGTGCCGATCGGATCGGCCAATGACTTCGCTTACTCGCTGGAGAAGCAATTCGGCACTTCGCAGATTGGCGATGGCAAGTTCAACTCAATCGATGTCGGCGAAGTCACGAGTTCAAAAGGGCAACACTTTTTCGTCGAGAGCATCGGATTGGGGTTAAGTGCCCAGGTCACTCTGGAATCCCGCCGCATCCATTGGTTGCAGGGGCAGATGCTCTACGGACTTGCTGCTCTGCGGGGGTTGGCGAAGTATCGCCGACAAACACTTTCGATCGGCTGGGATGATGAGCCGCCGACTGAGCAGGTGACGATGCTGCTTTCATTGATGCTGGGGCAGCGGGAGGGCAACTTTCTGCTGGCACCTGAGGCCATGATGGACGATGGCCTGTTCGACGTGGTCCATGCCCGGGAACTCAGTCGCTGGGGGGCTGTCTGTATGATGCCGGCATTGGCAAGCTCGGGCCCGCCGGAGAATCATCCCCAAGTCACCCTCCGCCGATGCCGTAAGATGTCAGTCAGTTCACCCGTGCCGATGACGATTCACACCGATGGCGAGATGTTCTGCACACCGAGTGATGAACTCACGGATGTTTCGATTCGATTGCTTCCGAAAAGACTACGAGCCAAAGTGTGTCTGCCGTGAAGACGCAACAAATCACGAATGCGTTGAGTACGATTTCACCCTTACAGAGAAAATAGACCATGAAAGTCCTGCGACATCAAACTTCGAACGGCACCATCGAATTCGCTCGGCGTCACGATGATGGTCGTCTCACACGTCTCGAAGGAGACTTGTATGGCTCTCTCACCGACACCGGAGTCGAGGTGCAACCTGGAAAGGTGCTCGCGCCCGTCGAGCCGCGCGACATCATCTGTATCGGTCTCAACTATCGAAAGCACGCTGCCGAAGGGAATCAGCCGATCCCGGAGTTTCCCGTCGTCTTCATGAAGAACGTCGGAGCCGTACAACATCCCGAAGAACCGATCATTCTGCCGCGCCAACTGCGCAGCGATGCCGTCGACTATGAATGCGAACTGGCGGTGGTGATCGGTCGCGAGTGCTACAACGTCAGTAAGGCCGACGCCTTGAGCTACGTACTCGGTTACACCTGCGCCAACGATGTGAGCGCGCGTGACTGGCAGATGAAGTGGGGAGGGGGGCAATGGTGTCGCGGCAAGACATTCGCCACCTTCTGCCCACTCGGTCCATGGCTTGTGACGGCTGATGAGATCGCGAATCCCAACGACCTGGGCATTCGCACCGTCTTGAATTCGCAGGTGATGCAGGACTGGACGACGGCCGACATGATCTTTGATGTACCGACGTTGATCGAGTTTCTCAGTGGCAGCACTCGACTGGTTCCCGGAACGGTAATCCTCACCGGCACTCCGCACGGCGTCGGCGGAGCGAGAAAGCCACCGGTCTTTTTGCAGCCGGGCGATAGTGTCACCATCGAGATCGACGGCATCGGCTCGCTGACGAACCCGGTGGTGGAAGAGTCACATTAGCCCGCAGCGCAAGCAAGGGAGTCGTGAGTTACAAGATGGAACAAGAGTTCGCCGGGTGTGCGGGTAAGAAAGTCCCGCGAATACTACACCAGTCATTACCCAATTCCGCGAGCCGAGCTGGAGCGAATCGGAGAATCCAATCTCACGTCCCTTATGCTCGCGCTGAGGGCTAGTTAGAAATCGCTTTAACGACGATGTGGGAGTCACTGACGATCGACGGCATCGACCTCGAACTCTTCGAGCCTGCGACGCCGCACGGCGAGGGGGCCGTGCTGTTGTTTCGCGGACAACGTGCGTCTCGCTGGAGTGATGCTGCCGACTGGACTCGACAGCTTGCGGAACTCGGTCTCCGCGCCATCGCCCCACATCGTGGTGAAGGCTGGTGGCTCGATCAGCATTGTCTCGAAGAACAGGCGGGTTCGACCGACATGCAACGACTGCTGGATGTGGTGATTCCGCAGTTCGAATCGCGATGGAACATCCAGCCACCACGAATCGCCTTGGTCGGGATCGACTGCGGAGGGGCGGCTGCCATCGGGCTCGCCTACCGTCACGCCCGTTTGTTCCCGATCGTGGCAGCGATTCAGCCGGCGGTCGACTTCCATCAACTTGTCGGCAATGGTCGCGAGATCGACCAATACTTCGAGTCAAAAGAAGCGGCCCGGCAGCAAACGGCTCCGCTCCACCTGCATCCCCTCAGTTGGCCGCGCAAGCAATGGATTGCCACCCATCCGAACGACCCCTGGCACGAAGGCTGCGAACGCCTCCTCAGCAAACTCGACTCCATCGGCATCCCCTGCGAGCGCGTCGTCGATGTAACCGCAGGCACCTCGGAAGAGTTTTTGCAGCAGCAGATCCGACCGGCGCTCGACTTCGTGACGCAAGCATTGCGGTCGCTGTGAACGGCAAGTCGAATAGGCTTAAGCCAATTTCTTTGTGATGTAGTCACTCGTCAAATGTTTGAGCACATCGAGCGGCTCGCAACTGTTGTCGTCGCCGTAATCGATGTCGACAGGTCCGATGGCTTTGGCTGCCTTGACCGCCGCCTTGTTGAGAGTCTTGTTGCGCTTGCCGATCCCCATGAGTGATGTATTCATCGCCTCGCGGACCCACATCTCCTCGCTGTGAATTGTCTTTTGGATATGTGCGATGCGCTCCAGCAGGAAATCATCATCCATTCCCTTGATGTTCTTCTTTGAGAGTTCGTACAGCAGCGAATAGCCGCAGCGACGGCGGACGGGGTCTTTGCTGTTCATCCAGTCGACGGCAATCTCAAACGCGAAAGGCGTCTTGGCCAGCGTCGCATCGCACGAGGCGAACACGTGCGAAAGCATGCCGGCATTCAGTTGCTCGACCTGCGTTTCGGCCTGCTCACGCGTGACTTGTTTCGGGTCATCGATCAAGAGTCCGACCACCTTGGCGTCGTAGACATCGCTTTGCCAAAGCTGCAGGGCCAGCTTGTGGTCGCGACCGATCTGCTTGGCGAGCTTTCTCAGTTGCGTCAGCCCGATACCGAAGCTCTTGAGCCCAGGGGCCTTTGCCGCCATCTTCGTCCAGTGCGTCATCCCACGATCGTTTTGATGCTCCTTGAGAAGCTTGAGGACTTCGGCTTTCGTCATCGCTGCAGTTCCCATTGGAAGAACCTCTTATCTACCCACCACGGAGACAGGCTATCAATTTCGCCAGCGAATTCGCAGCGCTGAATCGTTTTCTCGTACTTCAATGTTGTGTCACTTGCCCCACGATCCCTTCACTCCCGATGATGGGGCGGCATCGACCTCATTATCCGGAGTACGCCCTCGTGAATCACACCACTTCTTTGTCTGACCTGCTGGAGCCCTCGGGGCAGCAGATTCTGGAGACGGCCACCGCAGGAGCGGGGCCGCAGGGGGAACTGCCACTGTCCCCCGATATGTTGCTCGATCGACCGAGCGGCGACATTTTCGGCATGACACAGAACGCCGGCATGGGCTGGGATCCCCATCAATTGTTGCGGGATCAGTTCCTCATCCTTGGCAACATGGGAGGCATTCGGGCGGAGGATGGCCATCCCATCGCGCTCGGCTATCACACGGGCCATTGGGAGATCGGTCTCCTGATGCGGGCAGCTGCCGAGGAACTTGATCGACTCGAAAAGCTCCCCTTCGCCGCCTATGTCTCCGACCCCTGTGACGGTCGCTCTCAAGGGACGACGGCCATGATGGACAGCTTGGCCTATCGCAACGATGCGGCTGTTGTGTTGAAGCGGCTCATTCGCTCCTTGCCGACTCGAAAGGGTGTGATCGGCGTCGCCACCTGCGACAAGGGGCTGCCGGCGACAATGATGGCACTGGCGGCGAATCACAATCTGCCGGGAGTCATCATTCCGGGCGGCGTGACACTGCCTCCGATCGAAGGAGAAGACGCCGGCAAGGTGCAGGCCATCGGAGCGAGGTTTGCTCACGGCGAGATCGATCTCAAGTACGCCGCTGAGATGGGTTGCAGAGCGTGTGGGTCTCCAGGAGGGGGTTGCCAGTTTCTCGGCACTGCCGCCACATCGCAGGTCGTGGCCGAAGCGTTCGGCATGGCGGTGCCGCACAGTGCGCTCGCACCTTCGGGTGAACCGATCTGGTTTGAACTTGGCAGGTCATCGGCCAAGGCGGTTGCCGGAATGCTCGATGCCGGGCTGACGATGAAAGACATTCTTACTCCCGAGGCTTTGCACAACGCGATGGTGCTGCATGCCGCCGTCGGGGGATCAACGAATCTGCTGCTGCATATTCCCGCGATCGCATTCGAAGCAGGGCTGACTCGACCAACCGTCGAGGATTGGAATCGCATCAATCGACAAGTGCCGCGCATCGTTGATGTACTCCCGAATGGACCGGTGGGGCATCCGACAGTGCGAGTTTATCTGGCCGGTGGCGTGCCGGAAGTGATGCTGCACTTGCGATCGCTCGGCCTGCTCAAGCTTGATGCCCTCACCTGTACCGGTCGTACGTGGGGCGATGTACTCGAATGGTGGGAACGATCCGAACGTCGCACGCACATGCGGGAACTCATCACCGAGCGGGATGGCGTCGATCCGAATGATGTCATTATGTCTCCCGCGAAAGCCCGCGAGCGAGGACTGACGAGCACCGTCACGTTTCCAACGGGGAACATCGCGCCCGAAGGTTCGGTCATCAAGAGCACCGCAATCGATCCCAAGGTAGTCGATGCCGACGGCGTCTATCGCAAAACGGGGCCCGCGCGCATCTTCACCAGCGAACGCGACGCGATCGCAGCCATCAAGGGGCGCAAGGGGGAGCCGATCAAGCCAGGGGATGTCATCATCCTCATCTGTCGCGGCCCGATGGGAGCGGGGATGGAAGAGATCTACCAGATCACATCGGCTCTCAAGTATCTCGAGTTCGGAAAGCATGTGGCCGTCATCACCGATGCGAGGTTCTCGGGCGTCTCGACCGGAGCCTGTATCGGCCACGTCGGCCCCGAAGCCCTCGCCGGCGGACCGATCGCCAAGCTACGTGAAGGAGACATCGTCGAGATTGAAGTCGATCGCGTGAACTTGAAGGGCACGATCAACTTCATCGGTTCGACTGATGCGAGACTGTCTCCGGAAGAGGGGGCGAAGGTACTCGCTGAGCGGCAACAAACAACTCACCTCGCCGCCGATCCCGACCTGCCGAGCGAGACAAAGCTTTGGGCCCTGCTGCAAACCCTCAGCGGCGGCACATGGGGTGGGTGCGTGTATGATACGGAAGCAATTGCGGCGAGGTTGGCAAACATCACTTAGCAACAGATCGATGTAAGGAGTCGCTGAGTTCTCAAGAACTGAGCGGGTTGCAACTTCGACTTTCCACAATGGCTGAATTCTTTGAAATTCAGCGATTGCTTCGGCGCAACCGCGCGCCATAGGGTAGACGGAACGTGTACACGGACGACTCTTCGTCCGCGCGGGCCGTCAAGAGTATGAGCAAGAATATCACCACGTGTGTGTCTCTACGCTTGTACTCTTGGACTCTTGACCCCCAAAAGACGACAGGATCTCAACAATGCGATGGGATCGACAGGGTGCCCCCAATATGCATGCGCAACTCATTCGACTGTGTGATTGGAAAAATCGTCCTAGGATGAAAATTGCTGGCCGCCTGGGACAAAATAGCAACCTATATATGCGTGGTCCCCTTGAACTGTCATTGCGAAGGCTCGCAGACAGAATTTTTCCCCCGACATCGAGTATCCCGTGAACTGGCCGCAAATCGTCCATGAACGCCTGCATGCGATGCAGGCACCACCGATCTCGCTGCAGAGTTTGCATCCCCCCAAGACTGTAGCCGAGTTCATCGAACTGGCCGACCAGCCAGACGTCGACCTCGATGCCCTGGCCGATGTGATCGCGAAAGCGCCCGATTTGACTGCGGGAGTGCTCCGGCTGGCCAACTCGAGCACAAACGCATCACAGAACAAGACGCATCTTGTCAGCACTGCCGTCAAACGACTGGGAGTGCGACGATCGCGAATGGCCGTCATCAGCGTCGCGTTGCAGGCAGCACTTCAGAATCTGGGGGAGGGCGACATTGACGGGTCCGTCGTCCTGGCCGAGTCGCAGCGCCGTGCCTCTTTCGCGCGAATCACCGCGCGGGCCATCGGAGTCGATGGCGATTACGCCTATGTTGCGGGAATGCTTCAGGATCTGCTTCTCCCGTTTCTCAAGCTGCAATATCCCGGCGAATACGCTGCCATTGCCGAGTCGGGCGAATCGCTCGCTGCGGCCGAGCGAAATGTGTTCCAATGGGATCACGGATTGGTGGCGGCACAATTGCTCACTACGTGGAATTTCCCGGAGGAGGTCATTGTCTGCGTGGCCTGTCATCACGAAGTCGAGACACTGCTGGCAGACCTCAACGAGCCTCGTTCAGTCATCACCGCCGCGATGGCGGCCGCGACGTTGCCGGATTCATTTCGACAGGAGCCCAAAGGGATTCAGCACCTCCTCAAGTTACAGAAGCTGATTGCCGGTTTCGATTTTCTGCAAATCGCGGCTGAAACCGACGAAGAACTGGAGGCATCCGGTGACTCCCATCCGGTGACTTCGACATCACTGAGTGATGAACTCCAACGTCTTGCTGTCGAGAGCGTCGAAGAACAGCGGCAGCAGACCGACTGGACGGGGACGCAATTGAGCCGATACCTCGTCGAAGAGAAACTCGGCAAGGGGGCCATGGGTGTGGTGTATCGGGCACGGCATACACTGCTTCGCCGACCGGCGGCAATTAAGTTCATGAACTCTCAGAACTTCGATGCCATGGCGATCAAGCGGTTCGAACGCGAGGCGCAAGCCACCAGCCAACTGCAAAGCCCGCACACCGTTCAAGTTTACGACTACGGCACCACCGTGAATGGAGTCATGTACTATGTGATGGAGTATCTCGAGGGCATGACTTTGCGCGAACTTGTCCAGCAATATGGTCCACAGCCCGAAGGCCGAGTCATTCACATTCTCTGCCAGATCTGTGGGTCACTGTCGGAAGCACACGCCAAAGGGTTGATTCATCGCGACATCAAGCCCGAGAACATCAGCTTGTGTGAATCCAGCGGCGTGCGGGATTTCGCGAAAGTCATGGACTTTGGGCTGGTGCAGTCCTTTCGCGGCAACACGCAACATGCCGAGCGGAATTGCCTGGTCGGTACCCCGCATTACATGTCGCCCGAATCGATCATCAACCCTGGGAGAATCGACCACCGCACGGACATCTATGCGTTGGGTGCGGTCGGATACTTCCTATTGACGGGGCAGCCAGTGTTTCCGTTGACGACGACCCCGCAGGTACTGGAAGCACACCTGCACCATTCTCCCATGTCTCCGTCAAACCGCTTGGGGCGACTGGTCTCCGAAGATCTCGAGAAGGTGATTCTCAATTGCCTCGACAAGTCCCCGGCCAACCGTCCGACGTCGGCTCGACAATTGGCGGAAAGCTTGACGGCCTGCAAGAGCGCTAGTCAATGGACTTTCGACGATGCGAACGAGTGGTGGGAATTGCAGGAGATTCTCCAGCATGCGCCATCTGTCACGCCGGTATCAGAATCCGATAATGCTACCGTTATCGTACCAGTCGACAGCGATGCCGAATTGAGCGCACTGATCGACGAGACGAAGATGCGAAATGGAGCCTTGGCCGTCGCGCCGGCAACGGTTCGCTGAGGAGGCGATTGCGGCCTCGATCGTCGCCATTCGCTCCTGCTTCTTCGGTTCCTCTGAGCGGTGTTCACATGCGCTCATGAAGCGATCACGTGCACTACGACATTTGCCACTCCCAACACCGCCAGGACGATGGCATCGATGCAGAGTGCTACGCCCATCCCTCGACGCAAGGTCGTCGAGAGCATCAGTGACAGAATTCCGCCGGTGATGAGGGTCGAAATGGCAAGTGCAAGGCATGCCGTGACGATGTCGTAACTGTTGCGCGAGGGCAGTACGCCCGGGAACCCAGAGCCGATCCATCCCAGTGCAGGAACGAGAGCAATCGTCATAACAACAATCGACCAAGCGAATCCTGGGGACTTGATCTCGTCGGATGCGCTATTGGAACGGTCTAGTCGGTTCGCCATTGCCACCGCTGGGCGCAACAGCACAGCCAGCAACAGCAATATGCCGAATACAGTTGCCAAAACCTGTAGGAAATGCAGCAGCGGCATCGATCCCTCCACTGCGGTTTTCGCCGAGCGAGAGGCGGCTATCCCCGGTTCTTGATTACCATCACCTTGACGATCTTCTTCGCTCGATCGGCGGCGATGTCGAGTTTGCGAGTAATCTCGTTGAGAAACTCTTTCTCGTCGTCCTCGACAACTCCATCAGCCAGCACGATGTCGCAGGCGTTGGCGAAGGCGGTCTCTCGCAGGTCGTCGGGGAGCGCGGCCACGCAGGCACCGATCAGCACGTCGACTCCCTTTCGCTTGAGGACACCGTGTAACTTGCTCAGCATCTGGTGGTAGTGCTTGTCGCCGAAGCGCTGGTACAGCTTCATCCGCAGGAGGGTGGTGATCAGCCCGCCAACTTCTTCGTCAGCGATTTGCCCATCGCAACCGCTGGCCCCCATCAAAATGCCGGCAAACGCTTCCTGTGCGGTGAGGGACGACTTTTCTGCCGATCCAAACAGGTTGTCGAACACACCCATGGGCAGCTTTCTGAGGTAAGGCGACACATCGTCTTATGGTCGGAATTCGCTCAGAAACAGCCTACTGACTCCATCCCATTCGGGCAACCAATGGCTTTCGTTTGAAAGAGTCAATGTCGCATTCAGACATCCTCGTGCGAGTTGGTGATCTGCAACTCCAGCCGCAGCAGACGTTCTTTGACGTTGAGTTCCGATTCCTCGATGCGGAAGTTGAGCCAGTAGACGCCGGCCGAAATCAGGAAGACAAGCGACTGGGCAATCATCAACAGTCCCTTCGTCGGGTCGGTGGACGTCATGCCGATGATCACGAAGAAGATCACCATCAGAAGGGTGAAGACCCACACCATCTGCGCCATGCGACGATGGTCGCGCTGCACGTCGATGGCACCGCGCCTCAGGATGATGACGAACACCGTCAGCCACGCGAGGCCGAACAAGACTCCGGTTCCCAGCCCGACGCGGGCCAGCGTCGGCAGATTCGGTTCGGTGATTGCCAGAAATCCGCAGACGGTCGAACTGGTCAGCGCGAAGACCGACAGCACGGTGAGCAGAACCTGACGCGGCCACGAAAGCTTTTTGATGAGCATGTCATGAATCTCCTGAAGAAGTTGGTCGCGGGAATCGGGCGCGACAGGCTCGACCGCCAGCAGTTGGTCTCGAAACGTGGATTGATCGGTCATGATGTTCGTTCCTCGCTGGCGCGGCCGGCCTCATCCTCCAGCACGCCGCGCAGCTCGCGTCGGGCTCGCGACAGCCGCGACTTTACTGTCCCTGCTGGAACTTCCAGCACATGGGCAATCTCGTTGATCGACAAGTCTTGCAAGAAATAGAGCGTCAGGACTTCTCGCTCGATCCAACCGATGCGCTGCAGGCCAAAATGCACCCACTCGGCGTTCTCGAATTGAAGTGAGTCATCACACCCGACTTCTGGGGACGACGGCAGCGATTCCTCGTGAAAAAGCACCAGTGGGTCTTGGTACTCCTTGCGATATTGACTCATCACGACCCTGCGGGCGATCGTGTAGAGCCAAGGAGCCAGCCGATCGGATTGCTTGAGCGTCGCCAGACTCCTGAGCACGCGAAGCCAGACATCCTGCAACAAATGGGCGGCCTGATCGTCGTCGTCGATCAGCCGACGGATGAAATAGAACAACCGGTCGTGATACCGCCGGACAAGTTCGTCCCAGGCGGCAACGTCCTTCCGCTGGCAGCGGACCACCAGGATCTCGTCGTAAATGTCGTGGGTTGTTCGTTGCATCCGCTCGGTCTCACGCGACAAATCATACAGTCGCGAAAGAGGCGAGCACGGTTCATGAAACCAAGGGTTTTCGGAAAATGGAATGGAAAACGTGAAACCGTTGACTTCGTTTCACGCCGACGGAGATGTGCTGTCGTCCAAGTCGACGAACGACCTCAATGACGTTTACCGTGGTTCTCATCCTACTCGGGGCCTCTTTGATCGGTGTGATGAACTGGAAAGTCCCGCCGGAACAGGACCGGCATTTTCTGGCCGTTGAAGCATTGCTCGCGATCAGTCCGCGCGAGGTCAAGTGCTATGCGACCTTCGCACGGGCGTCGCGGGGTGTCCCAGGGAATTCGCTCAGCGATTCCGAACATCATCGGTGGGGAATTTCCTGAAACACGATGGGCCACGACGCGAAAGCTCATCTGCGAACGCCGATATGAGGGCCGTGTCTTCAACGCGCCCGTCCGATGAGCCTGTCATTCCGGCAGCTCATCGCATTTCACCTGTAAATTGCTGTCAATCGAAGAATTGTTCCTGCCTGGCTGCGAACGGTGAACTAGAGATGGAGTGTGCTGCAATTCTGTTGCAACAGAATGCAGAAGCGCGCGTTTCCCCTGAACACCGAGTGCTCTTGTGAACTGGTCGCAAGTTGTTATTGATCGCCTGGAATTGGTCGCGTCGCTTCCAGCCGCGTTGACCAATCTGCAGCCCCCCAGGACCGTCGCCGAGTTCGTGGAATTGGCCGACCGTCCCGAAGTGGATCTCGATGCACTCTGTGCCGTCGTCGTCAAATCACCCGAGCTCTCGGCGGGAATTCTGCGACTGGCAAACCCATGTGGTATTCTCTCGAATTCGAAATTGCATCTGGTCGAAACTGCCGTGAAACGCCTGGGGGTCCAACGCTCGCGAATGGCGGTGATGACTGCCGCTTTGCAAGCCACGCTTAAGGGAATTCAGAGCAACAGTTTCGAAGGGACACAACTGCATGCCGAGGCCCAGCGTCGCGCGATTTTTGCCCGACTCACCGCCAAGGCGATTGGTGTCGATGCCGACTACGCCTACGTCGCCGGCATGTTGCAGGATCTGCTGCTACCGTTCTTAAGACTGAAGTATCCCAACGAGTATGCCGAGATCACTCAATCGGGCGCATCGATCACACTTGGTGAGCGCAACCGATTTGGCTGGGATCACGGGTTGGTCATTGCACAATTGCTGAAGTCTTGGAACTTCCCCGACGAAGTTATCGTCTGTGTTGCCTGTCATCACGATGTCGAAGCGTTGTTGTCGGGATGCAGCACGCCCGTCTCAATCCTGACGGCATCGCTCGCGTCGGCGATGCTGCCCGACACGTTTCAGCAGGAGCCGCAAGGCGTCCAGCATCTGCTGCAGATACAGGCTTCGCTCCCGGAATTTGACTTTCTGCAGGTGGCGGTCGAAACCGACGACGCGTTCGACGCTGACGACGGGGCACGCGCGCCGCTCGAACCACTGTGCGAGACACTGCAACAACTGGCGATCACCTGCATCGACGAACAGCGGAAAGACTTCAACTGGTCGGGATCGCATATCGGACGTTATTTCGTCGAAGACAAGATCGGCAAAGGGGCGATGGGGGTCGTCTATCAGGCGCGACACACGATGCTGCGCAAACCCGCGGCGATCAAGTTCATGAGTTCGCGAAACTTCGATTCCACCGCCATCGGGCGATTCGAACGTGAAGCACAGGCGACCAGCCGACTGCAGAACCCACACACGGTGCATGTGTTTGACTATGGCACCACCGACAACGGCATGCTGTACTACGTGATGGAGCTGCTCGACGGCATCACGCTGAGAAAGCTTGTCGACAACTACGGGCCGCAGCCGGAAGGGCGCGTAATCCACATCCTCAGCCAGGTCTGCGGTTCGCTGGGAGAGGCCCACGCCAAGGGACTGATTCATCGAGACATCAAGCCCGAGAACATCGGACTCTGCGAGTCGAGTGGCGTGCGAGACTTCGTGAAAGTGATGGACTTTGGACTCGTCCATTCGCTACATGGAAGTCATCCGGAGATTGACGGCAATCGCCTCGTCGGGACGCCGCACTACATGTCTCCGGAATCGATCATGCGTCCGGATTGCATCGATCATCGTGCCGACATTTATGCGTTAGGGGCGGTGGGCTACTACCTGCTGACGGGGGAGTACGTCTTTCCTCACGAGTCGACTTCTCATGTACTTCAGGCACAGCTCGAAACGACCCCAGAGCGGCCCACTGAACGATTAGGACAACCGGTGTCGGTCGACTTGGAGCAGGTCATTCTTTCTTGCCTGCAGAAATCAGTCGACAGGCGTCCTCCCACGGCTCGACAGCTTGCGGAGATGCTGTTGAGTTGCGAGAGCGCCGGAGAATGGACGTCGGAGGTCGCACGCAACTGGTGGAAGTGCCAGTCCGCCCAGCCACGCACCAGCGTGGCACCCGGCGAGGAACAAGATTCTCAGGCCGACACACGCGAAGTTCCGCGTGTCCCCTCAGGCGATACGAAGGAACTTGCGAATGCCACGCTCACGTGGGTCGACGGACTTTTCGTACACTCACGGCGCTAGTTGGCTATGTGTGAAAGCAATGCCCTTCCACGCAACGACCTCAGTGCGCTACCAGACTTGGTGCTTGTGCCATAAAACTCGTTTGACACTTGATGCAAACAGGAACGCTACGCTTGCGGTTCCGTCATGCTGTATGGATCGAGTGCCTCGTCGAGTTGTTGTTTAGGCAGAATGTTCTGCTCGACACACAGTTCGCGGATCGTCTTGCCCGTCTTAAAGGCCTCTTTCGCGAGGGCAGCCGCTTTCTCATAGCCGATATGAGGGTTGAGGCTGGTCACCATCGACAGGCTCTTCTCGACGCCGGCATCGCAGGTTTCGGGGTTGGCTTCGAGACCCTCGGCACACAGCTCGACGAAGGCGTTCGTCGCGTGACCCAACAGTGAAATGCTTTCGAGCGTGGTCTGTCCCATGACGGGCATCATGATGTTGAGCTGGAATTGTCCTCCCGTGGCTCCCGCAAGAGCGACGCAGCTTTCGTTGCCAACGACGCGTGTGCAAGCCTGCATCAGGCTTTCACACATCACCGGATTCACCTTGCCAGGCATGATCGAACTGCCGGGCTGCAGGTCGGGAATCATCACTTCATAGAAACCACATCGTGGACCTGAGCCGAGCCAGCGAACGTTGTTCGCCACGTTGAACAACGTAACTGCAATCGTTTTGAGCAGGCCGTGACATTCGACCAGCCCATCGCGCTGAGCGTTGGCCTCGAAATGGTTCGCGGCCTCGGTGAAGGGGATGCCGCTCTCCGACGCGAGAATCTCGCTCACTCGGCGGCCAAACTCGGGATGCGTGTTAATCCCTGAACCGACGGCAGTGCCGCCAACAGGTAATTCGGTAACGGCCAGCAGGGCGCGCTCGGCTCGTTCGACCGACAACGAGATCTGCCGCGCGAAGCCTCCGAACTCCTGTCCCAATCGCAACGGTGTGGCGTCGGCCAAGTGCGTGCGACCGATCTTAATGATATTGTCCCATTCCTTGGCTTTCTGTGTCATCACATTGGCAAACCGCTGCAGGGCTGGCAGCAGCAGATTCTTAATCGACATCGCCACCGCGACATGAATCGCGGTCGGGAACGTGTCGTTCGTGCTTTGCCCCATGTTGACATGGTCGTTTGGATGGATCGGCTTCGCGGCTTGAAAGCGATCTCCGCCCTGCAACTCGATCGCACGATTCGAGATGACTTCGTTGGCATTCATGTTGCTCGAAGTGCCCGAACCCGTCTGGTAGATATCGATCGGGAACTGGTCGTCGTGATTGCCGTCGGCCACCTCGCGAGCGGCCTGGAGCATGGAGGTGACTTGAGCGTCGTTGAGCGGGTTCTTGCCCGTTCCCGTCAACTTGCCGAGGTCGTGATTGGCCCGTCCGCAGGCGAGCTTCACCAACCCCATGGCGTGAATGAGATCGGCATGCAGCGGCCCAGCATGAATCGGGAAATTCTCGACCGCCCGTTGTGTCTGGGCTCCGTAATAAGCCTGCGCCGGTACTTGAACTTCTCCCATGGAATCGCGCTCGATGCGAAACTCAGCCATTCCGTCGTACTCCCGATATGTGTCGAATGAATTGAAGCAGTGGCATTGTAGAGATCGCGTTGCGGCGTTGCATCGCTGGAAAAACAGAATCAGCCCCCGACGCAAGCGCCGGAGGCCGATAAGTGCGTGTGTCGCAACCTCGGGAACGAATCATTCGCCGGCGGCAGGGCGAATGCGAATTGGTTCCGAGAACTCGTCGGCAGTCGCGTCGATCTCGAGGCTCAGCTCGTCGTCATCACGGTCATTCCGCTCCCGCGACCTGGGACGTTCGTCATCCTCGTCACGGTCGTTGTCCTGGCCTCGTCGTGGCCGGTCGTCATCATCGTCGTCAGAGTCACGACGTCCATCACCGCGGTCATCGTGATCGTCATCCGATTCACGTCGACCCTGTCCTCGATCGTCGCGGTCGTCGTCATCGTCGCTCTCCTCATGATGACGGCCGTGCTCGGTATGATGTTGATGTTCTTCGAATTCTTCGACAAACGTCTGCAATTCTTCCAGCGACTCTTCAACACAAGGCTGCCGGTACGACGAACCTGCGGTCCATGCTCCACAACCATGCCGTCCTTCGAAGTGATACGACTGATCGAGACTGCGAAAGGCCGATGCCACCTCGGTCAATTCTTCATTCACCGAGTGCGAGACGGCACTCAATCCGACGGTGGTTCCAATGACAGCGACCGTCCCCAGCAGGGCGGCCTCGGCCGACAAGATCACGCCGATCTCGTCATTCCAGAATTCATACAGCAAACTTCTTAAACGACGCATTGACCTTCTCCTCATTACGGGTCCGCAAAGGAAACTAACGCGGAGGCTGGTCACACCTCCGCCCGGTGCGTGTGCGGCGACCCGAACGGGAGAACCTGAGAGTTAGCAAATAGGCAACGTGCGCAGGTTGAGTCGAGTTTACGGATTGTATGACCCGTGTCAAGAATTCGAAACGTAACGATTCATGGGTTGTTCAATTTACTATGTGAATGGAGCGTAACCTGTTCATTTTGCTTGAGATCCGACGGATAGCGACTTTAGAGAACCGGCGGATTGCTCGTTCAGACTCAGCGAGCCTCAAGCACTCTTTGGATCAAACGAAATCTCGTGACCCTGGCGCCAGGCCATGTTGCCGAGGTGGCAGATCGCAGCCGACCGATGACCCACTTCGACCGGGGCTGATGGGTCGCGGCGGGTGCGAACGGCATCGACAAAGTCGGCCAGATGCGGAGCGAGTAGTTCCGAAGCGGGAGCGGATTGACCGCTGCGATTTCCGTAAATTTTCCAGCCGCCCCGATCGACGATCAGCGTGCCGTTATCTCCATGGAAGGCAACGGCGGCGGTGCGACCTTCCTGTCCGTGACGGGTCCACTGGCGGTGTTCCCATGTGAGAACAAAATCATCGAACGAGTACTGTACATGCAGTGTGTCAGGCGTCTCCAGCGAGTCCGATTGCTCGAAGCAGCCGCCGCACGCAGAGACTTTCGAGGGCCATTGGGCATTCATCCCCCACAGCGCGACATCCAAAAGATGCACGCCCCACATGGACAATTCGCCGCCGCCGTAGTCCCAGAACCAGGGCCATGTCTGATGAAACCTGAGCGTATCGAAGCTTCGCGGACCGGCCGGTCCCAGCCAGCCTTGATAGTCGACGTCGACCATCGATCGCAGATTCTCAGCAGGAGCGACCACGTTTCGCCGATGCGAGACCCAGGCCTTCACGAGTCGCACGGTACCGATATCTCCTTGTTGAACCGCCTGCACAGCCGATTGAAAATGAACTCCGCTGCGCTGCTGCAAACCGGTCTGCAACACGCATTGGTGTTCGCGGGCGGCATCGACAACACGTTGACCTTCCTGAATCGTCCGCGTCAGCGGGGCTTCGACGTAGAGATCCTTGCCCGCCTCGCAGGCCAGCACCGCCATGTTGGCGTGCCAGTGATCGGGGGTCGCGATGACGATGGCATCAAGCGACGGATAGTCCAGTATTCGTCTGAAGTCGCCCGTAACCGTGGGAGTCGGATCGCCATGTTGTGTGGCCAGCCTTAAGGCATCGTCAAACAACCGAGGATCGACGTCGCAAGCGGCAACAATCTGTGCGTCGGGCATTTCCGACAGTTCCTGCATGATCGCCTGCCCCTGCTGCCGCAGGCCAATCACTCCGAGACGCATGCGTTCCAGGGCCGAACCACGATCGGCATAGGCCGGAGCACGCACAACCCCCGCGGCGGCGGCCGACGCGGCAGCACCGAGAAACTTGCGGCGGTTGAGTCCGGAATCAGTCACAGGACGCGACGCGGAGGCAGGAAGAATGGTTGGATCTCTATGATGCGAGTTCCGGTTCCCGAAGTCAATAAGTCACCAATGGTTATGTGATGGAATTCAGAATGGGGCCTCTCGCCGTCCGGCTCGTGATTCTGTCGCAAGGGCCGCATTTTCAGCGAACGTCGCGTAACAAATCGACTCGTGAGACGTTATGTTTGCCAACCACACTGGCTGCAACATTCACTCGACGTTATGCCTTCGATTCCGTTTCTGATTGACCTGGCAGCTCGACTGCAGCAAGGAGCGAGCGCGTTTCAGATCGAGTTTCGTGCAAAACACGCGACATTCTTTCGTTCGTTGCAATTGCCGGATGGTGGCTTTCGCGGCCGCGAAGGAGATTCGGACCTCTACTACACCAGTTTCGCTGTGCGTGGACTGGCGATGCTTAATGAGCTGACTCCTGACGACTGCCAGAAGATCGCCGGGTTCTTGGGCACTCATCGCTGGAGGCAACTGGGCGTCATCGACTTGATGAACTGGCTGGCCACTGCCCTGGCCGTTCAAGGCATTGGCGGTATCGATCTGCTGGCTGATGAACCTGCCACATGGCTCGAGGAGATGACGGCGAAGCTCGAAGCGGTTCGCACATCCGACGGCGGCTACGCCAAGTCGACGGAAGGGGCTTCGGGAAGCACATATCATTCGTTTCTGGTCGCGCTCACCTACGAACTGCTGGGTTCATCCGTCCCCAATCCGAATAGTCTGGGACAGTTTCTGTTCGACCGGCAACGCGATGATGGAGGATTCGTTGAGATCGCTCCCATGCGACGCAGCGGCACCAATCCCACAGCGGCAGCCGTCGTGCTGCTCGACCGACTGAGCCTGATCGATGAAGAGACCACAAGCGATGTGGCTGCGTTCCTCAAGGATGTGTGGAGCACGGAGGGAGGTTTTTCGGCGAACTCACGAGTTCCGTTCGCCGATGCCCTCTCGACTTTCACCGGGCTGCTTACATTGCGAACGTTGAACTGCCATCGAGCATTCGACCTGCGGGCGATTGCAGGCTTCATCAAGTCGCTCGAACTCCCCACTGGCGGCTTCCGCGCCGCCAGTTGGGACGAGACCGCCGACGTGGAATACACGTTCTACGCACTCGCGACGGCCGCACTGCTGCGCGAGATGATTGCAGAGGCAAGTAGCGAGAAGTGAATCGCGATTAGTGGGACTTCCCTAATTCGCTCTCTCTCACACCATCGGCTCCAGATCCCACATCAACTGATCGAGGTCGCCGCCCATGTCGTCGTTGGTGTGGCGTGTGTTGCACAGGGCCGCCCATGATCTGTAACCCGATGTACGGACGAGAATCGTGCGCGTGCCGGGCAGCCCACCCGTGTGCCACCAGTTGTTCGATGCGTTCACCGACCAGCCACACGCGTAGCCGGTGTTCGCAGTGGAAGCGGTCGCCATCGTGTCGATTGTCGCGGGTTGCAGCAGGTCGGGAGGGAAGTCGAAGTTGTCGACCGCGAGTGCGAAGTGGACCAATTCAGAGGCTGTCGCCAGCCAGCCCCCATGGGCGTCCATTCTGCGGACATTCATGTCATACGGGTTCTGGTACGCTGCACCGACATACAGGGCCTCGTTGTCGCGACGATCCATCGCGGTGTTCCCCGCCAGTGTCATTTCGGCCGCGCCGCAAAGTTGCAGGATCGCCTCGCGTGTGTAGTCGTCGTAGTTCTGCCCGGTAAACGTCTCGATGATTCGTCCCAGTAGACAGTAACCGAAGTTGGAATAGGCGTAGTTCGTCCCCGGAGTGTGCGTCAGACTCTGGTTGTCGAGCGTCCAGGCAATGAGGTCGCTGGTACTCAGAGCCGCATCCTGAAACATCGGATCGTTGCCGTCGTTTCGCCAACCGCCAGAGGTATGCTGCAAGAGTTGGTGGAGCGTGATGTCGGTCAGCCCCGCCGGGTAGGGATCGGTTCCATAGATGTTTCCCAGCAAGCCGCCGGGACCGAAGACCGTGTCGGAGAGTTGAAACTTGCCCTCTTCGATCAACTTGAAGATCACCGCCGACGTGATCGGCTTACTGATGCTCGCGATGCGGAACCGAGTTTCCGGGATGAGGATTTGTCGCGTGATTGGATTTGCATAGCCGAAGCAGCGCGTGCCGACAATGTGCCCGTCACGCGCGAACGCCAACGACAAACCGGGGACGTCGTATTTCAGCATGAAGGGGATCGCCTTGCTCGACAGATCGCCATCACGAGGAATGTCCGCTGAGCCGTCTTCCCAGATCGTCGTGAAGTTCACGGCGCGGCCGACGGCATATCCACTGACGTCGACGAGCCGATAACCCGCCGCGGACAGGTCGTCGAAGCCTGATTGATAGTCGCCGACGCTCAACCCATGCCGTCCTTCGAGGGCGTGTCCGAGAGATTCTTCCCAGATGCCCGCAAAATACGGCGTGCCGGCGACCGCGTAGCCACAGCATTGAATGAGCCGAAAGCCTTTGTCAGAGAGTTCGTGAAACTTCTGTTGATACTCGTCGGCGGAAAGACCGTACCACGACTGCCAGATGGGGCCGTTGTACTGATCCCAGACGCAGGCGATGCGGGGCTGGCCATCCACTTCGTAGCCTGCAATGCACCGCAGGCGATAGCCTTCGTCGGAAAGTTCGTTGAACAGAGTCTGGTACTCTTCGTAAGTCAATCCATGCCGAGCGGTCCAGGGAATACCGGGTTGCAATTCCCAGATCGCGGCAAAGACCGGCTGATTGCGAATGTTGGCCACCGAAATGTGCGTCGGCCTCAGATCCTTCTCGCTGAACGAGTCGACCGCGGCCTGGTATTCGGCCGCCGACATTTCATTTCTCGCATGCCATTCGTTGCCGCCACGTCGTTGCCAGATGCCGGCATAGGTCGGCTGATTGTCTTGTTCGTAGACCGACAGTTTGACAAGGCGATAAACATCGGGATTGAAGTCGTTAAAGACGTTTTGAAACTGCCTCGCCGTGAGTCCGTGACGCGCTTCCCATTCCGTGTGAACCATGACATGACCTTCCGGTTGAAGTCGGTGCGAAACCGTTGCGGAAGAGATCATCCATGGTTCGCGGGACGACCGCAAGCAATGGGGATCAGCGAGCAGTGAATTCATAGAGGGCTGCGAGTTGCACGCCTTCGCGCTTCACTTCAGCCAGCAGTACCGCGCCGGGTGGCGGATGCAACAACGACTCCCAGGGATCGGCTCGACGACGAAAGACGAGGGCATAGCGCACCTCTTCGATGTGCTGATCATCGAAGGGGCGCAGTGTGATGGCGTGCTCTCGCAAAATGGGTGACTGTGCCAATAGTTCTTCGAGTTGCAGGTGATGCATTACGGGAGCGACATCGATGGTCGATCCCTCGGGGACCACGTCGACTGCTTGCGTCAGAAGCTCTCGGCAGACGCTGTCCCCCCAGTAACAAGTTTCGAAGCCCAATCGCTCGGCACCGCGCATGCCGCCGGTCAGCAGGTTGAAGTAGTTGAGCTGGCAAGGGTGCATCGCAAACAGTCCCCACGTTTGAGCAACCACTACGATCGTCATGACGCAGGTCGCCAGTGCACGCGAGTGCCGGCGAACTTTGATGAGGTAGTTCCAGAGCACGTTCGCACCAGCTCCGGCCAGCATTCCCCACAACGGGTTGACCATCAGAAACAGGCGTTCTCCATCGTAAACGGCGATGCCCGGAATGCTGAATAACAGCAACGGGAAAGCGATATTCAACAGCAGCAGGAGTCTGCGCTGGGCAGCGACGTTCGGCGGCTCGTCAGCTGTCGCAACTTCGGTATTGGACGAACGTCGCAGGCGACGGATCTTCATCCACACGCCTCGCAAAGTTGGCCAGCTTCCCAGCACCGACAGGGCGTGCAGACCGATGGGAACGGTGACCGCAAACATCACCCAGGGATAGTGCCACGGGACGTCGCGATCGATCCATTCCTTGCCCAGGTAGAAGCAGTCAAGCGAGATGCGATCCGTCGTTCTCGCGAAATAGTCCCAGAAGTTATTCCAGGGATCGAGCCACAGCCAGGGCCAGCCGAGGTAGAACACGACCAAGCCGGTGACGCCGAACAACGCCAGTGGAACGATGGACCGCCATCTCCACACGCAAAATGCCCACAGGATGAGTGGGAACGGCAACATGACGGCCTGAATTTTCGTGAGCAACGCCAGCCCCCACAGCAGACCGCCGATTAGAGCCCATCGAATGGGAACCCGTCGCTGCCCATGATCGGCACGGATCCACTTCGTCCCGATGGCGACCACGACGAGCGAGTATGCGAGATTGAGCACTGATTCCACTGCGGCGATGTGAGCGTGAGCCCATAGCCGGGGCATCACTGCGACCGAAAATACAGCGACGATCCCGGCACATCCGCCGAACCAGCGCTGAGCAGCGAATCCGCACAGAAACACTGTCAGCGCGAAAGCCACGGCCGACCCGATGCGAGCGCAATTCAAGACGTCGGGACCAGGGTGGTCGACGGGTGCAAAAAAGAGCGCCGTTGTGTCATGCCAGAATCCGAGCCAGATGCGACCCCAGGGAGGGTAGTCGGCGAGATAGTGCGGATCGCCAAAGAACTCTTGCGTATTCGCGGGATCCCAGAACCCGATGCCATGATCCCAGAGCAGCCGCCAATGGTAGAGGCCTGGACGAACGTTAAGAGGCTCGTCGAGCGTGACGCCCGGTCCAAGCATCAGCAGTGGAGCATCGCCAGCGGCATCGATGGTTAGCAGGACCGATGCGAGCGTGGCGAGTGCTATCAGGCTGAGCCAAAACAAAAAACCCGGAGGCTGGGGACAAGTCCCTGAACCTCCGGGTCGGTGAGTCGAGCCGCTCATTCGCGTTACCGGTTACTCTTTGGACGACGAAGGTCCAAAGTGCCGCCTGGCGAAAGATTCCGTATGAGTGGTCTGCCCTTCGATCCTGTCACAGATTCCGGCCTGACCGTTGATGGACCCAGTAATTCGGTATGGACCAAGAACGTGGCATTCCCCGCGATCGAAAGGAAGTTTCCTCAGCCTTCAGCTTTGCCGATTGGTACTCTGGCACCCGTTAACACAGATGTTAACGGGCCCTTGCCGTTGCCGGCAATCCGCATCAGCGGCTGGCTCCGCGGAGCAACCGGAAATTAAGCCAGCTGCTTTTTTCGATTAATCAGCGTGCGAATCCGCTCTCCGAGGAGGGCGGCGTCGAACGGCTTTCGGAATGTCTCGTTGAAGATCGAACGATCGAATCCGGCAGCATTATCATCGTCGCTCAACAGAGCGATGAGCACGGTGTCGGCGTAGTCACCATTGCGGCGCAGATTTTGAGCGATCATGACTGATTCGCTGCGTCCCATGCCAAAATCAATGACGACACAATCAGGATGCAGCGACTCGGCCTGGATGCCGGCTTCGAAGCCGCTGGCAGCCAGTTCTGTCTTGAAATCCTCAGGTGGGAGGATAGCGCGTAGTCCAGATTGCACATTGGCATCGACTCCTACCAAAAGGAGCTTGCCCATGGCCTCGTCTTCAAGTTCTCCCAAGGGCATACCATGCTCCTTGAGAAATCGGATCAGATGCTCCCTAGGGATGCGTCGATCTTGCGATCCGGGGATGCGGTAGCCCCGAAGTCGACCAGAATCAAACCATTTACTAACGGTGCGGGGCGCGACTTTACAGATTTTCGCAACCTGCCCAGTTGTGAAGATCGTCCTCATTGCGGGTTCTCCAAAACAATCTTGCCGGGTTTGCGGGAATTCCCCCTACGGTGTTCAGGCCCAATCCGGGATAGTTGAGGACTCATCAAACGGGTCCTTCCCCAACGCGCCAAGAAAATGCCCTCCCTCCCCAGAACTGCGCGGACAAATAGAATTGTCCAGAGTGGTAAACGGCCTCCCCCCCACTCAACCTGCGGTCCCAAGGTGCTGATGCAGCGACGAAAGTCCCTGCATCAATCGGGAAGTGGAGCCCCACCGCCGATGCGGTGCGTCATGCACCGCAGGCCGGTTGGCAGCGAGAACGTCCTATCCCCCCTCGACGCCTGCACTCGACTATTCGATTCGCTTGTTGCATTCCGAAGAATGCAGTTTCCCGAACAGTCGAGATCCATGCGTCTGGGTCTTTTGATCGTCACGAGCGTGCGATCCGCTTGAGCGTAGTTCTTAACATCTCAGACAGAATCGGCTCTTGCGGTATCATCGTTGCTGAATGCGCTCCGATTTTGACGGTTGGCGACACTGTCCGGCCTTCATTGCCGAGTCGCCTGCTTGTGTTCGATGCATCGCGTTCGACCCCCTCAGACCTTGAATCGATCACCCTCGCGACAATTGGACATTTGAGAGGAAACTTCCATTTCACAAATCGGGCGGGTAATCTGTTTGGTGGCATTCGCCGCTCCCCATCGTCGGGAATCATTCGCCTCCACCATCGCGCCCGAGGTCTCCATGCCATCACAACCGGTCATCGCCAGGGACATCATGGTCACGAGTCTGATCAAGCTGTCTCCCCACATGGACCTCTTCGACGCCATCGACAAATTGCTGAAGTACCGCATCTCGGGGGCACCGGTTGTCGACAACCATGGGAACTATCTCGGAGTCTTCTCGGAACGCAGTTCCATCAGCCTGTTGATGTCGGCCATTTATGACGGCGTTCCGACGAACGAAATCGCCCGGTTTGTCGATCGCGACGCCGAGACAGTGACAGAAGACACCGACCTGCTCACGGTCGCACAGAAACTGATGAACACGCACTACCGACGACTGCCCGTACTCGACGAAGACGGCAAGCTCGTTGGCCAGATCAGCCGACGTGACGTACTGAAGGCCGCACGCGCCTTATTGAAGATGTCCGACCCGTCGAGCAGCACGATCCTGTACCTCAGCAGCCTGCATGCGACGGTTCCGGCGAAGATCGGCTAGAGTGGCGAGCCTTCATTCCATTCACAATCTCGCTCGAACGGAAACATCGGCCGGCGGCGGAACTCGAATTCTAACGATGTCATGTCGGCCGATGTGCAGCCTGGCGTGTTGACGCGGATTAAGTGGTGACACACGGGTGCATACGCCGCAATCGGGGCGTTCACTCCCTTGGCGACCAGGATTTGAAACTGCTTTGGGTCAATCCCGCAACTGATCAATTGTTGCAGACTGAAGGGAGGCATGCGCTTCGACGTCAGCATGACGGTGTGATCCCGATCGCTGCGGACGACGGCGGTCGGACCCTGATCGCAATGGGTTAAGCCTCCATGCCTCGGCTCGGGCTCGTCGAACTTGCCGTCATAGAGGCCGATGATGGTAAACATGTCGCTGAGCGGCTCGCCGTGCAAGGCATCGGTCTTGCCTCCGAGGCTGAGTTGGCACCGTGTGCCAATGCCGGCATGGACCGCCTGCTGAACAGATTGGGGATCGTACAAACAGATGAACGAGTTCTTTACGCCGCGGGCATGCAGGGCGTGCGCCAGATGCGTGCCATCGGCGGGAGAGCCTCCCCCGACATTGTCTCCCATGTCGAGCAGACAAACCGGTCCATTCAGTCGTTCTGCCGAGTCGAGTGCTTCGTCGATGCCAATCAAATGGCCGACATAGTCTTCGCGATGTTGCCACAAATACCGACCCAGATCGTGCGCCTTTTCGTTGGCGAGTTGCGGATCGTTGTCGGTCACGACGATGGCCGATGTTCCCATCTCCTCGACATCGGAGTAAGGAAATCCCAGCAGAATACTGTTGGAAAGAATTCGGGGATCGTCGAGTTGTTTGTCCGCCAGTTCGTAGAGCGGCCTCAGGTGTGCATCACTCGTGCATTGTCGTTCGATGTTGATCGCCAACGGCGGGAACGCCACCCTTTGTGTCGGCCGCACCTCCCCGCTGAGCGTCGCGGCCATCAATGCGGCGGCCTCGATACCGCGAGCGCGTTGATCCAGATGGGGATTCGTGCGATACGCGATCAGGGCATCGGTCGCGTCGACCATTTCCTGGGAAAGATTCGCATGTGCGTCGAGAGTGCCGATGAGGGGCAAATCGGGGCCGACGTACCTCCTCAACTTCGCAAGCCAGTGTCCGTCGGCATCACGAAAGGATTCGCTCACTGTCGCGCCATGGGGAGCGACCAGGATGCCGTCTAAATTACCGGCTCCCCAGAGTTGCGTATACATCTCCTCCAGCAAAGTCGCGAAGGCATCCGTGGACAATGGACCAAACGGGACCGCGCGTGCAGCCAGAAGCGGTAACGCCGTGATCCCCGCTGCCGCAAGTCCCTCGAAGAACCCACCGATCTCGTGATGGGTGTCGGTCAGTTGCTCCCGGATCGCCTCGCCCGTCAGCAGCAGATGCTCGTGAAAATGATCCAACGTGGTCTGACGCGCGATAAACGTATTCGACTCATGCAATAGCGCAATGATGCCGACTCGCATGGGGCCCTCCGTGAACTCTCGCATCACTCCGCGAACCGGACGCCCATGGAGTGGGAATGGTGTGATTGCGTCCTGCAGATGAGGTACAATTTACACATCCATTCATTCCGATGCGAGTCCAATTGAGTAGAACAGTGAGCTAATGATGCCCGAAGTGATCTCCCTCGACACGATGCGCGCCTCGCTCTACTCGGCGGTCGTTGCCGACGCTCTCGACGGCCTGGGGTATCGCAATCAGTCGCCGCGATTTCAGTTTCGGTCGTTCACGAGCGATCGCCTGCTCGTCGGGAGATGCAAAACGACCCTCTGGGCCGACATGTATCATACTGATCCCAAACCGTATGAGCTTGAACTTCAAGCGGTCGATGCCTGTCAGCCGGACGATGTGATGATCTGCGCGGCGGGAGGTTCCATGCACTCAGCCCTCTGGGGCGAACTCCTTTCAACGGCCTCGCGCAATGCCGGTTGCGTCGGAGCCATCGTTGATGGAGCCGTCCGCGATGTCGCCAAGATGCAAGACATGGGATTTCCCGTCTTCGCCCGCGGCACGAGCGTCTACGACAGCGCGCACCGCCACCGCGTGATCGATATCGATGTTGTCGTCGAGATCGGCGGAGTGAAGTTTTCTCCAGGCGATCTGGTCTTCGCCGACATCGACGGCATCGTCGTCGTGCCTCAAGCCGTCGAGGCCGAGGCGATCTCCCGGGCCTGGCAGAAGGTCAACGACGAGAACAAGGTTCGCGATGCCATCCGACAAGGAATGAAGGCCCGCGAGGCGTTTGACACGTTTGGCGTGCTCTAGTCGCATCTCCCGGAGCTAAAGTTCGCACAGTTGTATCCTCGGAGTGAATCATGCCATCGACGATTCGTGTAACGGCGGTTTCCATCGCTGGCATAC
>CALOES010000049.1:0-133586 GCA_942492405.1 uncultured Planctomycetaceae bacterium
CCGCGCGGACGCAGATTCATCCATGTACACGTTCCTCCTACCCTAAGGCGCGGTTGCGCATGCATGGCCCTTTAGCCTCGGTCAATGACTGGAGGAATGTGGCGTCGTGAGGCAGAATGACGTGGAGTGCCAGATAATCGTCCAGTGCGGCATCACGGAAACGTCGACATGCTGAACCACACGCCCAACCCATTCAGCGTCGATTCCCCCCGGTCATTGACGTCATTGACCGGAGGCTAAGAAGTTTGAACGCTGCGAACGGAATGGCGAGCCAAGTAGAGCGATCTTGTCAGCTCATTATGAATTCAGCGCCCACTCACCCCTCGGCTGGGGGCTCCCCTTGGTCGACCACCAGCCACCCGCCGCAAGCTGGAGGAGGCCCGACAGCGCCGCGAACTCGCCCGCCAGCAGGCGCGGGAAATGCAGGAGGTTGCCTGATGATCTCCCGCAGACGACAATCGACTTCGACCTGGGCGGAGGATACGGCTCTGCAGAGGTGCAACCGGAGCGCCGACTCAGGGGGTGGAGTTGAAGGCCGACTCGGACCAACATCCGGCTCTGTCTCGCCCACCTTCAACTTCAACACCAACGCGACAAACCTTCGCGGCACGACGCCGCGACCAATTGACACAATGTCGCCACCTCAACTCACTAACACCAACCAGTCAGATTTCCAGTTCACACTGAACCAGGACGAGACTTTCGAAGCCGCGTTCTCTGCAAAAGTGGAATCCTTATGTCCAAACTTGTATGCATTCAGACCTTTGCCACTCGGATCGACGCAGCCTTGACGAGATCCCTGCTAGAAGCGAATGGTATCAAAGCATGCGTTTCCGCTGACGATGTAGGTGGATTGAATCCGGAAATAGGATTCACATCCGGCGGCACCAAATTGTTCGTGTTGGAAGAGGACGTGGGAGCGGCGTTAAGTCTCTTAAAGGACGACGCAGGTATAGATGTATAACACGACAAACGACTTCGCCCACTTCTGGCTGTCGCCGCGCAGGGAGTGGGGATCGGGAGTTTCACATGCCAACCAAGAGGCGCATCCAATACCGCTACACTCCCACCGGCCAGCGATCGGCGCTGATCGACCCGGACGGTGGACGGTTCACCTACACGTATGGCAGCGTGAAACGTCTGACGCAGGTCATCAACCGCAGCGAGCGAGGCCAACTGGCCCAGCAACTCCTCCCCTCGATCACCCGCACCTGCCGCAAACTCGCGAAAGAACGCTACGACTTCCTCCGCCAAACTCTCTGCTCAAAAACTCCCATCCCCCTCTACACATCAGAGGCAGGGCGGTAAACTGGTACGAAGCACTTCTGTCGTGAAATCATACAAGTAAACAGAGCTGTGACCATTATGATGACCTCACACCAACGACGACTCGCTACGCGCTTGCTGCATTCCCGCCTCGTATTTCTCGTGTTGTTGTGGACGGTATTCAGATCAGCGCCCGTGAAGAGTGACACGCTTCCCGAGAGTCTCTTCATTGGTCAGTGGACTCCGGAAGTGCTCGGCGATCAGTTGGCGAATGATGCAATTTGGATAAGCTTCTGGGGGCACGAGAATCTAATGGAGTCGCCACCGCGCTTCGCTATTTGTCGCACAGTGTATCCTAGTAATCCCGATGTTGGCGTAGTGTGGATGCATGTAGAATCTGCCAATAACGTGCGAGAGCTGATAGCCAGTTTGCTGCTGAGAACCCGTCCTATGGTTCACGCGTATCATTCCGGGCGAATCCGAAAGCGACGGAATGGGGACGAGATGTTTTCTCCCGAACGTGTCGTGTACTTTATCCATGACTCGAACGGCATTCAGCGCCGGTGTGCATTTGCAATTGAGGCGGATAGACTGTTCGACGTTGATGCTGACATGGAGACAACGCTTAGTCACGTCTCCATTCTACAACCTCACGAGGAGGCTCGGGACGGCAACGAACACGAGTGGGTTTTTGGCGACTGTTACGAGACGCAGCTTGACGCTTCTCATCCACGAGAGGAGGCAACGAGCGCGACGATCTCATTTCCATCCTCTCGTGTGCCGCAGGCTGATACAGAAAGAGGAGCAGAAGTGGAGTGGGATCCCGTCGCATATCCGGTTGAGCCATGGAGTATCGCTTGGGGATCGACTTCATTGCAGTTTGACAACTATTGCGATTACAAGCGTGATCTGAATACTGGTGACTTGCTCGTGCGTTTCCACTATCGAAGCGATGCACGATCAAATGGTCGACTCGAGGATGTCGTAGAGTTTGCATATCGACACACACGATTCATCCTGCAGCGACAGTTTGGCGGTGGGACATTGCATCCGCTGAGGCGATCTTTGAGAGGTTCTGAACAGTTTCCTCCACCGGACAGAGTTGTCCTTTCGATTCACGATGTACCGTATGTGGCGGTCATTCCTGCTGAATTGCTATTTGCTCAAGAGACAACTGTAGAACGAGCAATCAATGCAACTTTGGTGTTTCGTAACCCGGCTTTCGAGAAGATGGATTGGGTAGAAGCACTGGCTGAACCAACGATGATGTTAATGAATGGTAACGTGTGGGATGAGCCAGTTTTACCGACTCGATGAGCTGGAGGTGCCGTCTAATGTTACAACTTGCTACTTTGCGGAAGATGACTAGATTCTGAATCGATGACGTATCAAAAAGTGGAGGCAATCCCATGCCGACCAAAAAACGTATCCAATACCGCTACACTCCCACCGGGCAGCGATCATCGCTGATCGACCCGGATGGGGGACGGTTCACGTATCTGTATGACAGCGTGAAGCGGCTGACGCAGGTCATTAACCCCCAGGGGGAACGGACCAGCTATGCTTACGATGCTGCGGGACGCAGAACGGTCAAGAAACTGGCCAACGGCAGCCGCACGTCGTTCAGCTACAACGCCGCCAGCCGCATCACCAGCGTGGCGCATCTCAAGAGCGCCACCAGCGTTCAGGCCAGCTTCAGCTATCAGTACGACAAGGCCGGCAACAGAACCAGTCTGAGCGAAGCCGATGGCTCCCGCACCAGCTGGAGCTACGATGCCGCCTACCAGCTCACCGCAGAACACAGGACGGGATCGAACGCTTATCGGAACACCTATGTGTACGACAACCGGGGCAATCGCATCCTGAAGAACCTGGATGGCCAGCGGACCACCTCCACCTACGATGCCGCCAACCAGTTGGCCTGGTCTCAGGATGCCTCAGGCAGAACGACGTACACGTTCGATGCCGATGGGAACCAGCAAGTCGTCCTCTCCCCCAGTGGAGACCGGGTGACGAACGTCTGGGACTACGAGAACAAGCTGGTCGGCGTCCAGCACCCCGCCGACAGCCGAGAGACAATGGCCTACGACCCCGATGGCAAGCGGATCAAGCTGCAGGAGACGGCCTCCACCACCAAGTACGTCTGGGACGAGCAGAACTACCTGCAGGAGACCAACGCCAGCGATGTCACGCAGGTCACCTACACCAATGAGCCCAGGACCTACGGCAACCTGATCTCGCAGCGCAGATCGTCAGCCAGCCACTACTACCTGTTTGATGCGCTGGGTTCCACCCGGCTGCTTACCGACGCCTCGCAGAACGTGGCCGAGAGCCTGCTCTACGACGCCTGGGGCAGCCTCATCACGGCCGCCCCCACGATGGCGGTGCCGTTCCGCTGGGTCGGGGAACTGGGATATCTGTTCGTGCCCGCCACCACCGACTACTACATCAGGGCCAGGGTCTATCAGCCGGGGATTGGACGGTGGACCAGCAAAGATCCGCTGGATGTGTTGAGTATTCTTGCGAGTTCCAAGTACGCATATGCTTTAAGCAGGCTGACAATCTTGACTGACGCCTCTGGTCTAGTTCCCCCGACTGACACCGGTACTTGGAGCCCACTCTTCCCGCATTATTCGCCTCAAATTGGGCGACGAGGGGCCCCTCCCAGAATCCCAAGCGCCTTTGATCGTCGTGGCACATTCATACCGTGCGCCACTTCCGACTGTCCACCCGACTGCAATGCTTCCGAAGACAACTGCGAGTTCGAGTTCAGCGTGTATTTTAGGGAGAAGCTGTTTAGTATTTGCACACGAAAGAAGAACCACGGAAACTGTCATGCAAACCTGAATCGCGCCGCCAATACCGAAGTGGAGATCACTTTCACCGAAGATTTTGGAAGAGAAAGAAGTTTCGTCATAAATGAAAGGAACATCACCAATGATCCCTACAACAACCGGCCTAGGACACCGCTAATAGGATATCCCGACGCCTGGGATCCCTTTATAAGGGACCGATTCGATTTTAGCGAGTTCCCAGATTGCATAATTCTCGACTTGCAGGCACAGAACCAAGTACTGATGACTAAAGTTGAGATTCGCAACTGGACAATGGAGTATAGCTGCCGTTGCAACAGGCCCACAGAGGACGTTGATGGCTATCTATGGCACCCATTCGCGCTCGTGCGGTTCACACTTCTCGACAATGGCCAGTATCAAGAAGAATACCTAGACAGGGTCGAACCTCCAGCCGACGAAGAGATTACGGAATAGCAAGTGTCTATATTCTTGACAAGACGCACATTATCTGTGGCATTGCTTATTGTCGGCTGCATCTCGGGTTCGGCGTTCGTCAACCTTCTTGAGAGACAACAGCGAGACCGCTTGAATCCATTGCTCAAATATATAGACAGCGGTGTACCAGCAAATCGAGTTAGTGAATTGTTCCTGCAACATTCGAGCGTTACAGATGACGACTTGCGATTTCTAGGCCGATTACCCGAAGTAAGAAATCTTCGCCTGAGTGACACCAATGTTCAAGGACCAGGACTGCGATACCTGAACGTGCTAAGCCACCTTCAATCGCTGGACCTTGACAACCTCGGCTTAGGTGATTCAGGATTTGGAAACATTACATACTCAGCGGAGCTTCGGCAGCTGACAGTCAACAACGAACTCACAGCTCGTGGGAAGTTGACCGACGGCTCGGCGATCGTTTTCTTAAACCTGCCATCACTTGAGGTGCTCGATCTAAGCTACAACTACGTTGGCGTAGAAACATGCAATGCTGTCGGAAGGTGCCCGCTCCGAGTTGTATACCTTCGCAATTGCAGCTTGATTGATGACGCTGCCGTCAGCGAGATCGTCCGCGCCAGCACTATCGAAGTACTTGGGCTAGAGGGAACTGCGGTAGGCGACAAAGGAGTGGAGGAGTTGTCTATGTTGGGAAACCTTCGTGAACTAAACCTGTGTCGCACGCGAATTTCGGAGAGCGCAGTCGAGGTTCTGTCGAGAATGTCGTCGCTGGAAAGACTGGATGTAAGAGAGACCCAATTGACGCAGAGTGATATTGGTAGTATTCGCGCGGCATTGCCGTATTGTGAAGTCCTATCGGATTAACTTCCATGTGTGGAGGCACCCATGCCGACCAAGAAACGCATCCAATACCGCTACACTCCCACCGGCCAGCGGTCGGCCCTGATCGACCCGGACGGGGGACGGTTCACCTACAGCTACGACAGCGTGCAGCGGCTGACGCAGGTCATCAACCCGGAGGGGGAGCGGACCAGCTACAGCTACGATGCGGCGGGACGCAGAACGGTCAAGAAGCTGGCCAACGGCAGCCGCACGTCGTTCAGCTACAACGCCGCCAGCCGCATCACCAGCGTGGCGCATCTGAAGAGCGACGCCTCGCTCCAGGCCAAGTACGAATACAAGCACGACAAAGCGGGCAACAGAACGGCCATGGCCGAGACCGGCGCGACGACGGCCCGCACGACGTGGTCGTACGATGCTGCCTACCAGCTCACCGCAGAACACAGGACCGGATCGAACGCTTATCGGAACACCTACGTGTACGACAACCGGGGGAATCGCACGCTGAAGAACCTGGATGGTCAGCGGACTACGTCGACCTACGATGCCGCCAACCAGTTGGCCTGGTCTCAGGATGCCTCAGGCCGAACGACGTACACGTTCGACGCCGATGGGAACCAGCAAGTGGTCCTCTCCCCCGGTGGAGACCGGGTGACTAACCTCTGGGACTACGAGAACAAGCTCGTGGGCGTGCAGCATCCTGCCGGCAGCCGCGAGACAATGGCCTACGACCCCGATGGGAAGCGGGTGATGCTGCAGGAGTCGGCCTCCACCACCAAATACGTGTGGGACAACCAGAACTACCTGCAAGAGACTAATGCCTCCGACGTGACGCAGGTGACTTACACCAACGAGCCCAGAACCTATGGCAACTTGATCTCGCAGCGGAAAGCCGGTGCCAGCCACTACTACCTGTTCGACGCTCTCGGCTCGACGCGGCTGCTGACCGACGCCAGTGAGAACATCTCCGAGAGCCTGCTCTATGACGCCTGGGGCAACCTGGTGGGTTCGGCCCCCACGATGGCGGTGCCGTTCCGCTGGGTCGGGGAACTCGGGTATCTGTTCGTGCTGTCCACAGCAGACTACTCCGTCCGCGCGCGGGTGTATCAGCCGGGGATTGGCAGGTGGATCAGTCAGGATCCGATCGGGTTCGTCGACGGACTTAATCTATATGCTTATGTGCAAAACCAAACCGGGATGGCCTTCGACGCGTCGGGCTTCGGACTGATAACAGATTTGGGCCCGTTGACGCATGATGATATATTCGGGCCGATTTCACCTGCTCTAGGATCCGCGGACTTGGACGAGCGTCTCAAGGCAATTGGTACTCGACTACGACTGGCTCTGACGCGTTTCCACACACACGTTGTGGTCAAGAGCTTTATCGTTGGGCCAATTATCCCGGGAACGATTCACCTACGGTTTCCGCGGCCGGCTACTGACTTGGCTGCCTCTCGCCGCCTGTGGAGTCTGGCAAGTCGCGTTTCGCGATTACCAGCTTTCAATCAGGACCCTCGCACTGATGCGATGGATGGCGAATACCGTCTGTTTACAATGGCAAATGTCACATACATGTGTGACTGCGACGATCGCCCTCGTGACCTCGAGTGGTCCAAGGCCGATGATGGGGGACTGGAATTTGCGCAGGGACAAATATCACCCTTGTTCCCCCCAGCCAACATTTACGGACTGATGTTTTCTAACCTTTATTTGGTGCGATCATCGTTTACATGTCTGCGATTAAGCATGGAAGGATGGGGACGGCCAAATCCATTGGTAGAGCCAGGAATGCAGTTCGTTGCCCGTCGAACCTCGACCGACATCTGGCATCGTGCGGTTGTGGAGATTTGTTGCGTCAATGGTCAAGGAGTGCACTCCCTCGTCGAATTCACCGGTAGTAAGTTTCCAACCCATCGTATCTGGATCAATGGAACCCATATTAAGACGCTACCGCAAGGTACATTCGGCGATTTGTGGGATGCGGATCCGCGAAATACGCGATTCGTTGAGGAGGGATCGTGGCCGTAGAGCCGTACAACACCCGCGACAGGGGAAGTATCGTAAAGGCTGTCGTCGGTTTCATCCTATTGGCGACCGTTGGCGGCCTCATTCTCTTCGCAGTGCTGCTCAATGATCGCGGGAGTGTCTTCATGGACGATGCACGGTGGATGGCACAGTACGTTGCCGTGCACGAATCGGCGGCCACTCGCATACCTGTTGCGAGACAGATGGAGGAGAACTTCGGAGAAGCAGATCACTTCATCACGCACTATGGATCGCGTGGGGAGATGACGTGGAACACGAAGTGTTTCGTTAATCAGCGCTACGAATTGTACATGACGGTGAAGGTTACGGTCGATTATCGCCTTCAAACGGTAACTCAAGTTGGCGAACCGATATTTGGGATGGACTACATCGTGAAGTCCACGGAATCAGGTGCAACCGATTTCGGTGGGACCGTACATTACACACTTGAACAATGGAACCGTATCTATGCCGCAGGAGGTGACTTTGGGGCCATCGGTGTCGAACTCGAGACCACGCCGGCACCAGGGGTACAACACTACATTGAGTTCTATCGCAGAACGCTCATTCCGATCGACCTAGTTCCGAGAGACCCCCAAGATCCTCACTGAGACATTGATTTATGTTTAGTGCGACATAGGTAACCTTTCCTGGGGGGGTGTGACCGGTGTTCCGCGCTATCCGGAGGTACCAGTTTACCGCCTTGTTGATTGGTCTTGTGTGTCTGGCGTTGTGAGTGCATGCTGTGGAGACCATGGAAGGTCATCATCGGACACAGGAGGAATGGCAGCAGCGGGTCGCTGAATTGGAGGCCCAGGTCGCCGCGCCGACGGCGCAGGTCGAGAAGCTGACCAAGCTGCTCGAAGAGAAGACACGCTCGGGGAAACGGCAGGCCGCGCGTTCTCGAAGGGGCCGCCCAAGGCCCAGCCGAAACCGCCCGGTCGCAAGCCGGGGGACGACTACGGCCGGCATCAGCGGCGTGCGGTCCCCGACCAGTAAGCGCACATCGGCACCATATGGCGTGGTCGGCTTTGGCTACGTTGCTTCTGGGCGGTCGAGTCGGCTGAGGCGGCGTCGCAGGCGGGTAAGCGCACATCGGCACCATATGGCGTGGTCGGCTTTGGCTACGTTGCTTCTGGGCGGTCGAGTCGGCTGAGGCGGCGTCGCAGGCGGTCGCGGTCGCGGCGGGCGGTCTGTTGGCGGCGTTCTTCCACGCGGTAGGTACGGATTGAGTCCGGGCGCGTCGCTGCCCAGACGTCCGGGCGCAGTGACTCGAAGTTGGTGCAGCCGGCCAGCAGCCGGTCCACCACCATCCCACGATTCCCACCCGTCCGCATTCGCGGCCGCCGCCCCACGGCCAGCAGGCCAGCAGCCGGGCGCGCGGACGGCCGGTTGTGGGGGCGCGCGGTGCGGTGGTTGGGAGGGCAGCGCGTGCCGGCGGGCGCCCTCGCCAATCTTCTCCTTTTTCGAAACATCCGTCATCTGCGTGTCGATGTACTGCCGCAGGGAATCCCAGACGGGACGGGCGCGGCGGCGACGCAGTTCCAGGCGGTCCGCGACGTCCAGATCCTTCGCCTGGTCTTCGATGTCGTACAGAACCGTATAAGCTTCCAGAACGAACTTCGCGTGGCGTTGATGATTGTCCAGCGCAGCTTCGAACTTCCGCCGCGGCGCGGCAGGCAGCGGAACGTCGGCCCCCACCCCGGCCCGACTCGCCCGAACACCGCCGACCCCGCCCCGGACGCGATCAACACAAACAGCCGCCGGCCGCCGCGGCGCACGGCGGAAGGCGGGGGGGCGGGGGGCACCCGGGGTGAGTCGAAGCTGGTCAGGGGCCGCGGCGGTAACCGGCGAACACCCACATCGCGGTGATGCTGGCTTTTTGTTCGTCGTGACGGACCACTTCATGGACGCGTTTGCTTTTCGGGTCGTCCGCGTCAATCGGCGGCACGGCGCGCGGAAGCAGCAGGCAGACGCCTGTGTCATCGGTGCCGATGTGGGAGTCCGTGCGAACCACGTCACTCAGATAGCCCACGAACGATCGGACCAGATCCGACGCAGCACTCAGCACATTCAGCAGTGTGCTGCGTGGCAGATGCACGCCGCTGCCGGCAAACATGTCTTCCTGACGATAGACCGGAAGATGGTAGCTGTATTTGGCCGTGATCAGTTCTGCGGCGATCGATGTCTCATAGCGGTCGCCGGCGATCAGTGACGGCGGCCGCGGAGCCTGCAGGACACCGGCAGCAGGTTCCTCCGGACGGACATACTTCGGAAAGATCTTCCGCACGACGTGCAGCACAGGACGGCGAAAGTGCAGCGTTTCGGTGATGTCTTCGCCGATCCGCTGCAGGCCTTCTTTCTCCTCATCGCTGAGGTCAATGACCACCTCGCGACGCGGCAGATGATCCGGAAACAGTTCGCCGGCGCTGCGGCGACGGCGACGCGTCTGTCTGCGACCCGCTTCCTGTTCGCGGTGTTCTTCCAGCGCCTGCAGGATTCCCGCACGAGCATCCTCGATGTCGTCTTCGGAATCGAATGCCAGCAGCAACTGGCCCGCAGCGTCTCCGTGGTATCGTTCGCTGGTGCGGCCGAAGATCCGACGTATCAACGCCGCCAGTTCATCGCGACTGTGCTGCAACTGCGTCCGCAGGTCCGTGTTTTCCCGCTGAAGATCGCTGACCTGTGCGGCGGCTGACTTCGCGTCATTGAGGAACCGCTCGTTGTCGCGCGCGAGCTGTTCGTTGTCAAGATGCTGTGGAAACATCGTGCTGCCGACACAGTTCGGCGACCGTGAGAGAACTCTCACGTGCCAACTCAATCAGCTCGAACCACCATTCCGCCAACGCAGGATCCGCTGCCCGTGCCATTCCACTCTCCGGAAACGAGGTCACTAAACCCCGATTCTCGCACCCCCGTCAAGAATGGCTCTGATGGGCGCTTACGAACACCCTGCATCCCGACTCGAAATGCGCGCCGATCAGGCCCAGCAGAAAGCGGCACGCCAACGCAGCCGGCGCGCCCAACTTCGCCACGCGCTGACCCAAGCCCACCCCTAATCGCCCTCAATCCCTCGACACCAAGACCCGAAGATCCAAACACACGCCGCGCATGTAACGCTCACTTAGCGACTCATGTATCCGATGACGATTCTTCGCCAACTCCATGATCTGAGATTCCGTCGGAGGCGCGCTTCAGTAGTTGTTTCAAGCAGCGGAAGGGGAGCAGGGCGCATTGCTGTCGCATCGGGGTGAGCGGACAGAGGAGCGCGAGGAATTGCGTTTCGGAAGTGGCTGCCAACAGGTTGATCGATTGTTGCTCGGCCCACTCGCAAATGAATGAGGCTGCCGCTTGGCAGATGATACATCCCTGACCCGAATTCCATGCCTCGTTCAGCCGACCTCGTTCGATCACCACGTATAACGTCAATTCGTCCCCACATCGTGGGCTGGCAATCGAACTCCGATGGGTCCAGACGGCTGGCTGCCCGCAGTGGTATCTGCGGCTGAGATGATCGGAAAAGTCGGCGGGGATCATTGCCATCGAAACCAAGTCAGTCTAGATGTCACCGGTGTCGGGATCATTGGTCCCCGTGAGACTGGCCAGCGTCCACTTCACTTGGGGCTCGGGACTGTCGGCCACCACGTACGAACGCTCTCCCAGGTATGAGTAGTCAGCGAGATGGGTGTTGTCGTCATCGACGATCGAGGCCACGCGGCTGAGGGCATCCGCCATGCTCCCGGCCGAGCCGTAATCCTGGGAGATCACCCGGCCGTCCGTGTAGGTGACTCCCGTCGGACGGACTGTGTTCGCCGAGCCGTTGGAGTAAGCGTACTCAACGAAAGGCGTTGTCATCTGTCACCGCTCCCGAATGGGACTGGTATTCTTTGGTCAGTTGTCATTGCCTGCGCGTAACTGCGTCTAACCACTTTGTAGTTGCGGTGATCGAGTCACTCCTTTCGTCATCTTGCAATGCACCATCGTAACGCAACATTCCCTCGATACAGAACATGATTGCTTTCTGGTCGCCTTCCGGGAATTGTTCATACCTGCGCAGTATCTCGCGAAGCACGGTTACACCTCTGCCATTACCGATCAAGCAAAGGGCGCACGCTGCGCTTGCCTTTACGAACATGTTTTCATGGTCAATGTATTGTAGCAGCTCTTCCTCCCCAGAAGTCGACCTCAAGCGAGCCAACATGGTTGCAGCAGCTCGCCGAAGACTGGCATCACTCTCATTTCTAAGTACTACTTCGAGGACAGACACAGCAGCTTGACGTGGCATGTGTCGAGTAACCTGCATTGCAGCAAGTCGTCGGCGTATCTGCTGATGTTGGAACAATGGTAAACAATCGTCGAGCGTATGAAACACTCCAAGCAGGGCTAAGGTCGAGTAGATTTCACCAACGACTGAAAGGTCATTCTCAGTCTCCAACATTTCACGGAGCGTGCGGATACTCGACACGTCGCCTTGAAGTCCAATCTCCCTCACGCTCAGCATGCGGTGGATTGCATTCGTGCTCGATAAACTCGACGTCATAACGTCCATCCAAGCATCGGTACCTGGAATCAAGCGTTGCAATCGAACACGGAATGCCAGAACGGACTTGTTCAGATTATCACATGCCTTACTCGTCGCTTTACTCGTCATCATTGTTCCTGTGCTTTGCCAATAAAATGGAACTCAACGTGGAATCCTAGGATCGCGTGGAATCGCTTCTTCGTCGCCTGCAACGTCGCGACAATCCCCTTGTGGGCTACATCGACAAAAACTTCCATTCTGGCCTTGCGAAGACTCACAGATTGTCTTGGACATGGGCATTGGCGACATGAACCATCCATATGCATTCTCGCAGCAGCACGCACATATGTCGTCGGTGCTTTCAGGTGGCACTCTCTTGATTAATTCAATGCACCGATCGATCACTCGATCGACCCCTCTTGCAAACTCGTTTGCAATGTCAGCACCTGGCCCCAATGGGTGAGCAACAACAACTGTGACATAAACTACTGCAGCACCGGCAATCAATTCTTTTGCTCCGATCGCGACTCCCAATATGATCAATGGTGCGAATTGGCCGGTTGGATCGGTTTGCAGAATCGGCCGACTGTCGGCGTACGAATACAGATTCGGAGTTGACGCAAGACGGATATCATCCCTCTGCAACCAGTTTCCCACCACCGAGTTGAGCACCCGATGCCTGACATGGAACAGCTCAGTCAGAGTCTCCCAGCGATACCCCGCGTAGAGCGTCTCCCAGGCGAAGCTGGAGCCGGCCTTCGGCACGAACGCCGCCGTCAGGAACAACGGCGTGCCGTAGGCCGAGTAGGCAACACGCTCCTGCACATCGCCTGAGGCATTGACCAATGCCGTCACGTTCCAGTTGGCGTCCTGCAGCGCGTACAGCCGCTCGTCGAGAGTGCCATTGCCGTTGGTGTCGCGGTCTCTCAGGACAAGATCGTCAATGTACCGCTGGCCCCAGACGAACTGCCGGTCGGGATCGGTCTCGGCGTCGACCCGCTCCTCGACCACGTGCCACTGGCTCGGCTGCGTGTAGTACAGGTGCCGCGTCTCATCGAGAACGCCCCCCGCATAGCTCTTCTGCACCGTGCGGCGGTTGGCTCCGTCATACCAGGTATGTTCTCGAGCGACCTGGTTTTGGACCTTGTTGCGTGCGACAGGATTGACAGCCGAGTGTCGGCGTGGTGTTCTGCGCGGACCGGGTTCGGGGCGAGGTCGTGGGAGCAGTGGGGACTTCGTGCGTGGCACGGGATTGCTCCATCCGTCGATCGGCACGCGTGGATGACACCGCGTCGATCGATCACATGTTTCATCAACTTTGCAGATCACACACAACGCAGGGACCGAAACGATCTCGGGGGTCGCTCGACTACAAGTATGGGCCAAGAGCCCGCTGTCATAACTGAGCCCCCCGCGGCCCACCCGGTTGAGCTTCGAGCTCGAAGAGGTAGTTGCCGTTTCGGCCCTGTCTGGGGCGGAAGCGTGACGCATGTGCGGTCTCAAGGACCAGGCGTTCACGATCCGTCGCAGACGAACTCCACCGGGCAGGCCGCGTGGGGCAGGTCCCCGCATCGTGTGTGAAGTGCATTCTAACGCAAGGCAGGTTCACATGACTACTCGTTCCATCGGCTTCGACAGCCACAAGCGCGAAGCCACCTTCTGCATCATCGACGCGGCCGGGAAGGAACTCCTGACCCGCACGTTCGCACTCACCCGTGAGTCGCTCTTGCAGTTCGCCCAGACCACGCTGCAGCCGACCGACCGTCTGGCGCTGGAGGCGACCACCAACTGCTGGATCGTGGCCGAACTGCTGAGGCCCTTCGTGGCCGAGGTCGTGGTCTCCAACCCGATGGCGACGAAGGCCATCGCCAGCGCCAAGGTGAAGACCGACAAGGTCGACGCCCTCGTGCTGGCGCAACTCCTCAGATGCGACTATCTCCCCGCCGTGTGGCAGCCCGATGCGGCGACCCAGCAGTTGCGGCAACTCACCGGACGCCGCGCCTCGCTGGTACAGCAGCGGACGGCGCTGCGGAACCGCATCCACAGTGTCCTGGCCATGCGGCTCATCGCCGAGACCGAGACGCTGTTCAGCACCAAAGGCCGCGACTGGCTGCTGGCCCTCCTGCGGGAGGAACGGATCGATGCGGAAGGGAAGCTGCTCATCGAGAGTGAACTCGATCTCCTGGAGCAAGTGCAGCGGCAGATCGACCGTCTCGATCAGGAACTGCTGCAGCGGGGCTATCGCGACGACCGCGTCCGGCTGCTGCTGACGCTCCCCGGCGTCGACGTGACCACGGCCGAAACGCTGCTGGCGGCGCTGGGGGACGTGTCGCGGTTTCCGACTCCCGAGCAGGCGGCGGCCTATCTGGGACTGGTCCCCAGCACGCGGCAGTCGGCCCAGCGGTGTTATCACGGGCCGATCACCAAGCGGGGGAACACGCAGGGCGCGGTGGATGCTGGTGCAGGCCGCGCAGTCGGTGGCCCGGCATCCCGGACCGCTGGGCGCGTTCTTCCGCCGATTGAAGCGGAAGAAGAACCACAACGTCGCCGTCGTGGCCGTGGCCCGCAAACTGGTGACCATCGCCTGGCACATGCTGACCACGGGCGAGCCCTACCGCTACGCGCAGCCGAACTCGACGCAGCAGAAACTGGCCCGGCTGCGGATCAAGGCCACCGGCGGCAAGCGAACCTCGGGACCGCCGAAGGGGGAACGCTGCGTGGCCAAACTCCCCGGCGGCTCGCGGACCGTCAAGCCGTTGGCCCAGGTCTATGAAGAGGAAGGTGTTCCCCCGCGCATGCCGTTGACGGCGGGCGAAGAGCGTGCCGTGCAGGAGAGCGGCACGGCCGAGTTCGTCGAGAGCCTCGCGCGCGAGCATGTCGTGCCCAGACGCGGTTCGCGGAGGCTGAAGTGAGTTCATTCTTAAACGCCTAAGTACGTGCACTGAGACACAAGTTGGCGAAAACCTGATCCTGCCGCGCAAAACTGAGCGCTCGGCAACGGCGAAGCTCCGCGCGATCGCCGGGGCGGAGGGGCGGAGCTCACGAGACAGAGTGAAGGTCTCTTCCGCTCCGCCCCACCGCCCCTCCCGTAACTCACCATCGCGAAACCACCGCACCGCCAAATTCAAAAAATCCCCAAAATACACGCGATTCCCGGTTGTCAAGAACAGAGGTACTGGTACTCGGCCACGGTATCGGAGGTGTCGTCATCGACCAGCTTCACCAGCCGGTTCCAGGCATCATAAGTCGCGGTGTAGGTCTTGGTCGGATCGGCCGGCTGGGGAACCGTCGTCATGTTCCCCGCAGCGCTGTAGGCGGGAGTGGCCCACGAGGGACCGGCGGACTCTGTGATGCCGGTGATCTCGTTCACCGTGTTGGCCGTCCGCGCCTGGTTCAGATCCCAAGTGCCGTTGCCATTGGTGTCTTCCAGTTTCTCCGCCAGCGTGAGCGTCGACATAACTTCGTCTGAACGACTCGGGATCGTTGCTTCTGGTGGGACGGTTAGTACGGCTTGCATTTAATGACTAATGATCCGCATGACTCGCAATACATTGCGTCCTTTGGCCAGTTTCCATGTAGACAACCGTTTCCCCCAATGACGCAAACGAGAGGAGATGTTGACTCACTGAGAAGCTTGACCGCCTCCCCTCCGGTACGTTTCGCTTTGACTACACTCTCCAACTGTTCGCGCGAATCAGATAGCCAAACTCCGCCAGTAGCGACAGCATGGCAGGGGCGCAGCTCCATTTCACAATAAGGACATATGACATGCATTTGCGATCTCCTATGGATAGAATACTATCTGTCGGCGGTGTCGTGGATTTGTCACTCGCGCTGAATCAGTGAATCAGTTGAGCGGAAAACATGGGCCACGATAAGCGGCGTCTAGCCACCAGTCAAAATCGCACAACGTATCGCAACATTCCCAAATTGGCACACTCGTTGGTAAGTGGCAAATCGTTTCAAATCGTACTTTGGAACCGGTATAACCTTGTTCACACACACAGCACACTTCGCCCCACTCATAGACGTCGTGGCCTTTCATCATCGCAATCTCCGCGATGCAATAGCCAAATACGATTACTTTTAGCGCCTGGCCAACATGCACTAAGGCGCGAGCACCCGCAGCTAGTGCTGCCGATCCTGCCGCTGCGCCTCCAGCTAGAGCCGAGCCTATTGAGTCACCGGGGGGGATGTACTGACCGGGAGCCGGCGCGCCTGCCACGTTCGTCGCCAGTATGGCCCCACCAAACACGAGGATGGCAACGACAAAAATGGGCTCACCCGTCGGGTCTGTAAAGTACATGGGCTTGGACAACACATATTCATACAGATTCGTTTGAACACGTGGATCACTATCGACAGGTTCTCTCTGTAACCACACCCCGATCACCGAGTTGAGCACCCGATGCCTGACATGGAACAGTTCTGTGAGGGTCTCCCAGCGATACCCCGCATAGAGCGTCTCCCAGTCGAAGCCGGAACTTCCCTGCGGCACGAACGCCGAGGTCAGGAACAGCGGGGTGCCATACGCCGAGTAGGCGTACCGCTCCTGCACGTCGCCTGACGTGTCCACGATTGCAGTGACGTTCCAGTTCGCATCTTGCAGGCAGTAGAGACGTTCGTCCAGCGTTCCATTGCCATCAGTGTCGCGGTCGCGAAGCACGAGGTCGTCGATGTATCGCAAGCCCCACACGAATTGGCGATTCGGGTCCGTGTCGCTGTCAACTCGTTCTTCGACGACCTGCCATTTCGACGGCTCGGTGTAATAGAGATGGCGAGTGGTGTTCAGAACTCCTGAGGCGTACTCCTTCTGCAAGACGCGGCGGTTCGCGCCATCGTAAGCATACTCAGCAACCGTGTCTGAAGTGTCATCATCGACCAGTTTGACGAGTCGATTCCATGCATCGTAGACCGCCGTGTATGACTTTGTCGGGTCAGCGGATTGCGGCACAGTCGTCATGTTGCCCGCGGCATTGTAGGCAGGCGTGGCCCACGACGGACCCGCAGTTTCGCTGATCGCCGTAATCTCGTTCACCGTGTTTGCGGATCGCGACTGGATCAAGTTCCAGTTCCCATCGCCGTCGTCGTCCTGCTGGAACCCTTGCCAGTTCCCTGTCGCATCGAGAGACCAGCATTCGGCGAATGTGTCATCGGTCACATCGGTCTTTTGGGCGTTCAACGTCCCTCTGGTCAACTCCTTGAGCCTGTGGATCAGGTCATTCCCATACAGCTCGTCGAAATGCTTCGACAGGGCGTCGGCCACGGTGTTCTGTCTCCAAATGCGATTGCCGGCACGATCGTACCCGTACTTGATGCGATCCACGTCAGTGGATGAACCATAGTCGTACCACCGGTTGTCCTTGATTCTGCCGAACCGATCGAGGCCGGTGTAAATGTCTCCCGTGTCCGGATCGTTGGAACCAGTCAACGAAGCGAGGGTCCATTTGACATCCGGCTCGCTGTAGTCGTCGATCACGAACGAGCGCTCCCCCAGGTAGCTGTAGTCCGCCAGATGGGTCGCGGCCATGTCGTCATCGACGATCGCGGCGATCCGCGAGGCGGCGTCGTTCATCCCATCGGCTGAGCCGTAATCGAACGAAATCACCCGGCCGTGCGGGTAGGTCAGGGTCGTGGGGCGGACCGTGTTCGCCGACCCGCTCGCGTAGCCGTACTGGACGTTCGGCGTGGTCATCGTGTTCACCGCGCCCGAATGGGATTGGTAATCGGCCGTCAATTGACTGAAGTCATTGTACTCGAACTGCACGTCGTTGACGATAGATCCCTCGCCCACGTCGGGGTCATTGTACGACGCCAGGTTCTGCCGCATCCCGCGAACCTCGTAGGTCATGGCAATTCGCCGCACTGCGTCATCCACATTGGTCCCGAGGGCGGTTGCCCGGTCCTGCGTCATCCGCCCCAGCTTATCGTAGTCGTAGCTGTGGACCGTGCCGGCCTGGTCGGTAACGGACGTCACCTGCTGCTGACGGTTGTAGCGGAAGACGATCTTATCCGATCCACCGACCGAATCGGGATAGACTTCCTCCCGTTTGAGCAAACTGCTGGCCACATCGGAATTCGCGAGGGTCGTTCCATAAACGAATTGCGTCGTCTGATTGCCCGTCGCGGAGTTTTCCGCCGTGATCGACGAGACGTTGCCGTCGGCGTTGTAGGCCATGCGAACAGTGACGTTCGTGTCATCGGAGCAGGCACAACCGCCGCACGAACTGCTTGAACTCGAACTGCCGTCGCTGGGATTCATGGTCTTCGTGATCTCGCGACCGGCATCATCGTGTTCCATGTGTACCACCATGCCGGAAGGATCGGTCATCGTCTCCTGATTGCCGGCGGAATCGAACGTGGTCGAACTGACGAGCACCGTATCAGAAGGAGTCGGGATCGTGCTGGGCCGAGACAACGTCGAGCCGCCATTGGTCCCGTAGTTCACGGTTGCGACCGTGCGGCCGAGCGCATCGGGATAGCTGGCCATGTAAGTCACGCGGGCCTTCGGCGTCATTGACGGATCTTCGAGTTCCCCCGTCTGAGACGCCGCCGCATCGTGATACCGCTGCCGGAGCGTCGTCTGGATGCCGTTCGAGGCGTCATCATAGACCATCTCAGATTGTTCGAGAATCGTGTCTCCCGTGACCGTTTCGGCTTCGGCATACGTCGTCTCATCGAGATCATAGCCTCGGAACGTCTTTTCTCTGCGGCCGAGGCTGTCGTAAGTCGACTTCGTGAAGAGATCGGAACCGGCAGGCTGATCCTTGATGACGTTGCCGGAGTCATCGAACCAAGTGTTGCTCGTGAGCGAGTTGCCGACGGAACCTGTTGATGGGTCGACACCATATTGGATGCGGCGAAAGACGCGACCGCGATCATCGAACTTCGTCTCGCTGCGGGCGATGAGGTTGCCGCCCGAAGTGGTGTTGTAGCGCTCGGTCTTGATGACGCGATTGAGGTTGTCGAAGTAGCTCTTCTGGAAGAAGTCGACCTCGCCGTCGATTTCGGTTCTGCGATTGCGGAAGTCGTAAGTGAATGCGGTGACCCGCGTATCACTCCCATCGACGTGCTGAGTCTGCTGAGTGAGGTTGCCATCCCCACCATCATTGCCGTCATCGAATTCATTCGAAGTGATGGCGACCATGTTGTTCCCCATCGCGCCGCCGCCGGTCGGATCATTGGCCGTGGCGCCATTATCATCGGTGCCGACCCAAGTCGAGAGAACGAGGCTGCGAGGATCGAACACGAGCCGCGTAATCGTGCCGGCAGGAGTAACGGTGCGGTTGCGGCGCTTCATCACGTCGTAGCCGAAGTCCGTTTCGTCGTAGTTGGTCCCTTCCGTTCCCTCTCCCGACGAGGGGATATCGAAATAGACTCGCTCGGAAGCGACGTTGCAGCAGTCGGTGTACTGCACCGTCCGCCAACGGGTATAGGTCGATTGCGCGAACTCATCATCGGGATCCAGTTTGCCGCTGGTACTCGCTCGCGTCGCCTGAATCTGTTGCTGCAGCTTGCCACTCTTGTCGTTGATCGTGATCGAGACCGGGTTGATGAGCGTGTATGTGTAACTCGGCGACGTTCCCGTGGCATAACCTTGACCAATCCGCGTGATATTCTCGGAAGCGTTCTCTTCGTAAACGATCCAAGCCGCCCGGCGAATCGTTGTCGCCACACCGCCAATATCGATTTCATGCGACGGGCCGAGAACCTGTGTGATCCGCCCGCGATCATCCGCTTCCAGATCGGTGACGAGGTTTAGTCCGCCCCCGGAAGGCGTGACCCATCCCGAAGGGGCACCAGTTTCCACCGACGTGTCAACGTCGGCCACCTGCCGGGTGACGGCTCCCGTCGGGATGTCGTATTCCACGAGCGTGATGAACCCGCGCTCGTCCATCATCCAGGTGGGATAGCCGAAGATGTCGAAGTAATCCCGCCGCGTGGCGCTCACATTCGAACCGTTCTGATCGGTCGGCACCGCAGGCAGCGTCGTTACTTTCTCGGCGACCTGACACGTCCCAGTGTGGAATGTGTAAGCATAACTCGTGACAATCGTCTCGTTTTGGTCCGTGTCGGAGGGATAGACGGTCTGCTTGCTCGTGAACCAGATGAGTCCCGTGGGACATCCACTGGATGAGCTGGAAGATGAAGAGCTGCCGCCGTAACTCTCACATCCGAGATATTCATACTCTTTGAGCTTTGTAGTTGTGCCCAGTTGCCCTTCCTGAACGCTCTCCCGGGCGATGTAGCCGGAGCAGGCATCGTAGGCGTACGTGCGAATCAACCCGGCGTTGTCTCGGAGGTACTCGAACTCGTCCGTGCCTGAGTCGTAGTCCAGCAAGTCGGGAAGTTCTTCATCGTAGCCCGTGACGGCGGAGGGGTTGGCCTGTAGGATGAGATACCCGTCGTCATCATAGCGGCTGAACTGTAACCATTCGTCACTACCGGACTTGAAGACTTGCAACATCGTCTGTCCGGCGTAGTTCGTAAAGACGATATTCTGGCTGCCATCAGGCAGCGTCTCGGTGGTCTTCACTTTCCACGAGTTGTAGCCATCATCGAATCCGCTCTCCTCGTAGGCGAATAGAAACGTCTGTGATCCTCCCTGCACGATCTCCTTCGTGACGCGTCGATCCTCGTCGTATTCGAAGTAGTGATCGGCGTAGAGTGCGACAATGGCGTCCGACGCCGTGAGAGGATCGGTGACGCTGGGATCATCCTTAAGGCGTTGAAAGGCCGCCGCGTTGAGGGCGTATTTGAGCAAGTGCGGGGGCCAACTCGACGCGCCACTGGAACTGGAGGAACTGCCGTCGTCGGCGAGGTAGTAGCGATAGTACGATGTTCCGGTGTTCTGCCAATCGGATCCCGTCCACTCCTGCGTGGTGGCTGTCTCCAGTTCAGAGTTCGAGCCGAATGCGTCGCCATCAAGGTAATAAGTGTAGACAACGCGTTGCACGTTCTCCCACGATCCAGAGTTCACCTTCCTCCGCAAAGTGAGTGTTGACAACACGAGGTCTTGAGAGATCGAGTCGTACTCATATAGAAACTGCTCGGTAATCGTGTCGCCGTCTTGTTCAACGCTCCGTTCAACTTCAGTAGGATTGTAGCCGTTGCTGCTCCACTCCTTGACTTCGATCATCTCGCCGCCCGGTGTAAACCTGCGAACAAGCATTCCGGACAGCTCATCGAACTCTGATATCGAACCATCGCGATCTGTGAACCTTAGAACTTGATCGTTGGTGTCAAGTTCGAGTGTCTGTTTGTTGAGCGGCCAGCTCGACACGTAGACGCCATCAGTCTCTTGAAACTGATAAGAAATGTTCGACCGCAACCCGATGATGTTCACCTGACCGAACAACCCTTGCACAGCGTATGGCCACTGTTGAACAACCCAGTTGAATCCATTACCGAGATTAGAACTCGTTGAAAGCCGATTCATGTATGTGCGTGTATGCCCCCAAGGAAGCGCGTACCCCTGCGTCCTGAGGTCGTGAGCGGTCAGCAGCAGTTCGCCTGACGCGTAGCGAATTGGTTGGGTACTGTATGCGATCGGACCTCCGCAACTTCCCGTCGAACACGCTGCGCCCCCTTGCCCTTGCAGCTCAAGGAGCGACTGAGCTCTCGACAGGCAACACTCCTTCTCTTCCGGAGGGACCGTCGAACATGACTCTGGAAAAGAGGGAAAAATGGGGCCTGCAGAAACGTCGGAGCTAATACCAATGAAGACAACTGGTTGAGAGGGAGGGAGATGGTCACAACATTGGCTCGATACGCTCCCATAGGGAGTAAGCGCCGATTCGATGTCGCTGCAGTCGAAGCCCACGTGCCGAGTGGCTTGTCCCACACAATGGTTTTGTGCATCCAGTTCAACAGTGATGATGAAAGTTGGAAACCCGTTGATGCATGTCGGTTCGACATTGATCGACATGCCGTCTAAGTCGGTGTGATAATTGCCTCCGACGTAGTCGAGGTGTTGCCTGGCATGTTTGCATCTAAAGTAACCTACTTGAATATCGACAATCTCGACGTCAACGCTGATTTGCGAAGGAATCGAATTGCCTGAAACACCGCTGCAACAGCTAAGTGTTGGCATGATGGGTTCCTTGAGTTCTGTTAGGAAATTGAATTCGTGATGTCACGCGTTAGCCCGTGCTGCTTCGTAGGAATCACACCGCAGGCAGGAGGCCAGACTCTCCGTCCGCTGACTGCGCCCACCGGTTGGCATCACCGTGCATTCCGTGTGCTTGCGACACGCAAACACAGGAACCATTTTTTGCTTCGCCCCACACAGCTCGCAGGGAACTTCATCGATCGGATCGATATCCCGGTAGATGCATGGGGCCTTGAGAATCTCGAGTTTGGGGTGTTTCGAGTCTTGCCCGGATCCTTGTCCCATTTCCCAGCGTTCAAAGGCCTGAGTGCTTCTTTGACACAGCAGAAACATTCCACGCCCTTTGAGGCATTGATGCCGCTCACACCACCCCTCCTGCGTGCATTCACAATCAGTCCGCTTCATAGCTGCCGCTCCCTGATCGTATCCCTTTGACCGGTGTGTGAACTCACGACGGTCCCGACGATGTCGCTGGTCGAGACATCGCCCACGAGAGTGGCTTGATGAACTCTCCCTCCGTACGCTTCGACCACTTCGCGTCCGACGATGTCTCCCGTACTTCCCCCCTTGACCAGGACGTCGGGACGGATGGCCTTGAGCAATCGATGCGGGGTTTCTTCGTCGAAGATCACAACGCGATCGACTCCGGCCAGTGCGGCTAGCAATTGCGCCCGTTGCTGCTCTCCGATGACGGGGCGACCTGCTCCCTTCAACCGCCTCACCGAGGTATCGCTATTGACGCCCACGATCAGGACATCACCCTGTGCGGCGGCTTCCTCAATGGTGCGTAGATGCCCCACGTGCAGCAGGTCAAAACAACCGTTGGTGAAAACGACGCGTTGACCGTTGCGACGTGCGGCGGCTGCGAAGGCTTCGGCTTCATCCAGCGAACAGACCTTGCGACTCGCGGCTCTCGTGGCATCATCCCCGATCTCCGCCCAAGAAACCGTTTCAACCCCGAACCGCTCGACTTCAAGTCCGGCGGCGACGTTGGCCCACTTCGCGATTTCGCGAAGCGGCCAGCCGACGGCAGAACCGTAGCCGCAGATCGCCAGCACCATGTCACCCGCGCCGGTGATGTCGTACACCTCGCGCGGAGTCGTGGAGAGATGCTCAACGCCGTCGGCATCCGAAATCACCAGCCCTTCTCGGTCGAGCGTGACCAGCACGGCATCCAACTCCAACTCGCACTGCAGCCGCGGAGCAACATCAATGGCATCCTTGGGTGTTGCAACACATGTTCCAGCCAACAGCTGCGCCTCAGAGCGGTTGGGAGTGAGGAGCGTCGCGCCCCGATAATGCTCACCGCATACGCCCCGAGCAGGATCGACCAATACGGGAATGGAGCGAATGCGACACAGTTCGATGACTTGCCGGAGAACGCGAGGCGTACACACTCCCTTCCCGTAGTCAGAGACCAACACGGCCTGGCATTCCGTGGAGAGTTGCTCCAGACAGTCGATTAGCGTTGTCTCGGTAGGTTCATCGATGGTGGTGCGAACTTCGCGGTCGACACGGAGCATCTGGTGTGGATGGCGACCCACCGCCCGGCCGATGAAACGCTGCTTGCACGTCGTCGGTCGCTCGGGGACGCGGACCAGTCCCGCGACGTCGACGTGGTGCTCTTGTAGAACGCGTTCCAGGACTGTCGCTTCGGAATCGTCTCCAACGACACCCAGCAGTGTGACTTGAGCGTCCAAACGGCTGAGCATGGCAGCGACGCTGGCCGCCCCACCGGGCCGGACCTCTTCCTGATCGGCCGAGAGGATCGGAATGGGCGCTTCTGGACTGACCCGCTCGACGTTGCCCCACGTATAGCGGTCGAGCATCACGTCACCGAGCACGATGATGTGGGGAGGTCGTTTCGGACGTGGCGGGAGAAAGTCGCTCATGTCTCGCCTCGTGTCAGGAGCACCTGGTATCCCGCGAACAGAATCCGCCAGCCGTTGCGCTGTAGCCACGGCACGGCCATCGCCCCCTTGCCGCAGAACGCGCCATCCCACCAATAAGTGTCGTCGAACAGAATCAGACTCTTGTCGTGTAGATGTGGCAGCGCCGCCTGTGCCTCTCGCAAAGCGTGCTCGGCGTGACCGGGTTCTGTGGTGTCGAGACTGTCGAGATAGAGCACGTCGATCGGGTTCGTGAACTCGCGCAGAAACTTCAGTGAATCCTGTTCATGGACCTGGACGCAGTCGCCATAGACGGCCGTCCAGTCGCGGGCGAAGCGGCAGTGGTCGCGTGAGAGATCGACGGAATGCAGCACTCCGCCCCGGCAGCGGAGGTAGTTGCCGAGGATGTAGGTGGAAAATCCCGCTCCGCCCCAATCCTCTTCGCCACGAATCGTCCCCGTCTCCACCACCGTCGGTGAGCTGAAACGCTGCGAGGTTTCCCGCAACAGCACATCGAACGAGCGATTGCGGTCGGTATAAGCGGCATTGAGGTTCCGGCGTTCGCCTCGACAGAGGTTGTCGATCCAGTGCTGCAGTTGAACATCGACCGCAATCTGTGCATGATCGAGATACCGTGGTGGCTGCAGCAGTTTGATGCACTCTTCAGCAATCCAGGCCGCATCCCAATGCGAGCCCGACTGGTCGATGATGTTCCAAGGGACGCGGCGAAAGCGATTCCAATGTGACGTCGGCTGAGCCAGCACCAGGTTGAGCTGCCGGGAATGCGGCAATGAATACCGCGCCGGGTAGTGTCCCGGCATCCAGAGACCGACGCGCGGGATGTCGGTCAGTCCGGCGGCATGCAGCGGGCCCGAATCAACGCCGATCATGAGGTCGGCTTGGTCCATCAACGCAAACATCCGATCGGTGCCACAGCCGCCGCTCATGTCGGTCAGATGCCGAAAGCGGTACGTGGCGAGCCGGGGAGCGCGGTTGTCCCAGTCCAGAGCCACAACCGTCCCCTCACAACGATCCAAGAGTTCCCGGTAGAGTTGTTGCGTCACGGGATTGGGCAAGCTCTTGATCGATTGATTCGTGTTCCCGATCGTATGCATCAGAATGACGGGCCTTGGCAGATCCTGGAGCCATCGCCGCACAAACTCCCGCTCGTGGTTGGGCACCAACGGCGGCACACGGACTTCCGAGCGGCACAGTTCCTCCCAGAGTCCGGCCTTGTCACCGATGTTGGGCAATGGGGCGGCTGAGAGATTCCAGCCGATCTTGCTCCCTTGATGATCACGACCATGCCCCGGATGCACGTCGTGAGGCGGATAGCCCCAGTCGTGCGTCGCTTCGGCGGCTGCGACGATCTCGGCGCCTGCCGCCGTAAACAGGATCCGCTTATCGGGCGTGCATTCCACACCGATCCGATGGCCGCGTTTGGTGTAGAGCGGGATCAGTCGCGCAAAGTTGGCGGCGTCCCCCAGGCCGTGATAAAACCGCACCGCGTGCAGGGGTGTTGTGGGAGAAGCGGGGGGTGCTGTCGTCTTCCGTCGCGATGTGGTGTGAGTCGCAGGCATTTCGATCGGGGCTGTCGGAATCTCGGTGGTCGTTGTTCGTGGCGGAGCTTGCATGAGATGGTCGCGCACCACTTCGGCGAGTGCCGCGTTCCCTTCCGGGATCTGGCGGCTGCGATACTTCGCCGCGAAGTAGGTGGCTTCGGGCGCTGACAACGTGAGCGCCCCGGCATAGGCCGTCAGGAGATGCTGCAGATGTGGCACCGGGGGAACTGATCGCACCGGATGTTGCGTCCGCCACACCACCACCGTGTGAGTGCGTGTGCCGCTCGCCAGTGAGACCGTGGGCGATTCCGAGGCCACAAGCAGGTCGGCGATGTCGATCAATGCCAGCATCTCGGCGAGTGAGTGCAACGGCACTTCCACCTCACGATCGTGCTGATGGACCCGCAAGTGGGGGAGTTGGGGGGCCGTGGCCGTCCCGTGCAGGAATCCGGTCCGCGACGATGTTTTCAGATCCGCAACAAAGTCATGCCAGCCCGCAGAGGCGGAGCGATCGACGCCATCGAAGAGGACAAAACGCTCGACTGCACCCCCCAACGCCTCGTCCAGACGCTGTTGGACCCGCTCACGTGTTTCCGTGGGAGCCCGAAACTCACAACGGAAGAGGTCTTCGATAGGGGAGAGTTTCAGGTTCCGCAACAGCCAGTCGCTGACGGGCAGATTGGGCCAATGGGGAGAGGCATGTGGTGAGGGAGCCGCTCCATTCAGGAGCCAAGTCGTCGTAGCTTTCAACGGGTTGTTTGTTTCATCTCCGGCCACTGGGAGTCCGAGCAGCTCGGCGAACTCGGATTGCCCGGCGGCCGGTGCGATCGCAAGTTTCCAGTCGGAGTGATAACGCTGCACGTGATTGCGGATGATGGCCGCCGGCAGCAGTTGATCGACGCCCCCCTCAATGCGCAGCACAAACTCGCGTGGCAGCGGCTTCGATGGACGACGCGACACACCGGTTCGCTGAGGGCGAGTGTGGATCTCTGGTGATTGAACGTTGGAGCGTGATGCGGCGGCATCTCCCGCCAGATACATCTTGATCCGGCGGATCACATCGTCGGCGGTGATCATGTCGAGACAGCGGGGAATTACGAGACCCTCGGAGATCGACACCGGCTGCTCACATAACTCGCGGGCATCCTTCGGATCGCCGTCTCCCACCTTCTGGCAGCGAGACTTCCAGCAACCCCCATCGGCGCAGCAACTCAGCATGCCGACCGTGCTGAGGTATTGATGATGGGGATACGCCTCCCACTGCGTCGGCTCGCGGCCACCGGCAATCACCACGCAGGGACGCCGAGGTTGTCGATCGGGAGGCATTTCCACCGCTGCCGCCAGATGCATCGCAAACGTCACGGGGCAGATGACGCCATCGGCCCAGTACATGAGCCGGATGAACTCACGCGTGTTCGTCCGGCCGATCAGGTTGGCGACGCCCGTGAGTGGAGGATGCCAGTGTCCCTGCTCTCCGCACTGCACGAACGGCACTCGGCCTTGAAAGTGATCGACGATGGCCTGATAGGCGGCCGGGTTCCACCACTTGGCCGTAAAGTCGTACTTCCCGCCGGCGACCATGATCCAGTAACGCTCGGGGAGATCGACGCCGGCGAACTGAGGCGGATATTGCTTCTCTTCCGTGCTGAGATGAATGTCTCCCTTGAACTCGGTGAGCGGAATCTTGAGATCGAGTTGCTGTTCCAGGAACTGCACATAGCCGTGCAGGAAGTGATAGGGCCGCTGGTTGCTCTGATGGATCAGCGGGTAGTGCATCGTGAGCGTCTGCACGTCCCGATTCCGCTCGGAGAGCTGGGTGATCCAGGGGTTATGCGCGAAGAGGGCGTCCGCCGACGTCCTGACATCGGTCTGAAAGCGTCCCGGGTAAGCGCGGTGCAGGTCCCGCACGGCGGCGGTGAGCATTACGAGGTCGCCGGGACTCTGAAACGACTTGAGAATCAGTTGGGACATCGCGCCGTCTCCACGAGGGAAACGGGCTCAGCCCTCGACGCGTCGCGAGTCATATGCGACTGCAGTTCACCCAGCACCCAGTGAAAGACCAGCAGGTGCGTACACTCCACAACCCCCATGTCATCCGAGGGGACATGCAACGCCTGTTGCGCCAGCGGCAAGAGTTCTCCACCGCTGAAGCCGGTGATGCCCCACGTGATGAGGTCATGGTCATTGGCCCATGCGACGGCACGCAGCACGTTGGGGCTGTTGCCGCTGCCGCTAAGAGCAATCAGCACATCGCCGGGAACGGCGAGGTTCTTCAGTTGCTCGACGAAGATTCGCTCGTAGCCGTAGTCGTTGGCCCAGGCGAGGATGTAGGGGATGTTGTCGGTGAGACTCACGATCCGCAGCCGTGGCAGTGCGGCATCATCAATGCGATCGGGGGGCGTCGAACTCTTCCCCAGATCCTGGCAGATGTGGGAGGCGTTGGAACCGCTCCCTCCGTTACCGCACAAGTAGATGCAACTGCCGCGATCGTAGGCTTGGCAGAGTTGTGCGGTGAGCAGTTGCAACTGTTCCGTGGCGACCAGTTCCGCCGCCGCCTGGCAATGCGCAGAGTATTCCCGCCAATCGAAGCGCTGTGACATGAGCGACCTCGAACGCTTGAGGAGTGAGTGTCACCGAAATGAACGTCGAACCATCGCGCCCGCGATGTGAGAGGGGAACCACTGTGTGCGATCAGCAACTGCGTCCTGCGGCAGCTCGCGTCTCAGTAGAACACCGATTAGTACGTACGAGTTTTCCTGAAGTCAACAACTTTTTTGAAGAATGCGCAGACGCGCAATGCACTACTCAATCACGCAATCGATGCGAGACGATTTGCTGCATGTTGCAACACCATCTGTGCAGTCCACATCGCTCAACCGCCAAACGATGACGGGAGGTGACACACAATCTGGGAAGTTTCGCAATTCTTCACAAAGTGGCTCGAGTGAGTTGCTCCCACAACGTCGGCAGCGTGTCGCGATGGTCTCCCTGGAAGTAGAAGGAGTGTCCCTCTTCTGAAACCGTGCGGCACAGCAACGTCTTCCACGGCCGGTAGTAGTAGAGAGGGTGTTCCTTGCCTGGAGGGCCGTTGCGGTAGTCGTCGGGCAAGGACACCAGATCAAACACGGCGGTTGTGAAGTTCCTGATCGACTGTTGCTGCTGATGCGCGACATTGCGGGCCATCGACAGCGTCTTGAGGAAGACTTCGGGTCCGGTGACGGCGGATCCGACATTGAGAAACACGCCCCCTTCCAACTGTCGAACCGATTCCGCCAGGATCAGGAAGTCGAGGTCGCTCGTTTGGCCAAGCGCGGCTCCATTGGCATTCGGCATGGCGTGAACGATGTCGCCCCCCACGGTGACGTGGCAGGTGACGGGAATGCCCAGCCGCCAGCCCGCCGCCGCGACACTGATCTCGGCATCGGGCCTGTTGCGTTCGGTGAGTTCGCGTCCGACACATTCTCCCAGACCTTCGTTGCGGGAAGCCGCAATTGCAATGAGGTCGTTCAGCTGCGAGGTCTCTTGCCACAGCCCGAATTGCCCGGCAGCAATCCACTTTGCGACGTTTTCGCTCGTGCCTCCCACCGTCGCCAACTCGAAATCATGGATGATGCCCGCGCCATTCATCGCGATATGCGTCACAATACTACGTTCCATCAGATCAATCAGATACCGCGACAGCCCCAGCTTGATGGGATGGCCCCCCAGCATCAGGATGACTGGACGATTCTGCCGGCGAGCATCGTGAATGGAGGTGACCAACTCGCTGAAATCGTGACCAACGTAGGGGCGAACGGGAGCCGCCAACCGTAGAATGTCATCAACCAGTAAGTCGTGTCCCCGTTCGGCGATCGGACGGAGTTTAATTCGGCGGCGATCGAAGACCGGGTAGCGGCTCATCGAACCAGCTCCTGCGAAAGAACGGGAGGAGAGAGTGCCTGGAAGTGAATTGCAGCGTGCGATCTTCCTCGACCGGGACGGCGTCATCAATGCACCGCCGACCTCGGGCCTCTACATCACTTCACCCGAGGAACTCCAGATCATTGACGGCGTGCCCGAGGCGATTGTGCGATTCCGGGAAGCGGGGTATCTGGTGATCGTGGTCACGAACCAGAGCGGGATCGCACGGGGCGTGATGACGCATGCGCAGGTCGAAGCAGTGCACGACAGGATGCGGCAGGTGCTGGCCGCCGAAGGAGCGATTCTGGACGACATCTTCTATTGCCCCCACGATGATGCCGACGGCTGCCGGTGCCGCAAGCCGAAGCCGGGCATGCTCATCGAAGCGGCGGTGCGGCACGACATCGATCTGTCACGGTCGGTGATGGTCGGGGATCAAGAGCGCGATATCGAGGCTGGAATCGCCGCCGGCTGTAGAACAGCTTTCGTGGCGGGCAATTCAACATGTGAGCGAGAGGTGTGGTTTATTAATTCACTCAACGACGCGAGCATCGACGAAATCAAACGGTTGTTTGCGGGAGGGGCGTCACTCAACGCAGGCGCACCGCCGACGTTACCATAAGTAGTTACCTATGCATGCGGAGCTGATTCGTCCGCCGTCTATTGCTTCAGCCATGCTCAATGTTTGGGGCCTCTCAGTGAGAAGCGCCGTCAACGATCTTGTGGAAAGGGGACTCGAGCAAGAACAGGCCGAAGCCATCGTGGCGCGCATCACCGACTATTCCCCGCCGGATGAAGTCCCGCCTCCCTTGAATTTGGAAGTAATCTTTGGCGTCCTCTTCATCATTGGAGGGATCGGATTGACCTATGCGTCGTACATGCATTCCATACTGACTGGCGGTACATCATATGTCGTGGCCAATGGCGCGATCTTGTCAGGCGTCGTCATGCTGTATCGCGGCCTTGCCAAAGAAACTGCGTGAAGAGCTGGTCGATCGGCGCGTGTGCACATCTCGACGAGTACAAAGCACGAATGAGCCGGCTGACGATTCAATACGGACACGGCGCAGCCATGCGAAAACGCTTCGGTGAATGTCACCGACGCTATTTGCGGACATCCGTCAGAGGGGAGTTTTTGAACCCCTGCCACGTGCTCATCTGACTCCCTGCGAGCCGCCTGCCACAGTATCTCGGCCGCCTCGGGTCACTCGCAATCCGAGGGGGTGAGGTCGTGCTGCGACAGCAGCAGCGTGACGAACTCGATGAAGTCGGCTCCCGATAGATCTCGCCACTGCCAGTGACCATCTTTGAGAAACATGTATTCCTGAATCGCAGACACGATCTGTCGCGCCGCGTCGGCTGGAACGTCGTCGAGGGCCCGCCCGGATGACGATGACGAGGCGTCCTCCGTCGGTGAATTGGGCTCCCTGACCTGTTGGAGCATCGCCGACGTATGCTCCATGAACGTTTCAAGGATCGCTTCAGCCAGTGCCTGCCGTGCATCGGCTTCGCAGTCTTCCAACTCGTCGTTCAGACAGTCATAGATCGCGCGGTATTCCGACGAACCGATTTCGTCAGGGTGTGCAAAGTGGAATTCTTTCATGTGTGCTCCTGGCCTGAGTGATTGAGATATTTGAAGCCGAGTCTCCAATAGCTAAACAAATGCCACCCACCTCGCAGCACGTGGTGCGAGATGGGTGGCGGGCAGCGCGCGGTCAATGGCGGTGTCTTTGCCGACGTCCGACGTGGTAGCCCTTGCGGCTGCCGAGCCGCTTGCCCTGGCGGTAAAACGCCCAGGCAATACAGCCGACGATCAGCCAGATGATCAACGATTCCATGAATACTCCTTTTAAGGTAGGTGTGAGAGAGGAGAGTCGAGAGCCGAGATCTGTGAGACCAGGCAGCTTCAACAGGCCGCGGGCGCGGCATCAGTCACGGTGAGTTCACTCGACAGCAGGTTGAGCGACAGGTCGGCATCGACTGGGACATTCCTGAGCCAACGCGTGAACTGCTGCAGCATCAGTCCGGCCGCGATCGCTGCCGTGTAGATCACGCCACGGGAGGTGCATTCGCCAGCTTGTGCTTCACGGGCATCAAACAGCGTCGTCGGGTAATGCAGCCGGCTGTGTGGGTCAGAGGCGGTCAGCACCCGGATCACTTCCCCGAGCATCCTGCCGTCACACCAGAACTCACAACCGCGACTGACCGACTTCCAGATGAGGGCCCGCGTGCGAATCGCATCGACACAGCAGAACACCACCGAACCCAACTGCTGCCGCGACCGCCAGCGATCGGGCGTCAATGTCAACACGATGTCGCGATCGATCTCACCGACCATCGTGGCGGCGGCCGAGACCTTGGGGAGTCCGAGATCCCGCGGCAGGTAGCCCTGTGTCGAGATGTTGGTCTCTTCGACATGGTCAAAATCAATCAGCTGCAGGCGGCGGACCCCCAGCGCGGCGAGCTGCCGGGTGACTTCGCGGCCAATGGCCCCGACACCGATCACGCTGACTTGCAGGTCGGCCAGTTTCTCGCGAGGGACGAGCCCTTGTTGACGCGCAAAGCGATCAGAGGCATGGTTCAAGGCCGTCCTCCTCTCCACGCAAGTCGTCATCACCGACATCGCCCCTTGGCGTCCGATCGGGGTCGACGAGATCTTCGAACCTGCGCGGGTCGGCGAAATCCGTGTGCACGCCGGCGAGGTATTCCTCATCCCAGGCATCGAAATCGCTGCCGGGGAACTCGTACGCGTAGTGCACCTCGACCGGCAGTTCGATCTCCCCTCCCGGCCCGGCCGCGAACCGCAGTCGGGCATACGTGGCTCCGCCCTGGGCTAGAATGAACATCACGGCCCAGTCGGCCTGGCCGAAGCAGCGCGCGAACGTCTCTTCATCCGTCCCACTGGGGGCGGGAGAGTGGCCGGGATGGGTATGGACCCAGATGCGGGCGAACTGTTCGGGGACTAGCCCCCGGTCGACCTGCGCATCGAAGTAGTCGGCGATGGCGGCATCGTCGAACGCGACCGAACCCCAGGTGGCGAACTGGGGAATCAGTCGAAACTCGGTCACGCACAGCAGGTCCTGCCTGAGTGAGATCCCAAAGCCGCCGATTTCGGTCTCGCCGCGGTCACGCAGGTAGAGGAGTTTCGACCAGACATCGGGCGTAAACCGCAGTGCCGGTCCCGCTCTCGGCCGGCGTTTCCGTCGTTTCATTCGCATGCGCATCAGGTTCCTCTTGGGTTAGAGTGGTTTCGGTCTCTTGTTCGGCCCGCGTCTCGGCACATTCCTTGCAAAGACGGCCGTCGTCGGGATCGGCCGACTGCGAGCAGTGTTGGCAGACGGGCTCTTCACAGTCCTGGCACAGGTCGGAGCAGTCGTGGCAGACGTAATCGCCGCAGGTCGTGCAGCAGTCGTAGCAGTCCGCGCAGATGTCGGCGTGGCACAACTCGCATTCGCCGCTGTTGTCCTCGTGCAGTGATCCGCCGCAGCGAGGGCAATCCGCCCCAAACCACTCATCGAGCGACTTGTAGGCGCTCGACTCGTTGTAGGTCTGGAGCACTTGCCGCACGATGACAAAGAACCCGAAGAGATCCCCACGGGCCAGGGCGCGGTCGATCGGCACCTTGCCGTCGCCCGCGCACAGCATGTCACTCTGCACATGGGGATGGGTCACGCTCTCATCGGCCGCGCATCTCAGCGGAGTGACCGCGACGACTTCGTAGGGAGTGCCGTCACCGATATCGCCCCAGTTGAGGACGATGTCGAACGCGCCGAAGTCGATGCCGTCCAGTGCGATCGATTCGGTCCGCACCGTCAGCCGCTGCTCACGGCGCTCGATGCGGACCTCGTCGAACTCGGCTTCCAGGTTCAATAAGTCTCGATAGATCTCATCGACCGAGTTGCAGCGGGTCAACCGGGTGTCGGCCGACTCGCGGGCCGTGCACCATGCGTCGAGTTCCCGCAGCAGCCGCTGGACCGTCCGCTGCTGCTGCCGCTGGAGTTCCGCGGCGGCGGCGGCCAGTTCATGCTGCAGTGCCTTGTGAGTCTGCCGGCGGAGTTTTTGCAGTTCCTCCCAACCGGCGTCGGGGAAGGTGGCGGGAGCCGGTTGGCGGGCGGCCGCCACGACGCGCTCCTGGAGTTGACGCGCCACCCGCAACAGCAAGGCACGGGACAGGGAGGGTCGCTGGAGCGTCAGCATATGGCCCCCTCGATCTTCACCGGGGTGACGCTGATGCGGTCCCCTTCCTGCAACACTTGATCCCTGGCCACCGGCTGGCGGTTGACGCGGATCAGGTAGTCGGAGGGCTTGCCGGAGGTGATTTCACGTTCGAACAGCTGATCGACCGTGGTTCCGGCAGGGATGTCGAGATAATCGGCGAATCCGCCGCCGAGGTTATTGATCATCAGAATGCGGGGCATGAAAAGTCCTTTCGCAGGGTGGGGAGAAACAAGCACCCGCTGAAGTGCGACACGTCATCGCACCTCAACGGGAACACGGCGCATTTCCGGGCTTCAGGCGCAGGCGCGTTCGCTCTGCAGGGCGTCCCAATCGAGGACGTAGGGGCCGAGGGCCTCATGGTCGGGATCGGGGAGTTCCACTTCGGGCTCGGTCAGCAGAAAACCGAGGCGTTCGATCGTGCGAACACTCTCTCCGGTTTCACGGGCGACAGCACGGTTCAGTTCACGTTGGTTCATGACTTCGACTCCTTCAGGCAAGAGGGACGGGACACAAAAAACGCCCTGCGACGCGGAGACTCGCGCAGAGTCCCCAGATCACAGGGCGTAACGACGTTCAGTGGTTCAATCAGTCAGTGCAGTCGGAGACCGCGCAGGGGGACAGCCAATGCGCGGTCAACCAGTCGACTTCGGCGGCCAGTGCCGCGCTGCGGGTGACGAACGGGCCGAGCTGCGGGCCAGCGACGGGTGAGAGATCAGCCCACCATTCTCCCGCATCATCGGCTTCGACGTGTGATCCACGCGTGATCGCGAGTCGGCCGAGCGCCTGCAGTGGGATCGTTTCGTCATACAGACAGCGCGCATCACCCCGGGGCGTAATCAGCAGTTGCATCGTCAGACTCTTCGGGGCCAGAGGGAGGAATGATGGTAATGCCGACGGTGCGTGCGATGCCGTCGGCAGCCGTGTTGTCGAGGGACGTCTGCACCATCCGTTTCACTGCTTCCAGCATCTCATCGAGATCGGAATAATGGTCGAACGTTTCGCGTCCGTAGGGTTCGCTCTCAAGGATGACGCAGAGGGATGGGAGTTGTGATGTGACCTCTATGATGTGTCTGTCAACAACGACGTAGCGGCCGTCGTCGCTCTCCGCAACGGTCTCTCCGGCCGCGGCGTATTCCCGCGCGGCGGCTTCATCTTCGGCTTCCACGACATACTCGCGGCGCAGCTGCCGCACTTCATCAACATGGATTCTGTATCGGGGCATGGGGTTGTTCCTTGGCGAGCCAGCCCAGCAGTTCTGCGCATAGTCTGTCTCCTGTGCGTGGATAAGTGTGGGGTGGTTCCGGTGGAGTCAGTCACTCCATGGCATTCGGGAGTTGTGCCTCGTAGGTGTGCACGAGCTGATAGCGTGACGAACAAGCGAACTCATTATCGGGTTGTTCGAGCCGATACGTGCCGCACCACGTGCCGCAGAACGTCGTCTCCATCCACAGTCGTTGTCCGGGCTTCGCATGTGGTCGAAGCCTTTCGATCGCGTCGGCGTCTGCTTTGTCCCGCTGTTCCGATGACAACTCGTCTTTCGGATGTTGAGTGCGCGTGCGGTGGGAGGGGTTCACAGATTCCGCTGACGCAGACTCGAAGCACGCCGCAAGAGCCTGCAGTGCATGACTGTGTTCCACCTTCACCGCGAACTCAAATTCGTCCGCCGGCAGCGGGGTGCAGCGAAACCAGAGCGACTTCGCAATGAGCTGCAGGGCCAATGCGCCGGCAACGCCCACTCCCGAAACTTGAGACACCGCCGTTCGCCAGGGATGCTCGTAGTGATCGGGTTGATCCGTGACGAGGGCCTCCGTTGTCGATCGCAGTTCCCGGCGTTGGTTCTCGCGGGCTCCTTCCAGGCTGATGACGGCTTTGTCGGATTCATTGATGTCAGTGGCCACCAGCAGCCGGAGTTCCCCCTCCCAGACCTCCAGGAGGACCGGGTCTCCGTGGCCATCGAGAGCTTCATGTTCGCCATAGCCCTGGGGACGGATCGCCAGCCAATCGGCATCGGCCGTCACGACCAGGGAAACGGTTCTGTCACTCGCAGTGTCGGATTTGTCGCGCAGCGCGCAGCGGAAACTCAAGTTGTCGGGGGGTTGGTGCATAGGTTTAATAGTGAGAGGTGTGGTTGAAACGGAGGCCATCAGTCTGTGCTGCGCACGATCGAGACGGTTTCGAGCCATTCCTCGTCCCCTTCCTCGATTGAGTGTTTGTCGTAGCCGACCTGTCCCTCCCGGCAGAGTCGTTCGGCCTGGTCGGAAGAATCGGCGGTGACGTGGTAGACGGTGCGGACGATGAACTTCTCGAGGGCTTCAACGCGGAATTGGGGCATGGTTCATCCGTTGTCGAGGGGATCGCGTTCGGTCAATAACATCCCAACGTCGAGCCCCCGGGGTGTTGGAGATGCCGACACGGGTTGACGACGGCCGTCGGCCGCTAGGACACCGTGCCGCCAGTGCCATATAAGGGGTATTGCTGATTTACCGGGGCTGCCTGAGCACTCGCCGACGGGGGCGATCCACAAGTAAACCTTCCAGGTTGGACGTCACGGCACTCAGTTCGGTGGCGATCCGCTGCCGCAACGGCTGTTCCTGACGCAGATCCTTCGGAGTCACACCGCCGATGACCTGTTGGCACTGCCCCACGAGGTCATCGAGTTGATCGTTGGAACGCACGTTGAGCGTGCGAAACCGCTCGAAGAACTCCTGCAGATGGCCGACGGCCGAATCTCGAAAGACTTTCGGTTTGCCATCCTCATCTCCCGAGAGTCGCTCGGTGAGATGCGACACGAGTTTCGTCAATTCCTCGACGAACGCCTGTTCGGCCAGATCGACGGCCTCTTCGAACCGCATGTGCACTCGGCGGCACTCTTCGCGATAGACATCGGGAGCCAGCGTCTGCAGATACGCCGGGGGCTCTACCGAGGGAAAATCATGCTCAATGGCGAACAGGCCAAGCAACGTGGCAGGATAGTCGCCGGCATGGAACAGGTCCCCGAGTCGCCGGCGGGCCAGTTCACGCAGTTCGTCGTATTGGTCTTCCAATGTTGCCACGGCGATGTCGAGTTCCTTTCGAAACTCGGTCATCCGCGCATCAAACGCTGAGACGGCGCTCTGGGGCAGCAGGCGAATGCCGGGCTCCGGATACGGGAGCGTCATGCCCTTCCAGTATTGGATCGCGCGACCTTTGATCTGTGTGACTTGCTTGAACGCCGGATGAGACGTGTCGAGCAGCTTCTTGCCGGCGGACAGATACTGCCGCTCGGCACCGAACGCATCGGCCGCCTGGGCCTTCTGCTGAGGCGTGAGCGTCTTGCGAACGCCCAGCCAAGTGCAACTCAGTCGCACGGCCGTCATCGACTGCCGCAGGCGGAGCGCGGGATCGAAGTCGTGAGAGACGGGGGGACGTGTGGAACGACGGGAAGTGGTGGTGGTCATCACAAGTGCTCCTATGAGAACGGGGGACAATATGTGGACATGCTGCTCAACAACCTCACTGATGGTTCAGCTCCAATGCATAGCCCGCGTCGGCGGTTTCGATAGAATCACGCTGCCAAGTGATCCGGTATGAACTCCTGTGGAGACGAGATGGCGCACGACGTCTTCTTGAGCTATTCGAGTCGGGACAAGCCGACGGCTGATGCTGTGTGCGCGAGTCTGGAACACTGCGGCATCCGCTGCTGGATCGCGCCGCGCGACATCTTGCCCGGACGTGAATGGGGTGAGGCGATTGTTGAGGGAATTCGCAGTTCTCGCGTCTTCGTGCTGATCTTCTCGTCGCACGCGAACGCCTCGCGACAGGTGCTCCGCGAGGTAGACCGGGCAGTGCACTTTGAACTCCCTGTCATTCCGTTCCGCATCGAGCAGATCGTGCCGACGGATGCCATGGAGTTCTATTTGTCGGTGCCCCACTGGCTCGACGCCTGGTCTCCGCCAATGCAGGCGCATATCGACCAACTGTCAAAGACCGTCTCAGCACTGATCAATGTAGAAAGCCCTCAGTCGAACAACGCGGCGAACATCACCATCAGCACTGCGAGCGATCGCCGACCTGAGTACCGCCCTGACGTGTCGCAGCAAGCTGTCACGCGGCAGGATGAGTCTCTTGGTGGCTTGGCCGGTGGGGCAAGGCAACCGGGACTGATCGACAGCTGGTGGAGACGCATGGGAATCTGGCGGCGGCGACGGCGACTCGAACGACGTGCGCGAAGTCGCACTTGCCCGTATTGCGGGTCAGTCGACAGCCTGGAGGTTGATTCCAAGGACCCGACGCTGCTTCGCTGTCAGGCGGAAGTGGATCACCACGGCACACGCTGCGCCTATTGCATCCTCAAGCGACTGAACAGTCTTCCAAAGATCGAAGTCACCGTCTGTGGCTTACGGAATTCGGGAAAAACCACGTGGATCTCACAATTGCTGACATCTCTCGTGCGGGGAGCGGCGTGGGACTTTCTGGAACTCAGTGATGCCGACAGCGAACGACAGCGAGACCTGCTGAAAGTCCACCAGGAGTTGCTCAGGCCGCTAACCGGTACCGACACCAAAACGGTGTGGGAGGTCTCCGAAGCGAAGCCAGTCTATCTGGAGGCGAGCATCCCGCCAGGAAAGCCAGGTTGGCAGTGTCTGGTCATGCTCATTGATTTTGCTGGCGGAGAAATGGTGTCGAATCTGGCAGACTGCTATCGCCGACGCGCAATGTCGGCGGATGCATTTGTGGTCTTCCTCGATGTCCACGAACAGCCAGACGTGCAGCTGGCGGCGTTGATGGGCCTTGCGGAAGATAGGCGAGCGGACCTTCGTGAAAGCGACGTTCCCGTCGCGATTTGTGTGAGCAAGCTCGACCTGCTGGATCAGTCTTCGCCCTTGTTGCGGGAATTGCGCGCCACCGATTCTGAGCCGCTCACAATGCGCACGCTGCAGCAACGACATGAGTTGTGTGCCCAACACCTTCCAAGAACATGCGGCCTCGATGTGCGCCAGCATGCAGCCAGGCTCTTCGGCAGTCGTCACATGATCTTTCCCATGGCACCGCGCGGCTTTAGCTCAGAAGACGATCGCCAGCAGCACGCATTCGGCGTCTGCGAGCCGATCGCCTGGCTGCTCCATGAGTCGAAGGTGTTGTCGCTGCCCAGTTGAATTGAGCCTGCTCAGTTGTTCGACGGATCCGCCGCTATCGCCCGGCGTTTCCGTTTGCCAGGCGTCGACTGATAAATGCCACCCGAGTCGGCCGAGAGACAACGCCCACTGGCCCATTCTCGCAGCCTGCCGACCGATTCGGCCGCCGTGACGGCCACGGGCACGATGTGTCGGGCGGCATCCATGAGTGGCAGGTCGAGCAATGCACTCAACCGGCAGCAGGCTTTGATCTCGGCACCCGTCCACTGCTGATCGTGGGGACGAGGTTGCTCGGGATCGAGTCCGTACTGAGTGAGATAGAGGTTCCAGATCGTCGCCCGCGTTTCCGCGTCGGGCAGATCGAGAAAGAAGATGCCGTCGAAGCGTTCGGCACGGCTGAACTCCGGCGGCAGCTTCGAGATGTCGTTGCACGTCCCGACGAAGTAAACATCGGAGGTGTGATCGTTGAGCCAGGTCAGGAGTGAACCGAACAACCGGGCCGAAACGCCCGAGTCGGATTGACTGCCCGAGGCTCCACTGAGTGCCTTCTCGATCTCATCCACAAACAATATGCAGGGAGCCATCGCATCGGCGATCTTGAGCGCCCGGCGGATGTTCTGTTCGGATTGACCAACGAGTGAACCGAGCAGGCCACCGATGTCGAGAATCAGTGTCGGGCGGCCGGTCTCGTGACCCAGCGCTTTCGCGAACTGACTCTTGCCGCAGCCAGGAGGTGAGAGGAGCAGAATGCCGCGCGGCCGGGGTCTCTGCCGTTCGTTCCCCATTGGTCTCAGCAGCGACCGCCGGCAGAACGCTTTCAGGGGATCGAGACCGCCGAGATCGCGGAACGACTCCCCTTCAAGCTGGAGGGACAACAAGCCGCTTTTCTTGAGCAGTCCGGTCTTCAGCTCCCAGACGGCGTCTTGAGTCAGCGCACCATTCCGAACAAGAGAAAGACTGAACGCTCCTTCGGCCTCGAAACGCGTGAGTCCCATCGCGGCGTCCAAGACCTGATCGAGGGCGGCGTCAGTAGGCAGTTCGCCTTCTTCCGTCGCGATCCCCTGAGCGATTTCGAGGAGCTGTTCGCGACCCGGCAGGTCGTGCTCGATCACCACGAACAGATTCTCCAATTCGACAGGAAGCTGCACGATGGGAGCCAGGATGACAATGAACGTTCGCTGTTGTTTCCCCTGCTGGATCTGCTGGATCAGGGCCTGCACGATCTCGGCCGAGTTCAGAAACCGGTGGAAGTTTTCGAGGACAAGCAGCGTTGTCCCTTCAGGTTGCGCCAGGGCCGACAGACTGCGAATGGCGGTGAGAGGATCGTTGGTGGATGTTTCGGCGAGTGAGTGGCCGGCGACTGAGAGCCCCTGTTCGAGGTTCCAGTGTGACAAGACCCAGCCTTGGGCATGGCACAACGCAGAGATTTCGGCCACGGCGTCGACGTGTTCACGGGACTCGATCCAGAGGCCGGTGAAGCAGGCGCGAATGTATTCGGTGAGTGTTTGAGTGAGAGTCATGATTCAGATGAGAGTTGAGAGAGGAGGGAAGCGAACGGAGTTGTCTAAAGACTCAATGCGCTTCGTCGACATGCTGGCCCGATTGCGTGGACTGATGAAACTCGCTGGTGAGCTGCTCGTGCGTGGTCTTGCCGAGCGTCTGTTCCAGAAACGCGCTCGCCTCGCGACAACTCGCACCCGCGAATCCACGGGTCTCCAATCGCGTCTGGCCCTGCGGGGAAATGATGAGTCGGATCGTCGTCATGTGGTGACAGCTCCGGTGTGAATCGTGAGTTGTATCGAGCCGTCGGCGAGCGGCTGCTCGATAGTCGTATGGCCCCGCTTGCGTGCTTCAATCTTGGCCTTCTCGACCGCATAACTTTGCAGGAATTCGTCGAGCCGCTGCGGATCGCCCCAGCGGCCTTCGAAGTGGTCGTATTCGATGCGGCCGGTCTCGGTCTGGCAGACGATGGGATAGCGCCAGTCGTGAAGTCGCACGCCCCAGCCGCAGACGGTGCCGCTGTAGAGCTGATGATCGCCTTCGACAGGTGGGTTGAGCTGCAGACGATTACACGCGGTCCGGATGGCAGCGACATCACGAACTTCGGTCTGAATCGTGACAATGTGAGACATGGAATCTCCTTAGAAGATGGAAAGTTGTCGGTTGGGCACAGCGGCATCCAATGCGCTGATTGCATCACTCAGCATCACCCCGCGACATCGACTCGTTGTCGGTAACCGGAGCCAGCACACGGCTTGGTCGGCAGTGGATGCAGAAACCTGCCAGTTGTCATTTACTCAACGTCGTGCTCCGCCCGCCCGGCGGGCGGAACACATACCAAGGTGCGCATACCAATCGCATCGGTCTCAGCCACGAAGCGTGCCGTCGGCTGTGACGACGACATGCACGCTGGCAGAAAGCTGCCTCGGCGGGGGGAAGTGAGCACGTCTTTGAATTGCTAGACGATTCTCAAAGTATATGACGCAGATTCCGCGGCGTTTTAGCGCGGTGAGAGCATCTTGTGAGCGGTCTGCTGACCATCTCGACTCGTTCGGTTCATCGCCTACACCAGTGGTCTTTGGGGACCGGCTCTTCAGCCAGCTGTGACGGGTTGTGTAGGGGTGAAGGGTTGTTCGGTACTGTTGAGTTCAGGACTCTCTATAGAGAGATTGATTGGGAATACCCTTCACGGTCTTCACACCCTTCACATGCAGCGTAAGCGTGGCCGACGACGACAGTTCCAGGGATATGGCTCAGTTCCGATTCCCCAATGGCGCTATCGAGGGGGATCTCGCGTCGGCGTGCCTCGGGCGTGGACGAAAATAATTGAGCGCATGTCGGGTTGACGGGTTGTCCCCGATTGGTCGCGGGGTCAGGCCTGTGGCGACCGATGCGGGAGAAAGCCAGCATACCCGTCACGGAAGCCCCATTCATGCTGGGTTGTGTAGGGTTGACGGGTTGTTCCCTATTGTTCGCTTAAGAACGCTCACGAAGAGAGTATACGGAGAAAGCCACCATACCCGTCACACCCGTCATGGGCTGATGATTGGAGGCCAGCCGAACTCATTCAGGCCACCGCCACCTGCGGCTCATGCATCGCTTCCCACTTCGCCTGCAGTTCCCTCCGGATCTGGCTGATGCGGCCGGCGGTCACTCCAATGATCTCAGCGACACGGTTCGTCGTTTCGCCGACAGCGAGCAGTTCGGCGATTTTTCGGGTGCGTTTCCCGAGACTCTTCATGAAGTCGGCGAAGTCGATCCGACTGGCAGCCAGATCCGCAGGGCTGGCGGTGCGGTCTTCCACAAGGATCTCCTGCCATTGGAACTTGGCATCATCCCAACGACAGAGCGGTCTAACCCTTACTCCCTTGCGTCGTTGACAGCGGACTGAGCAGACATCCTTGATGTTCAGCGAGTTGCCAACGCGGCAGCCCTCCCAGTATTGGGCGACGCCATACCGGGCCAGGCTCGTGGCGCTGGCGACTTCGACGCGCCCTTGCTGATGCAATCGTGCATAGGCGACGCAGGCATTGCAGATGACTTCCTGGATCGCCTCTTGCAGAGATTCGTCATCGTGCAGCGTGCGGAAGTAGTAACGGGCATGGCGTTCGATCAGGGGCAACATCGCAACGAATCCCGATTGCCAGCAGGCCGTGGGAGTTTCGGATGCAGCGGACGAACCTTCGGTACGGATCTGGGGCATGGGAGATCTCCTGTGGGGAAAGAGACCGCCCCCTGCGTGGGGGCGGTCGTGATGCAACACAACCGCCCGCACACGCGAGCACAGAGGAAACAGAAACGCCCCAGATCGACTGTGCAGGGCAGCAGACGCGGGGGGTGGCGGATTCGGAACTCAGAACTCAGGTCGTCAGGTCAGACGAGATCTTGAGACAGTAGTCAGGATCGTTGCGACAGCGACGATGCCGAGGGATATGGGCAACGGTCATGTCATATGACGCGGAATCCGCTGCATTTTAGGCTGTTCACGTGAGCCAGCCGCCATCGCCTACTTCAGCAACACGACGACGTTCGCGACGTTACTGATCCGCCGGAAGCCGGAGCGGGTCGACTCCCGAAGCAGAACTCAAACGGCTAGATAGCGCGTCATGTCATATGGTGCGATAATGGCCCAAATTGAGCAGTTGTCACGCACTGCCGTTAACCGCTATCGCGAGTTGATCTCGGAAACAACCCCCTGACCTTTTCAGCCTCGTTCGCAAGAGTTGGAGTCTCGATCGCGGCGGTGCGAGATCACCGGTTTTCAATCGGCGACTGTTCGATGCTGTCGATCACCGACAGTGCGCATCTGCGGAACAGTTCGTCCCGTGTGGCGGCCACCTCTTTCAGTGCCGGGATCGCGAAGGCCGCCGCCGGGCCGATTTCGCCGAGAGCCCGCATCGCGGTTCGGGCTCCGAAGGCCCACTCATCGTCGAATGCTTCCACGAGTGCAGGCACGGCCGGCGCTGCCGCCGGGCCGATTTTTCCGAGAGTACTCGCGGCATGGGAGCGGATAGTTCGGTCGTTGTGGCTGAGAGCCTCGATGAGTGCGGGCACAGCAGTCTCGGACTGTGGTCCGATCTTGCCGAGAGTGAGGACGACTTCGGCGAGCACATCCAAGTTCTCGTCGTGGAGAGCATCGATGAGCGCAGGCACCGCCGCAGCGGCATCCGGGCCGAATTCACCAAGGGCGCCGGCCGACTCTTCACGAACATCCGCGTCGTCGTCTTGAAGTGCGTTGACGATTGCCGGAATCACGGTCTCGTCTTCCGTTTCAATACCTCCCAATGCCCACGCGGCCGCAGCACGAGCAGCCGTGTTGCCAGAAGCGAGAGTTTCGACCAGCGCAGGGACGCTCGAGGCGGCGAACTCGTCGAGCGCTGCGCGGATCGCGAATCTCGCGCGGACGGTGGTGTAATCGGAGTTGAGATCTGCGAGTCGCTCGATCAGAGCAGGGACTGCCGGCTCGGCTGCCGGGCCGATTCTGGCAAGAGACACTGCAACAGAATCATAGACGGACAACTCGTCGTCGGTCGCCAACATTCTGATAAGATCAGGCACCGCCGGACTTGCTTCGGGCCCGAGTTTGCCCAGCGCTATGACGCCCATAACGCGCACGTTCGAGCTTTCATCTTCAAGAGCCTCGATGAGTGCGGGAACGAACGTCTCCGGTTCCGGACCGATTTCGATAATGGCTTTGATTGAAAACACGCGGACGCGATCGTTGTCGTCATCCAGAGCTTCGTAAAGAACGGGCAATACCTCTCGGGCGTCGGATCCCATTTCTGCGAAGGCCTGAGCAACCTCATCACGTTCCCGTGCGTTCCCCGTTTCAAAGACTTCGAGGAGTGCGGGAATGGCTGCGGGACCGATCCGGCCGAGTGCAACCTCGTCCCCGGGAGTCTCGGTTGTCCTGAGCGATTCGATCAACACGGGAATGGCCGGCTCGGCCTCCCTGCCCAAAAAAATGAGGTGGTTGGCAGCCCTCCAGCGTACCTCCGAGTCCTCGTCGGCCAGTTGCGCCCTCCACTCGCTCAGTCGCCTGTCTCCGACGATCGGATCGTCAGAGGCAGGCTCTTGTGCCAGGATCGGCACGGCCAACAGCCAGCACAACCAGAAAGCAGTTGCTGCAGTCTTCATGGTGCGCTCCTCTGATGGAAGACCGGCAGTGAATGCCACGCGCCGCGGCGGAGGCCGGTTCGCCGTCTGAGTGTGTCGCGGAGTTAATGCATCGCCACATGGACGAATGCCACCATCCGCCCCATTTTCAGTCTGAGTGTAGTTTACACATTTTCGGCAGACTGGAACGTCGAATGCTATTCCTTGCAAGAATTCGAGGGTTCTCGTCCGCGACTGCAGCGTTTAGATCACGCACCAGGGCTGTTCCCACATGGGCGGCTCCCGAAGAGATGTCACCCCTGCTGCCTTGGACGCTTCGCGCTCCAGGGAATTGCGCGATTCTCTGAGATTCGCGACAATCACACAATTGCCGGCTAGTCGGGCACTGACGACATTGATCGCTGTCAACCACTCGGTAATCGCTGAGTCAGCCCGAATTTGAGCTACTTTACTCCACGGAATCTGGTGCCCGAGGAGTTCACAGAAACGCCAGGAGACAGAAACTCCGGGCGTTTGCTCATTTCTCACCTTTGTAGCGGGGCATTTTGGGCGAGTGGAAGTGTCTCTGTTTCGCGAGAGACAATTCAGGGTGCGACAGGAACCTGTCGGGTTGCGTGTAGGGACCGGCCAAGTAGATCAGCATTCCCTGATCGGCCGCAGCCGGGGATACGTCACCGGCAGAATCTGCCTCACTTTCCAATGCAGTGATGGTCGTCATATGCAGCAGTCTCAACATGGGTTAGACCTCGCGTCGCGAGTCAAGGGGAAATGGAGTCGACGATGAAATACTGGGCCGTCTGTTGTCTGCTGTTGCTGTCGGGTTGTTTCATTCCGATGGAATGGAACCGAGCAAAACCAACGCGTTGGACTGGCATTCTGATCCAGTCGCCGATCGAAGTTGGCAGCTTTTCGGACTTTGACCTGCCGTGGCCCTGGAGGCCTTCGCCTCATGTTGCCTTCAAACGATGGCAGGAGCAAAGGGCGGAGATTATTGCCCAACACGAGGCTGCGGAAGCACGCAGGCAGACTGCCGAGCCGTCGGAACCAACGCCTGATCCGGTCCAGCAAGCGACGTTTCTCGAAGAAGGGCGTCGATGAAAGTCGCTGCTCTTTCTCTCTGTCTGTTCATGTTGTCGGGGTGCTTCATTCCATTAAGACAGAACGAAAGCGACGAATCGTTGTATCGTCTCACTGGCATTCTCATTCAGCCAACTGAATGGCCCCCGGTGCAACGAGGTTCGTACTGGCGACACGAACTACCGCCACTCTACTGGTCACTTTCTTCATTGGGTGAGTCGCTTACTGAAGCTCGGGCAAGCGAGACCGATGGCAATGATGCATCACCGACTCTTCAGTAACCACGGTTCGAAGTACGCCTGCTTGCCGTTGATTACGACGCCGCAACCGAGGATGGGTTTGTGGGCGAATCGACGCCCATACTCGAACTGCATGCGACCCGCATCAATCCCGCAGCCGACCGACATTCCAAACACACGAAACTCCCGGTTGGCCCACCAGCGGACACCCGCCTGGTTGTGAAAGTGACCGATCACGGTCGAGCGGAAGTTGTCCTTCGCCTAGCGGAATGCTGCATCCTGTCCGCCGGGACAGCTGTCGCCGTGCGAGTAGATCACACCGTCGATGACGAGCTTGGCGAATCGCGGATGGACATTCCAACCGACGCCCCACAAGTCGGCATATTCCCGCAGCACCTCTTTCGGCAGGCCGGCTGTGATCGCCTGACGTTCAGTAAGGGCATCGTGGTTTCCGATCAACCAGTCGGCCTTCGGAAAGGCATGGGCTAAAGTGGCGACTTGCTTGCGTGCCCGAGCATACTCGTCAGACGGATTCCTGAGGCTCGGATGCTTCTCGTGGTACGAAATTGAGGCCCAGTCGACGAGATCGCCGATGTGAACAACTCGGTTGACGGCATAGTCGTTGGCGACCCGCTTGAGGAAGTCGACGTATCCGCGCGCAGCATACCTGGTGCGTGGCAATCCCCGATGATCAAAACTCGAGCCAGCGGTTAACCTTTCTCTTCGACGGCTCTTTGCTTGCGCAGCCGTTGAACGATCTTGAACATCTCGGGCCGGTTGCGATACCAGAAATCTTCGTCGATGCCATGCACTTGTCGCACCGCTTCCGAGACCTCGGCCTTCTCTTCGTCGGTTGTGGCGAGGTTGAATCTGATATGGGAGCGATCGCTCGGACCGCAGACATGGGAGTCATTCCAATGCCGCAGCGAGGCACCGCAGGTTGGGCAATCAGGCACGACTCTCTCCGTCGCGAAGAATTGGTTTCGCCTCTCTCGACAGGTGTGGTAGAATCGGGATGGAGTGAATCAATGAGCGATACTTCCCAACAACTGCTGAGTGACGCATTGGAATTGCCATCCGTTGACCGCGGTCGGTTGGCGGCGTTGCTTATCGAAAGCCTCGACGAGGAAACAGATCCGGGGGCCAGTGCTGCGTGGTCGGAAGAGATCAATCGGAGGTTGGCCGACATCGATGCCGGCCAAGTGCAGATGATTGGCTGGACCGAAGCTCGTGAATGGATTCGAGGCACCGATGGAACCGCTGCCGATTGAGTTTCATCCCAGTGCCGTTGATGAAGCTGCTGCTGCGCGACGCTGGTATTCCGACATCGATCCCGCGCTCGGTGCGGCATTTGTGGAGGAACTCGATCAGGCCATCGCACGAGTGGTAGGAGCGCTGCAGCGCTGCAGCCGCGGCCGAGTTCTTCTTCGATGACGTAGTCGCCCAGGCGCGTGAGCTTGAGGAGCGATTCCCGCAAAGTTGGGCGTCGACCGGTCTTGGTGTCTTCGATGACCGATGGTTTGAAGTTCGAGGGCGTCCACCCCAAATTCCCCCCACTAATCCCCCCACTAATGAGTGAAAACCGACTTTGAGCGAAGTTTCCTCCAATCCAGGTAAAAGCAAAGACCCCTGAAAAACAGGGGTCTTTGTGAGCATCCTCTAAGTGATAGGAAAGGTCCCGGGAACTACGGAACCGAAGGTTACTGGTTCGAATCCAGTGGGGTGTACTTTCTAAAGTGCTTTGAGCAAAGACTTTAGATTTCTCACCTCCTCCTCGGTCAACTTCGCGGGGGGCGTAAGTCCCCCCACTAATCCGGCCATCGCAAAATCGGTTTGCAGGCATGTGCGGACCTCCAACGCCGCCGCCTGCGCGGAACGAATCGCACCTTAGTGCTTCATCGTCGTGGCAAAGTCGCCATGCCGCATGATGACCGTCAGCGTCTCGGCCGAGACGCTCCTTCGACGTTGTCGGTGGATGTGTCGGCAATGCCCGCAGCCGTCTTACGGTCGCCAGAGGAATCTCCGACTTCAGCTTCGACTTCAGCGTGGTCACCGCGAGCTGCTCCTGCTCGAACCACTTTCGTACAGCCGCTGAACGCTGTCGTACGTGTCGGTGAACCGGCCTCCGTCCGGGCCGGTGGGGGTGTAGCGGTATTGAATGCGATTCTTGGTGGGCATGGATGCTTTCACTTCCCTCGCTTCCGCTGCAGAATGTACTCTCGCGGCGATTGACTTAGACTGTCTGCTCCTTAACGGAAGGCTTGAATCTCAACTTGAGGAGACACCGAAATGCGCTTGCTTCCAGCCGCTGCATGTCTCGTTGCGGGAATGATCTGTGTGACGACACTCTCCGCAGCGCACGCCGACGACCAGCGGCCCAATTTCATCATCATCTATGCCGACGACCTCGGTTATGCCGACCTCACCTGTTACGGGCATCCGACGATTCGCACGCCGAACCTCGACCAGATGGCGGCGGAAGGTGTGCGGTTTACGCAGTTCTACTCGGCGGCTTCCGTCTGCACACCGAGTCGGGCGGCGTTGATGACTGGCAGGCTCCCCATTCGTAACGGCATGTGCAGCGACAATCGCCGTGTACTCTTTCCCAATTCCGGAGGGGGCATCCAGGCCGAAGAGATCACACTGGCTGAAGCGTTGAGTGACGCCGGTTACGCCACGGGTTGTTTCGGCAAATGGCATCTCGGACATCTGCCTCAGTTTCTGCCGACGAGCAACGGGTTCGACACCTATTTCGGCATTCCCTACTCGAACGACATGGACCGCTTGGCCGATCATGGTCCCGAGGGAAGAGCCGCCTTCTGGGAACCGCGAACCGAGTTCTGGAACGTCCCACTCATGCGAGATGAAGAGATTGTCGAGCGTCCTGCCGATCAGACGACGATCACGCGGCGTTACACTGAAGAGGCGGTGTCTTTCATTCGCGAGCATCAGGCAGAGCCGTTCTTCGTCTATCTGCCGCACAACCTGCCTCACGTGCCGTTGTTTCGTTCACCGGAGTTCGAAGGAGTGAGTCGCCGCGGCTACTACGGCGATGTGATCGAAGAGATCGACTGGTCAGTCGGACAGGTGCTTGATGCCGTGCGCGACCTGGGTCTCGACGAGAACACGTTCGTCTTCTTTTCGAGCGACAACGGCCCCTGGCTCATCTTCGGTGACCATGGCGGTTCGGCCGGCCTGTTGACTGACGGCAAAGGCTGCACCTGGGAAGGTGGTATGCGCGTGCCAGGCATCGCTTGGTGTCCGGGCCAGATCCCCGGCGGACGCATCTCTCACGAAGTAACGATGACGATGGACCTCTTTCCGACCTGCATCAACCTGGCCGGCGCGACGCTGTCGACCGACCGCATCCTCGATGGGACCGACATCTCACCCATTCTATTGGATACCGGGGAGGTTCCGCAGCGACCGATGTTCTACTACCGCGGCACCGAACTGATGGCCGTTCGCTGGGGACCATGGAAGGCGCACTACTACACTCAGGGGGCGTACGGAGAAGACGCTCGCGAACGCACCGCTCACGACCCGCCGCTGTTGTTCCATCTCGATATCGATCCCTCCGAACGGCAAAACCGCGCGAGCGAGCAACCCGAAGTATTGACTGCGATCGCCGAGATCGTCGCGGCCCACGAAGCCGACCTGGTTGCGCCGCCGTCGCAGTTGGAGGTGCCGTTGAATTGAATGCGGGCTCGATTGTCCGAATTTGTATTGACCTCGAATTCAATTCGGATTAAACAGCCACACTTGTAATCGTTTACAGCTGTGGACGATTGCTCCACGGAACGAAACTGGCACTTCAGGGAGGAAGTCCATGAGCACGGTGACCATTTCCGATGCGGAATGGCAGGTGATGCAGATCGTCTGGGACGGGCAGCCGTTGACGGCCCAGGAGATCGTCGAAACTCTCGCCCATCAGGCCGATTGGACGGCGTCGACGATCAAGACGATGTTGCATCGGCTCGTCAAGAAGGACGTGCTGACGTTCGAGGCTCAAGGGAATCGCTACGTCTACCGCTCCCGCATCCGCCGCAGCGATTGTGTGCGGCAGGAGAGCCGATCTTTTCTGAAGCGGGTCTTTGCGGGTGAGCCGGCCTCGCTGCTGGCCCACTTTCTGAAGTCATCTCATCTCTCCCCTGAACAGATCGCCGATCTGCGGCGCATCCTCGATGAGCAGGAGGCTCAATCATGAATGGATTCATTTCCCTGCTGAACAACGCTCACGCGATCGGTGAATTCGGTCTGCATCTGGCGATCGTCGCGGGCTTTACGGCTGGCGTGTTGGCACTGGTGGTCCTGTCAATCAACCTGGTCGCTCGCCGCTGGCTGACGGCCGGTCAGATGGGATTCCTCTGGGGGCTGGTACTGCTCCGCATGGCGCTCCCGTTTGCACCTGCCAGTCCCTTCAGCGTGCAGTCGGGCGCGATCGCTTTCGACGAGTGGTTGATGTCGGGTTCACAACCAGACATGGCGGCGCAGGAAATGTATCATCAGGTTGATGCTCCACTCGCACCGGCGACTGCCGACCTGCAATCCTCAACATCACAAACCTGGGTCGCTGCGGCGGATGGTGAAGTGGCTGCGCCACCTAATGCGATCGATCCATCAATATCGGGCGGTTTTCATCCCACATTGTTTGAGATCATCATCAACTGGCTGCCACTCGTCTGGTTGGTTGGAGTGGTAACCGTACTGGGAATGACAATCTCAACGCATTGGCGATTCGCCCGTCGATTGTCGCGAGTGACTCCATCAACCGATGCCCGCTTGCTCGCCCTCTGGAACACATGTTGCGAGCAGGTCCACCTCACACGCCAAGTGCCGATTTTGGTGAGCGATGAAGTTTCGCAACCGGCGGTGATGGGAGTCTTCCGGCCATGGTTGTTGTTGCCGACTCATTCGCTCGAACTGACCGACCGTCAACTGCGAATGGTGATGCTGCACGAGCTGATGCACATTCGACGTTGGGATGTCGCGGTCAATTGGCTGCTGGTTCTGGTGCGGGCGACTCAGTGGTGGAACCCGTTCTTCTGGCTCGCGGCCTGCCGATATGGCCAACTGCGCGAGCAGTCACGCGATGCGATGGTGCTGCAACGTTTGTCGTCAGACGAAGCCAGCGATACCGCCGCCCCGCGCGAATACGCCGAACTGCTCCTGTCGCTTGCGGGACGAGGCAACCGCACAGGCTGGCGCGTAATGGTGCCGGTTTCGCTGTTGGGGCTGTTCTCAGGGCTGTTTCAGAAGCGAGCGGTCGCCGGTCGGCTCAAGGCGATGCGGTGGGCCACGCGTCGGCAACTTCGTGTGCAGCAGTCTCTCATTGTGACTTTGATTGCCTGCATCGCCGCCGTCGGTCTCACCGACGCCGCGCCTCCTTCGCAAGATGAGGTGGTCCGCGATCTCTACTGGCCACTGCACGCGGGTGGTTTCTCGGTCGCTTCATCTGAGATTCATTTTGGAGATGATGGAGAGGCTTCACAGTCATGGGCTTCGAAAGAGTACGACGTGACCACGGCTGTTGCGACGATCAGTGAGCACTCAGACCTCACGGTTGAGGAGGCGTTACGGGAAATCCGACTCCATTTGCTGCACCACTTCAGTGTTGCAAACATCGAGTTCCTTGAACTGCTTGATACCACGTCGAGCGAAGTGACTGGCACTGGCAATTCGGAGATCGATACTCCACGCCTCGCTGTTCGCAACGAAAACGATGAACAACGTGTCAGCCTCAATGCTCCTGAATCCGTGCATCGCAGTTTTCGTCAGGCGATTGCGGCCTGGGAGCAAAGTGGCATCGGGCAGGTCTCGTTCGAGTGCCGCCTCATCACGTCTCGCGGCAACGTCGCGACCACCGCAGGCATCGGCTGGGACTCGATCATTTCCTCCGACAATCACTCGGGCGATTCGAGAAGTGAGCTCAATCGACCCATCTCTCGAACGGCCAGCGAACGTCATCTCTCCGCAGTCGCTTCCGTCGAAGAACATGTGCCGATGTTTCTCGCTCGACTCGAACCTCATCAAGTTCGGCGTCTGATCGAGACCGCTCAGGGAGACAGGCATTCGAACACGCTCTACACGCCGAAGGTCACACTTTTCAATGGTCAGTCGGGAACGATCTTTTCAGGTGTGCAACGCCCCTTTGCCGTCGGCATGTTGACCGATGTGGAAGGGAACCGGGTGCCTCAGCTCAAGATCTGCAACGAAGGTCTGGAGCTGGAGATCGCCGCAAAGATTTCTGCCGATCACACTGCCGTCGACATCGATTGCGACCTCAGATTCTCGAACGTGATCGATGTGCAGACCGTCACCACGGTCATGGAAGACGGCGAAGAGGTGACTTTGCAGATCCCCCGTCTGCGCGAAATGCGAATTCGCTCGTCTGCGGAAATCGTCGATAGTCACTCCTTCCTCATCGGCCTCCCGCCGAGCTACGACCGCGAAGAGTTTTTATTCGTGCTGCTGACGCCGAAGGTGCTTGAGTTGGAGGAGGACTGAGAGAGCAGGCTTCAACTGAACTTCACTTGAAACCCCGAGATCATCATGCCGCCGTCGACTGTCAGGGTCTGACCGGTCACGAGTGAGCTGCCGTTGACCAGACTGAGAATGCCGGCGGCGATGTCGTCGGGTGTGCAGACTTTTTCGAGCGGCAGTGTCTGGGCGTACGCCTCTTTGATCGACTCGTAACGCTCGCCCAGGCCGGCCTGTGTCCAGCGCCCTGCGATGAAACCGGGAGCGATGCCGTTGACGCGAATGTGGGGTGCGAACGTTCTTGCCAGCGAAACAGTCAAACTGTCGAGAGCGGCCTTCGAGCAGCAGTAGGGTATCGAACTCCCCTGAGAGAGCTGAGCCGCCACACTGCTGATATTGATGATCTGCCCGCCTCCCGTTGCCAGCATCGGCTCCCGCACCGCACGGGCACAATGAAACGCGCCCATCACATTCACCTGATACAGCCGCAACCAGACATCGTCACTCACTTCTTCGAGATTCCCGAAAGGGATGAACTCAGTGATGCCGGCGCAATTGACGAGCAGATCAACGCGACCCAATTCGGCGAGCGTTCCCGCGACCAATTCCCGGCACTCCGCGTCGACAGCGACGTCGGCCTGAACTGCGATGGCCCGCCCTCCGGCGCCTTGAATGGCCGCCACAGTTTGATCGGCATCATCCTTCGATCGCGAGTAGTTGACCACCACGGCCCAGCCTTGGGACGCTAACTGCTTCGCCGTCGCCTGCCCCACGCCGGTGCCGCCACCGGTGATAATGGCCACGCGATTCTGTTCCGACATGTGGATGTCCTTCAAGGTTTGTCGTTTATTCGAAATGTCTGATGTGAACGCGCCCTTATGGCTCAGGCACTGGGATCGCGATGATGAGCCCGGCGGTTCGATCTTCGGTCGACGTGCGATCGGGAACGTGGCACTTCAGGCACTGGTTCGTCAGCGTGATGGCACCGGCACGTCGATAGAATCCGTCCTCGACTTGTTCAAATGCTGTATCTCCCGATGAAAGTGCTTCGACGGCATCGAGCTCGAATTGATTCTGTGCCCGATGTTCGGTGTTCATCACTTGACCTTCGACGGTCAACCACCGCAGTGAAACGTTCTCCTCGGATTCCAGATCGGCGAACACTTCGCGTAACGTCGCGGCCACAATCGGCAACCCCTCGTCTTCGCGGTAGTAGCGATGATGCACCACCTGAAGCGTGGAATGAACAGCGGTATGCAGAATCTCCGCCTGCCTGCGGGCCGCCTCCACCGTAACTCGCGTGATATTCGCGGGTGGGTCGTCGGCGTCGGTCGATGCCTGTGTGGATGAAGGGTCGGCGTCTTCCTCTCCCCATCCCTTCGACATAACTCCCAATGCGATGAGTGACAACGAGCCGACCAGGATCGCGCGGTAGATGTGAGCATTGGTCATCGATTCGAAAACCCTTCTGGCGAAAGCTTGATCCATGAATGTCACCAATCACTCTCCCGCTTGCACCGAATGCGCGAAACGCAGTTCCCCGGTGCGGCCATCGTAGTAGCGGATAATGACGTGCGGACGCGGGTAGGCCACCCACCTTGTTTCGTCGGCTGCATAGTTCTGCCCAAAGACTTGGGGGTTGTTGAAAACGTTGTTCACCTGCACCACGCAGTACGAGACATGCGTGAGATGCTGTCGGGGGACATCGTCCGAGAACCAGGTCGACCACAGAATGTCGCACGGCCTGGGGCCGTATTGATACGGTCCGTTGGCGGGCCGGCCCCCTTCATCACTGGCCCAATGGTTGTTCGAGTTATGTGGTCCTGAGGCCAACTCGAAGACGTTGTCGGTGATCTGGATTGCAAAGCTGTTATGCAGATCGCCGGTGAGTACGAAGACCGGCTGAGTCATCGCGTCACACGTCTCGATCAGCAGTTCGCGCTCGCGGAGGAAGACGGTCCAGGCTTCGTCCTTGTCCCCTTCGCGAATCGCCCCTCCGCCCACATGCGGAACCATGAAATTCACCGACGAGACGAGAAAGACAAACTCTGCTTCACTCTCGGCAAGGCCATTCAACAGCCATTCGCGTTGCGGCAAGCCGAGCATCGAAATGTCTTTGTTCGGTTCGCGGGTGTCGTGCATCTCCCGCTCCGAACGAGTGTCCAGAAAGAAGAAGTCGCAATTGGCAACCTGCATGCGGTAATAGCTGCGCCTGCCGATCGAGTAGCCCACGTTTCCGTCAGTCGTTGCGGCCGGAGTGATGCGCATCTCGTGGGGCGAGACGACTTCGACAATCCCATACACTCCGGCGTTGGGATCGCCATCCACGAGATCGAGGGAATTGTCGTTGACGCCCGCCGTCGGCGTGCCCCAATGGATATGCAGGTTGTTGAAGTCTTCGAGGTTAAGCTGCGTGAAGTCGACTGATTCATCCACCAGAATGTCGCTCCCCGCTTCAACGACACCGCGACTGAGGTGTACCTGCGACATGAATTCGCTCGGGTTACTCCAGCCGAGATAGTCGTACCAGGCGCGAACGCCAATGTCGCGGAAGACCGCGCGACGGTCGCGCATGCCGGGTGTTCCCGCCCCCCAGACGTCGTTGAGGATTTCGTGATCATCGAACGTAAAGAAGCTCGGCACGTTGCGATGCCACTCCGAGAGCGACTGTCCCTGACTGAGGAAGTGCTTGTAGTTCTCCCACACACCGGTGAGTGTTGGAGCCGCTTGAAGAACATAGGGGATGTCTTCCTGCGAGATGCCGACTTGTCCGGCCCATTGCTGAGGCGTGTACTCGCGCTGCGTTTCGTAGAGCCAGTCACCATTGAGAATCGCGAAGTCGACTTCGTCGCCGATCTCGCGCAGCATCGTGCGAAACGTTGGCAGTTCGGGGCCGCTCGAATGCCACGGGTTCTGATTGTTTCCGCACGCGAACTCGAAGCTGAAGTTGTATAGTCCATCGGGGTTCCATTCTTCATCGACCAGTGCAGGACCGAAGGGGAGCGTGCGAAACGTCCCTTTGCGTCCGCTGCGGCCTCGACTCTCCACGATTTGCAGTTCGTAGTAGTAACGTGTGTCGGGCTGCAACTCCTGCAAGTGCACCCAACCTGTGTTGTCGTGTTCAAGTGATGTCTCCACCGACTGACTGATTTCGTCGAGCAGATCGGGATCGACGCCGTAACGCACCGCGAAAACTCCGGGCCTTTGTGTTCTGGCCCAAATGCCAACACCATCGGCCGACAGCCGACCCAGGATGGGGCCGTGCGTCACCATGTTCTCGTCCCCCGGCGGAGGCGTGGTGGGGATGTCATCGAAAGCCGCGAGCGGAGATGCGATGGCGAGCAAGACTGCGATACCCAGCGTGGCAAGAGTGTTTCGAGACATGGCGCGATGTGATCGAACAGGAGAAAAGCGAATGTGACCGGACGGCCTGCATCGTCGTCTGCCAGCGGCGTCAGGTCCAGTCAGCGGGCGAAGTTCGCGCTGATCGAGAAGATCCCAAACGTCGGATTGTTCATGGATGATTCCAACCCGCGTTCTTCTTTAGAATCCTCCACCAACGACGTCGTCCGCATCTCGCCATTTCATCTCATTCCATGCTTCGAAAACTCGTCTCCGGCGGACAGACCGGCGTCGACCGGGCAGCGCTCGATGTCGCAATCGATCGCAAACTCGAATGTGGCGGCTGGTGCCCTGCAGGGCGGAAGGCCGAGGATGGCCGCATTCCCACCCGCTATCCACTGCGGGAGACCGATTCCAAGTCGTATGCCCAGCGAACGCGGTTCAACGTTCGCGACAGCGACGGCACGCTGGTACTTTCACGTGGTCCCCTCACCGGCGGCACCGCCCTCACGGCTGAGTTCGCCGACAAGCTCAAGAAGCCATTGCTGGTGATCGACCTGCATCAGAAGCTTGATCTGAATCGCATCGAAAAGTGGCTGACGCGAAAGAAGATCCAAGTCCTCAACGTGGCCGGGCCGCGAGAAAGCACGCAGCCGGGAATTCATCGCGAGGCCTGCGCCCTGCTCAAGCGATTGGTCGATCGCGTTCTCTCTCCGAAAACGGCCAAGGGAGCAAGGCGGCGCAGCGAGATCCCGTCGGCTGTCCTCAAGGCGCTCCATCGTGGCGAGCGGGAAGCTGCCAACCTCGTCGAGTCGCTGGCGATCGACTTCCGCAAACTGCTGAAGGCAGCGTTGCCGGCGGTGAAGGTGCCGAGCGATATCGATCTGACATCGAACGCCCCGATCACTCAGCGGATGGCCGTCGTGGCCGACCACATCTGGGAACAGGCAGGCGTCTCACGATTGAATGAGATCACGCTCCATCCTTCCGACACGGTGCGTGGCTGGGCGTGTTATGTCGTCGCGCTGGAATCGAGCTACAGCCTGGCCCAACGGCTCGACAGAATTCGCCCTCTGGCCGACGACCCGCACTTCGGCGTCCGCGAGTGGGCCTGGCTGGCGATTCGGCCCCACATCATCGACGACCTGACACCTGCCATCCGGCAGTTCAAGACATGGGTCAAGCATCCGGCTCCCAACATCCGCCGGTATGCGGTGGAGATCACGCGCCCCCGCGGCGTCTGGTGCGCCCATCTCACCGCGCTCAAGCAACGTCCGCAGGACGCGTTACCCTTGCTGGATCCGGTAAAGAGCGACCCTTCACGCTACGTCCAGGACTCCGTCGCCAACTGGCTGAACGACGCCTCGAAGTCCCAACCCAACTGGGTGCGCAATCTGTGCGAGAGATGGCAGGCCGACTCGCCGACGCCCGAGACGGAAAGAATCTGCCAACGGGCGCAGCGATCGATCAGGTGATTGCTTGGAGCTTTATCCACTGCGCTCGCATTATTCGGCCAGTGTCGTCCGTATTACTAACTCGTTCACTCAGCGTTGGGAAATGTTGAACCTGTCGGCTGGGAATCGCTCTTGTCGGAGCGGGCCTGTTCGTTCACCACGTTGATTTCCAGCGGCCCCTGCCGGCTGTCCTCCTTCCAATAGGAATGGCGCACCGGCAACGAGAACTGAACACCGTATTCTTCGAAGGCTCGAAAGATGTCGAAGTTCAGTTTCTCGCAAGCGGCGTAGTAACTCCACAGGTCGGGAGGCGTGTACCAGTAGATGATCTGAATATTGAATGAGTCGGGATTGAATTCATTGAAGTAGACTTGTGGTGGGAATTCCGGATCCATGCCTTCGTGGTCGGCTAGTGCTGCTCGAACCGCCGCCACGGCCCTTTCGACCTTCTCCATGGATGTATCGAGCGGGATATGAATGTTGGACATCCTGCGGATGTGCTTGCGTTTGCCGATGTTCTCGATCTCGGCATCCGCCATCTGGTCATTCGGAATGGAGACGACGTGATTCGTGAGAAAGGCACGGAGCTTGGTGGAGCGCAAGCCAATCTCCTCGACCACGCCGTCCTGGCCCTTCGCAACGATCCGTTCGCCGACTCGATAGGGTTTGTCGAGCAGGATCATGACCGTCCCGAACAGCCCTTTGATCATCCCTTGGGCCGACAGCGCAATCGCCAAACCACCAATGCCGGCGCTGGCCAATAGCGTTGCCAGCGGGAAACCGAGGTATCGGCCTCCTTCCAGGAAGACGACGATCGCGGCGATGATCCCCAGCATGCGGCAGAGAATGCGAATCAGACTGGCGTCCAGTCCATCGGCTTGAACCGTCCGCACCGCGACCACCGAGTCAGCCAGCCGGTTGGTGATCGCGATGATCACGACGATCAGAGATAGGAGAAAAACCAGATCCGCGATGAAGTTCACGATGTAGAGTGTCGAACCACGAATCGTGAGATACTCCCACACGACGTACTTGAAGGCCAGCGGTACCAGCATGGCCACCACGGCAAATACGAGCGTGCCCCAGTAGCGCAGCGCGCCCCGTTCGCGGATTCTCCCGCTGCGGATGCGCCCAATCCGGTACACGATGGCCATCAGGCCCAGGCCCGCGCACATGGCGAGCAACAACCCAGTCCATTGCCAGACTGCAAGCTCGAAGACGCGGTGTCGAAACCAGTCAGGAAGTTGTTCGACCCAGACGGCCATGTTGGGATCCCCGGGTGCTGTCAGCCACCAGTCATGCAATCCTTCAGACACAGGGCGGCCCTCGGTTCGATACGGCTGCTCTTTGATCTCCTCGTAGAGAGCGGCCGCGCGACTGACGGTCGCTGATGAAAACAGGTACGCCCCTCGGTGTTCCCCTTCGATAACCTTGGCAATCGTGATGCGGGAATTGGGAATCTGCCAGCGCAACACCTGCTCGCCGGTTGCCACACCTTCGATGTTTTCCGGCCCCGGAATCTCTTCCACGGGAGGGACTGGGATGCGGTCGAGAATCTCCTTCAGGCAGACTGCCGCTTCAATGGCGTATTCTTCGCGTGCGTAGTCGGGGAGTTCGCTCAGATCCAGACAACTCATGATCTGCATCGCCTTCGCCTGCAACTCCGGCCCCGTCCGATGGATATAACGATTTGACCGAATGATCTCGTCGACTTCGTCCATTGTGTTGAGAAACAGCGTCAATGTGCCGCGCGGACTCGAAGTATCCGATGCCAACGTCGGCTGACGCTTCGTCAGTGCGGCATAACGCTCTTGGAATCCGAGCGAGATGACAGGTCCGTCGCTGCGGTAGGGAAGTTGTTTCGCGGCACTGTAGAATCTGGCAGCCCGGCGCACGGTGTCGACGGAGAAGAGGTACTGACCCTGACGAGAGCCCTCGGTAACGAGCACGATCTCGATGCGTGTGTGCGGAATCTGCCACCGTGTGAGAGCCGGCGAATCGGCTGTCTCACCAGGAACAGGGATCTCGGCATCCGGTGGTAATGCGACGCGATCCAGGACTTCCTTGAGATAGACCGCCGATTCCACGCCGACGGTTTCACTCAACTCGGGAGGGAGTCCACTCAGATCGAGGCAATCGAGAATCCGCTCGGTGGTCGGCAGGAATGTCGTCGCGAAGTCCGTCGAGGTTCCCTGCTGCGAAGCAAGGTTGTACAACTCATTGCACGCATCGATGAAGCTGTTGAGAGTGGCTCTCGGGCTCGACGTATCCGCCGGTTCCAGAGGAAAAAACGCCGGATCCTGCTGCGCCTGTCCCGCGGTCTGCACGAGTGCAACGCAGAGACAGAGAGTCGTTGCGGCGTAGAAATGTAATTTCATCAGTCTGGCTCGCACGATGGAAACGTGTCGGAGGTTTGTCGGACGAGGGAGAATGAATGCCGCTCACGCTGAACGCCAGACATGACATCATTCCGATTCGCAAACAATTACCCGTTTATCACAGCGAATGGCAACCACACCGTCAATCAGACCTGATCTTCGGTTCGGAACTGCCGTGGATCAGTGCTCTATCGTGAACCGGTCCGATCGCTCAATTGACGCGTCACTTCGTCGCTGAGATCAGTCCGTAGTCCATTTGAGTGGCAGCCTCGACCGATGTCGGTTGCAGGCCTGCCTGTGCGAGCCAACTGCGATATTCTCGACGCGAGTAGATCCTTCCCTTGGTGAACCAGAAGAGTTGAGCCGAGTAGTCGATCACCTCCAACGGGCCATCAAGTCGGTCATTCATGAAGGCATCGTGAATCCAGATTTCGCCGCCGGGCTTAAGGGCCGATGCGAATCGCTTCGCCAGCAACTCGCAGGTCGGTGTCGGCCAGTCGTGAAACAGACTCGCTGCCAGAATGAGATCGGCGTCCGGCAAGGGATCGCTGAGCATGTCGCACGGCGTCAGTTGAACGCGGTTGCGCACGCCGGCTGCTCCCCGTCGATCGCTCTTGCAGAACGAATCGAGAAACTCGGCGGCCACCGTCAGCACATGTGGTCGGTCGAACACCGTGGCTGTCGCATCGGGGTTGGCCAGCAACCATTCATAGGTGAACAAACCGCTGCCGCCGGCGACATCGAGCAGATGGCCGCTTCCCCCGGGCAACGACTTCGCCACGATCGGCGACAGCAATGCCGCCCGTCCCGAGAGGGCGAGCGTCAACATCCGCGCCAGTTCGGGATCGTCCATCGGCGATGGCTCTGCACCCTCTTTGACGTAGGCGGTCCCTCCCGACTGGTCGCTGGGGCCATCGTTTCGCAGTCGCTGTGCCATTTCGACGCAGCCAGGGTCATCACCTTCGAGACCGACGTACTCCGTCAGATTCGGATGCGTCGACGACTTGAGGTGATGACCTTGCTCGGTCAGCGTGAGATATTGCGAGTCATCAATCTCGATCAACTGCATCGCACACAACGCCGGCACCAGCACCATCGTCGGCCGGTCAGCCAGTCCCAGCTTCGTTTGCAGATCAGCCAACGACAGAGGTTGATCGCCGAACTGCTCGAAGACCCGCAAATGCTTAACCGCCGCCACCAACAACCGGGACCGATACATCGCCCTCAGATAGCGAGTGATGGGAGCGAGATCGGGTGAGTTTTCGTCATTCATCGGTGAATCAGATGAACTCCAGCTCCACCGGCTCCGGGATCAACCCAGCCTGATAACCTCTTTGAAGCAGTGCGGCGACTGCCTTGCGGCCGCGGGCGCCGAAGTCGAGGGTCCAGTCGTTGACGTACATGCCGACGAACTTGTCGGCCTGGGCCCGGTCGAGATCGCGACCATATTGCAAAGCGTGAGTGAGAGCCGCCTCGCGATGTTCGAGGCCGTAGGCGATGCTTTGCTGGAGCAGGTCGGTCACTTCGCGCATCGCGGTCGGTCCCATGTCCTTGCGAATGGCGTTGGCCCCCAAGGGGAGCGGGAGGCCGGTCTCTTCCATCCACCAGGCTCCCAGATCGACGCAGAGTTCGAGACCTTGTTGCTCGTAGGTGAGTTGGCCTTCGTGAATGATCAGGCCGGCATCACACTCGCCGCGCTCGACGACGTTCAGGATCTCATCGAACGGATGAACCTCGAACTGAAACGCGGCCCTCTCTGCCGCCAATGGAACAAAGTCATACGGAAAGGGTCTCGGCGGGATCGCATCCGGGTCCAGAGGTTTCGCTTGCTTCGAACCATCGAGCCAGAGCGACATCGCCAGGAAGGCGGTCGTCATCGTTCCCGGAACAGCGATCTTCACTTCGCGAACCTGATCGCGCGACAGCTTTCGCTTCGCAACAACCATTGGTCCATAACCATCACCCATGCTGGCTCCGCAATTGCAGAGGGCGTAGCGATCGGTGAGATAGGCATACCCATGCAGGCTGACGGCCGTCAGTTCCAACTCAGCCGCGAGGGCACGGCGGTTCAATGTCTCGATGTCTTGCAGCGTATGCGTAAAGCGATACTTCCCCGTGGGGATGCAATCGTTCGCCAGGGCATGAAACATGAAGGCGTCGTCCGGATCGGGACTGTGGCCGACTTGAATGAGTTGGTCTTGAGGCATTGCGGCTGGGCTGGGAGTCAGGAGTCAGGGGTCTGGAGCCAGACGAGAGGATAACGGCTGCGGAATGGGGGCTGCAGTGTGAGGGGAGCGTGACGGGTGATTCCTGCAGATCGGAATGGAAACTCGAAGCCCTCGCTGACGCCTCGGGTCACCATGGGGTGGTGAAACGTCCCCGAGGATGTGTGAATTCTCCAGGCTGAGCCAACTCAATCAACGACAGACGAGCCGTTGCTTGAATCCAACCGCAACTGCAGACTGAGGATCGCAATCCAAGGCTTGGTTGAGGCAGTTTTCAGAACTCAGTAGGACGGCCAGACGGGCGCGGAAGCCCGTCCTACGGTTTTTTTTGAAACGGCTTCCAATGGAAGTGGCATTTCGCCGGTCACTTCTCGCGTAGTTGTTTCCTTCTTGGATCCGTGAGAACATGCCGCTGGACGACCTTCGGTGGCGTTCGAGCGAGTTTTGAGCGGGCTGAAGACGGTCCTCTTCAATCACACCAAAATCAATCTTTAAGGAACAAGGCCTGGCTCGCGTTGCGGGCGAATGTCAGACGGCTGCGATGAACAACCAAAAACGCCAGACCCGCAGCCATTTGATGACCCTCTTCGAAGAGCAGGGGCTGCATCCTCGGCACGATCTTGGACAAAACTTTCTGATCGACCTCAATCTGATCGACTTTATCGTCGAGCATGCGGAGTTGACGCTCGACGACGTCGTTCTTGAAGTCGGGGCCGGCACCGGCGGCATGACGACCAACCTCGCCGACTTCGCGGGGCATGTTGTCTCGGTCGAGTACGATGCCAACATGCACCGCATGGCGAGCGAAGCCGTGGCCCGCAAGCAGAATGTCACACTACTGAACCGCGATGCCCTCAAGAACAAGAATCGCATCGCGACCGAGGTGCTTGAAGAAGTCGAGAAGCAGTTGAGCCTCGAACCCGAGCGCTCGCTCAAGCTGGTGGCGAACCTGCCGTACAACATCGCGACGCCGATCGTGTCGAACCTGATGGCCACGGAACTCCCGTGGACGCGAATGGTCATCACCATTCAATACGAACTCGCCCTGCGACTGCGAGCCGGCCCCGGTGATGACAACTACGGAGCGATGTCGGTCTGGCTGCAGTCGCAAAGCCATGTGAAGTCGCTGAAGAAACTCTCTCCGAAAGTCTTCTGGCCGCGACCCAAGGTCGATTCAGCCATCGTGCTGATTACGCCCGATCTCGCTCGGCGTGAAAAGATTCATGATCGACAATTCTATCTGGAATATGTGCGCGGCGCGTTCCTCCACCGTCGTAAGCTGCTGCGAGGCGTCCTCTCCAGCATGTATCGCGACCAAATTGAGAAGAGCCAGATCGAAGCCGCCTTTGCCGAGTTGCAGATTTCAGAAAATGCACGCGCCGAGGAACTGCCGCCCGACCAACATGTGGAGTTGGCCAATCGGATCTTGCAGTCGATGACGCCAAGTTGATCCCGTTCGACATGGCAGCCACAATGAGACATATGGGGAGTGAGGATTACGTCTAATCACCCAATGCCACCTCCCCAATCCCGAATCATCCATAAATGTACTTCGCAAACCCCCTGGGACTGCTCGGACTGTTGGCCCTGCCGGCGATTGTCGGCATCCACATGTTCCATCGCCGGTTCCCCCCTTTGCTTGTGGGCGGGGCATATCTCTGGGGTGTCGAGACGCGCATCTCCAGTGCGGGGCGACGGCGGGATCGTTTGCCGATCACGACTTCACTCATCCTCGAACTGCTGGCGGCGTTGCTCATCACATTGGCGTTGAGTGAACCGCGCGTGTCAGACATGGCGTCGGCTCGGCACCTCGTGATCGTGCTCGACGACTCGGCATCGATGCGCGGATTGCGCGAACAGGGACTCACGTTTCGCGATGTCGCCGTTGCCGAGATCGAACGACGCGTCAACCAGGAAGACCGCAGCGTGCGTCTCACGCTGATACGCAGCGGGATACAACCCACGCTGATGGGAACCCGCGCCATGGACTGGATTGATGCCAGCCGTGTACTGGCGGCGTGGGATCCTCGCGCGGCCCGTCACGACTTTCAGTCGGCGTGGGACGAAGCGATTCAAGTCCTCGGTTCGGAAGGAGAGTTCCTCTTTCTGACTGACGACATGCCCGAGCCGATCGAGTCGGTTCCGGCACAAATGGAGGTGGTCGCGATGGGCCGCAAACTCGAGAACGCGGCGATCTCCGCCGCCCGCTGGACGTTCGACTCACAGTCGGGCGAAGGTTCGATCTTCTTTCGATTGTCGAACTATGGAGAAGAACCAATCACGCTGGCCGTGCTGGGAACGGCGCAGGAACAGACGATCTTCGAGCAGTCGGTGACGGTCGACGCCGGAGACGAACGCCCTTTCGAAACGACGGTCCCCAGCGGCCTGGGACGATTGCGAATCACGATCGCTTCACCTGATGACGGACTGGCGACCGACAACGAAGTCGTCCTGGTTGAACCGGCGGTCCGCACGGTCACGATTCACACCGCCCTGCCTGCCGACTCGCGCGAACTCGAGTTGCTGCAGCGAGTCCTTGTCGCCATTCCCGAGTGGCAACCCGGCCCTCCCGACGAAGCCCATCTGTGGATTACGTCGGCAGCCGCGATGCCTCCGTCGCGCGACGACCTCTGGTGGCTCGGCATCGGCCCGATCGATCCCTCGGAAGAAGCCCGCACCACCGCGCGCGATCTGGCGGGACCGTACGTGATTGAAAAACAGAACCTCCTGATGGACGGCATTGTCCTCGGCGGCGTCGTCTGGGGCGGCGTGCAGCCTCTCGAATTGTCGATGGTGCCGGTGATCAGTTCGGGGGCCACGGTGCTGATGGGGCAACTCATCGGAACCGAAACGCTCGGCTACCTGATGAACATCGACCTCGCCCGCTCGAATCTCGGTGACAGTCCCGACTGGCCCATCTTGTTCGTCAACTTGATCGAGAATCGGCGTCTAGCCCTGCCGGGACTCAGGCGCTGGAACTATCGACTGAACGAAGAAGTCGGACTGCGTCTCGACCCGCTCGAAACCGAAGACATCGCCGACCTGCAACTCGTCGAACCCGATGGAACGCGCCGCACGCTCATTCGCGATCGCAATCACTTCGTTGAAGTGACGCGACTCGACCAGACCGGCGTCTACACGATCGAAGAAGGAGAGCAGTTGCACGGCACGTTTGCCGTCAACTTCTTCGACCCGATCGAGTCGGAGTTAACGTCATTGCAGCCGGGCACTCATCAACCGACGCAGACGTGGGAGCCGACACGCATCTCGCTCGACAATCCCTATTCATGGCTGATCGTCTTGGCAATCTTGCTCATCCTGGCATCAATCCTCTACGACTGGCATGTGTTGCGACCGAGAAGGACGTTCGCTGAGAGTGTTTAGATGTGGGGGCCGCTCCCAACTCCATGACATTCCGAAGAAGTGCCGGCCTTGATGCGCGTGCGAGGCTTCGAGCTGGAGAACCTCAGAACGACCAACCGCGCGGGGTGTAATGAGTATTTGTTTCGCTGCATGTCGACGCGAATCTGATCAACGTCGATGGCTGCATTCACGCAGGTAGTGGACGAACTCACTCTCTTCGGTCCACCCTTCCCGTTCGTAGAGCGCCCGAGCAGCAACATTGTCGTGAGTAGTTGCCAGCGCGAGTCGCACGGCCCCTGTCTCGGAGGCAAACGCAGCAGCGCGATCCAACAACGCGGCGGCAACACCAAATCGGCGTGCAGCAGGTGCGACGAACAGATCGTTCAGGATCCAGATCTTTCGCATCGAAACCGATGAGAACGAGGGATACAACTGCACGAAACCGACTGGTTCGCCGTTGCGTCGGGCCAGCAGAATGACGCTCTCGCTGTTCTCGAATCGTTCCTTCAGGAACGCACGCGCCCCATCGAGGTCCGATGCCTGTCCATAGGACTGACGGTACTGATCGAAGAGTGAAGCAACGTCACCAACATCGGCAACAACGGCGTGCGAGATGCCGACCACAGGTGGAAGGGGTTCAACCGTCATGAATCTTCCTCCACGTCAACTCAGCCCGAACGACTTCTTCAGCACGTCGACATTCAAGCCGCCGAAGTGATGCACCTTGCCGGTCTCGATGTTGTGAATCAAGACCTCGGCCGGGCTGAAAAGGTTCGGATCGATCTGATAGAAGTCGCCTCCCGCAGCCTGGAAGACTTCGAGGAACGGCCGGCCATACATACTCGATCCGCTCGATGGGATCTGCGGGCCGATCTCGGCGATCGAATCGTCGTCTCCATCCATCCACAACGTCACGCGACCTCCATAGAGGATGGCGTCGTTCGTGCGGCCGATGCCGGTCAAATCGTCGGCCGCCACCGGAGACAATGGAGCGCAGCCGCAACCGGCTTCGACACGGCTCACATCGAAACCCAACACGTGCAGTTTATGCATGGCGGTTTCGAGACTGCGGGCCACAACTTGCAGGTTACCGGCGAGACTGCTCGTCGGAGCGGCCAGCAAGCAGACCTGAGCCGGATCAATCTTGCACGTCTCGGCGATGTACCCAATGACGTCCGAGCCCGGCAGATCGCCGGTTTCGAGGATGCCTACCACGAAGTCAGAATCTGAATCGTCGAACTCAAGCTCCTTGAAGATCTCTTCCTTCCCCGCTCGGGCCCGCATCGGTCCGGAGCCCATGCCGAAGAAGTCCTTCACCTGAATCGACCACCCCGCATACTGGCTGAGCAGGCACGCCTCGACCGGATTATCCGACTGCACGAAGACCTGCGGCCAACCGATGTCGCCGATAGTGCCTGGATGAATTGACAGCTCCGCCAACCCTGCCGTGCAGATTTCCGCGAGCGCCAGTCCGGCCGACAGGCTGCCGACGGTTTCGATGCCGCAGTCGATGACCGCTCCGCCGCCATCGAAGTTGTGAATATCAACGCGTAGATCCTCTTCGCCGAGCATCAACTGTTGCACGAGATCCCAGGCGAGGTCATTGAGCATGATTGTTGGACTTAGGTCGATGAAGGCGTGTCGGGCAACCAGAACGAAGGATCGCCACATGAGTCAATTGGCGCGTTGGTAGTGTCCAACGTCCATCGACGAAAGTCCAACGACCTTAGCCCACGATCTCCGGCATCGCACGATGACCGATCAGGGGACGCACGCGATCACTCACCGCGAGTTCCGCCATCGGATTGATGCCCAACTGATGAACGACCGTGGCCATGAACTCGGCCAGATGCACCGGACGTTCGATCGGCGTCGATCCCGTTGCATCCGACTGACCGATTACCGTTCCACCGGGCAAGCCACCGCCGGCCAGCAGGGCCGACCAGCACGAGGTCCAGTGGTCGCGACCGCCGGCGGCATTGAGTTTCGGCGTGCGGCCCATCTCGCCGACGCAGACGACCATCGTCTCCTGCAGCAAGCCGTCGGCTCGTAACACTTCCAGCAACCTAGACAACGTCTGATCGAAACTGCGTCCCAGACGACCGCCGTAATCGAAAGCAGTGCCGGGCGCGGTCGGTTTGTGTCCGTGAATGTCCCAGGTTCCTGCCGCATGCGGCGTCTCGAACATCGGGATCGTGATGAACCGCCGTCCTTTTCGCAGCAGCTGATGCGCGAGCGTGGCGCGAACCGCGAACGACGAGTTGCCGAACTCCTGCTTGACCTCGGAAGAATCGAGGCGCTGCACGATCTCGGTACAGTCGTGATCGACGCATTCGGGGAGTCCGGCTTCATCATGCTTGGCATTCAGCGCAATGGCCGCGAGCGTGCCTTCGTCTTCCAGCGAGGGAACCAAGCGTGTGGCAACGCTGCGTCCCGAATCGACGGCGAAGGCCTGATTCACGATGCGTTCCAAAGAGAGTGGGCGTCCCGAGCGCGAACCCATGCCTCCCAATTGCAGCCACTGTTGCCCGGTCTCGTGAATCGGGGCCGCATCGTGATGCAGCGACCGCATGACCATTAACTGATCGGCCATCTCCGCCAAACGCGGGAACCCTTCGGTGAACGCGACCCCTGGCACGGCGGTCGAGATCGCGCGGAGCGGGCCACGAATCTCTCGACGGGCATCAGGCTTCGGATCGAAACTGTCGAGTTGGCTCGCCCCGCCGGTCATCTCGATCAAGATGCAGCGTTTGGGGCCGCCGCGAAGTTGCGATGCTTCGGCGTCGGCCAGCATCAGCGAGCTGCCGACAAACGAGATGCTTCCCGCGGCCAGAAACCCGCGTCGCGAGACAGAATCAGTGCGTTGAGTCATGGTGACAAGTTGTCGGGTTGTAGGAATCAGGGGAAGTGGCCGCGATCGTTGCTGCCGATCCCTGACCTCTCACTCTTTGAGGTTCGAGAAGTTCTCCAGAATCTTCAATCCCACCCGTTGGCTTTTCTCGGGGTGAAACTGAGTCGCGAACATGTTGTCCCACCAGATCATCGACACAAACTCGCCGCCATGATCGGTCGTGGCGGCTACAACCGACCGATCTTGCGGAACGACGTGATAACTATGCACAAAGTAGACATAGGGCTGTTCTTCGATCCCCGCGAACAGCGGATTCGGCCGCGTGAGGTGGAGCATGTTCCATCCCATATGCGGAATCTTGAGGTCGGGCTGCGACTCGAATCGCACCACCTCCCCGGGAATCATCCCCAATCCAGTATACTCACCATCCTCGTAGCTCCGGTCGAATAAGAGTTGCAGACCGAGGCAAATTCCCAGGAAAGGCTTCCCCGCCGCGACATGTTCCTGGATGGGGCCGACGAATTCCTGCTTCTGCAGTTCGGCGATGGCATCCCGAAAGGCCCCGACACCGGGGAGAATCAGCCTGTCGACCTTGGAAATATCCGCCGGATGTGTACAGATTCGGGCGGAAGCTCCCACGCGCTCCAACCCCTTCTGCACACTCCGCAGATTTCCCATGCCGTAGTCGACGATACCGATCATTGTTGAGGAGCCAGGGGCTGGAGTCAGGAGTCTGTGGGGGTGACACACTGGGGGAAATCGTGGTTCAGTGCGTCTCTCGATCTTAGTCGTCCCGGCGGGCAAACGAAAGAACCTGAGTCCCAGCGGGTTCAAATACGCCCGGAGACATCCAGCGCGACTGATTCGACTTTGGAGCCAACGTCACTCGTACTGCTGCGAAATGCCGTTCCTTACATTTCTGACGGAATCGTCAACGCGGGACGCAGGGCTTCCAGAATCGTCTTCGCAATTTGCCGATGCCCCTCGGGGTTCGGGTGATAGCCGTCGGTCGTCCAGTCGTTGAGGTAAGTTCCCTCGGCAGCCGCGTCGCTCCAGACCTGGAAGTTGTCGATCAGCAGCGTCTCTTTCTCGGCTGCGATCAACCGCGTGATCTCCATGTACTCCGCCAGACGCACGTTGCAGTCTTCCCCCAGGCCGTTTCTCGGTCCATCGACTGCGTAACAGGGTTCGGTCATCAAGATTGGCTCGACGCCAGCCTCGCGCAACCCGTCGATCAGTGCTTCCAGGTTCAAGCGAAACACGTCGGTCGACAGTCGCGACTCGGTTCCCCCTTGGTCAACGTAACTGTCATTGGTGCCGTACATGATCGTGACATAGTCGGGCTGCAGTGCAAGGACAGCCTCCTCCAACCGGGCGAGTCCGCGGTCGCTCGTCTCTCCGCCGATGCCAACATTAATGACCTCGGTCTCGATCCCCAGTTCTTCAAGCTCCACCTGCAGACAAGCCGCAAATGTTTCGTCGGCTTCGACCCCCGGCCGCACTCCCTTGGTGATCGAATCGCCCAGTGTGACGATTGTGAGAGTGTCTGCATCGTCGGCCAACGCGAACGTTGCCGCGAGCAGGAATTGAGCGAGTAGGAGTGCCTTGGTAGCGCGCATCATGAATCGGAACCTCCTTGGAATCGTCATTGAGTTCGCCACGTCTGCTGAGGGAATCGATCTCTGATGGTAACCCGACGCGTCAGCGAGGGCTTCATGAGATCGACACATCATGTCGATGTCGGCCTCATGTGGAGTCTCGCGTCCAGTCAGCCTTGTGCACCTTCATTCGCGTTCGTCATCGAAACCCGCAAGCAGCGACGACAGGCCTGTCACGTTGAATTTCACGACTCCCTCGCTGACGCGTCGGGTGACCATCGTTTCACTCATCTCCCGCGACATCATACGCTTCGCGTTCGAAGGGATTGTCGCGGTAGGGGCGTTTGCCGGCAATCCAGAGGACGAGAGATGACAGCAGATACGCCGGCCCCATCAACGGCCCCCAGCGTTCGTATTGCCGCACATGGACCAGTTCGTGCTCGCGCGAGATGTCGAGAGATGCCTCGGTCTGACCCAGAATGACGTGTCCCAACGTCAAGGCCAGCACAAACTGCCCCGATGGCAACCGCGTGATCAACCATTTCGTTCCGCCTTCGTAGAATTCAATCACCCGCCCGCACCTGCGAACCCGACCCCCGGTGCACAGGCCAACGGTTCCCAGCATCAGCCCCATCAACGAATAGGGTGATGCCCAGAGGATGGCGAGGAGACGGATGAGAACCTGCATTTCTCAATTGATGATGGGAAGTGAATCTACATCTCAACAACTGCAACGAGCAACTCGCGAAATGATCCAAACAGTTCGCGAGGCGTTCCGATCTGGTCGTAGCACAAGATCGACTCGTGATTGACGCACACGATCGGGCAGTCGCCATGGCGAAATCGATTGAGGTCGAAGCAGACGGGATCATACGAGTCGGTCGCCTTCGCGAACTGCACCAGGCGTGCCGGCACGAGATTGGCCGTCAGTATTGGGTCGCCGAATATCTGCTTCATCAATGGGCCGAGATCGCTGGCAGGCTCGTTCGCCAACAGTCGGCAAACTCCCAAGTCGACCTCCAGCCAGCGATACGAGAGAACGAGTAGTTCGTAGAGCTGCGGAAGTGCGTCATCGAACCGCGATCGAATGCCGCCGAGGCACTCTTCCGGCGTTGCAATTGCAGCGGGTCGCAAATGGCCGAATCCATACTCATCGAACGAGTCTTCCGTGAGGAGTACATCAAATGATTGATCGGGTGGCACAATCGTCATGTTGTCGAACCGGTGGAACGAATCGACGAATCGCCTGATCAATGCCGCATCGTCCATGTCGAAGACTCCAGGATGGTGGCGCACATAAACTCCATAATGGAGCCCACGCAACTCCTCACGAGTGAGTTTATCCTTCAGTCACCCGCCAATCCGCCAACGGAACGCCACAGAGGGCGTTCCCTACAGTGAGAACGCGCCGGAATTGACACTCTCTCCACACGTTGTATTCTCGAATACGCCGCGAGTCTCCACAACGCCATCTTCCTTCTCACGATTCATCATGCCCCGACCGATCTTTGTCTCACCTTCCGAGCGTTCCACGCACGACATTTTTCCCGGCGTGCAGATTCATGCTGCCGCCGGCGACAAGGTGAGCCTGTCGCTCGCCATGTTCGAGCCGCATGCGATCGTCGAACGCCATGCCCATCCGCACGAGCAGGTTGGCATGGTGATCGACGGCAGCGCCCTGTTTCAGGTCGGTGATGTCGAGAAAGTGCTCGTTCCAGGCGACATGTACTTCATTCCCGGCGGCGTCCCTCATCGCGTCGTGGCGGAAGACAAAGGTCTGCAGGCACTCGATGTATTCCATCCCGTGCGAGAAGAATACCTGTAACCAGAGCCACCCCCTCGCTTCTCGATCTTCCTCCAACGACCTGCCAATGCGCATCGTCTCTCTCCTTCCCAGCGCCACCGAGATGATCTGTCGGCTCGGTCTGGAGCAGCAGTTGGTCGGCGTGACTCATGAATGCGACTATCCGCCAGCGGTAATTGAACTGCCGAAGGTGACGCAGACACTCATCCCCAAGGATGCATCGAGTCGCGAGATTGATGAACTCGTTCGCGAACGACTGAAGACGCAGAAGGCTCTCTACACACTCGACATGCCGGTGCTGGAGGAATTGCGTCCCGACCTGATCGTCACGCAGGCGTTGTGTGATGTGTGCGCAGTGGCCGAGGAAGAAGTCACCGCCGCCGCCTGTTCGCTGCCGGGACAACCGCAGGTCATCAACCTCGAACCGACGCGACTCGACGATGTCTTCGACTGCATGCTGGTTGTCGGCCGACATGCGGGTTGTGAATCACAAGCCATTGAAGAAGTCGAACACTTGAAGCAGCGCGTCGCCACGGTCGCCGCGCGGTCGGCGACTATGAAAGCCCGTCCGCGAGTGATGCTGCTCGAATGGATCGATCCCCCGTTCTGCGGAGGGCATTGGAATCCCGAACTCGTCCGCCTCGCCGGCGGCGACGAAGTGATCGGCATCGAAGGACAGGACAGCCGCACCACCGCATGGTCGGAGATTGTCGAATCGCAGCCGGAAGTGTTGTTCATCTCGTGTTGCGGTTTCGACATCGCCCGCACACTCGAAGACCTGCCGATCCTGCGAAGCCAACCCGGCTACGCCGATCTCCCCTGTGTGAAGAGCGAACGCGTCTTCGTCGCCAACGGCTCGCACTACTTCTCCCGCCCCGGCCCGCGCCTGGTCGACAGCCTGGAGATGTTGGCGCACGCGATTGATCCAGAGGTGCATCCGTCACCGTTGGAGGCTGAGCCAGCGATGCAGCTTCATTAGCCCGCAGCGCAAGCAAGGGAGGCGTGTGGAAACTGGTGGAATCGCTATCGACACGACTTGCGGGCAGAGATCCCGCGTGATGACTACGCTCGACGTCTGTTTCCGCAAGTCGCATTGCTGTGTCGTCCGGCCGAACCATTTGGGCGATGGACGTTGGCATGTTGGTAGACACTCGGAGTATGATTTGTCTACTGGAGTCACCTCACTGGGAACTCGGTGATGCACATCGACATCGACAACCTCTCGAAGTCCTTTCGCTCGCTCGCCGCGCTCAAGTCGGTGTCGCTGACAATCGATCCCGGGCAGATTGTGGTGCTCCTTGGCTCCAACGGGGCCGGCAAGACGACGCTGTTGCGGTGCCTGGCGGGCATCGTCGATCCCGATGCGGGCGAGATTCGTTATGACGGCGAGCTCTTTCGACGCGACCGCATCGACCTGCGTCGGCGGTTCTGCTTCATGCCCGACTTTCCCTACTTCGATCCGGAAATGACCGTCATCAGGCACATCAGCATGGTGCTTGATATGTACGAAGTTGACGGCGAGGGAACAGAAGATCGCGTCATTGAACTTCTGAATGAGTTTGACGTTCTGGAACTGGCAGGCTGCAAAATCGGAACACTGTCGCGCGGGCAATCGTACAAGGCCGCGCTCGCGGCACTCCTCGCGGTCGATCCCGAAGTGTGGTTGCTTGATGAACCCTTCGCATCAGGCATGGACCCTCGCGGACTGTCGGCCTTTCGCAGACACAGCCTACAAGCCGTGCAGCGCGAGAGGACTGTGATCTATTCGACGCAGATCGTCGATGTGGTCGAAGGGTTTGCCGACCGTGTGTGCGTGATCGATCGCGGCGAGTTGCTCGATCTCGAAACAATGGATGACTTCCAGGCTCAGTTGGAACGTCCCAGCGAAGCCTTCAAGAACGCCATCGGCGAACTGAAGGGCCACGCCCCATGATGTCGTCGGCCTTCGCCACCGAACGCACCCTCCGCAACCGACTGCAGGAACTGTTGCAAACGGCTCCTCATCTGCGCGAGTCGAATTGGGCCGCGATACGTGCCGGGCGTCCGCCGCTTTGGTTGCGGGTGTTGAAGTGGTTATTGGCGGCGCTCAGTGTTCCGGCGGTTGGCGGCATGGCCTGGTTGATGTTGCACTTGATACATGTCTCAGTCGGGCCGGTGTGCGTCCTCGCGATCGTCGGTTATTTCTCCGCCGCGGGCATGTTGGGATTCGCACAGCGCATCAAGAGCGGACTGCGTCAATCGCCCGTGGTCTCGCAGTACGCCTGTCTGCCCGCTCGCGACCGACTGATCGCCGAACGCGTCTGGAATCGGCACGTCCCCGAGACACTCTGGGGGCTGGGCCTCCTGCTAATCGCTTTTTCCGTCATCGCCTATGAGAACCAGTTCTCCCTGGAAGGCTGGTGGATTGCGCTGGGGCTGGCGGTTCTGCATTGGGGCTACAACATTGCCATTGGAACCTGGCTGGCGCAATCACTTTCGCGATTGCGGTTCGACATCATCGCATCCTGGATGATCTTTGTGCCGCTCACCGCAATTCCCTTTCGAATCGTTCCCTGGGTCGACGTGACGGCATGGGTGTTGTTCGCTCTGCCGAGCAGTTGGTCAGGAACCGCTTTGTGGGAAGGCTACATGAACGGCAACCCGCTCGGCTGGTGCCCGTTGATCCCCGTCGCGGGTCTTGTGGTCGCCCTCCCCTGGCTGCGGCTAAGATTGGTGAAGGCGTATCGCATTCTCGAATTCGCATTGAAGCAGGGGGAACAACCGTGCGTGGTCCGCGACGGAGAAATGGCCGACGGCGAATCGTGGTGGCGCTGGCGGACTGTACCCGCACCTGATGATGTGACCGATCGTGTCACCGTCGCACATCAGATTCGTAAACGCGAATCGATCTGCAACGATTGGACGACTCGCGGATGGATGGAGCGACTGATCGCGGCCCGCCTCACTCCGCAAGAACGGGCGATGGTCGTACTCGTCACAGGCGACACGCCCGAATGGTCAAAGGGCTGGCGGTTTCACTTCATTTACGGGGTGATTCTGCTGGCGATCCCCTATGTGTTTCCTCAGTTCACAATGACATTCGCCGCCGTTTGCACGGGAATGATCGGCCTGATCACGTTGTTCGCGCAATGGCAAAAGTCGACCACCAGCGCCGCACGAATCACTGGATTTCACTCATCGGGTCTGGCACTGGTGCCGGTCTCGGCTCGATCGATCTCCCAGGTGATGACGCGCGTCGCCATCATTCGGTCGTTACTGCATGCGATCGTCGTCTTGCCATTCCTGGTCATCACGCAAGGCCCGATGGGTCTGGTTACGACACTGGCCTTCGCGGCTGTCTATGTGAAACTTCAGGGGCTCGAGACAGAGCTACACTTCGTACGATGCTGGAACGCGATGGCGTTCAGTTGGTCGCGTCTCGGATACCGGCTGATTCACAGCGTGACCTACCTCGCAACGTATGCCGGAGTCGTTTTTGCATTGATTGGATGCACCCAGGGGCCCTGGATGTTGTCTGCAGCCGGCGTGTTGCTGCTTCTTGTCGGCGGGGCGATTTCGCTACGGTACGTGGCCTGGCTCATCGATTCAGGCCGCGTGGACCTCGTGCGGACGTAATCTCGTTCGCGGAGTCGGGAGGATACCGACCGATGTCTTGAAGCATTTGTCGCTCGGAGATCCGCTCCGCGTCGTTGAACGCCAGGATTCTCGCTGTCGCTTCTCCGACTTGCGTTCGAGCTTCGATGACAACGCCATTCAATTGAAAATGGTCTGTCCAGTGATCGGCACGTGGATGATAAAAGCGAGCGAACTCACCCGTGCTCGGGGCAATCGAACCGATGTCGGTTCCCTTGGCGCGATTGCAGAAGGTGCAGGCGTAGCACAGATTGTCCGCATCCGTGAGCCCTCCATGCTTTTCGGCGATCACATGATCGACCTGACATCCCAGATAGGTATCGTCTGCATGAATAAGACAATACTCGCAGAGATGCCTCGCTCTTGAAGCGACCTGTCGGCGGAGGTCGATTCCGACATAGCTGGTCATTGTGAGCAGAGCGTTCGAGCGCGGGCTTTCGCCAACCGCATGAGGTGTTCCAGCTTGAGATAGTGATCAAGCTCCGAAGACTCGTCTGCGGTCAGGCCGATCGTCTTTTCCTTGTGAATGAGATCGGCCACATAGTCTCGCGTTTGTTGCGAAGGCTCAAAGTGGGCGACTGCATCCGGAGTCGTTCCGGCCGCAATGAATTCGACAATTTCGTCATAGGCACGAATCATGTGGAAATCATACTTCAGTGAAGGTACTTCGGCCAATGGAGTTCCTTATCTGGAAGTTACGAGAACCTGGCGTTGCGGGCTAACGCGTCACTTTCCAATCAAACATCAATCATCGACTTCCCCAGCTTTCGGGCGCGGAAGGCGTTGGTGATGAGGATGATGCCGAACAGGATGACGAACGATCCGATGATGCGAATGAGCATCAAGCCGAACATCGCGGGCGCGGCGAGGATCAGGCTGCCAAGGATGATCGAGAGAATGCCGCCGAAGATCAGCCAGCCTTCACCTTCCATGTGCTTGCGTTGTTGAATGCCGACCATCACTTCGAGAATGCCGGTGGCGATGATCTGAAAGGCGATGATGCACGCCACAATGGTGACGGCCAGCACGCCGATGATTAAGGGATACATCAGCACGAACATCCCGACGAGCAGACAGATCGCGCCGCGTGCCAGCGTCCAGCCGCGCGATTCGGTTTCACCCATCGCGGCTGCCATCAGCGAGAGCACGCCGTCGATGATGGCGAAGATGGCCAGCAACTGGGCGAACACCGCGAGCGTCAAGCCGGGAGAGAACAACGCATACGCGCCCAGGCGCGACAAGCAGAATGCCGCGTACGAGAATTAGCCACCACAGTTTGGAAATCGCCCGCCCCAACACGACCCGAGGTGATGCAGTCTGCGGGGAAGATGTTTCGTGGCTCATGGTGTTGAACTCCGTGGTGATGATGGAACCCGCGATCGATGTTGCAGAGTTGACACTACCCGCACATGACGGACGGCGTCAACTGGGTGAACACCTATTGGTGGCGACGCATGTGTGGCACGCGGAAACCATCTACGGGTCGACTCATTCCAACTGAAAGACATCAAGTGGTTGGATGCAGATGTCTCTGTGGCTCTTGTTGCCGCTGAGCCTATTGACTCTCCGTGCTGTTCAGTTTCTGCTGCAGGTCGATCATCGGTTGCAGATTGATTCTTACGGTTCCCTGCGATGCTCGATCCAAGTCGGCGATCAGCATCACCACGGATGCGAACAATGTCGCCAGCAGCACATGGATCAGCACCTTGCTTTGATCCGAAAAGCCGAACTGGTAACCGACGGCGAACATCGAACAGACTGTCGCCCCCAGCAGCCAGATCCACACGGAAGCGGGGATGCGGTAGTACATCCCGACGGTCACTCGTGATGTATGCAGGTCGATCACTTCGTTCACCGACTGCACGAAAAGCGATCGCAACGGCGGGTCCATGTCGACGCTGTTCAAAGCCACAGTTTCCGCCCAGAGCTCATTGAGTAGTTTCTCCGACTGGACGATTAAAGGTATCAGTTCTTCAGTGCTGACATTTGTCGAGACCCGCACGTCGACATAGTCTCGCAGTATCGCAAGACAACGATCGCGGTTGGCTTCCGGCAGCATCTCGATTCGCAGTGCCGTGGTGCCGATCGCGTTGACTTCATTCAACAGCAACTCTCTTCGTGTGTCGTAGCGCGACGCCGTCGTGCCGAATGTGAATGCCAGAATGAAAGCGAGAAGGCCCAGCATGGCGGCGACCGCCGAACCAATAACGCCTTCACCTTTTGGCTCCCCCTGTCGACGACGCCGGCGTCCCGTCAAGAAACCGGTCGCGATCGATGCCAGAACCACGAACATCGCGATAAAGAACACACCGACCAGCGGCAGACCGTCGATTGATTCCGCGACATTCATATTCATTCTGACTTAAGTGAGAGTGCCGCAAGCACTGTTGCGCTTAACGCACGTTATCTCGGAGCGATCCAATCTGCCAAGCGAGAAACTTTTCTGAACTTGGAATTTGGAATCGAGCGAAGCCGATCAGTTCTCGAATGGGTCGCCGATTCAAGACCTGCTACAACACCCCTCATGGAACTTTGGACGATTCTCGGCGACATTGTGATTCTCCTCGCGGCTTCGCTGCTGCTGGGAGGGGTCGCTTCGCGCCTGGGGTTAAGTCCGTTGGTCGGCTATCTGCTGGCGGGGATGCTGCTCGGAGGGCCGGGGAGTTTGCGGGCAGTGAAGTCGGAAGAAGAGATCGAAGCCATTGCCGAACTGGGCGTGGCGCTGTTGCTCTTCAGTCTGGGACTGGAGTTCTCGCTCGAACGGCTCAAGCAGTTGGGAGCCAAGCCGCTGATGGGGGGCGGACTGCAGGTCGTATTGACCATGCTCATCGGAGCCGTGTGTGCATTGCCGTTCGAGTTGTCACCGAAGCAGGCCCTTGCCTTCGGCGTGATGATCTCCCTCAGCAGCACGGCTGTCGTGTTACGCATGTTGATGGAACGCGCTGAACTCGACATGCCGCACGGGCGGAACAGTCTGGCGATTCTGCTCACTCAAGATATTGCCGTCGTGCCGTTGGCGATCATCATGACGCTCCTGGCCGGCGGCGGCGGGGCGGCCGGTGTGGTGACTCAAGTCTTCAAACTGCTGGCGACCGCGGGTGCACTCGTCGTGGGATTGCTGCTGCTCAATCTTGTGGCCGTGCGGGCGCTCGGAACACTCACTCTGTTGAGGAACCGCGAACTGACAGTCCTGTTGGCCATCGTGACGGGGCTCGGTGCCACCTGGGCCGCGCATGAAGCCGGCATTTCACCCGCTCTCGGTGCCTTTATCGCCGGCATGTTGCTCGGTTCATCACCCTTTGCAACTCAGATACGCGCAGACGTGTCGTCGCTGCGCGTGGTCTTGCTGACACTCTTCTTCGGTGCAGCCGGCATGGTGGCCGACCCGATCTGGATCATTCAAAACTGGTACATCGTCGGCGGCGTGACGGCACTCGTCATCGTTGGCAAGATGGCCGTGATCTGGGTGATCTTCCGCTCGCTCGGCCAGACCTCGCGCGTGGCCGCCGCGACGGGGTTGTGTCTGTCTCAGATCGGTGAGTTCGCCTTCGTGCTGGGCGCCATCGGCACCGCGAACGGAGTCGTCTCCGACGAATTGTTTTCACTCGTCGTGTCGGTGACCATCGTGTCGTTCTTTTTGAGTTCCTGGCTGGTGCCGACGGCTCCGAGGTTCGGGAACTTCATCGCCTCCCGCTTCGGCAAGGGAGCATCTCTCCCCGACGGTGCGGCACCGAGTGAACACGCGCCCGATGTGGTGATTATTGGATTTGGACCTGCGGGACAGATTGCGGCCCTCCCGTTCGTTGATCGCGAGAAGCGTGTCGTCGTCGTGGAACTCAATCGTGAAGGAGTTCGCAAGGCCCAGCAACTCGGCTTCGACGGCCACATTGGTGATGCGACTCAGACCGATGTGCTGGAGCATGCCCATCTCACTCAGGCGAAGGCGGTGGTCATCACGGTGCCGCACCATCAATCGGCGATGACGATTCTGGCTCACGTCCGTCAACACGCCCCGCACGCCCACGTCGTCGTCCGCTCACGCTATCAACTGCACGTCGACGACCTGCTGAAGGCCGGCGCCCACATCGTCGTCGGCGACGAACAAGAAGTCGGCGAAGGCCTGGCCAAACACCTCCGCGAATGGCTGGCGGAGCACGAACGCAAAGCCGCGAGGGAGATGCAGACCGAGATCATGTCGCTGTCAGAAGCGGAAAAGCGGATGCTCAAAAGAGAAGACTGAATTCCCCCTCTCCCACGATGTAGACGGCGACATAGTGTTGTGTTGCTGTGGGAGAGGGCCGGGGTGAGGGAACTCGTGATGCGAGATTACCATCCGAGATGAATTGAGTATCTGAGATGTTGGACCGAGAGGGACGTGATATGGCTGGAAGAGACCCACGACGGCAGAGTTTACGCAAACTGATCGGTCGGGAATTCTCAGTGAGCCTGATGAACGACACCAAATGGAACAAGGTGCTGAGCCAACTGCGCATACTCCCCGTCACGCTTAGAGCCAAGCTCATCACCGAAGGCGAAGTGTCCACATGGGGCCGTGTGGTAGTACCTCACGCGAACTACATCGAACTCCTGACGGCATGCCCTCAAGGGGGACCATATCTTGTTCTTGAGTTGGAGTATCTGGAGATTGACGCCCAAGAGCATTCGGCTGAAGTCGAGACGATTCTCGATTCACTTCGCGTACCGCATTTGCGGAAAGGTGAGTTCATCCGAATCATTGGCCATGTCCGCAATTCGTAACGCAAGGACCACACGGATGTTCAGGTTTCAGCGGGGAGAATGGGTTCTCCCCCTCTCCCACGATGTGAACGGCCAACTGAAGTGGCAGCGCTGTGGGAGAGGGCCAGGGTGAGGGAACTCGTTCCGCGCCCCCAGCAACCAGCAGCGGCATGCTGACGTAGTCGCTCGATTCTCGACCGCCGGCAAGACTACAGTTGTATGAACCAATTGCACGGATTGTATCCATGAAGCGACCACACATCCGCAAAGTGACGCGCGAGCGTGTCAGCATTAGTCGTCGAGCCATGACGGTCCCTGAGAAGCGTTTGTGGAGGCTTCTCCGTAATCGTCAGCTCGTCGGCCTGAAGTTTCTGCGTCAGTACCCTATCGATCCGTACATCGTCGACTTCGTCTGCCGCGAGCAGAATCTCATTGTCGAAGTCGATGGGGACAGCCACGCCGATCGATGCGAATCAGACTTCACACGGCAGCGATATCTCGAGTCACTGGGTTATCGACTCGTCCGCGTCTCCAATGATGATGTCTTATCCCATCTCGATGGCGTGGTGATCGCGATCATCGAAGCGGCCGGTTTCGACCGTCACGCATTTGATCGCGGCGACCTCGGACAGCTTCCCGAAGGCCTGGCATAAGCTCGCTCGCGACGCCATGAGTACGCAGCTCAGTTGGTCCCTCACCCCGACCCTCTCCCACAGTGACGCGACATTTATTGGCTATCCACATCGTGGGAGAGGGAGAGTGACAGCGCCATCACATTCAAGAAGCAAACACGCCGTGGGAGAGGGAGAACTACTTCCTGCTCCCTGCTGGTCAGTTGGGTGCTGCGATGCTGGCGCAGTGTTAGGAGAGAGATAAATCTGAAGGTCTCTTCACAGGCTTGCGTCACTACCACACTCAGGAACTGAACATCGCGTATCCGTGAAAGAGATACTCGTATTCCCATTCCTGCTCGACCGCTTCGCGCAATTCAGGATCATGGATATCGACATCGACCGTGATTGTCTTCAGATTCGGCATGCGGCGCAACGTGTCGAGCGTTTCCCAGGTCACGGCCTCGCGCGGCAGCGAGATCGACTCCAGGCACTTCAACGCGTCGTGATCCACGATGTCGCAACTTGCGAGCGACAGCGATTGCAGTTCCTGCAGATTCGCGATGCACTGCATGATCTCAGGTGAGATCGTGGATCTGTCGATCTCCAATTCTCGCAAGTCCGTCGCCTGCTCCAGCCAGTTCGCCTTCTGGGATTCGACGGACGCCAGCGTCAAGACGCGTAGATGGGGGATGGGCGTCAGATCTCGAAACTCCTCGTCTTCGATCTTGTCGCACATGTAAATGCGAAGCTCAGTGAGTGCAGGTAGGCCAGCGAGTGCCGCAATCGTCTGACTGTTCGGTTTCATCGTGTGTAAGGTGACCGATCGCAACGGAAGCAGTGCAGAGAAGAAACTCGCCATTTGATCGCCATTCAAGCCGCCGAAATAGCAATGAACTTCCTCCAGAAGCGTCAGCTTCTGTAGCGATCGGAGTCCACGATCCGAAATGCACTCGAACTCGCGATCCCGGACGATGACGTCATTGAAATGGTTTGTGCTGAGACGCCGCGTCTCGGAAAACGCGCTGATGTGCGAGAACGACTCGTCGGACACGACCAACAGATCGATCGAATCGACGTCGCGAAGCGCTTTGGCCCAGTCGCCAAACCACTCGGTGATCCATTCGCTGTCGGTTGTCAGTTCGTATGGGCAATGGTGTTCGTCGAGAAACTTGAACGCCAAATGTCGCCGCACGCCACGCATACTGAGCGACACACCGATGGCGACGACTGCAAATACGAGTGCGAGCGCCCAGAGCTTCCATGATGTGAGCAGCCTCGTCGCATTCGATGGCAATCGCACTTCCGGCGGACTATCGATCAGCGGATTAGCGTGCTGCAATTGGTTGACGGAGTCCATCGTCGCACACTTATAAGAGGATTGAGTGAGGTCGCTTGAGCGGACTTTAGCGACGGTGGGCGTTTTGAAGCGAGGTCATCCCGTTGCATGCGACTCGCGTCGGTATGCGCAGACGATTCATTCCCTCACCCCGACCCTCTCCCACAGCGATGCGACGTTTATTGGCGATCCACATCGTGGGAGAGGGAGACCAGATCACTCACGCCCTTCCGCTTGTTTCCAGCTTCCGGTTCGGGCTGTCTTCCGGGCCGAGGGGTTCTTCGCTGGGGAGGACTTGGGCGACATCAACTCGGTTGGCGTCGCCGCCGAAGGAACGCAGGTAGCCGAGCACTTCCTGGTAGTGGCCGTAGATCCGCATCGAGTCGTACCGCGTGATGAACCGCGTGCGGTCGCGGCTGTTGAGCCTCGTCCACGCCACGATCGCACGGTCGATCGCCCCGAGCAGCACCAGGGCGTGCGTGCTCTTGAGCTTGAGCTGCGACATCAGCGGAATGTCGGAATCAGTCCCGTCGAGCGCGAATGGCAGGTCGATCAGACCGCCGGACTGATTCTGAATATCATCGCCGCCGAAGGGATGCTCTCCCATCTCGATCGGGGCATCAACATCGATGGCTTTCTCGATCTTGTCACCGAGCAGTTGCGAGTCGGGGTTGTGCGTCACGCGCCGTCGCCAGCGATCGCAGTGAACGAGATGCGTGATGAGATGATCCCGCGTCGGATCGTCGAACCCGCCACGGTCGGCGAGTTCGTCGTTCGCGATGAGTTCGTTCCTCAGCGTGAATAGCGGCGACAACGCCGCCGCGATGTGCAGGTTCCGCAACCGTGTAATGGCACGACGAAATTGTTCTTGTCCGGGGTTTCCGATGGGCATGGTGGTGAGGTTTGAAGGGTGAAGCGGGACGTGAGAAAGAGAAACTGTGAACGGAGAATTCTCAAATCCATTAGCCCCCGGCGAGTCGCCGGGGGAATGGAGTATCAATCAAAAAGCGGCCTTCTGTCCTCATGTAGCCCGAAACACAAGGCCTATCCGTCATCCCGGCGGCGATCGCACATGCAGCCGGACTGTGGGGAATTCCACGAGCAGTTGATTCAGCCTCTGCTCAGCATCGGACCAATCGCTGTTGGGAATGATGAGTGAGACGGTCACGACGTCGCGCGACTCCGGCGACTCATCTTCATCCGCCGCGAAGTCTGGATCGGGCTGTAAGACGAGGTCACGAAGGTCGGTTTCCGAGAAGCCCGTGAGCGTGGCATCGAAATCGGGGATCGACTGCAGATCGGTGATCAGGTCGGCCAACTTATCGGGCTGCCAGTCGCTCATCAGGGCCTTGTTGTTCAGGGCGACATTCAGGGCCTGCTCTTTCTCCATCGGAAGATCGACGACGATGCAGTCGGCCTGTGTCTGACCTTGAGCCTTCATGATCTCCAATCGCTGATGCCCTGCGACGAGATTCCCCGTGCGACGATTCCACACGAGAGGCTGCACGAGTCCAAATTCATCGAGCGATCGTGCGAGTCGCGACCAGGCTTCATCACCCGGCCGCAATGACACGCGCGGGTTGTAAGGAGCCGGCCGGAGTTGAGTGATGGGGAGAGTGATGAGTTCCATGGTGGGGGAGTGGGTAGGCAGTAGTGGGAGGCGCCTTGCGATGAATGGGCTGTCATTGGTCACTTGTCATTCGTCATTTGGTGCTGCATTCGAGGCCCAGTGACAAATGACTCTTTCCTGTTCGCTTCCCCTGTTTCATCAAACGGATCACATCGATCCCGTTCATTCCTGGGCGGGTCGAACTTTTCCCGCAATTGTTCCTTCACGCTGGCAATGCAGCGTTGCACGTGTCCTTTCGAGTGTCCGAAGGCCCAGCCGATCTGGTCGAGTTGCCAACCGCAGTCTTCACGCAGGGCGAGCATCGCCAGACACTTCCACCTTTGCGGATCACTCCCCGCGAAGTGTTGATGGATGGTTTCCCAGAACGGTTCGGGCCCTTGTTTCGGCAGCACCACGCGCTGCGCCTGTCGATTCATCACGGTCATTCGTTTGCTCCCTGCATCGTTGTAGATGTCTTCTCGTTGCTGGCCACTTTCACCCTACCTGTCGCGGTTGCGCGTGCGCGACAAGACGACCAATCTGGGAAGCGAGACGCTGGCTCAGGTCATTTCGGTGATGCAAGTCGAAATCGTGTCAATTCGAAATCGCTTGCAGAGCATGCATTCGACATCTAATAGATCTTGCAAACTGCACCCCACCTGTGCCGATTCAGTGCGTCGGCATTCTCGTCGATGCGCGGGCTTACGTTCGTTGATCCCGCATCGCGTACTCATCATCATGTGGGATGCTTCGACCGTTGGATGCTCTTTGGGAGACTGCGATGCGCGCTCGTCACTTCTGTTTCGTTGGCGTGGTTCCGTTACTGTTCACGCTCGCCGCGCGAGCCGATGATGATGGCTTCGTCGATCTCTTCGCAGACGAGGGCATTCCCGAGGGTTGGATCGTGCGGCCGTGGAACGATCTGGCAGGCGAGACGCCCAGCAACAGCGAGTGGCAGGTCGAGGACGGCGTGCTGCATCCCGGTCGAGAGCGCGGGACTTGGCTCGTCAGCGAGCGCGAGTACGAGAACTTCATTCTCGAGTTCGAAATACTGCTCACCGAACGAGGGAACAGCGGCGTTGCCCTGCGGGCTCCGATGTTCGGCGACCCGGCGTTCGACGGCATGGAAATGCAGATGGCAGACTTTCGCTACAACACCGACGCGAAAGAGAACGAACTGACAGCCGCCATCTATCGCGGAATCACCCCGTCGCAGCAACTCTACCAGCCGACGGAGTGGAACCACTTCGTGATCGAGCTCAACGGCCGACATCTCAAGGTCACGCTGAACGACGAAGTCGTGCAGGATATCAATCTCGACGACTACGATCAGCCGACGCTGCGGCACGATGGGAGCGAGGCTCCGCCGATCAAGGACCGCCCCACGAGCGGCCATATCGGCTTCCAGCATCTCAGCCGAAACAACGAGCCGGTGCAGATTCGGAATGTGCGGATACGGGAGTTGGAGTAGCCGCGGCTGTCCCAGACGCGGAGGCGGGGCAAGTGGCGGTCAACTGATCCGGTCGAACTGACATGGCACGCTCAGATCTCCGGTCCCCGAGTCTGGGGACAGACTCGGCGACAACTGGGCGTTAAACGAAAGCGACTGCGTGATATACTCCGTACATGGAATCGGTGCGTCTCACATTGTCTCCGGTCTGGTCCTGGCCCTGGGTGGCGGCGGCGGTCGTCGTCATGCTGACGGTCGTGCTCTGGACTTATCCTCCGCGGGTCAAACATCTGCCGCCGTGGACGCGCCGACTGCTGATGGGCATCCGTCTCACGGCAATGCTCGTGCTGATCTTCGCCATGCTACGTCCGGCGTTGCAATTTGAAGAGAAGGACGAACGTGGAGCCGTCTTGATCGTGTTGATGGACTCCAGCCGCAGCATGACGACCCCCGATTACGGCCCCGACAGAATCTCCCGCCGCGAAGGACTTGTCCGCACGCTGGTCGACAACGAAGAGATCCTTACGGAACTGGGTGAAACACTCGAAATCCATTACCTCGATTTCGATACCGCGATCACTCCGACCGATGCGCCGGGTGTCGAAGCCGAGGGGCGGTTCACCGGAATCGGCAAAGTCATCGATGAACTGCGTCAGGAAGAGATGACGAAACAACTCGTCGGCATCGTTCTGATGAGCGATGGCGCGCAACGGGCCATCGGGGACGATGATGCCGACCCGCGAGCGGCGGCACGAAGGTTCGCGGAACAGCGCCACATACCGATTCATACGGTCGTTTACGGCTCGCCCGAGTTGACCGGCGTCGGCCTCGACCTGTCTGTCGAAGACATGATCGTCAACAGCGAAGCCTTCGAGCGCAAGACGGTTCCAGTGCGGGCGCAGCTCCGCGTGACCGGCGCGGCGGGACGGCAAGTGCGAGTGCGACTGCTGATTGAAGACCGTACCGGTTTGTCGTTGGGCGAATCAGGCGAGCTGGTGCCGATTCCGCTGGCGAACGACGCGGAGTCGTTTCGCGACATCACGATTCGCGACAACAACGAACTTGTTCCCGTCGATCTGGCGTTTATCGCCGAGCAGGCGGGCGAGTTCAAAATCGCGATCGAAGTCGTACCGCTCGATGGGGAACTCAAGCTCAACAACAATCGGCTGGAGTCGCTCATCACCGTGCGCAAGGGGGGGCTGCGGGTCGCCTACTTCGATTCGATGCGAATTGAACAGCGGTCGATCCGATTGCTCAACGAGACCGCGAAGATCCAGGTCGATCTGCAGGTCGTCCTGACGGGAGACTATCGCGGCAACACCCGTATCGACCCCGCGTGGTTCGATCCCGGTCAATACGACGTCTACATCATCGGCGATGTGCATGCGAACATGTTTCAACTGCAGGGGGGCATCAACCTGCTCGATCGCCTGGTGCTGCGGGTTGAAGAGGGGGCGGGACTGTTGATGCTGGGGGGCGTCTACAGCTTTTCTGCCGGAGGATATGCCGACTCGCCGATCGCCGAACTGATCCCCGTCCGGTTGAATGCCGCGGATGCTGTTCGCCCGGGTGAGTCGCCGCCGCCGCGACTGTACCTCAGCGAGCAACTGCAGATGCTCCCCACTCCCGATGGAGAGGCGCACTATCTGATGCAGATCGCTCCCGGTGATCTGCGAACAAGCTGGCTCACGCTGCCGCCACTCAATGGAGCTGTGCGATTGGAACCACGTAACGCCAATATCGACATTCTCGCCGAATCGGCCGACCAGCAGCCGCTGTTGATGGCCACCGATTCTGGGGGCGGACGCGTTGCAGCCTTCGCGGCGTTTGAAACGTGGCGCTGGCATCAGCATGGCTATCGCGAACTCCATCAAAGATTCTGGCAGCAACTCATCCTCTGGCTGGCCCGGAAAGAGTTCGACAGCGATCAGCCGATTTGGGTCAGGATTCAACCGCGCAACTTCGCCCCGATGGCGACGGCACCCATCGAATTCGGCGCACGGGATGAGAATGGCCAGCCTCTCACCGACGCACGCTTCGAAGTGGAGGTCCTTGGACCCGATGGAACCTGGCGACTCGCGCCGGCAGCTCTAACGCTCGATGGCGGGCTGGCGGAATACGCCGAAACCGAAGAGGCCGGCGATTACTGGGTCCGTGTGCGGGCCGAAGCCGAAGGAGAGAATCTCGGCCTTCCGGCGATGACGCGATTTATCGTCGATTCGCGCGACGTCGAGATGGACAATCCCGTCGCCGATCCCGATCTGATGCGCGAAATCGCCAACGTCACCGGAACTGTACCGGTCGAGGCCGATTTGTTCGGCGAGTTTCTGGAGACCTTGCGCGAAGACGGCATTCCTGCCGAATTGATCCGCTACCGCCACATCCAACTCTGGGACGGTTGGCCCCTGCTGGTGATCTTCGTGGCGCTGCTGACACTGGAATGGGTACTGCGGAAGAAACGCGGCCTGGTTTGAGGTTGGAGGAATCAGAAACGGGGAACAGAGAACAGTCGCCGCTCGCCACTTCGTTCGTTTCGGAATACTCACGTCTTCGCATGCCTTACATACTGCACGAGCACGAGATCGAGTGCGTGAAACTGCTGGAAGAGATGGCCGTGCGGCTCAACCCTGTGCTCGAGCCGTGGGGATTTCATTATGAATTCAGGAAGGCTGGCTGGGGTCACCGTGGTGCCTGGGCTTGTGGCGAGTACGTGCGCGGCAATGCGCGAATCTCACTCACATGTGATTACCGATGTGGTTGGAATGGCATCACCTACCATTACCAATTTCCGGATGAGTGGGCGTTCTCCTGGCATTACGACTGCTACGTCAATAGCCATGAGAATTACATGGAACTCATCGGGCATCGTGATGATTGCCATCTGATCCGCGACGGGCATTCCCCGGCTGCCCGCGATGGCGGCGACCCGATTGACGCCTTAATCCACGATCTCACCAAACTGGCCGCTCCCACACTTTCCGTTGAGTGCGACGAGTTCAAGCGCATCATCCACCAGGGCATTCGAACAGCTGGAACAGTCGAGTGGAAGGACGATCCGCTTAAATAAACACAGCGTCCCGGATGATTCCGTTTTCGTCGTAGAACAGGGATCAGAGTTCAAGGGGATCATTCAATCGCGCGCTGCGGGCTATGGTGACAGACGCAGCTACGACTCAACCGGCGCATTCGTTGTACTCGAAACAACTCCACCCGTCCCCCAGAGTCGCCCGGGTTTCCCCGCTGGCCCTGTCAGGAAACTCGGCAGAGTGACCGATACCCAAAGAGTTCCGCGCTGCATGCCATCGATTCACCGCACTCCACGAACCACTCTCATGCCCTCTCCCACCCAGCAGTCGCAAGCCCTGCTCCGCATCGTGAGTCTGGTGCTGGCCGTGTTTCTGTTTATCACAATGACAGAGCAAGACGCCCGCCACGACACCCACCAACGCTGGTTGGCCGAGGCGCGCCGACGACAAGAAGCAGGCACGCTGGCCGACACCACCCCCGCCAACCGCTTCGCATGCGACACCGACCGCACCTGCGGAAGTTACGGCAGAATGGCCACGACCGACCGATTGACGCGACAACCAACGACGATGGCTGGTCAATTCGATCGCGACCGTCGCTAACGAGTGTTCGACGTTGGAACCGATGTCTCGCCAGTTCTCACGCCGCGGTCGACTTGTTGGAGCAGCGCGATCCGGCGCAGGCTCGAACGGCACCGAGGCACGTTCCCTGCAGGACAATCGGCGGCGTCTTGGGTATGATGACGTGCGTGATCCATCGCGGTCACTCTCGTCACACGACACTCTGTCTCATTCCCAATTGAACACCATGCGACACACACCTCAGCGTCTCTCAGTTTCTCTCTTCGCCCTCTATCTCATCGTCTGTGTGATCTGGTCGGTCTCTGCTGAATCGCCGGCTCCGTTGGAGGAGGTGGCTCCGCTCGAAGACATCGATCACGAGGCGCGACTGCGGATTGCAAAGATCGGCGAGTTGCTGGCCACTCAGGAAGCGTTCGATGAATCGCGAGAGGGTGAACTGCGACAGAACTTCGGCACGCTGGCCTGTCTGGGGCAGGCGTTGGCCGAACATCCTGGAGGAGATGCGACCGTTGTCGGTGCCCGACTTCGAGACGGCGCTCTGATGTACACGCGCGACTCGGATTACGAACAAGCTCAGGCCGCGCTCGCCGCATGCATTGCCGCAGCCGAGGGGGCCGCGACCGACGAATTCGCAGAAATTGACCATGAATGGAACCGACTCATCGGCATGCACGCGATGATGGAAGAGATCAATGCTCGTAACGCCCAGATCGCCCGCAGCCTCCGCCGGCCACGGGGGGACGCCGACTCCATTTCGAATGCCAGCACCATCGCGATTCTCGCCTTGGCGATGGAGGCCGACACGCACGAAGTGAAGGACGAAGCCGACCTCCCCCTTTGGCAGGAACTCTCGACCGAGTATCGTCAAGAGATGACGGCACTCGCCGAGGCCTTGCGCGCGAACGACGCAGCGGCAGTGCGGGAGCACTTCACGAACGCCAACACCGCGTGCGATCGGTGTCACGAGCAGTTTCGAGATGTGGAATGAGGTCGTGTCCCTCGCAAAACGACTCGAGCAACGGCATGGCGTGCGAATCAGACTATCGACGGACGATCGTCGTGGTATCATCATCGATGGGGAGCGTGTCGTGCGGCTGCGACTTTGAACGCGATTCGCCATCCCCGCTTTGAACCATCGACTCCCCCGATCACTCAATCACGGAGACGCTCAATGACCCGTTCCCGAATTCTCCCCACGCTGGTGGCCGTTTGTCTGATCGTCGTCGCGATTCCGACGGGACGTGCCGACGATGGACCCGATGCCGCCGAAAGGCGTGAGCGCCAGTTCGTCGAAATGCGGCAGCAGATGCAGGCCATGCGCGCCGAGATAGAAGATCTGCGTGCGATGATTGCGGAGATGAGGGAAGTTCAACAGGCCAAGGCCGACATCGAGCTTCCTCCAGAACTGCAGGACCGAGTGCATGCGATGAAGCGCGAGTTTCAAGAGTTGATGCAGGCCGGCCGACACGAGGAAGCTGAAGCCATCGAACGCGAAATTCGTGCCATCATCGAACAGCATGTTGCACACCAGACGGCAGAGCATGCCCACGAGCATGGTGAAGGTCATCACCCGCTTCCTCCCGATGTCGCACATCAAATCGACCACATGCTGGCGGAGATTCACGAACTGCGCGAACTGGGCCGGCTCGATCGAGCCGAGGCGATGCAACGGGAGGTCGATGAAATCATTCAGCACCACGCTCACGAAGCGCATGGTGAAGAGCATCACCCGCTCCCTCCCGAACTGGCGGAACAGATGGGGCGCATGGAACGCCGCATTCACGAACTGCGTGAGGCCGGCAACATCGAAGAAGCCGAAGCCGTCGAACGCGAGGCGCGCGCGATGCTCGAGCATCACCACGCCGAAACAGAACATCATCCCGAAGGCCACGAGCGGCTGCAGCATCTTCACGCTGCCGCCGAGCACCTGCATGCCGCCGGTGCCCACGACCTTGCCGAGCGCGTTGTTCGGCAAATCGAGGAACTCGAAGGCGCGCATCGCGAGTAACGCTCCCATCGATGCGGAGTGATGGACAACATCCCTCCTGGAACAGATGCATCACGGCATCGAGCGTCGGCACTCTCATCAGCCGATGCTGATGGCGGAGCATGAGGCGAATTGGGGGAGTTTTCGACTCCTGCAATCGAGAATCGTCGTTGCGCCGCTTGCTGGGTTGGCATTCTGCCGATGAAAGAGGCAGCGTGTTCGGTCGGAATGCGTGAAAGTCTGCATCCTGGGGGCGGCACGGCAATTGCCCCTTGGCGATTGATTGCTCCGTCATTGTCCTGAAATCCTAATTTACACGCATCAGTCGCGATCAACATGACCGAGACCATCGCCCAAATCCTCGCGCTGTGCGGCATTGTCGGGAGCGGGCTGCTGCTGGGTCAGTTCAATTGGCGGGGCATCTCGCTCGGAACATCGGGCGTCGTCTTCACCGCTCTCGCAGCAGGCCATTTCGGATTCCAGGTACCCGAGATCGCCGGCGTTGTGGGAGTCATTCTGTTCGTCTATTGCCTGGGCATCTCGGCGGGACCGACGTTTATTCGCAGTTTCGCCCGGCAGGGGCGATCGCTGGCCGTGCTGGCACTGGCGATGATCATGTCGGCAGGTGTCTCGGCCTGGCTGGTGGCCAAGCTTTTGAAACTTGGTCCCGACCTTGCCAGCGGCCTTTTCGCCGGAGCCATGACCAGCACACCCGCGCTGGCGGCGGCGACCGAACAATTGCCGGCGGACTCTCAGGTCGCCGTCGGATTTGGAATTGCCTATCCGTTTGGCGTGATCGGCGTCATTCTTTTTGTGCAGCTCGTGCCACGGCTGTTTCGTGATGATCCGTCGGTTGCCGCCATCGACGATGACGACGACGACGGGCCGATCACGCGCGTGCTGGTGCGCGTGCAGAATCCGATGCTGGCCGGAAAGGCTCTGCGAGAAGTGTCGATCTTTTCACATGCCAACTGTCAGGTGTCGCGGTTGCTGGTGGAGGACGAGTTGCTGCCGATCCCACCCGACTTTCGATTGAAACTTGGCGAATGCGTTCTCGTAATCGGTGCCGAGCGCCGGCTGAGCGATGTCATCGAAGCGATGGGCGAACGTTGCGAGGATGTGAATTACGCAATTGATGTCGAACATCATCGTCGACGCGTCGTTGTGTCGGCGAAAGAGATGCTGGGAAAGTCGCTGGAAGAACTGCATCTGAGGTCGCGTTTCGGCGTCACGATCTCGCGGATCGGTCGCCAAGACGTCGAATTTGTTCCCGGCCCGAAGGAACGGATTCAATTCGGCGATGCGCTCATTGCAGTTGGGGAAGAGGAGGGGCTCGACCGGTTCGTCAAAGCAGCCGGTCATCGCGAGCGCACGCTCGACGAAACCGATCTCGTCGCCCTTTGCGCCGGATTGGTTTTCGGTATTGTGTTGGGGCATGTGAAATTCTCGCTCGGGAAACAATCCATCGCGCTGGGGATGGCGGGTGGCCCCTTGCTGGCCGGTCTGTTTCTTGGGCACTTCGGACGCATCGGGCCACTGCAAGTCAGGATTCCGAGGGCTGCAAGGTTTCTGCTGTCCGACATCGGGCTATCGCTCTTTCTGGCCCAGGCGGGCGCGCAGGCCGGCGGGCAGTTCGTAAGCGTCGTCGTTCAGCACGGACCGGCACTCTGTCTGGCCGCGATCGTGATCGTCGTCGTCCCCCTGGTGGTTGGCCTGCTCCTGGCCCGCTATGCGTTCAAGCTCCAGCAACTCGATATGACTGGCGGCATCTGCGGAGCCATGACGTCGACACCGGGACTGGGCATCATCATGTCGACCGTCGATTCACCACGCCCGGCCATCAGCTACGCGACGGTCTATCCGCTGGCCTTGATCGTGGCAACGATCTCGGCACCGATCTTGATTCTGCAGTTGTCGTGATGCGTCGTATCGAGTCGGCTAGGCGCTTTCAGATTCAAAGCGACTCTCCAGGAACGCGAACGCACGTCGCGGGCTGACGATGCCGACGACTTCGTCATCTTCGTTCAGCACCGGCACGTGGCGGTAACCGGCAGCCGCGATCGCCGCCAGAGCGATACCGGCACTGTCGCCCGTGTAGACCACGAGCGGGTCGGCTGTCATCACGTTGGCCACCGGGTGATCGGCCAGCTTTGGGAACTGCTCGGCAACTTTCTCGAGAACATCGCGTTCGGTAAAGATGCCGACCAGCCGGCCGTTGTCGACGACCAGCAGGCTCGAGATGCTGAATTGTTTCAGCATCTCCACTGCCGCCCGAATGGTCGTCTTGGAGGCGATCTGAGCGCATGGCTGTGCGGGAACCACTTCCATCAGTTCTTCCGCGAGCACGCGCTCCAACTCGTCGTCGTAAGCACAGAACTCGTAGTTGTTAAGAGGATCTTCGAATTTCGAATCGTCGAGATGACTGTTGTGAATCATGTTCAAGCTCCTTCGCGTGTGATGGTCCAGGGTTTGTGTCCGAGCCGATGCACCATGATCTGGCGCGGATAGTGTTCGGAGACATACTCGGCCAGCCCCCGTTGCCCGGTGAGACCGATCAGCGTGCCTCGATCGCTGACCACGCATTGAAACCGCGTCCCCTCATCGACGATCCGGTCCCAGACCCGCGAGATCGGTTCGCGAATGGCGATCGTGGTAAAGTCGGGGTCGGCGAATTCGCCAACCGCCGTCGTATCGAGCGAGGTGCCGCTCAGCAGCACGTCCAGCAGCGACCGCTCGGTGAACATTCCGACGGGCCGCCCGTCGTTGTTGACGATAAAGGCGCAGCCCACCCGCTTGAAACGCATCTGTGCCACGGCGGCACGCACGAGCGTCGCCGCCCGCACCACGATTGCCTGCCGGATAGGCAAGCTTGCCACGTAGTCTTCCTCTAACAACTGCTTCAGTTTCATCGCCTGGTCCTCTAAAGAGCGAAATCGTGCGAGCGCGGACGTCAGCGAATCGATCGGCCGGGCAGGGAGAGCGCAATGCCAGACCGTTGGTCCTCATTTCAATGCATACCGCGTGCCACCAGTTGAAAACGCGGCGAACTCCCTGCGGCGAGCGTATTAGCACACGAGCGGTTGCTGCTAAGCCGGCGGCGGCGACAGCAAATCAATATGTTGCGCATACGGATAGTCGACCGGCTCGTAAGCGATTTGGAGTTCGGGCGTCATCAGCTTCTCGCCGCCGCGAGAGAGGGCTGTGAGAGACCGGTCGAGGATGCCGCCGGCGAGGTAAGTCCGCTCGATGGGGTAGCTCGGGCGACCGGTATGCACCATCCGCTCAATCCCTTTCAGCAGGTAGGCGAAGTGCGGATAACGCGGTTCCGGACGCTCCTCGAAGTAAGTGGCAATAGGCTGCGATGCGGCCTGCAGTTTCACGGCTGCCCCGATGCCGAGGATGGTGTTCAGCATGAAGACCGCTCCCTGAAAGCCGTCGATATACTCGAACAGAAAGAGGACGGCTTCTTCGTCATCACGCAGATCACGCCCCTCGACGCGCGGCACCGCTGAGAGTGCGGCATGGAATGTTTCTTGAGAAACGTCCCCGTCATCGACGGCCTGCCAGATCGCGTCGCCTCTCAGTGCCTGTACCCAACGGACGCCTTGTTCCGCGCCGGCTCGTCGTTCGACCAGACTCTGGTAGCAGTCGAGCGTGTGAAAGCCATAGATGTCGAGACCGCTGTAGCCGACGCCGACCGCCGACTCGATTGCAGAGTTCATCGCGACCGTGACGTCGGGATCTCGAAAGCCGACCGGCAGAGACGATCCCGCCATGAAGGGGATTTGCATTTCCCGCGCGCGTTCATACATCCACTGCGCATCCTCCCATTGCGGTCCGAGATGTTTGTCGTTGAACACGGGCACCACGCGGCCGTACTTCTCGAAGGTGTCTGTGATCTCGCTGAAGAACCGCCGGCGCGGATAGAGATGTTGTTCGAGGTCGTTCCAGGGATAGTCCCCATGCTCGCCGATGCTGATCACGCCTTCGACGGGAATACCGCTCGAGCCGACGGTGATCGCTCCTTCAATCGAATCGAAGATCGGCACGCCATGCTTTTCGCACAACGTGCGTGCCATGTCGGACTCGGGAGTCTGTTCGACATACAGCGAAGACAGCGTCAGCGCCGGCCCCGGGCCTCCATCGTGCCGCCAGCCTTCTAGAATCTTCGTGAGAAGAACATCGGCGTGCGAGTTCGGGAAATAGACGGTAATGACCGCCGCCACCGGCTTGGGCTCAACGGCCGCCGATCGTTCGTCGGCATTGGCAAACGCGAACCATGCGTTGTTCGCCGCTAGCGTGGCCGCGGTACCGGCCAGAAAACCTCGGCGTGTGATCGTGCCAGACATGTGAAGTATCTCCTCACGCAAAGGCCGTCGACTGCGGATCAGGGGATGAGTTCACGAATATCCGCACCGTCCACAACGAGGATGACTGTCCCTTCACGCAATAGCGACCGATAGAACTCCGGCGGCTCCGGCGGGTCGAATTGATAGATCATCTCGAAGACAGCAACGCCTGTGGGGTTCTCAAGAGCCTCAAGCACGGCATCGGCCGCGAGCGTTTCGCCGGCGACATCATAGGCATACACGGTTTCGCCCAGCGTGACGGGCCGCAATTCGCGCCAGATGATGTCATCCGCCGCCGGATGGTTATCGAGATTGCTGGGCCACGCCTCATAGATCTGCACAACGACGTCTCCTTCCACTTCGACGGCCGACGCCAACCACAAGTGGGGTGGATTCCCCGGCGGGAAGGGGGGCGCGGCCTCGGACGTGAGGGAGGCTATCGACACGAACAGCAACGTGAACAGCACTCGGCGCATGGGTGTTCTCTCATAAGTGGAATGAGCCGCGCACGCAGTCAGCGTTCAGCTCAATCAACGCGAATTCCGCTGACCGCATGCAAGGCTCGTTAACTTCGTATTCCAACTACGGCCGCGTCTCTTCCAAAAGTCTGGCAACCTCCGGATGATCGGGATCGGTGTCGCCGACTTCCTCGCGGAGCGCGATCAGGCGTGACTTCAATTGTTCAAATGTCTCCGCGTAGTCCGTGTGCCTGACGACGTTGTGCATCTCGTGCGGGTCGGTTCGCAGATCGTACAGTTCCCAATGAGGTGGCGTCGGTTCCTGCTCCGCACCAGCGGCGTCGAGCGGCAATCCATAGAAGAAGATCAGCTTGAAATCCTCGGTGCGAATGCCGAAGTGAGCCGGGTTGTCGTGATGCGTCATGTGCATCCAGTACCGATAGTAAGACGCCTCCCGCCAGTCATCGGGAGTTTCGCCACGCAGGTTGGAGAGAAAGCTTCGCCCCTGGAAGTCGCTCGGCATGTCCGACGGTGACACGCCGGCCATCTCCAACAGCGTGGGTGCGAAGTCGACATTGTTGATGATGTCTTCCACCACTGTTCCCGCTTCGATCCATTCGGGATACCGCACGAGGAAGGGCATCCGCAGAGACTCTTCATACATCCAGCGCTTGTCGATGTAATCGTGCTCGCCCAGCATGAAGCCCTGGTCGGCCGTGTACACAATAATGGTGTTGTCGAGTTCGCCCGTCTCTTCCAGGTAGGCGAGCAATCGGCCGACGTTTTCATCAACGCCGCGGACGCAACGGAGAAACTTCTTGAGATAGCGCTGATAGGCTTCTGCCGTGTAGTCTTCATCATCGAGTGCGGGATCGACATACATGTGGTGCCCCATATTCCGCCGCTCGTTGCGCGGGCCGACGCTTGTTCCATACAACGGATGATCGAACGGACCATGGTCCGCGCGAGCCCACAGGCTGTCGGGTTCGGGGATGTCGACGTCTTCGTAGAGCCAGTCGAAGCGCTCGGCGTTCTCGAAGTTGTCGTGCGGGGCCTTGAAGTGATGCATCAGAAAGAACGGCTGATCGGGGTGCCGACGATTCGCCAGCCAGTTGAGCGAAATGTCGGTAATGGCGTCGGAAGAATGGACACTGTCGTACCTCGCGAAGCCCCGCGTGTTCTGCGGCCACGGCAACGGGCCACGCTGCAGAAACGTCGGATTGAAGTACAGCCCTTGCCCCGGCAAGACCGTGTAGAAATCAAACGCGGCAGGCTCGGCGGACAAATGCCATTTGCCGATGATGGCCGTTTCGTAGCCGGCTTCACCCATCATCCGGGCGAGTGTCTGACGCTCGGCGGGGAGTTCCCCCTGCAGTGTGGTGATGCCGTTCACATGGCTGTACTGACCCGTCATGATGCTCGCCCGACTCGGTGTGCAGATCGAGTTCGTGCAGAAGCAGTTGGTCAGCAAAACGCCTTCGTCGGCCAGCCGATCGATCGTTGGCGTCGGATCAAGGCCGGCCAGCCGTCCCCCATAAGCCCCGATGCCGTGGGCGGCATGGTCGTCCGACATGATGTACAAAATGTTCGGCCGACGCGGAGAATCGTCGTCGGCAAGTGCCGATCGCGCCGGCAGGAATAAACCGACCGCGGCAACGATTGCCAACGTGGTAGTCGTCACCAAGTGTCGCTCAAAACGCTGTTGCATTGTCTTCGTCATGAAATCCGTGGTGAGTTGAGCCGCTGGTCGAACGCGGCGTGTCGAGAATGAGTAAACGTCGGACATGATGAGTCGACCGTTGCCGTACTGCAAGGGAGCTAAGCCGCGCGTATAAAAGAGCCGAGCACGCAGTAAGCGAAATTCGCGTTCCATTCAATCGCCGCCGGTTCCGCTCACTACGTGCGCGGCTCTTCGACCTCACCATCCCAGATCCTACTGCCTGCGCACCACTTCATCGTGACTCAATAACGTCAACGCCACGACTGTCCAGGCAGACAGCTCAATCGAATCCAGATCTGCCGGATGCCGATGGTCTCCCACGGCCAGCAGTTCGGCGGCTGCTTCGGGTTGGCTGCTGTAGTGATCGCGTTCGTCGTTGAAGAACGATGTCACGATCGCTTGCTCCGACTCGGTCGGATACCGACTCGTCAGCAGGCGGAACAGGTAGGTTGACCGTTCCTCAAGAGTTGTGCCGCCGTGAACGAGTGTCCGTTCCGCAAGTCCCCGAGCGGCTTCGACGTATTGGGGATCGTTCAAGAGGAGTAATGCCTGCAACGGCGTGCTCGTCACCTGGCGTTTGACGACGCAGACTTCGCGCTGAGCAGCATCGAGCGTAATCATCGCGGGGGGCTGGCTCGTGCGTTTCCAGTAGGTGTAGAGGCTGCGGCGGTGGCTCCCTTCCCCTTCGTCGCGCGTGTAGGTGGCTCCCGACTTTTCTTCCCAGAGACCGGGAGGCTGATACGGCTTGACCGGCGGCCCCCCCATGCGGTTGACCAACAGGCCACTGCTGAAGAGAGCCTGATCGCGAATCATCTCAGCCGACCAGCGATAACTGGCTCCACGGGCAAGAAGTTCATTGAGCGGATCGCGTTCTCGCAGCTCTGGTGAAGCCACCGTGCTTTGACGGTACGTGGCCGACATGACGATCGTCTTCATCAACGCTTTCACATCCCAACCGGAATCGATGAACGACTTCGCCAGCCAATCGAGCAACTCCGGATGGGTCGGCAACGCTCCCTGACTGCCGAAGTCTTCAGGCGTGGCCACCAGCCCGCGACCATAGAGCGACTGCCAGAACCGATTCACGGCTACTCTTGCCGTGAGCGGGTGCCGGGCATCGGTGAGCCACATCGCCAGCCCCAAACGGTTGCGCGGCCAAGCTTCATCGAACGGCAACAGACGTGCGGGCGTCCCAGGGAGAACTTCTTCGCGCGGGGCATCGTAGGCGCCCCGTTCCAGGCGGTGCGTGGGACGGCGTTCGTCCATCTCCTGCATCACCATGATTTCCTGAATGCCGTCAATCGCCGCACTGCGAGCGTCTCGCAAGCTTCGCAACGCGATGAGCTTCTCCTGATAGACCGCATCCGTCGTCGCCAGGAAGTAGTCGAACAACGCCGCTCGATCGTCTTCGTTGAGTTGATCGACCGGCTTGGTCAGCAATTCAGTCAGCGCTGCACCGTCGTAGACGTGAGCCGACTCGATCGATGTCAGCTCGCGATTATAGATGTGAAACTCATCGACGAGGCCATCCTTGAAGCCCCGGTCGCGGAAGCGTTGGCCGATTGTCAGTTTGTCGGCTCCACCACCAGTGATGTTCTTGTAAAGCACATCTCGCACCACGTCACAGTCGGCGAGTGCTCCATTGATGTAGAGCTTCAGGCCGTCCGCACGGCTCGAACCATCGTAGGTCCAGACGACGTGGACCCACTCATTCACCGGCAGCGGGTCGTTAGCCCAGATGCGAATGGCGTTCCCCGGCCAGAAGTGGATGAGAGCGGCACTCAATCGGCCTTCTTCGATCAGTAATTCGTACCCGCGACTGCCGGCATCGGTCCAGGCCTGCGACCGATGAAAGACAACGGCCCGGTCCTTCACATCGGGAGTCAACATCCAGAGCGAAATCGAAAACGTGTGATTGCGATCGAAGTCGCCTCCTAATGCGAAGGTCACATTGTTCTCGCCACTCAAAGCGAGCGCATTGCCGACACGTCCGGGGACGATGACCGGTCCTTCACTCGTTTGACCGGGCAAGTCGGCGTTCACGCGATTGACGGCTTGACCATTCACGAGTTCGTCAAAGCCATAGTCACCGACGAGTCCAGGAATAACGGCTTTGCTGGGGCGTGCGCTTAACCATTCTTCAAACGACAACTGTTGCTGAGCGGCATACGTTGCCAACTCCGCTTCAGCCGCTGCAATGGCAGCTTGCGAGATATCAATCTGTTGTTGCTGGGCCTCGTTGGGCAACAGCAGCGTCGGCGTGGGGACGGCGTTCGTGAAGTGCGAATAGAGTCCCGACTCGTCGATATTGTTGAGAAACGCTCCAAGCTGATAGTACTCGGTCTGCGTGATCGGATCGTATTTGTGGCTATGGCACCGACAGCATTCGAGAGTCAGCCCAAGGAACGCGGCTCCCAACGTGTTGACGCGGTCGGCCACGTACTCGCAGCGAAACTCCTCTTCAACGCTCCCTCCTTCATTCGTCTGACGATGATTGCGATTGAACGCCGTCGCCAGAATCTGCTCGCGAGTCGCATCGGGCAGCAGGTCGCCGGCGAGTTGCCAGGTGATGAAATCGTCGTAAGGGAGGTTGCTGTTGAAGGCTTCCACCACCCAGTCCCGCCAGGGCCACATGTCGCGATAGACATCGGACTGATAACCAAACGTGTCGGCATACCGGGCGACATCGAGCCAGTCGACCGTCATCCGCTCGCCGAAGTGAGGCGAAGCCAACAATCGATCGACCGCATGCTCGTACGCTTCGGGAGAATCATCGGCGAGAAATGCATCGAGTTCTTCGAGCGTCGGAGGCAACCCTGTCAGATCGACGCTCAGTCGTCGCAAAAGTGTCGCCTTGTCGGCTTGCGGCGCTGGTGCGAGTCCCTCGGCTTCGAGCCGGGCCAAGACGAAATGATCGATCTCGTTGATGGGCCAGGTGGCATCGTTCACTTCCGGAACGGCGACATCGGCCAACGGAATGAACGACCAATGGTCGGTCCACTCGGCTCCCTGCTCGATCCACAGGCGAATCGTTTCGACTTCCTGCGGTGTGAGCGACAGCTTCGACTCCGGCGGCGGCATCTGTTCGAACTCATCATCACTGGTAATTCGGCGATAGAGTTCGCTGTGTTCGACATCGCCGGGAGCGACGATGTGCATGCCGGTCGCCTCGTCGAGCAGCTTGATCGCACCCTCCTGCAGATCGAGCCGCAGATCGGCCTGACGTTGACCATCATCGGGTCCATGACAGTGATAACACTTGTCGGAGAGAATGGGCCGAATATCGCGATGGAAATCGACACGTTCATCGTCGGCCGACGCGACGTTCGCGCAGGCGAGCAGGATGATGGAAATCAAAGAATACAAATAACGTCTGTGCATGAATCAATTCCGTTCGAGGAAGAACCGTTTCTTCGATTCTGACGAACCCCCGACACCATTCAAGGCCAGAGGATGAGAGAAATGAGAGATGAGGGTCGAGAGATGAGAGAACAGCAGTGAGCTGTCGAGAATTTGAACAGCATGCAGGTTCGCGAATCAACTCCTTCCGCAAACTGTCGGAGGCCGTCTGTCATTCTCGTCTCTCATCTCTCATCCCTCGACTCGCCGCCTGCTACAATGTTCTCATGGCGAACGATCTCCTCCAGCTTGGCACGAACATCTCGCTCCTTCCCGTCATGCATGGGAGTGGCGATTTTGCGATCGAGATCCGTCGATTGATGCTCGCCCGCAAGTTCGATTGTCTGGCGGTCCCGTTGCCGGGGTCGTTTCAATTGGCCGTCGAGCAGGGTGTGGAGGTGCTGCCAACAGTCACTGTGGCTGTTCAAGAGGAAGAGACCGACTGGCAATCGCCCGACTGGAAGCCCGGCCAGCAGGAACAGCAAGTCAAACGGCGGTGCAGCTATGTCCCCGTCGATCCTTGTCAGCCGGTGATCGCCGCCTTGCGAATCGCCATGCAGGAACGCATGCCCAGGGCATTCATCGATCTCGAAACAGCCCGCTACGAAAGTGTCGGCTCCGTCCTGCCCGATCCGTACGCTCTGAAGAAGCTCGGGCTCGAACGCTTTATCGGAGCGGTGCTGCCGGCTATTGCGCGGCCGACGAAGCCACAGCATCTTGCGCGCATTGCGTACATGGCGCAGCGGCTCAAGTCGCTGAGCGAACGACACGCGTCGATTCTGTGTCTGTGCAGTTTCAGCGACTGGCCCTGGCTGCGCGAGGCGTGGCAACAGGCGGAGTCGATCGAGGCTCCGTTGAATGAGGAAGTCGAAGACCCAACGCTCTATCGTGTTGGTCCCGACACGCTGCTCTTTCTGCTCGGTGAGTTGCCGTTTATCACCGGTCTGTACGAACGCGCGCGGGCCGAACTCGATGATGATGAACATCTCTCGATCGATGGCATCAAGGAATTACTCCTCTCATCGCGAGATGCTTACAAGGAAGAGCTTCGTGGGCGAGCCAGACGCATCACGCCGCAAATGCTCCGGCTGTATCTCAAATACACACGCAATCTGTCGCTGATCGAACGTCGCATGACGCCTGACCTGTATACGCTTATCACCGCGGGACAGCAGATCGCCGGCGATCAGTTCGCGATTCATGTGGCCGAGACGGCTCGCTCGTATCCCTACAACGATTGGTTGCCGCAGCAGGAACTCGACATGGGCATCGGACGGGCGCAGCTCCCCGACGGTTCGCTGGCGATCATGAAGAGTCGACTGCCGGGACATCCGGTCCATTGGCGAACGTGTCAGTTGACCCCGAAGCCGCCGAAGCCGAAGCAGATGGAATACCGCATGCGGTGGAACCCCTTCTCGCAGTGCAGTTGGCCGCCAGAAGACACGAAGATTGAAACGTTTCGCTCGCATGTGAAGGATGTCGCCCTCGCACTCTTGGGCAACGACCTCGCCCAGTCGGAGAAGTTTACGACCAGTCTGAAGGACGGCCTCGATATTCGCGAAACGCTCCGTAACTGGCACACGGGCGACCTGTACGTGAAGGTGCTCCCACCGACTCGCGGCAATCTCGACTGCGTGCTGATGTTCTTCGATTCGCCCGCTGATCCAAGAGATTACCCGTGGAGAATCACCTGGCATGCCGAGCACAACGACGAATCGACGCTTTCGCTCTTCGCGACAGACTTCCATCAGGAGATGGTCGGTCCTGGCATTGCGATGGCGACGTATGGCGGAGCGATGTTCCTCTTTCCGCCCAGGCCGATTCCGGAAGTGTGGCGTGATAAGCGTTTCGACTTTACCGACACACTCGAAGAGCGCTTGCTTGCGGCGGCGTGCTGTCATTCGGAGGAGAGGCACATCGCTGTCCTCTCGCATGTTCCTCCCGGTCCCGGCTGGCGGCGCCTCGCCAGCAAGCACGGCAAGCGCCTGGTGCATATCCCCATGGCAAGATTCAGCCAGGAGATGATTCAGCAACTTAGGATGTTCCACGTCCTCAACGGCCAGCAAGTGCGCAGCTACGCGGAGCATTTTATTCGCAAAGCGTAAGCGGGCCGCGCTCTGATAATGAGCCGCGCACGTAGTAAGCGGAGTTTATGTCTGATATTCTGTTAACTACCTTTTTTACTGTTTCGCAATCGGGACAGTTAGCAACGCGACAGGATCACGACAAGGTAAAGGTTCTCATGACCGTAACTCTCGAAGTCGATCTGCCCGGTGATCTGGCTCGGTTTCGGCTGCCTACCGGCGTTGCCGTTCGCCTGCAGGAACTTCTCGACCGTCAAGATAGCGGACAGCCGTTAACGCCACAGGAATGTGCGGAAGCCGAGGGACTGGTCAACCTGTCGGAGTTTCTGAGCTTGTTGCGACTTCGAGCCGAGCGCGCGACCCCATGAGCGAAGTCTCCGCTCGTCTGCATGCAGAGGTCGTCCGGCGCGCCGAGGACCGTTGCGAGTATTGCCGGCTGTCACAACTCGGCCAGGAGGCGGCGTTTCACATCGATCACGTCGTACCCCGGTCGGCGGACGGACCGACCGACTCCGGCAATCTTGCCTTGGCATGCGTCTCGTGTTCGCTGCGGAAGTGGGCCAAGCAATCCGCTCGCGATCCGGATTCGGGTGAAGAAGTGCCGCTGTTCAACCCTCGAACACAATTGTGGTCGGAGCACTTCCGTTGGCATGACGAACTCATCGTGCCGCTTTCGTCAACAGGTCGCGCTACAGTAGCTGCTCTCGCGCTCAACCGGCCGCTGATCCTCGCCATTCGCCGAGAGGAAACGGCCCGCGGCCGGCATCCACCTGAGTGAGTACCTGTTGCACGTCTCTCAACAGGCAGCAAGTGCATATTCGAATCGCTAAAGAGCCGAGACGTAGAAAGCGACTCGTTCCATATGCGAGGTGGAAACTCGTCTTCCCGCTACAGCCGAGAACTGCGAAAACTCGCTGTAATCAAGGCCAGATTCATTGAGACAGGAAGTCCGACATGCTATCGCCACTGCTACTCTCGACGTTGCGTGACTTCTTCGCCGTCGGAATGAGTCTCTTCTACGTGACGCCGCTGAACGTGGATCATGAGATCAGCCAGGTAACCTGCATCGGCGATATCAGGGAGATGATCGACCGCATGGAGAGTCCATGGGAGATCTACCGTTACCTGCTACCCCGCGCGAATCAAGGTGATACTCGCATCGATGTCGTCTTGGCCACAATGAACCGGTATCCCTATCGCTATGGTCGAGGCAATGACTTCGCTCTCGACGAAGAATCGTTCCTAAAACACGCAGCCCGTGATCCGCGACTGGTCGATGTGACTTGGCGCGAACGCGATTGGGCATGGAGCGCCGATTGGCCCGCGACTCATGACGACGTCGAGCCCGAACGCGTCGAGAACGGGACTTGCCTGACTCGCCTCTTTGCCTCCTGCGCCACGAACCGATACGGAGCCTCGCGCTGTCTCTTCATCATGTGTTTTTACGTTCCCCTCACCGAACACTACGAACTGCTCGAGGGGCACGAGACGGAATGGGAGATCATTCAATGCTTCGATGAGAACATCGAATCGCTTCGCGCCGAGCTTCCTTATCTGCGGTTCGACATCGAGACTCGCAAGTACGTGCTCGATGAAGAGGCCATGCAATCGCAGACGCCCGTGGATCCCCGCTATCAGGAATGGGTCGGTCGTCCCACCGGCCCCGCGCCCGGTTGGGAGGCCGAGGTCTACGTCGGAACGGAATCGCAGTGAGCCCCGTCATGACCCACCGTATCACCACGCTCTTGATGTGCTGCGCAATCACCGGTTGCTCCAGCCTGGGCATGAGTACGGCTGCGGTGGATGAGCGTATCAGCCAGATCTCAAATTCGCAGGATGCGTGGACTCTCGCGAAAGAGATCGAAGAAGCAGAAAACGCCGAGTCGATTTACTCGCATGTTCTCAGCCAAGCGAATCAGGGGGATTTACGCGTTGACTTGGCTTGCGCGGTCATCAAGTAAAGCTTCGCCCAACGAGACTCGAACCCTTCACGATTCATTGAGATGCTCTGCTCGCACACGGCGAGAGATCCCCGACTCGTCGACGTCTTCTGGACGTACACCGACTGGCTAGGACGCGAATACAACGCCGCGACCCACGATGACGTGAACATCGAGAAGATTGAAGGGGGCGATCTTGCTCGCATCTTCGAGAGGATGTGCACCAATCAGTGGGGGAGCGGCTCGTGTATCGAAAACATCTTCTACTACGTCGCACTCACCAGCCACTACGAACTTCTTGAAGGTTGGCCGAACGAGGCCGAGGTCGTTCAATCGTTCATCATCAACCGCGAGTTGCTCCGAGCTGAGATTCCGTATCTGCGTTTCAATCCCGATACCCGCAAGTACGAACTCGATGAAGAGGCTCAGCGAACTCAGACGCCAGTCGATGTGCGCTATCAGGAAATCGTCGGCAGCCCCGCCGGCCCGGCTGAAGGCTGGGAGGGAGATGTCTACGTCGGCGATGCGTCGTCGAATTGATCAATTGAGAATTCACAGAAGTGACCGAGAACAAAATGAGCCGCACACGCAGTGAGCGGAATTTACTTTACTTCTAATGAACGCTGGTTCCGCTTACTGCGTGTGCGGCTCGTAGACGTGCGCCAATTCTTCGACGTTGCCGGCTTCGTCGATGCCGAAGGCGGTGATCGTTCCCACTTCAGCCGCCGGTAACTCGATCGACCAGTCGACGACTCCGCAGTTGCGTTCATCGATCGAGGCCGGCTGGCCGTTGACGACGACGGCGTTGATTTCGCCGTTGTCGTGTGAGATGCCCGACACTCGCAGCACATCACCGTTGCGAGACGCGCGTAATGATCGTTGCCGGAGCCAGGTCATCCACGGGATCGAGCGGCTCCGGCCAGTCGATGTCGCTCACTTCGCGTGCGCGGGATTCATCGCTCGTGATCGTCGCGACCTGCTCGTACTCACTCTCGCTGTAACCGGGATCCGATGTGCTGACGACTTCCAGATGTCTACCGGGGCCGAAGTAGTCGTGTATAAAGATCGGCACGCCTCGCTCGGTCACCGGGGCCGCCCGAGTGCCGATGCCGCGATTGATGAGGGGCCAGCGGTCTTTGAAACTTGCCTCTCTGCGAACTTCCAGATGTCGAATGTGTGTCGCCGCATCGCCACTGAGGTTGTTGTCGCTGATTTGAATCAACGGCGTGGTGCCGTTGCCGTAGGCACTCTCGAAGATCAGGCCGTCGACTGTCACGACGCCGGTCTGGGCGCTGGCATCGTCCATGCCGCGATTGAAGGGCTCGGAATCCATCATCGAAATGTGCAGTCCGCGATAGACATGGCCGTCGAAGGCGGGGCGATAGATGCCATAAACGGCATCATGCAGGCGGATGTTTTCCATCAGCATCGCCGGGCTATGCGGACGGAAGGCATAGTGTGCCCCCCAGACGGTGAAGTCGCGAATGATGTGAGGATGCTGCTCATCCGGTCCCGTCCAGTCGACCTGTTCGATTCGCCTGCGGGAGTTGTCGTCACGAATAGGACTGTCGGGTTGATCGTTCCCGTTGGCTGCGATCAGCATGCCGTAGAAGCCTTCGGTGTGAGCTTCGTTCTGCTCAAACCTCCAGATGGGAATCGTCCGCACATCCATCACCATGTAGGTTCCATCGGGTTGCAGCACCGACAGACGGGGATCGAAGTTGCTCCGCTGTTGCATGTCGTAGCGGTAGCCGTACTCGTCGTTTTCACACGAGACGTTACGGACGAGCGTGTTGCGACCGTTGGCCCACCAGAAGCCGGCTCCATCGTTCGGATCGAACGACAGCACTTGATTCGGCAATCGCCTGCCTGCATACGCATGCACCGCCAGATTGCGATCGAGCAGGTTGTAGACTTCGGTGCCGTCTTCGAGAAAGTAGCCGTGTCCCACGCTGCCGTACCCAACACAGTCGCGCACGATGAGATGGTTCGTGCCGTGAATCGTCACCCAGCGATTGTGAGAGTCGACGACCGCGACGCCCGTCACGCTGCTGCCGCGCATCGTGTTGCCGACGAGATGAAAGTGAATGGCGTACCGACCCAGCACACCTTCTTTCCCCAGATGTGCCAGCCGGGCATAACTGATGCCGCCGGCACTAAAGGCGTGATAGACCGTATGCCCGCGAGGCCCGTCGGGGTCGGCCGATTCGATGACGACGTTCCGCGACAGGTTCGCCACCTCGCATTGAAACTCGCCCGACCCTGCATGTTCGAACTCGAGCGGTGCGTCAAGTGTGATCGTTGTCCCCTCGATCGCGGCGATGCGACGCTCCTCGGTCGTCGAGGCATCGGTGTCGGTGCGGTACGAGCCACCCCGTTCACGTCGCTCGGAACCAGTGATGATGACTTCATCGCCCACGTTCCAGCCGGTCACATTCTCGGCCAGCGTGACTTGCGTGGTCCCCTCCGCAGCGCCGGCGGCGAGCTTCAGCCAGGTGCGATTCATGGGTGAGCCGTGAATCTCCATACGGGCCGAGCAGCAGGCCAGGGCAGGCGAGTCTTCGACCGGCATCCCTTCGAGGTAATGCAGCCTGATCGTCGCGGTGAACTCCGCAGGGATCGGCTCGTCGAGTGTGCCGACGATGAGCGCAGGGAGTTCACCTTCGGGGGCAGCATGTGGTTCGCCGCTGGCACTCGCACCGTGAAAGTCGCAGGCGAAACCGCTCTCGCTGCAGGTGTCGCTGTTCTGCACCTTGAGCAACCCGACGTTGAGAAGCGTGTTCTGATCGCGAGCAAAGTCGAGCGTCCCGACCACCTGCACCATGCGAATGACGGCCTCCGACTCGGCATCATAAGTCACATGGGTGCCGCGACTGATAAGAACACGATCCCCTTCCGCAGGCACTCGCGCCGGTTGCCAAGTGTCGGGGCTGGTCCAGTCGCCATCGGCGATCGAGACGACATCAAACTCGACGGCCCCAGCGACCTCATGCTGCACATGATGAGCATGGGCCGAGTTCATCCACGCAGCCAACGCAGCGATCACGACAACCAGGCCGATGGAATGGATGAGTCTTCGCGTCGACCGAAAAAGGGACAACATGACGTCTGCTCCAGATAGAAACCGCGTGCAACAATGCAACAGGAGCATCAACAATCGTTGATGACTTGGCAAGTCCGTCGTCGACGGGCGTGTCTCCGGCAGCGACGGTCGGACTACAAGCTACGAATCGAGACCTCATGAATGAGGAACTCCGCGTGCCAGCTTCCGATGAAGAGTGTGTGCGGCTCGTACTTCCATTGCGCGTCGCGAATCGAGAGGTCATGCGGGTCGCCGTTCCAGTCGACGAGCACTTCTCCATCGCACGTCGCATGAATCGACTCGGGCGTCACTCTGATGACGATCTCGCTGACCGCTGGTCCCAGAATCGGGCCGTCGGCGACATTGGGAAGATCGGTCAATGTGACTCCGCTGACCGCGGACAGGCCCGTCTTCAATCCTCCGAATCCGTCGATCACCAGCATGCCGGTCGATTCGTCCACGGGCAGGCCGATGTTTAAAGATTCATCACGTTCCGTGCGCTGCACTGCGATCTTGAGTTCGTATGATTCGGGCGGCTCGACGGGGAGGACCAGAAGGGCATAGGGCGTTTCGGGGGGTGTGACGATTCCATTCTCGAAGCGGATCCACTTGCCCGCGGTCGCGTCGCGGTCGAGATTGATCAGCGGCATCAGGTCGAGCGCGGAATTCCCGATGGCATGACGCGGCCTCTCGGCAACGGCATCCGCTTCGTCGACGATTGGCTCCGCGCGAAACTCAATCGAACCGAAGTACGCTTGTGCGCGCTGTTGTGTCGCGGCACTCCACGAAGCTGTGATGATCGAAATGCTTTGCCCGATCAGGATCGAGCGGTAACGGCTGGATAACTGCTCCTGACCGGATACCGTGAAATCGCGATAGGGGTAGCCGTTCCACTCGCCATTGGTATCGGAGACGACGGCATCGACCTCGACGTCGTTGTCCGCGAGCAACTCGCTCGGCGCGCGACTGAGCATGAAGTCGGTCATCACATCGGTTGATGTGTTACGAAAGGTGACAGTTTCGTATCCCAGTCGCAGGTAATTTGAGTAGTAGTCAGGCGCGTTGCTGCTGACGTAGTCAAAGTGGTGTCCCATCGACTCGACCGTCGGGCCGGAATAGGGCGTCGTGTAGTTGCCGACATAGTCGGTCGGAAGCTGGAACGTGATGAGTCCGTTCGCCAATCGAATCGTTTCGAAAGGGCTGCTTGCGGATGCCTGTTGCCGCGCCTGTTCGATACGCTGATGCAATTCGACTTGATCCGCGGTAGGCCCGCGATTGAAGAGCGGCACCACGTAGGAGACAAAACCCCAGATCGCGCCCACCGCAAGCACGAGACAAAGAACGATCAACCCAAAACGCGTGAAGTCCACGCTCGATGACTTGCGTCGTCGACGTTTCTTCTTTCTGGTTGACGATGTGCTGCGTGATCGCTGCGGATCGATCATGGTTTCACGAGACGTCGACTCGTCCTGCAGGGATATTGAAACACGCACCACGGGAAAACTAGCTGACAACCGTAAGTTTTCTGCTGGGGGTTGGCAAGTCTTTCACCGAAGCGGGAACTTCGCGAGTCGACGCCGAGCCTTGCCTCACGCTGGCGACAAAAAAAGCCCCGGTTCTTCGAGAAGAACCGGGGCTTCGGGGATACTGATGTCTCAGCCAGTCGATTACCAGTGGTAGTCAAAGTGACCGGTCTGGTGGAACTGGTATCCGCCGGGAATCACGTGCTGGTGGCAGCCATGATTGATGACCGTCGGAGGAACGTAGTCCCAATGGCTGGTGTCGTGCCAATGGGCGTGAGGCTGCACAACGTAGGGCTGGACATAGACGTGACCATGGCCGTAATTGTATCCGCCGTATCCGCAGCCGCCGGCCTGAGCCGAACCAGCGAACAAAGCGAAAGCCGCGACGATGGCACAAGTGCTGAGGAAAGTCTTCATGTCATATTCCTTATGGAAAGGGTTGTTAAAGGGAGGCCAGATTGTTTGTTGACTTGGCTTCCGTACCTCACTTAGCGGAGGATCCGCCCGGAATGTGACACGAAATCTAAGAGGATTTTTATAGAGCCGCTCACACAGTCAGCGGAACCAGCAATCGGCGCGGATTCCGCTGACTTCGTGCGCGGCTCGTTTAAGGACGCGTCACTGGCCGACTGGGAGCGGGGCAGCAGCCTTCGGGGCAGACGTCCCAGTTGGGGCCGTATTGGCCGATCGCTTCTTTCGGCACTCTCGCATCGAGGCGTTCGCGAATGAGTTTGACGAGCATCGTCACGAATCGTGGATGCGTTCCCACCGTCGGCGAACGGAGCATGTTGAGGCCCATCTCCCGGCACGCGGCCTGGGCTTCGTCGTCGAGGTCGTAGAGCACTTCAATATGGTCTGAGAGAAAACCGACCGGATGCACGACGACATCGGCCACACCAGTCTCGTGCAGTGAACGCAGATGATCGACGATGTCGGGTTCCAGCCAGGGATCCTGCGGTCTTCCGCTGCGGCTTTGATAGACCAGCTTCCAGCGGTCACTCGGGATGCCGACGGCTTCGCAGATCAATCGACAGGTCTCCGTCAGTTGTTGAACGTAGTCACAACCGGCGGACATCGAAGACGGAATGCTGTGAGCCGTGAACGCGAGATGCACGTTCTGCCGAGCGGCCGGATCGAGTTGACTCATTGATTCCTTCACGCAGTCGACATTCGCGGCGATGAAGTCGGGGTGGTTGTAGAAGACGCGAACCTTGTCGATGGCCGGAGCACCCTCGCCGACGGCTTCGCAAGCGCCGGCGATGTTCTCGCGGTACTGTCTGCAACCGGAGTACGAACTGTACGCGGAGAGCACGACGGCGATCGCTCGCTCGATGCCGTCGGCCTTCATCTGCTGCAGTGTGTCGGTCAGCATGGGGTGCCAATTGCGGTTCCCCCAATAGATCGGCAGGTCGACTTCTTGCCGGCGCAGTTCGGGCTCGACGGCCTGCAGCAGATCGCGAACCTGTTGATTGAGCGGACTCACGCCGCCGAAGCTGTAATAATGTTCGGCGACTTCGAGCATCCGCTCGCGCGGGACGTTGCGGCCCCGCAGAACGTTTTCGAGGAAGGGCATCACATCGTCCCGCCCCTCCGGCCCGCCGAACGAGACGAAAAGGATCGCGGTGTTGGTCATGGGTCGAGGTCGAAGGTTTAGGGCCGAGGGAAAGAACCAATAGGGTCGCAGATTGCTCGTTTAACGGCGAGCCGCAGGCGGAGCCGGCACCGTCGTTATTCGATCGGCTCTCAGCTCACGACGGATGATAGACAGTTGCAGATCGTTCGACTGCAGAGTGTTCGAGAGATTGGGGCGATTCCGCACATTTGAACGCTCAGACTCGGCTCCGCCTGTGGCGAGTCGCGAGACGCAATACGTGTGACCTGAGGTTTGGCCCTGCATCTCTAGACCCTGGACCTCGTCCCTCGTCCTTGATTCGCGGCCATAACTTCTCCAGAATCTCGTGAACCACTTCGAGACATTGCTCGTTCTTACTGCGGGATCGTTTTCACTCTTTCAACCACGGAGCAGAGAGCCATGGGACTGTTCGACAAACTTCGCGGCGAACTTGTCGATATCATCGAGTGGGTCGACGACTCCCGCCATACGATCGCGTGGCGGTTTCCGAGGTATCACAACCAGATCAAGAACGGGGCCGCCCTCATCGTGCGGCCGGGTCAGGTGGCGGTCTTTGTCCATCGCGGGCAGATCGCCGATGTGTTCGAGCCGGGCCATTACGAACTCAAGACCGACAACCTGCCGATCCTCAGCACGCTGGCGGGCTGGGCGCATGGCTTCGACAGCGCCTTCAAGGCCGAAGTCTACTTCTGTTCGACACGGCAGATCACCGAACTCAAATGGGGGACGCCCAACCCCATTATGCTGAGGGACGCCGACTTCGGCCCGATTCGCCTTCGCGCCTTCGGCACCTACTCGATGAAGGTAGCCGACCCCAAGGCATTGCTGAAGGAACTGGTCGGCGTCGATCAATCGTTCGAGACCGACGAGATCACGGAGCTGATGCGGGGCATCATCAACTCGGCGTTTGCGGATCTCATTGGTCAGTCGAAGATCGCCGCTCTCGATCTGGCGGCCAACTATCGCAATCTGTCGGATGACCTGAAGGCTCTCGTCCAAGAACGCGTCGACGACGAATACGGTCTCGAGATTCCGCAACTCTTTATCGTTAACGTTTCGCTCCCCGAAGAAGTCGAGAAAGCTCTCGACACGCGCAGCAGCATGGGCGTGATCGGCGACATGGGAAGCTATCAGCAGTTCCAGATGGGCAAGGCGATGACGGCGGCCGCCGAGAACCCCGCCGGCGGAGGAGCGGCTTCGGGCATGGGACTGGGGATGGGATTCGCAATGGCGAATCAATTCGCACAAGGGATGGGAGGCATGGGAGGTCAAGGGGCCGCGCCCACCGCACCTCCACCGGTCCCCAGTGTGTGGCACATCGCCATCGGCGGCGCATCGGAAGGGCCCCTGAACGATCAGACCTTGTTGCAGGCGATTCAGTCGGGCAAAGTCACGCCCGCGACCAACGTCTGGACGCCCGCCCTGGGCAAGTGGACTCCCGCCGGCCAGGTGCCGCAACTCTCGGCTTACTTTGGTCCCCCGCCACCGCCGCCGACATAACGTTGGCGGCTGGATTTCGCCGGCAAACTCGCAGACTGTCCGCGTGGCTCATCGCCTCCGAGAGTCGATGTTGCGCATCTCGTCGCCCGATTGACAGGGGAAACACCATGAATCAGCCGCAAGGAACCGGCTCCGTGCCGACATCTGATACACTTCAAACGGGCAACACCGAGACAAACATCCGTCAGTCGCTGCCGCAAGGGCCGGAAAACGTCGGATACTTTCCACCGGATATCGCGGCTCCCCCAAAGACGTTGGAATCGATTCAACGTCGCCGCTTTCAGAGTTGGACGCCCGGCACCGTCATCATGGTGGGACTCGTTCTGATTGCCGCGTTCATTCTGGGTTTGATTGTTCGTGACTGGATCTTCATTAAGATGGCCCGCAACGCCGCCGCGACTCAAGTCCGCGAAATATATCACAACTCATTCTGAGATCGGGTTGGCGACCGACCTTCATTGCGGAACGATCACCTGCGCAGGAGGCAGCAGATGCTGTCACGACAAGACAAACGCGAGCAGTCGGAACTCCACTTTCTGAACGCCGACGGCATGGTCGCCTGTAACCCACGCGACCGCGAGGCGGCCCATCGCGCCCAGATGCAGGGCATCGCCACAGCCGACCCGCACGCCGTCACTTGCCGAAAGTGCAGAGGCTTCATGCGGAAGACCGAGACGTTTCGAATCCTGAAAGATGAATCGGGAACCGCGTCCGCGTGAACGGCGTACTGTTCACTTCGGAAGCTTCAATTGGCAAAGGACGTTGGCAAGACACGCGACCCATTGAGGTTGATCCCATTCCAAATGATCAATGACTGACGAGTGAGTGACAAGGACCATTGGGGAACCGCCATGCTCAGCAAGCTGCTTCAACGCGTCGCCGTCCTCTCACTGTTCGCCAGTGCGTCACTCGCCGACGATAGCGAGCCACAACGCCTGCTCTATGTGGCAGAGCCAGGCATTCGCAACTATCTCGAATACGGCGGGCATGGCGTGCTGGTGTACGACATCGACGATGGCCATCGCTTTTTGCGTCGCATTCCGATGGGGGGACTCAACGAAGAGGGTGAGCCACTGAACGTGAAAGGCATTTGTGCCTCCAACGAAACTGGCCGGCTCTATGTCTCGACAATCCGACATTTGATGTGCTTAGACCTTGTGACCGAGGAATGGCTCTGGGAGAGGGAGTACGCAGGGGGCTGCGACCGCATGTCGATTGCGCCCGATGGAAGTCATCTCTATGTCCCTTCTTTCGAGAGCGACCACTGGCACGTCGTTGATGGTGCGACAGGCGATGTGATCGCCACGATCTCCCCCATGTCGCGGGCACACAATACGGTCTACAGCCCGCAAGGTGAGGAATGTTATCTCGCCGGGCTGGCGTCGGACCTGCTGACGGTGGCTGACACGCGCACCCATACGGCTGTCCGCACCGTGGGGCCGTTCACGCACAGTATTCGGCCCTTCACGATCAATGGCGACAGTTCGCTGGTGTTCGTGAACATCAACGAGTGTCTCGGTTTCGAAATCGGCGACCTGCGGACCGGCGAACGTATCTGTCGCGTCGTGGTCGATGGCTTCGAGCAAGGCCCCGTCAAACGGCACGGCTGTCCTTCGCATGGCATCGGCATGACGGTCGATGAACGCGAGATCTGGGTGTGTGACGCACATAATCAGCGACTGCACATTTTCGACGCCACCGTGATGCCCCCCGAGCAGACGCTGAGCATCGAACTGCGAGACGAGCCGGGGTGGATCACGTTCAGCATCGACGGCACGCTCGCCTGGCCATCGACGGGCGAAGTGATCGATGTCGCGACTCACGAGATCATCCACGCTCTCTCGGATGAAGAAGGCCGCACCGTAATGAGCGAGAAACTCCTCGAGATCGACTTCGTCGACGGCCGACCGGTACGAGCCGGCAACCAGTTCGGCATCGGCGGCGGTTGGGAGTGAAAGGAGCGGCCAATCAGGGAGTCAGCGAATGATCCCGAATACAGAGAAGCGAAAGCTGGAGGAGCCTCTTACAAAAAGCAGGAACGAAGCAGATGAGAAGAAAGGAAGAGGGGGTGGGGAAATGTGGAGAACGAAAGAATGGAGGGTAGGGGGGGCGGAGGGGGGGAGGGGGGCGGGTTCCGCTTCCTGTCGGGGCGCGGCTCTTTTTCGTGAGAATTATCCGCGCACTTGCCGGTAGACCTCCTGCAGCAGTTCTTCCACCGACTTGATTTTGCCTTTGGCCTCGATGGCCTTCTGAATCTTCTCGCGGGCGTCGCTGTCGCTGTGGCCCAGCGAAACGAGAGCCGCATGCGATTCGCTGAGGACGTCGCGGCTGGTGCGGTCGTCTCCTTCGGGAACATCTCCCGCCAACAGCAATGCGAAGCGGGCCATTCTGCGGCGGAGCTTCGCCACCATCCGCTCGGCTCCAGCGGCTCCGATACCAGGGAGCGTGCTGAGTGTCTTGATGTCCTGATCTTCGATCGCCGCGGCGACTTCGCAGACGGGGCGAACCATCATCTGCAACGCCTTCTTGACGCCGACGCCGTCGACCTGACAGATGAGATCGAAGAACTCGCGTTCGGCATCATGCAGAAAGCCAACGAGCCGGGGGACCATGCGGCCTCCCTTCTGCGGGTTGCCGTCGATGTACTGAATGGTGCGGAGCGTGACCATCTCGCCGACCCGCGACTGCAATTGCTTGCGCGCGAATTCGGGGACGAGCACATCGTACTGAAACGGTCCCACTTCGAGCACGGCTTCCCCCGCGCTCAACGCGACCAACTTCCCTGTGACTTGAGAGATCAAGTTCGCTCCTTCAGTTGTTTAACGCCCAGCCGACAGGCACCGGCTCGATGGATGAATCAGTCTATTGGCCGAGTCGCTAAGTTCACAGGCCTTATGGCGAGTCGGCGCTGCGTCAGGCCTCGGTCAGTTCGACACTCCTTCCGTCAGGATCTCGTACGACGGCACAATAGCCCCATTGAGTTGTCTTCGCCGCTGAAACAACAGCGACACCGGCCTGTGTGAGTTGAAGGATCACTGCATCGAGTTGGCCAATACGGAATCCCAGCCTCGTCGAACGGTCGGCCGTCTCACCCTCGGCGAGCGGATGAAGATCTCGAAGACGACATTCTCCAAACGTCCGGCGAAATGATGACGGTCCACTGCCGTGTTGCTCTTGAATGACCTCACGCCGATCAGAGTGTAAAACTCGCAGAGTCGTTCGACCTGCGTCGTCCGCAGCACGATTAGCGAGAGTTGAGGTCCTGGCTGGGGCCCGCTAACGCGTCGGGCTACTGCTGGGCGTTAAACGATCAGTCCCTGAAGTACACCCGCTCCGCCGTGCCGCGCAGGAACCATGAGCGGTCTTCGTCCGACATGAAGTCGAGGCCGTCACGTGCCAATGCGAGTGAGGCGGCGTAGGTGTTCGGCTCGACGATTTGGTACGGCGAATCGCTGGCCCACATGATGCGGCGGGGGCCGTAGGCTTCGTAGACGCGACGAATCATCGGAGCCAGTTCTTCGTGCGGCGGTTCTTTCTTGCCGAGGGCGTAATAGGCAGAGCATTTGACGTTGACGTTCGCATGCTGAGCGAGACCGCAGAGCGTATCGAGGTCGTGCGGGTTGATGGTTCCATCAATGCCGATACGAGCGAAGTGATCAATGACGACCGTTGTATCGGGGTAGAGCCGGGTCATTGCATCGACCTGCGCCAGATCCTCAGGATTGATGAGGGGGCAGATCGCCAGATTCTCTTCCGCTGCGAAATGCCACATGGCCCGCATGCCGGGGCTGTCTTTCCAGTCGTCGTGTCCCCCTTCACCGGGACGGATGCGAAAACCAGTCACGCCTTTCGACTTCAGGTCCGCCATCGCGAGCGTGGGATCGTTGGCCTCCGCATCGACACAGGCGACGGCGGCGAAGACGCCGGGGTTCTCGGCGATCGCGGCGACGATGTAGCTGTTGTCGAGTCCATGATGGGGCTTGTGCTGAATGAGGACGACCCGCGTCACCCCCAGCGGCCGGCAGGTGGCCAGCAGTTCCTCAATCGTGAAACTCGGTGGCTGCAGCACATCGAGCGACTGGTTGTCAGCCAGCGGATACCGCGCGACATCACGTGTCCAGATATGCGAATGAGCGTCGATATAGCCTGCACGCACGTCCGTGGGAGCATCGTCTGCCATCGTCTGATTCCCTGGTGAAACGCTCATGCTGCCCGCGATCGCAGCAATGGTCGCGGATTGAAGTGCTTCTCGCCTCGTGAATAACGATGCCATTGAGGCCGCCTCCCGGGAGATGAATCGGTACAGAACACCATCATGGTAACTCGATGGTCTGGGGAGGGAAGGATGCGACGCGGATTGCCTCGCGGCGAGCCAAAAACGTGAAGTCAGTCGCCTCCATCGGATCGTTCGGGCCTTGACGTGATGGAAACGTCTTTCCTGCGTAGAATACGTCTCGGCAGGATCGACGTTTGAATTTCATCATTAATTTCAGCGAGGAGTTAGCTCGTGCCTGAACCACAACCACAACCGCAACAGACAGATGCCCAGCGACGGTATCGCGAGTTCCTCGAGTTGATGCCTCTCACCCTGGCCCTCGCGGGGTTGCCCCATAGCGAAACGGGTAAGTATTACGGCGAAGAACAGATCGAAACCCGACTGTTCGCGGTCAAACATGCCTACAAGGCCGCCAAGGGGCTGGTGCGCGAAATCGCCCAAAAGGGGTGAACCACCTGCCGCATTTCGCGGTCGAGCAACAAGTGGCCGGTTGCTTGACTGGCCATGTGATCGTTCCTGGCGGGATCGACGGAAACGGAATCGATGTGAGCGAGTTGGCGACGAGCTTTGTGACATTGTCCTCGGAGGGAACACTCCCTCCCGATGCCGTTGACCAATTCTGTAACGACGGCTTCATCGTGATTCGTGCCGGCACACCCGCGCGAATTGTCGAGCGGATGCGGCTCATCACTCTGCGCGACATGCGAGAGTTGACCGAACCACTGGAGTTCGAAGCCGACCTGTCGTATCCCGGCGCGCCCGAATCGAAGGATGCCCCCGGCGGACAGACGGTGCGCCGATTGAAGTTCGCGCTTGGTCGAGACCCGGTGTTCGCCGAATGGTTCTCGCAGCCATCGGTCGAACAACCGTTGAAGCAGTTGCTGGGTGGCGACGTGGTTTGTCCCCTCGCGCATCACAACTGCATCATGACGAAGATGCCCCGCTTCAGCAGCGAGACGGGTTGGCATCAGGATATTCGCTACTGGTCGTATCCTCGCCCGGAGCTCATTACGGCGTGGCTCGCACTGGGTGCGGAGCGGGTCAACAACGGATGCCTGTGGGTCATCCCGGGAACGCATCGCGAATCGTTCGCTCCGCATCGCTTTGATGCAGACAAGTTCCTGCGAACCGATCTCGACGAGAATCAGGAAGTGCTCGCTCGCAAGATCCCGGTGGAACTCGAAGCGGGCGACATGCTGCTTTTCCATTGTCGCACGTTTCACTCAGCCGGCCAGAACGAATCGACGGAAGGCAAGCTCTCAGTGGTCTTCACGTTTCGGTCGGCCGACAACCCGCCGACCCCCGGCAGCCGATCGGCATCGCTGCCGGAATTGATGCTGTAGCAGAGTATCTCATGGAAGTTGGTTGTCGAAAAACAAAAACGCCACACCGATTCGCACCGGTGTGGCGTGGAAAGAACATGGATAATTACCGTTGAGCACTACCTGCGACGAATCGACAGTTGGAAGTCGCCAGTTTCCAGCGGAGAGTAGGTCGTAACGATGATGTCCAGCGTTTCGTTGCGATTGGCATGGATGTGGAGGTGGGAATTGTTTCCGCTGCCTCCGTCATCGTCCTCGGCAAAGATGTTCTGGGTTCCTGCTTCAGCCACTTGGACAAGTGTGTCGAAGCTGTTGCTTTCCAGGTCGATCACGTATTCACCGGCCGTCTGAAAGTGGACGCGGTAGATCATGTAGTATTGGCCGCCGGAACGCTGCACGTCGGAAGAAGCCAGCGAACGGAACCAGTTGCCACCGAAACGACCGACGGAGACCTGTTGCAGATCGAGCGTTCCCGGCCCGGTCGCCGACTGAATCGAAAGCTGGAAGGCTCCGATCTGCATGGGACCGAATGAGGTCACGATCAGGTCGTAGGTGTCTCCGCCCCACGCGTCAAAGTGCAGGTGCGAGTTGGTGCTGCCCGCGTCGTCATCGTTTTCAGCGAGGATGTTTTGAGTCCCCACTTCGGCCACTTGCAGGTAGGTGTCGAAGTCAGCACTTCCGAGGTCGATGATGTATTCGCCTCCCTGCTGGAAGGTGACGCGATAGATCATGTAGTACGCGCCGTTGGCTCGTTGCACATCGCTGGAGGCCAGAGACCGGCCCCAACTGCCGCCGAATCGATCCACCGAGACCTGCTGCAGGTCGAGGGTTCCCGGTCCGGTCATCGACTGAATCGAAAGCTGGAAGGCACCAATCTGCATGGAACCGAATGAATGATGATCAGGTCGTAAGTGTCGTTGCCGAACGCATTGAAGTGGAGGTGCGAGTTGGTGCTGCCGCCATCGTCATCGTTTTCGGCCAGAATGTTCTGCGTCCCCACTTCGGCCACCTGCAGATAGGTATCGAACGCCGAGCTTTCGAGATCGATGACATACTCACCGGCCTGTTGAAAATAGACGCGGTAGATCATGTAGTAGGCGCCGCCTGGCCGCTGGGCGTCACTGGCGGCCAGCGACCGGTTCCAACTGCCGCCGAATCTGTCGACAGCAATGTTCTGCAAGTCGAGAGAACCGCCGGCAGCGGATGCGTATTGCACACTGCAGGTCAGCATCAGGGCGAGAGTCGCGGCGGTGGTGTAAGTTCGAAGGGGGATCATTGATTTCTCCTGGTTGGGTGTGTGAGTGTGTGTGGAATATTGAAGCGTCGAGTGGTTCGACTCTTCCCTCAGCGAGAGGCAACTTGAATCCAGACAAGCAATTCCGCGATTTTTCGTGTTGCAAACGCAATCGGTTTACGGCGAGGGACTTTTCAGAAGCGGATCCCCCGACGTTGTGGCACGTGAACGGCCGTTCTACATTGCCTGTCACGGTGAATTGCTGCCGTGCAGTCAAAGTAGTCCCGCTTGCCGAGCGGGACCCCAATCCACCAGGCCTAACCAACTTCAGGTCCCTTCCGGCAGAAGGGACCTACTGGGTTGTTTCATCCTGTGATCATCGCCACCCGCAACGCGAAGAAGCTCGCCGAGATCAATGATCTCCTTGCGCCCTGGTCGATTCGGGCGCGGTCGGTGGCGGAGTACGACGATGTCCCCGAGGTCGAGGAGACCGGCAACACGTTTGCCGAGAACGCGGCTCTCAAGGCGACGCAGACGGCTCTCTCTCTCAAGGACTGGTGCCTCGGCGAAGACAGCGGACTGATGGTCGATGCTCTCAAAGGCACTCCAGGTGTCTATTCCGCCCGTTTCAGCGGCCCCGATGCCAGCGATGCGTCCAACAACGAGATGCTGATCGCAGAACTGGTCGGCACCCCTCGGGAGAAGCGGGGTGCGCACCTACTCTGTCATGTGGCCCTCTCGACCCGCAGGAGTCGGGATGCGCGTCTCGGTCGAGGCGACCTGCCGAGGGGTGATCGTCGACGTGGCCCGAGGAAACAACGCTCCTTGGCTACGACCCGCATTTCCGATTCCGAGTATCACCGCACATTCCGGGGAGTTGCGTCCGCTCGTTAAACGCTGCCTCAGTCATCGAGCGCGGGCGTTCGCGCGCGCGATCCCGCTGATCGTGCAACAGCTCGATCCTGCGTCGATTTAGGACTCTTTTTCAGACATCCGAGATGGAATCTTGGGTCGCTGATCCGACGCCGAATCGTCGCGAATCGGCGGATTCTGCCACTGCTACGATTTAGCCTGCAACCTGTTTCCCATGCTAATTAGTTACGACAGTTGCGGTTTGGCGCAGGCGAATGTGGCCGATGCTTTCGCGGCATCGCATCATCCCATATTGACCTCATTTGAGAGAGGCCATAAGTTTCCCCCCGCCTTGGGGATGGTTGGGGGTCGCAAGACAAACAACACTTTGGACTGCGAGTCGCCCCGGGCTGCTTGTAGTCCTCTGCCCCCCTGGACTCGCTGTTTCCGGGTTGTCGATGCCAGAGCATCGAAGGACTCGGCGCTGAACCTGCGACCGACCGTTTCCAGTCGGAGGGGTTGTCATTCCGGACCTGTGGCTCTCCAAGTGTTCACGCTGCATGGTCTCGGGCTCTCATCGTCGCCCAAGCTTCCGGGTTGTCATTCGCAGTCCGTTTTCATCTGTCAAACGATCATCGCAGGACGACGAAATGCTGATGCACCACATATCCACTCGGGCGGCGGCGATTCTCACCGCGTGCCTCGTTGCAAGCCTTCCGGCATTTGCTGATGACGCCGAGGAAGCGGCCCCGGCAGTGGCCACCGAAACCGTGGAACAAGGGCCGTTTCGAGTTGATGTCACATTGTCGGGAGTCTTCGAGGCGGCCGAAACGGTTGAGATCAAGATCGAGACCGAAGAATGGACCGACCTGGAAGTGGTGGAAGCGGTCCCGCACGGCAGTCTGGTGCAGGCAGGGGATCTGCTGATTCAGCTTGCGAGCGACGAGTTGGATGATAAAAATCGAGCAAGCGACGAACGACGTTCAATTGGGACAACTCGCGATCACGCCGGCTCAACTCGACTTACAGTCGAGCGAACACAACTTGCCGCTGCAACTCGAAGAGTCCGAAGCGCGGCGGTCTGACCCAGGCGCGTGAGGACATGACAGACTACAACGAGATGGGGAACGGCAGAGTGCGTTCGTCGGAAATCCGCGTGATGTCGTCGCTGGCCTGTCTCGAGTCGGCAAAGCGCGAAGAACTGGCACGCGCTTGAGCAGATGTATCTGGCCGACGACCTGCACGGAAGAAACCGAGGAGATATCCTGGAATTGCGCCCGGCAAGATGTCCGAGTTCAGCTCAGTTCTACTACGAGAGTTCCGTCACTTCTCTCACCAGGAATCACTGATGGTTCGAGCCCGAACGCCGACGAATTCAGAAGGAGAGCAATCTTCGCCGCACCGAGATCGAAGCCGCCCTCACCGAGAGCCGGCTGCAAACCACGCTCGAACAAGATCGTATCGATCTCAGGAAACTGGAGTTGGCGCAGAAGTCGAAACCGAAGAACAGCGCGACGGTTTGCAGAATGATCGCGAACTGCTCGAAGTGCATGCCACGGTCGCGGGGCGCGTGATTTACGGCGAGTGCGATCGCGGTGCCTGGTCGAGACATCATCCCTGCTGCTGAATCGCTCAAACCCGAAGGCCAGTTCTCCCTCGACCGACAAAGTGCTGATGACGATCGTCGTACCGGGGTGAACTCTTCGTGCGAACCAGACGTCGGTGAGGAAGCCGACCTGTGTCTTGTGATCGATCCGCAGGAAGTTCATATCATCCCAGATCGACTCCGATGCCAAGTGGACCGGAAGCTTCGGGCATGCAACCGGATCGCGATTGACGACGACGTTTTCGACGCCACCTTCAATGTCGAGATCGGCCATTCACCCGTCGAGATCATGCCAGGCATGACGTGCGACGTGATCGTGACAGCCCGCTTCAATCCCGAGGCTCTCACGCTGCCGAGCGAAGTAATCTTCGACGATCCCAGCGGTTCTGGCGCGAAACTCGTTTACCTGCAGACCGACGGAGGCCACGCAGAGGTCCGAACGGTCACGGTCGGATTGATGCCGACGACACCAGCACCGAAATTCTCGATGGCCTCGCAGCCGGGGATCTGGTCTTGAGCGATCAGCCTTAGTCACGTGGATTTTCTGTGTTGCGTTTTGTTCGGCGTGGGCCTTTCTTCAGTAGTTTGCCGATGATTGGTGTCACGATTGCACGCCCCCACAAGATGATCGTGGCGGAACACCAGGCTCTCGCGAAGCGCGTGGCGCGCTGGTCGAGCTCGACTCGACTGGCAGGATACCCGACCTGCCGAGGTTGATTCAAGATCGTCCGACGCCGGTGGTCATCACTTGCCGGCGTCCCGACGATGGAGGTCGCTGACGGCTCGAAGATCAGCGTCAGCTCCTCCTGCGACAGGCGATTGTCTCGGGAGTCGAATACGTCGATGCTCGAACCTCGACCTCGCCGGTAAGGTTCCCAGGTACGGCAAGACCAAACGGATCATCAGCCATCACGACTTTCGGGAAACGCCGGGCAGAACCTTGAGCACCTGCACGCTCAACTCTGCAAGTACGATCCCGACATCGTCAAACTCGTGACCACGGCCAACTCTCCCGCCGACAACGTGCGGATGCTGCAGCTCGTCTCGTCGTCCGAAGTCCCCACGATCGGTTTCTGCATGGGAGAATACGGCATCGTCAGCCGCATTCTTTGTGGCAAGTACGGCAGCCCCTTTACGTATGCGGCCTTCAGCAAAGATCGCGTCGTCGCGCCCGGGCAGATCACGTTCGACGAAATGCACAAGATCTATCGTTACGACAAAATCAACGAGGAGACGCGCGTCTTCGGCGTGATGGGCGATCCTGTCAGCCACAGTCTGAGCCCCCTATTGCACAACGCGGCGTTCGAGCACGAAGGACTCAACTGTGTCTACGTGCCGGTGCGCGTTTCTTCCGACGAGTTCTACGACACGTTTCAAGCGTACTCGGCGCTCGAATTCCAGGGGTACTCGGTGACGATCCGCATAAGGAAGTCGCGGTGAATCGGGTGAGCTATCACGACCAGTCGGTGGACGACATCGGTGCCACGAACACGCTCTACCAGAAGTCGCCGGGCCGCTGGTCGGCGACGAATACCGATTACGATGCTGCCCTGGCTTCGATTCGGTTGGGACTCTCGCAAACAGGGAACGACTCGATCGAGGGACGCCGCGTCGTGATGCTCGGTGCCGGCGGCGTCGCGCGCGCCATCGGCTTGGGGGTCTCTCGGGCAGGGGGAGTGCTGACGATCACCAATCGATCGCAGGATCGCGGAAAGCAATTGGCCGAGGAACTCGGCTGCCAGTTCGTCGCGTGGGAGAATCGCGGCAGCGCGTACGCCGACGTGCTCGTTAACTGCACTCCGGTCGGCATGTTTCCGGGCGTCGACGACACGCCTTACCCGCAGTATTGGTTGCGAGACGGCATGGTGGTGTTTGACACAATCTACAATCCCGAGAACACGCTGCTCATCAAGCAGGCGAAAGAACACGGCTGCAAGACAGGTAAGCAGCATCGAGATGTTCGTCCGCCAGGCCGCGTCGCTGAATTCGAGTGCTTCGTCGAACGCCCGGCCCCGATCGACTTCATGGTCCAGACTCCAAGGAAGGGCATCTGGGCGCGACGATCGAGGATGAGTTCGAGGAGTCTCGCAAGGGTGATACCATGAGAGGTGACAGCGTCACAGAATCGCTCCTTCACGTTCACCAGTCAACGTTCTCGATTCAGTAGGACGGCTGATCTCCATTGTCCGCGGCTACCGGCAGCCACAGCCGGTCTTCGTGGATGCGGAATGAAAGCTGGAACTCCATGCTGTTCGGTCCGAATCCTCAGAGAACGGGCCGCGTATCCCTCTCCAACGCGCGGGGCAACGTAGTCGGAGAACGTTTCGACCGACTCGGCACCCAACGGACTGTCGTAGAGTCGATGCTCGAGTACCGTTGCTGTCTGTGGATCGATCGTCAGCGTTCCGGAAGAAAAGCCTCGCGTAGAAGAGCCGTTTCCAACCCGCCGATTCCCAGGCCGGCTCCGAAGCCACGACCCTCTTTCATGCGATAGTGCAGCGCGCATGAGGCGTCGCTGTCGACTCCGTGAATGCCGATGTTCTCCGCTGCGAGAACAACCAGCGTGAGCGGCGGCATGTAAGCGAAACCTCGTCGCGAGATGTCGCTCCACGCGGGACCGGAGGAGGAGTCCTGAGTGATCGTCACATGTGTCGCCTGCACGTCGGCGTCGATGACGTCGTGCTCGTAGGATTCGATCGCCGCCGTTGCCCTGGCGTACCATGGAGTAGCCGCCACGGCCCGCGGGGCAGTAGTGCCAATGCCTGTTCTCTGCGGCGTATTGCAACAACCGGAGGTCCGAATTGCGGATCGGCGATGACGAGTTCTGCTGCGCGATCGACATTCCCGATAACATCCGCTGATCGACTCAATCACGATGTAGGGCGTATCGCTCTCTGTCTCCAACACAACTTCGGCCCTTACTGAATAGATCTGCGGATCGACCAGCCGAAAGGGTGGTGAAATGATTTCTACTCGGCTTCTTCGGTTCTCGCGTCGTTGTACTTCAGTGGCCTCGGGGTCATCGGTTTCGATGGTTGTCTTCTCACGAACGACGACAACATGCAGGCTTTCGTTTCGCGGCAGCATCTCGAAGTGCGAGCTTTGCCCAAACGAAGTGTGCGAGCGAGAATCGTAGCGATGCAATTCGACATCTCGTCCTGCCCTAATGAGCAACGACTGCGACCAACCTTCGGGAGCGTCGGCTTCCAAATAGACACGCGCAGCTGCCGGAGTCCCCAAGACGAAATCGGCTTGCCCCCACGACTCGGTATCGGAGTCACGTTCCTCCAGGCGCCTATGATCGCGGGAGACTTCGTACCTTCCCGGCATCGATACGGACAACAGAGGAGAATACTGCGATACGGCTTTTCCTCGAAGACGTAGTAACCTTCTACATCGGTCAGGACAGTCGTATTGCTGCAGAACGAGCCGATGCAGTCAGCAATCGTGACGCTCGCCCCCTCGATCGGTCGGCCGTGCTCGTCGGTCACATGGCCTTCAAGAAATGGGTCGGCACCGAGCGTTGAAGTGATCGAACAAACCGCCAACCAGCAAACAACGTGCAAGGCTTTCATCAGCTCCCTCCAGATTTTGGTGCCCGTTGGAACCGTCGCAGACTTCCCATCGACGTGAGTATTCTACCTCGGCTCGAACACGACATGAATCCCGGTGAACTCCAGCCTGAACCATCGGCCTCATCCAAGTTGCGCGAGCGGTGCTGATTCGAGCAATGAGAGACGAAGATGTGACTCCCGCCCCTCATTTCTCTTCTCAGCACCCGGCGAGTGAATGAGCCGCTGCGTCACTCAACACGGGCTCCCCCGTAGGGTCGATCGGCCCGGGCGCGCCCTGCGCGCCCGGCCCTGGTTGTTGACTTTGGATTCAGGCATCATCCCGAATGCATATCTAAAGGCATCCGGGATGATTCTGGGTTGCCGAGCGACAATCTCCGGTAGCAAGCGAATGAACTACCGGAACGGTTTGGAGGAGTGAGTTTCGTCGCTGCTCGGCTCCAGTTGAAGAACTCAAGCACATCGTATCGATGGCGGGTAGACTCTCTCTGCCACCATGTGCTTCGAAATGAGTGGTGCGGCGCTACGAGTGAGTGTCGGGGCGTGGGAGAATGTCTCATGCGCTCTCCCAATTCGATGCGGAGTCAATCCCCTCACCAACGGCCGGCTCTGTTGTGAGCCGGCCGTTGAGAGGAACCGGCGCTGCCACTACCAGTGGTTGTACAGCACCGGTTGGTGGCAGGTCGGAAAGTCGGCATGCACCGCTACAAGTTGCGGAAAGCCACATGCGGGACGAACCAGCAAACACGCATGACCACCATGACACACGACGGCATCACGCAGCAGATCGTGGAAGTGCGCCCGTGACTGAATTGTCTCGCCGTTGATGGCATGGATGGTGTCGCCGCGTGCCAGGCCAAGCTGCTCCGCGAGTCCGCCGCAGATCACGCGCGTGATCCGCATCCCTTGCCCGCATACGTAATGACCGTTGATGTCGAGCTTGGGCTGCTGAATGCCCGGGGTTCGCGATCGGCACGACCGACGGACTGGGTCCGGGGATCGACTGCTGCACTTGGTGGAACTGGTGTCCATGATCGAATTGCTGCACCGGAGGAAACTGCTGACCGTAGCCGGGCTGCGACCCGTGATTGTGGTCGTCGTGCTGGAACTGCGGTCCCTGATGGTGGTCGTCGTCGTGACCGTGGCTGCCCTGGCGGATCGAATGGTTCAGCAGCGACTTGAAGAAATCTTCGATGTCGTTCGCCGATGCAGGCGACGTCATCGTGAAGGCGAGCACAGTGGCAACCAGAGTTGTTGTGCGGATGATCATGATCGGCTCCTCGAAATGGCGTGAGATGGTGTGTGAGGCAAATTCGAAAGCGTCGATCTGACGGATGACCTTCAAATCTCCCTGAGTCTCACTCTGCGAGAGCCGGCCGCCTGCGGAGACATCGAATCCTCCATCTGCAAAGCACTTTGCCAAAACCCCTTTTTCTTGGGAGATGTGTGGTCTTAGCAGCAGGAAAGGGTGTGCCTGACGAACGTCATTGATCACACGATTCTCGAGGAAGTCGCTCCCTGATCACGTCGAAGTGGTGAGTGCGGCAATTTACGCTGAAGGGAACGCGGCCGTTCGGCGGGTGGCTAGGCTCGACCAGCGGGAGCCCTCTTGCTGGAAACGACAACGCGGACGGAACCATTCGGCCCCATCCGCGATGCGTTGGCTCAAAAGATTTCGTACCCGTCGAACGAAACGATTTCGACAGGCAGTCGATCGACTTATTGGGACTGCATTCCTCCTTGCATCTGTTCTTCGTAGGAGGGGTCGTTCTCAAGTTGCTCCATCTCTTCGTTGGCTTCCTCATCGACTTCGGGTGCATCCGACCATTGCCGAAGCGAACAACACGAGCAAACCGGTTTGCAAAAGCGTTCTCATGGAAGCTCTAACCTCACTGAACTGTGAAATTAATGAACAATGTCAAGAACCAAGCTGTCACTAAAACTCGCTGCCTCGAGTCGAGCAGCGAGTGGGCTCGAACGCGTCAGCTTCGACCACTATCGAACGGCGGCTAGAACGACGCGGGTTGTCCATCATCACGCGTACAGAGTCGACGAAGGGTTTCCATGTCGATGCTATTGCTGATGAACTCCACTCGACCGTCTCCGGTGGCAACGAATACCCCTCCGTCGTGGGCCGAGTAGAGACCATGGTTGGAACCGAGTTTCCCGCCCACGCCGTTGTTGTTGAGGATGTCGGCGGGATTCGTCAGTCGTTGATCCCCGGCTCCATCTTCACGAGTTCGGCGGATAGCGCACGAACGTGAGATTGAACATTCTTTCCCATTGAGGGCTGCATGGATCGGCAGGCGATCCCATCAACCAGCCATGCACGCCTTGAATGCTGATGGAGTTCCCGTTGAGGTCTCTGGCAAAGTCGCCCTTCGCAGAGAACGATTTGATTGGAGGGACCATCGGTCATGTCTTGAAAACCCTTGGTTTCGGTCGGGACCATCACACCACCGAAGGCAATCAGCCCATTGGTGGCCGCGCCAACAACCGGTGCGTGTGCGGTTGGGATGGACGGGTCCGTTGATGAATCCATCGCCATCAGAAGCACCGCCGACGCCCATGTAGTGCGGCAGCACCAACTGGTTACCACTGCCGGCGTCGGCCGTCTTGGGCAATGAGCTCGACGGGCAGAGCATAATCTCCATGACGACGCCGTTACCGGCCTGACCGTTTTGCCAGCCGGCGGGATCGCCGTTCCAACTCCAACCCGGATGCGTTCCCGAGAACTCGAGCTGATTATACAGCGGAGCCTGATCGACGAACGGCAGGATACGTGCTCCACCACGAAGGCCCCCAGCCACCGACTGACGACGCCGTCGTGCCGTTAGGAAACGAGTCGTACTGATCGTGATAGTTGTGCAACGCAAGAATGAGGTTGTGCAAATTGCTGCGACAACCCGTGCGGCGTGCGGCCTCGCGCGCCTGCTGCACGGCGGGCAGCAGCAAGCGCGATCAAGATCGCGATGATTGCAATCACCACGAGCAATTCAATCAGCGTGAATCCTCGTCGTTGACTTGAATGTGTTCTCATGCCAGTCTCCAGAGAAAGATGGACGGAAGGAAAGGGACGGAAGAAATACCCGCATGTGATGATAGTGGACGCAGAATTGCGACACATAGAAGTTAGTTGAAGCGTCCAAAGTTTGCAAGTGGCCGTTTCAATTGGCGTTAGGGGATGGCAACCGAAATCCCTCTCCCCGGCCCTCGACGAACACGTACTCGCAATTGATCTCCAGGTCGCCGAAGACCTGCGTCTCTCCATCGGGCCATTCGATCTCCAGCGAGTCGATGATCTCGTTTTCGCCGACACCGAATGTCAGTTGACGTTCATTGCTTGTCATGTAGCCGTCACCGGCCGCCAATTGGGTCCGCCATGTTCTGCCTCCTGCCATTAACGTCAGTTTGGTGCCGATGGCATCGCGACTGGAGGAAGTGCCTCTGAGATGGACGCGCAGGGCATTTCCGACTTCGGGCGACTCGTTGGTGACGAGCGCTACCGGCGAATAGAGATGCAACACGCACAAGTCATCGAGCAAATCACGGTTCCAGTCGAGCCTGCAGACGGTGCGTCCCAGGTAGAGACCCTCAAAGTATCGGCCCAGGGAGCCGGGATCGAGTAACTGAAACCGACCTGCGCCGACGTTGTGATAGTATTGAGGAGACATTTCATCCGGCTCACCCGTCGCGTTCGAGCGATCGACATGGCCGTTGGTCACGAATGCATCGAGCCAACCGTCAAGATCGCCGTCGACGAACTCGGTGCCGAACCCCAGCGTGGACAAGCTCGACGCATAGAGATTCGACTGCCGCGTCTGGTCGGCAAACTGCCCGGGCGCGGTCTGAAAGTACATCGTATTCGCGTCGCCGTAGAAGTTGGTGATGAAGATGTCGTCCCTGTGGTCGCCATTCACGTCGCCAAACGCCACGCCCATCGTCGCCTGGCTTCTCCCGCGACCATCCACCGCCAGACCGGTGAGGATGCCCGACTCGACGAATCGCAATTCGCCCCCTGGCTGCGACCGATTGAAGTAGAGAAAGTTCGGTGTGGTGTCGTTCCCCACGAAGACGCTGATGTTCCCCGAATCGTCGAGGTCAGCCGCCAGAATCGCCAATCCCTTTCCTTCCGATTGCACGACGCCACATTCCTGAGTCACTTCCTGAAATCGCCCGTCTCCCAGACCCAGATACACACGGTCCTGTTCCGCCGGAAACAACGTCGGCGCAGGTGAGCGGTTCCCCGGTGCCGGCAGCGTCGGTCGAACACGCTGGCGCGATCAAGATAGTTCACCACATACAGGTCGGGAATCGCATCGTGATTGAGGTCGACCAGGATGCTGCTGAGCGACCATTCATCCCCCGCCGTCCCTGTTTGAGACGTGACCTCCGTGAAAGTGCCATCTCCGTTGTTCTCGTAGAACCGGTTGCCATACAGGTTGCAGACGTAGAGGTCTTGGAACCCATCGTTGTTGAAGTCCCCCGCCGTCGCTCCCTGACTGAAGACTTCGTCTCCCAGACGTGTCGACTCGGTCACATCGAGAAAGTGTCCGGCAGCGTTGCGAAAGATGCGATCGGTTTCTCGAATCGTGTCATCATCTCCTTCCCAGATAGCAGCTCCTTGCGTCAGGTAGAGATCGGGCCACAGGTTCTGGTCGAAATCGAGCGCGACGATTCCCCCTCCCGTCGTCTCGAAGATGTGCTCCATGCCACGCACGCCGCGCGATCCGTTGAAGTAGGTGAATTGGAGACCGACTTCCAAGGCGCGGTCCTCGAACCGGATATCCCCCACCGCGTTAAAGAGCGACTCTCCCCCCTCCTGCTGAATCCGCGACCAGTCCGGGACCGAATAGCTCGACAAATGCTCAAGGGACGCCAGAAAATCCCGGGGCTGAAGCTCGGCACTGCGATGACGCAGCAGTTCCCCATACTTGTACAACCCATCCTTGATCCATTGATGCGTTTCCCATTCATAACGGAATGAGAAGCGACACATGGCGACGGCTTCCCAGTAACGCCCGATCGACTCGTAGTCGGCCATCAGCCTTTGCACCCGCTCGGGCGTCGGTTCCGCTTAAAACTCGGGAATCGTCAGTTCGATCCGCGCGAGGTGTCTGGAGCGCGTGCCGATGGCCTCGGCGAGCTCGGGCTGATCGAGTTGCACGAGGACTTGCGACAGCATGTAGTTCGCTTCGACATGAGTCGGAGCCCGCAGGAGAGCCTCATAGAAGCAGCGCGCTGCGGGTTCATGATCGTTGCGTTGTTCCGCCAGCAGGCCGCGATTCATCCAGGTCCCTACGTGTGAATCGGCACCGGCTGGCAGTTGCCGATCGAGTTCAAAGAACTCTTCCAGGCGTCCCGCTTCAATCAGGATCCGCCCCAGTCGAATGCGTGGCTCGACGACCGTGGGGGCCCGCGCGATCACTCTGCGCAAGAGCGTCTCGGCCCTTTCCGGATTGTCCTGGAGGAGTTCCAGATTGGCCTCGGCCAAATCCGGGCGCCAATCATCGGGACGAAAGTCGCGGCACAACGCCATGAAGCGCTCATCCTGAATGAAGCGGTTCTGGGGACAGCCGACGATGTGAATCTCCGACGCCCCGAACAAGCCTTGCTGAATCATGCGCATCGTCGGTTCGACCGACTCCCATGTCCTCCCCTGAACCTGCATCAGGTATGCGAACCGCTTGTTCGCCAGAAAGTCGTCGGGCCAATGATCGAGCACGAAGCGAAAGCTCTCTTCCGACTGCTCCATGTCGCCGAGCATCAGCCAGCGTTCCCCCAGTCCGCGATGCGCCAGCACGGCGAGATCGCCGGCATCGTCTGGCACCGATTGATAGTACGCGATCGCGCGGAAGTGCTCATGCAGGCCCGACGCGGCATCACCCGCGACGACGGCGGCCGCAAAACAATCGGGATCCTGGCGGAACGATTCCGCGGCCAACGCTTCAACGACAAGCATGTTTCTCTCGCCGTACGCACTTGCCGCGCGCCACAGCAGGCGATCGGATTCACTGCTGAAGATGACGACGGGAGCCAGCACGAGCAGGAAGCCGACCGCGACCGCGCATGCGAAACCGTGACGGATCAAATCGTCGCCGCGACGAGGCATCGCCTCCACCTTCAACGAAATGGTCAGGTCTTGTTCGATTCCCGGTCGCGATCGCAGATCGCGCCCCAGATCACAAACGCCACGCCCAGCACCGACAAGATCATACTGGCGGGGTACAGCACCTCGCTGGCAAACACCTGATTGGGAAACGGCACGAGTTGCGATGCGCAAACGCCTGCTCGGCAGTAAGTAACAGAATCGCACCCGTGATCATTCTCATAACAACCGAGTCTAGCCGCGATGGAATCGACAGACAATCAATCGTGATGGACGTTCGCGCAACCGCGACGGTAGGGGTGAAAGGCTTGAGGCGCGGGACTTGAGGCTTGAATGAGCCAGATGTCCGGCAGCCTTAAATACTGTCAGCCATTCCCCCGGCGACTCGCCGGAGGCGAAACGCACACTCAAAAGGACACCCCATGCTCAATTATCTTCGCAATCGCTTTGCCACGGCTGTCCTCAAGGCTCGCTATCAACGGCTCGTGCATGAGCGGTTGCTGGAACTGACCGAGTCGTCATCCGAATCGCAAGCTGTCAGTGAAGACCCGGGGCGGTGGCAACAGGTGGGGGTTGAAGGGCGAGGGCTGTCGCCGACGGAGGTGGCCGACCTGCGGACGCGGGCGAGGGACTTCGTGCAACACAATCCACATGCCCGGCACATTCTCAGGTTGATGGAAGCCTATGTCGCCGGCCCCGAACTGATGGTGTCGGCTCGCCTGATCCCCACGACCGCCGATGCGATGCAGGCTCTCATGTCGATGAGCGAGATGATCGCTCCCGATGCGCAGCAGTTGCTCGATCAGGCGAGTCAGTGGTGGAAACGCTTTCTCGATGCGAATCATCGCCACTACTCCTTTCGCGAGCATGCCCGCCGGACGTGGCGCGATGGTGAGGCATTCTTGCGAATCTTCAATGAGCAGCAGGGTCCGCCGAGCGTGCGTTTCATTGATCCCGAATGGATCGGGCCCACGCGGGAGGCTCCTGACTCGCAAGGCATTGTGTCTGAGCCGGGCGATGCAGAGTCGCCGACAGCGTATTTGCGAATCGATCCCGCGACCGGCGATCTGGCGGAAGCGATCCCCGCCGACGAAGTGCTGCACACGCGGATTGGAGCCGACAGCAACGAGAAGCGTGGCGTCAGTCTGTTCGCGCCGTTGCTCGACACGCTTGAAAGCTACGACCGCTGGCTGCAGACCGAACTCCTCGCCCGCAAGTTGCAGGCCTCGATCGTGCTGTGGCGTAAGGTGCAGGGATCGCCTTCCGAGGCGCTGCGGATGAGCGAAGCCAACGCCGACGGCACAACTTCGACCGGGGGCCGGCGTGAACGCATTCAGCCGGGAACGATTCTCACAACGAATCAATCGACCGAGATCGAGTTTCTGCATCCCAAGACGAACTTCACCGATGCTGTGCCCCTGGGAAGGATGCTGCTCCTCTCAGTCGCGGCGGGTGCGGGGTTGCCGGAGTTCATGCTCACCTCCGATGCCTCGAACAGCAACTACGCCTCAACGATGGTGGCCGAGGGGCCTGCGGTAAAGATGTTCCATAGCGAACAACACTTCTTCTCGCAGGAATGGAGCAGCCTGTGGAAGGGAGTGATGCAGGCCGGCATCGAACAGGGTGAATTGCCGAGCGACCTATTCGAACGCATCGAACCGGCCTGGACGTTTCCCGTCGTGGTAAATCGCGATCGGGCGAAAGAACGCATCACCGATGCCCGCCTGGTACAGACCAAAGTCCTCAGCCGAGCCGAAGTCGCCCGCAGAGACGGTGTCGACCCCAGCGTAATGCGGTGCGAGATCGCGGAGGAAGCTGACTGAACGAGAATTGATCCCGACTTCTCCGTTCGCAACTTCGCACTTCACACTTTCCGATCCTCGATGCCCAGGTGCTGCTCGATGAGGTATTCGAGAGCACGGGCGATGTCGGCGTCGTTGTTGCGAGGAGGGTTTGATTTCGCGGGCCGACTTCGTGCGGGCACAGAGGTGTGATTCATCAGCCCCTGTCCGGCATTCGGAGTCTGGTTGATGTTGAGTTCCTGCTTCACATACAACTGTTCGATCTCGTCGACCGACAATTCCTGCGCCCTCCCTGCATAAATCGGGCCGTGCGAAAGTGTCAGCTTTCCCGATCGTACACTCACTTTGGTCGAGTTGCAGAGGTTGACGGCACACGGCAAGAGCAGTCCCAGCCCGACAGCGATATGCACGATGGAAACAACATGATGATGCTCATCGCACCCATCTGCCCCATCATCGAAAAGCCGATCGAGTACCAGCCGACGAGGAATCCATTCCACGCGATACAGAATGGAATGAGCATCAACCCCGCCGGGCTGAACCAGCGCCGGGTGATCGTCAGCTCGTTGCCATAGTCGTGGACGACGAGCTTTTCAGGAATGACGACCGTCCCTCGTTCGACCTCTTCGCTTGGTGTGTCGTCTGGCGCAGGGCCGGGACATGACGGCGGTGCCGCAGAACTGACAGGCCAGAACTGCACCCGCCGATCGGGCACTTCCAGAGGCGCACGGCACACGCGGGGCAGTTGAGTTTGATGACGTCCGGACATGCCGTCAGTCTATCGGCATGCGCGACCCGTCTCCAGCAGCGAGCGTCCCTCCGTCGCGGTCTGTTCCTTGATGAAGTCGATCTCGACCTGTATGCGCTCGACCTGAATGACAAGGAGATCGGTGTATGCACCCGTCTCCCGTTTCGACGCGAGCTTCCATCATCGCTTCCAGGTGTTGAAACAACTCCAGTTGCCGTCTGCGAATGGCGATTCGCTCTTCGGGTTCGCGGGCGAGATCGAGTTCGGCGTTCAGCAGG
>CALOES010000050.1:0-14210 GCA_942492405.1 uncultured Planctomycetaceae bacterium
GGGAGCAAGAGGAAGAACGGGAGCGATGGCAACACGAGCCAGAAGACGCTTTGCGAAAGATCAGCCACTTTCTGCGTGCTGCCAGTATCGACATACAGCCAGATCATGGCCAGGAACGACACGATGGGCAGCGAGGCGAGAATGCCGCCCACGAGCGCGCTGCGTTTAGAGGATTCGGAGATCGCGACGACGAGCCCGGCCGTCAGCAGCACTTTGAATGCATTGTACATGGGCTTGCCTTGCCTCTCGGCCCACAACTCGGCCGTCCTGCATGGCCTCCTGTCCATGCAAGCCGGCGCGGGGAGTGTCTAAATGTGACGACGATTCAATCCGATCACTCGACGGGGACTTGAATATCGAACGTCGCTTCATCGCCATCGGCTGGCACGATACGGAATCGAATGACAACCGCACTAAGGCCAGCAGGTATATCGAGTTCACCCTGGGCATAATGAGCCGGTTCGTCAGGAGTCTCAGGCTCATAGATCGTGGGGACTTCCTCGGCCAGCACTGTGACGCCGTCGGCATCGAGCAGTGAGTTGAACACTTTGGCATCTGCGACAGCTTCGCCATTGAGGGTGATCGACACGGCGGGTTCCACGGCTGAGCCGGCATGCAGTGTTAGGGCATGATGACCGAGTTTGATCTCCATGTCCCCCAGCATTTCAGGTTCGCCTTCCCAGACCAAGGCGTCATCCTCGCCGTGAGAATGTTCGTGCCCTTCGCCTCCTGTATGACTATGGTCGGATTCGCCTCCACTGGCTGTCGAGGTATTCGTCGGCGCGGCCTCTTCACTTTCGGCACCACCGCCACAACCGGCCAAGATCAACAGGCTGGCGGTGGCCATCGAGACGAGACTCTTGGAAACATTCAGCATTGCATTTCTCCATTCAAGAAAAGTGATTGTTCGCGCCTAGCAGGCCGAACACTTGGGGGAACACATCACGCGGCACCTCACCGCGACAATCTGTCGATGTCATCATTTCAGAGAATCGGCTTCGGACTCCTCCTGCTTGGCAAGTTTCGCGGCATCTCGACCACTGAAGGCCAGGAACAATCCAGGATGGATCAGGAATTCGCAGAACGTCGAGGTGATCAATCCTCCGAGGATGACAGTCGCGACGGGATACAGGATCTCTCGTCCAGGTTCCAATCCCCCCAGCACCAACGGAATCAATCCGATGCCTGCGGTGATGGCGGTCATCAACACCGGAGCCAACCGTTCGAGACTGCCGCGCATAATCATGTCTTGACTGAATTCCTCCCCTTCTTCCTTCATCAGATGGAAGTAGTGCGTCACAAGCAAGATGCCATTCCGCACGGCGATTCCGCCGAGAGAAATGAAACCAACCAGGCTGGCCACTGTAAGTTCCTGATGAGTGATGACGAGCGCCAATACACCGCCGATAAAGGCGGTCGGCAATGCGTTCAAGATCTGGAGGACAATCCGCACCGAGGGGAACAGCAGCATCAGCACCACGAACATCCCCACCACGGAAATTCCGGCGAGGACCATGATCATGTTCGTGGCACGCTGCTGGCTCTCAAACTGCCCACCGTACTCGATGAAGTACCCTTCCCCTTCCGGCAACGTGATCGTCGCCTCAATACGGCTCTGAATCTCAGCCACGGCGCTGGCCAGGTCGCGGTCCTGGGTATTGCAGCGAATGACAATACGCCGGCGGGCATTCTCACGATTGACGGCGTTGGGGCCGCTCCCTTCCTCAATGTCTGCCAGTTCGCGAAGCTCGACTTGCCCATTTTGATCGGGAAGGTCGATCCTCAGCCGTCCGAGATTTGAATAATCCGTGCGATAGCTTTCTTCCAGACGAATCAAAAGGTCGAAGCGTCGCTGTCCTTCGAGAACTTGCGAAACGACTTCGCCCTGCAGTGCGGTCTGAACGATGCGAGCCACGTAGGCTCGCGTCAGACCGTAGAACGCCAAGTCGTCCGGTCGCAGCCGGATGTGCAGTTCCGACGTCTGCCGGATCGGTTCCACGATCGGGGGAGTGACTCCTGGAACGGTCTGGATCGATTCGCGAACCTGTTCCCCTAATCGCTGCAACGTGTCGAGATCATCGCCATAGATCTTGATGGCGATTTGTGCGTAAACCCCCGACACCATGTGACTAATCAAGTGCGCCAGCGGCTGCTCAACTTCGATATCAACGCCTGGCACTTCGTTGCGAAGTTCTTCCAGGAGTTTGCCGATCAGCTCATCGCGATTCTGATGTATTTCGGGGTTCATGCTCAGGATGTACTCACCGACATTGACCGGAGAAGCATGTTCATCCATCTCCGCCCGTCCGGTGCGTCGCACGAAATGCAGAATCTCTCCGTCCGGATTCTCACTGGTGCGTTGCATCGAACGAAACCGAGCATCGATGATCTCGGAGACCTGATTCGACGCTTCCAGTGATGAACCAGGTGGCAATGTCACGTTGACCTGCACGCTCCCCTCATCAAAAGGTGGGAGGAAGTCTCGACCCAAGTGGGCCACTTCCCAAGCGGCGAGGGCGACGACCAGCCAGGTCGCCACGAGCAGCGAACGGGGATAGGCCATGCTGAAGTGAATCAGATGGCTGGCGATCCATTTCAGTCCACGCAGCAGCCAGCCATCGTCGTCCCGATGCGTGGCTTTCGAATGCGGCAACAGATAGTACGAGAGGACCGGTGTGACCGTCAGCGACACAACGAGCGATGCCAGAATTGAAACGATGTAGGCCACACCGAGCGGCGTGAACAATCGGCCTTCCACGCCCGACAACGCGAACAACGGCAGGAAGACCAGAATGACAACGGCGGTTCCGAAGACGATCGCACTGCGAATCTCGATGCTCGCTTCATAGACCACCTGAATCGCCGGTCGGGGATTTGGCAGCGAGTGGTTCTCTTTGAGTCGCCGAAAGATGTTTTCCACGTCGACGATCGCATCGTCAACGAGTTCCCCCATAGCGACAGCAATACCTCCCAGCGTCATCACGTTGATGGAGAGGTGAGTCCCCGTCAGATATCCAATCAAACGGAACACGAGCGTCGTGATCACCAATGAGAGGGGAATCGCGGTGAGCGTGATGAACGTCGTACGAAAGTTCAGCAGGAACAGGAACAAGATAATGATGACCAACGTCGCCCCAATAACGAGCGCCTCGGCAACGTTAAAGATTCCCCGATCGATAAAGTTCTTGAGTCGAAACAGCTCGGAATTGACGACAATGTCCGCTGGCAACGATGCCTCCACTTCCTCTAGCGCTAGGGCGATACCGTCGGTGAGCGCCCGTGTATCGACGTGCGGCTGCTTCACAATCGTCAACACAACACCAGGACGCCCGTTCACGCTGCCGTCCCCTCGTTTGAACTGTGGGCCTTCGGTCACGCGCGCCACCTGACTCAGGAGAATGGCGCGTTCATGTGTTGTGTGAACCGGAATCTGCCGGAGATCATCCAGGACGACGCGAGAATCGGGCCCCAACCGGCCCAACACGCGGATAGGGCGTTCGGTTTCACCTGTCACCGCAAATCCACCGCTCGTATTGATGTTGCTTTCAGCGAGCGCCTGTTCGACATCCTGCAGGGTGACTCCATATTCCAGCAACGCGGTCGGATCGACCAGAATTTGGTACTGCTTGCGGTCTCCCCCCTGCAGGAACACTTCGGCGACGCCGGTGGTCTTGAGAATGCGGGGACGAATCACCCAGTCTGCAATCGTTCGGAGAGACATCTCCTGTTCGGCTTCGGTTTCAAACTCGACTGAATGCTCCTCACCGTCGATCAGCAGAGTGGCGTTTGCGGCCTCAATCAGGTCCGTCGACGTGGGCTGCACGGCCAGCCAGCGGATTTCGTCGGTCGCGACCTGTTCCCAAGTCTCCGGCAAATGCCGATCCCTTGGCCGCCAGACACGCACCTCAGTCGTGTCACCTTCGAGATCGACAAGTTCGGCGATCCAATCAGTTTCGGTGATAGGTGCCAACAAACCACCACTCGGTCCGCGTTGACGATAGATGCCCGCAATGACGATCTGCCCCATGATCGAAGCAGGAGGCGTCATTTGCGGACGAATCCCCTCCGGTAATATGCCTTCTAGCGTCGAAAGCCGCTCCTGGACCGTCTGTCGGGCGGTTCTGATCTCGGTATCCCAGTCGAACTCGATATAGATCACATTCAATCCGGCCGTCGTCTGGCTCCGCACGGCCTGCACGCCACTCGATCCGAGCAAGGCAATCTCGATCGGCTGAGTGACCAGCGTTTCCACTTCTTCGGTCGCCAGTCCAGGACACTCGGTAATGATGATAACTCGCGGTCGATCGAGGTCTGGAAAGACGTCGATCGGCATCTGTGTCGCCAGGTATGTGCCGTAGAACAGCAGGCACAGGCTTATGACCACCACGAGCATGCGGTATCGCAGCGCGAATCGGATAACTGCATTCAGCATGTCTGCCCTTTGGCTTAGTGAGCGGCGTGAACGGTACCGTCGGGATGGACATGGAGACCGGGCTGTTCACCACTCGCGGCCTGCGCACGCAATACGCGGTTGAGTGTGGCGGCCCCGCCTTGGGCGATCGACATCCCCCGATCGAGACTGCCGTCGTTGGCAATCACGGCGAAGCGGCGATCCTGATGCACGACATGCACCGGACGACGCTGAAAAACAGTCCGATCTTCGAGGACTTCGAGTCGTCGAAAGACAAAGGTTTCCGGCCCCTCGCGAACGACTGCTTCCGCCGGCAGCACGATCACTTGGGTGAATTCCTCAACCGGGACGTGCAGGCGCGCACGTTGGCCGGGTCGAAATCGCCAGACGACGAATGTCTCGTCGCCGGACTGATAGCCTCGCGACTGATTCTCCAATGGGATGAAGAAATCGAACGTCCTGCTCTCGGGATCGATGGAATTGGACAGATGACGAATCTGATAGCTCTGCGCGTGTGCCGGCCAATGTTGGCTGTCGTCTTCCGCAAATTCGACTTCAATGGTTCGCCGCTCCTGGGCGGCTAGTTCCAGGTAGGGGGCCTCCTGCTTGAAGGCATGCCCCACAATGTACAACGAGGTGTGATTTGAGAGCTTGCAAAGCAACTGCCCCGCCTGCACCTGTTGCCCGAGTTCCACGGACAATTCCTGAAGTTCAAATGTGAAGGGAGCATCCGGCTGCGAAACCGGGCCTTCCCCTTGATAGTTCGCCAGGATGATGTCCGCTGGTGCCACGACACCGCTGATTTCCGCAACGCTCGCACCCGGCGGGGCGACGACTTCTATCGTTGAAACGAATGTCCCTTCGGCAACCGCATCAATCTGCTCCGGAAGGAGTCCTCGTGTGAGTAAGTCCTGGCGGTAGGCCTGAATCAGCGTATTCTCACGGGCAAGTTGATTTTCCAGTTCAATGATACGCGAACCCGAAATGGCCCCCGTCTGAGCGGCATCACCCAATCGCTCAATCGCCGACTGGACCAACGCGACTTCGCGAGTGGCCTGAAAAAGTTCCGACTGTGTGCTCTGCAAATACTCGCTGAAGATTTGCAGTGTGAACAGAGATTCCCCAGGACTGACGGTATCGCCGGGGAAAGCATGTACTTCCGTGACGACTCCAACGGCTGGCGACGTCACCCCCCGGTCCGAGATTCCAGGGCGATCGACGATCTCTGCTGGAATCTGGATCGTTCTCCAGTAGGTTCGCACTTCCAGCGGACGCGTCACGAGTCCCATGTTGTTGCGTGCCTGTGTGCTCAACTCAAGCACCTGAGCCTGCTCGTCGGTGGATTCCGTATCAGCATCCGACTCCCCTGCGTGTTCGTCCGCCCTCGCGAAGTAATGCTTCTGGACCGCAGGCAACCAACGGTCGCGTAACGCATACGCCGTTGCTGCGATCGTGACGACCACGATCAGTCCGATGATTTTTTTGGCGTGTTTGGCGATATTCATAACGGCACCTTGGGACTGAAGGGTCCACCAACTCGAAGCGGGCATTGGGCGGATTCGGGGATCCCCAGAAAGGATCAACTGGAGAATTGTGCGACAACCACGACGGATTACGCAGGCGTGCAAACAGGACTCAGCGGAGTCCTAAACCAGCAAGACACCAGAGCGCGCGCGGCGCGCAGCATCGCACAGACGCCCTGGTAAACACACCTGTGACCTCGACGTGCCAGGCAAGCACGTCGGCTTGCCGAGACAGACCGGAATCGACGAACACGGAGATTCATGTACCGGCGATTCGTATCCCTCAACGATTCCAGCATCTCGAATGCTGCTATTGGAGATGATGTAATCGATGTCCGGACTTTGCTTCGATTCGCTCGGCAGTTCGGGCAATGAGAATTCAAAACTCCACCAATTCAGATGCCGATGAACCACAAGGCTCAGGCTATTGGGAGTTGCAGGACCATGATGATGGTGAACTCCGCCGTGATGATGGTGGGCCGACCCCGTATGTTGGTGGTCCGCCGAAGCGTTATCGCCGTGGTGTCGGTGCGCAAACTCCAATCGCGGCAGGCTTCCCAAGAAGACCGCTGCCGCGATGAGAAAGCTGATGCAGCGGTGGTGATTCAATCCCAACACGTGGAGTCCAGTCAGATTCGAGACTCCATTGAGATTAACAGGGTCGTTCGGCGTTGAAAAGGTGGCTCCGAAGTTGCTGAAGTTGCTGACAACGATTCGCACTAAAACATCAAGCAAAGACGGTTCGATCTAAGCGGAAAGACCTATTGTCCACTCAGCGATTGTCCGCGCAAATCGTCGCTCCAACCGGCTTCGGCGGGTTGATCGAATCCACCGGTCAGGACATACGTTAGATTCGTCGTTTGCCGAACTTGTTCTGATCCGACACGTTTCGCGACGACATGCCACACTTCGGGCAGTCGCCGGGCTAATCGCTTTCGATGTCTTCGCACATCGGACAGGAATACGGCTTGCCCAACTTGGGCTCGGTTGGAGCGCCATCGCTCGTCTCGTAGTGATGAGGCGATGCCCGAACTGGATGAACTGTTCCTCTCGGCCCATTCATCAGCCGCCAGAAGCTTCTTGCGGCAGTGTTTGCTGCAGAAAGGAATGTCTGTCCATCTCGAGTCGCGCTGCGCGCGGTGGCTTCATCGATGGTCATACCACAAATCGGATCAGTTTCAGCGTTACCTTTGGAATCGGTCTCTTGGATCGTGCGAACGAAGATGCTTCAACTTGGCATCTGTGGTGGTGAGGCACTTTCACCCGCCCAATGTGGATCCTGCATGCCGAGGTTCATCCGGAATTCCATGTACGCGCAGTACAGCACGGGGACGACGAAGAGCGAGACGAGTTCAATCAACATGCCGGCAAATACCGGCAGTGCCATAGCTTTGGCGACATCGGCACCGCGACCCGTGGCCGACATGACGGGCAATAGTGCTGCAAACGTCGTGAATGCTGTCATCAGACAGGGGCGGATGCGGCGCTGACCGGCTTCGATTGTCGCCTCGCGCAAGTCCTCGACCCGCTCAAGCCGCCTGCGGAAGAAGATCTGTTCGAGATACGTGGCCATCACGATTCCGTCATCAACCGAGATGCCGAAGAGGGCGATGAATCCCACCCAGATGGCGGTGTTCATCTCCACTCCCATGACGCCAAGACCGATCATGCCGCCGGCAAAGGCCACGGGAATCTGCAGAAAGATGATGAACGCAATCGTCCAGTTGCGAAACTCAAGGTAGATCAACAGTAGGTTCGTCAGCACCACCAGCGGAACAATGATGAGCAATCGCTGATTCGCCTCAATCTGATTCTGAAACGAGCCAACGGGCAGCAACGAGTACCCTGCAGGGAGATTCAATTCACCTGTGGACTGCGCCGTGCGCAAGGCTTCCTCGACATTGTTCACGGTTTCCAGGTCGCCGGAGACCCCCGAGGGTGAAAACGAGACATGCGCGACGAGCCGGGCATCTTCGCTATTGATCATCCCCGGCCCCCATGTCATCTGCATGTTGGCCAGTCGCTCCAACGGGACAACCTCGCCCGTGGGGGTCACGACCGGAAGTTGGTTCAACTCATCCAGTCGTTCTCGCAAGTTGCGTTGATACCGCACGCGAATCGGATACCGCTCGCGCCCTTCGACGGTGGTCGTGACATTCATGCCACCCAGCGCCGCCTCGACAACCTGATTGACCATCATCGTCGACATGCCGTAGCGGGCGGCGGTGTCGCGATCGACATCGAATTCGACGTACGGCTTACCCAGCACAATGTCGGGATTGACGGTGGAGGCATTTACATGAGGGTTCTGTCGAAGCTGGTCGGCCACTTGCAGTGACGCCTCGGCCAATCCTTCCAGGCTGTCTCCATAGATGCGAATCGCCATCGGCGCCTTAATGCCGCTCTGCAGCATGACGACGCGGCCTTCGATCGGTTGCAGCGGCGAGGCTGGCGTCACTCCGGGCAATGTGGCGACGGCGTTGATCTCGCCCAGATGTCGTGAATCGTGACTCCTGGTCGCCACTGATCGGTTGGCTTGCAGCATCACATAGGTTTCGATCATCGCCGCCGGCGCCGGATCGAGGGCTGATTCCACGCGGCCGATCTTGCCCAGCACGTTCTCCACCTCGGGGATCCGCGAGATCAGGACGTCCTGAGTCTGCAACACCTGCATCGCCTCGGTGAAACTGGCGGCTGGATACAGCGTCGGCATGTAGAACCAGCTTCCCTCATCGAGCGCGATCCAGTCGGCGGTTCTCAAGCCTGGCAACGTGTGCTTGAACTCCACGTAACCGGGGACTTCGTTGAAGTCGGCTCCCAGGGTCTGGCCAACGGATTCGAGTGGCCGCATCACTGTGGGTAAGCCAATCCACGCTCCCAAGCCGAGCACCATGATCAGCACTGGAGCCGCCATGAAGACCACCTTGTGATTCAGGAAGAACCTGAGCAGTGGCGTGTAGATGAAAAGAATCAATCGGCTCGTCGGATTCTCTTCGATGGGACGTAGTCGTTCGCGAGACAGCAGCCAGACAATGCCCCCCATGACAACGGCGGCGATCCCCGCAGCCAGCCAGCGCCCCACCGGCATGTGGCCTTCGAGTCCGTAGTCCCAGCCAATAGCCACGGCGGCGAAGCTCCCAGTCGTGGCGAGACTCACTGCGGAAACTCGAAGCCAACGTTTCCAGCGTGAAGATCGCAGCAGGAGTCGGCACAACAAAGGGACAAGAAGCAACGCGGCGACAATTGCCGCGATCATGGCGAACGTCTTCGTCCAGGCCAAAGGCGCGAAGAGTTTGTAGTCCCGGCCCGTCAGAAAGAAGATTGGCAGAAAGCTGATGATCGTGGTCGCCACGCCTGTCAGCACAGCCGAAGCCACTTCCTCCGTGGCATCGATGACGACCTGTTCGCGATCCTTCGTGGGATTCGATTCCTTCTCCCATTCCACGAGGTGTTGATAGATGTTCTCGGAGATGATGATTCCGAGATCCGCCACTTCGCCGATGGCAATGGCGATGCCGGCCAGGGACATGATGTTGGCATCGATTCCGAACAGCTTCATGCCGACGAACGACATTAGCACGCACAAGGGCATCGTGACCGCCACAACGATACTGGCGCGGACATGTAACAAGAACAGGAGTATCACGACCAGCGTGATGACGAGTTCCTGTTGCAGGGCCTCGGTCAATGTGCCGACGGTCTCATCGATCAGCCCGGTGCGATCGTAGACGGCGATGACGCGGACTCCCCCCAAACTCGGCTCGATCTGTTCGATCCTGTCGCGAACGCGCGCAATGACATCACGAGGGTTCTCACCGAATCGCATGACGACGACTCCGCCAACGGCCTCGCTTCCGTTGAGGTCGATCGCGCCGCGTCGGAACTCCGGTCCCAGTTGGACGTCAGCGAGGTCGCGAATTCTTACGGGAACGCCCTCGCGGGTGATCACGACTGTGTTCTCGATATCCGCGATGGCCTGATCGACATCCTGGTCCGCGCCAATGAAGCCTCGGCCGCGAATGATGTACTCCATCCCATTCGATTCGACCGTCTTCGCACCCACATCGATGTTCGATTCCTGGACGGAACGGATCAGCCTGTCGAGGGCAACGTCGTGAAAACGCAGTTTGTCGGGATCGACTTCGATCTGATACTGCCGGACATAGCCACCGACGCTGGCGACTTCACTGACGCCTTCCACCGATTGCAACTCGTACCGCACGACGAAGTCCTGCAGGCTGCGAAGTTCGGCCAGCGTCATGCCGGGGGGACCATCCAGCACGTAATAGAACACCTGCCCCAAACCGGTCGCGTCCGGTCCCAAAGTGGGGACAACGCCATCCGGCAGGACCGCAGCCACGGTTCCCAGTTGCTCCGAGACACGGGAACGCGCCCAATAGAAATCGGTGTCGTCCGAGAATGTGACTTGTACGAAGCTGTAGCCGAACATGCTGCGGCCGCGCACACTTTCCGCCTGCGGCACCGCCAGCAATCGCACCGAAAGCGGATACGTGATCTGATCCTCAACATCCTTGGGCGAGCGTCCCGGCCAGGCTGTGAGCACGATGACCTGATTCTCGCCGACATTGGGGATCGCATCGATCGGCACCGTCACTGCGGACCAGAGTCCATAGGCGACCAGTGCGATCACCACGATGAAGACAACCAGCGGTTCGCGAACGCAAAACCGGATCAGGTGTTTCAGCATGGCTGTGGTGTCCGGTTAGGGTTGGGGTTCGTCTGACATCGAGGGAGTCGCTTCAGGAGCTTCGGAGTTCTCGGCATCAAGATGCCCCTCCGTCGGAAACTCATGCACAACGCTGCCGCAGTTGAGCATTTCGCTCCCGTAGTACGGATTGCGAAGATCTGCCTGCCGCAACCCGCCGCCGATCTGCACCCAGTCCCCTTCGCCGCCGATCACCATGGGACAGAACATGTGAGTCAGAGGCTGTTCGGCCGATTCTCCACGCACCAGAGTGGCCAAAGTGACAATGGCATGGCTGATGGGCCGGAACGCTTCGAGACGCGCTTGTTCGATTCCCAGATGATGCAGATGCTCGCTCTTTGTCCTGATAATCGCCAACTGCTCGCGAACGGCTTCCGAGAGATCACTGCTGGACTCAAGTTCAGTCGCCAGATGATGCAGTGACTGCGCGAGCGACTCTCCCGGGAGTTGGTCGCTGGCGAGCGTCGACTGAATCGCGAAGTACGTGGCATAGAGTTCTTCGAGCTGAGTTCCCGCGTCTCCCGACACGGTCGAGACGTGAACGTGTTCGAATTCCAACGGCTCGTTGCGGATGGCCCTGGCGGCGATGGCTCGTGTCGGATCGATCAGGCTCGGATTCCCGGCGAGTTGCATCTGGGAATCAATCAGGAAGTTCCCGGCTGTCGCCACCATTTCACCGACTTTGAGGCCATCGAGAATGATGACGCGCTCACGCAGGATCGGTCCCAGTGTGACGGGTCGAATTTCGAATCGTCCCGGCTCGGTCTCGACATAGACGACGCTGTTGTCTCCAGCCATCAGCACCGCCGAACGAGGCACGAACAATGACTCGGGTTGAGTCACGGGGTGATCGGAATAGCCGTAGCGCGATGTCGGGACGAGATCCATGCCGCAGATGGGGCATTGTCCCGGCTCATCCGCAATGATCTGCGGATGCATCGGGCTGATCCACTTCCCCGCCAGATCAGAATCATAGACCTCGCCTAACTGGCCAATGGGGACATCGATCGTGGCGGTGGCGTAATCACCTGGACGCAGTCGTCCGTCTTCATTCAAGAACTCGACGCGCACTCCGACACTTCGCCGTTCCCGATTGACGGTCGGATCAATGAAAGCCACACGTCCCGTGAACTCTTCTCCCGGCAACGATTGCATCACCGCCTTCACGCGCTGCCCGAAGCGGATACGGGAAGCGTCTTCTGGAAACAGCTCGAGCATGAGCCAGACTGTCGAGAGGTCGGCAATGCGATAGATCGGTTCACCAGGATCGAGGTAGTCTCCCTCGACGGCCAGTTTCTCGATCACGGTGCCCACCTGGATGTGCGCGTCCTCGTCTGAAGACATCGCATGCTCACCGAATCGGGCATAGATCGTCAGCCGCGACTCTGCCTGACCCGACGATTCGAGCGCCTCGATCTGCTCCTCGGTCATTCCGAGTTCCACGAGACGCTGGCGGGAGTTGTTGACCAGTTTCTGTTGTGTCTCGCGAATGATGGCCAATGCATCCCCGCTAAGTTCCGAGAGCGAACGTCGCGCTTCCACATACTCGACCTGTCGGGAGTACAACTCCGGGCTGTAGATCACGGCCAGATGGTCGCCTTCAGAGACGACAACACCCGTATAGTCAGCGAATAGCCGCTCGACGCGTCCGGCGATGTAGGAAGAAATGGTGGCCATCCGACTCTCGTCGATGGCGATCGCGCCGATCGATCGAATCTGAGTGACAATTGGTTCGCGACGAACCATTTCTGTCTCAATATGCGCCAGTCGCCTCTGGGCCGTTTCGACACGCACGGCCAGCTCATCTCGCGGTCCGTCGCTGCTCACGGCGGGTTGCAACGGCATCCCACAAATGGGACAGCGACCGGGACCAACCTGACGGATCTGCGGATCCATGGAACATGTGTAAATCCGGTCGTCAGCGACTGCAGATCGACTCGATAATCCGCCGGCAGATATCCAACCGAGCCGCTGCGCGAACCCGACAACGACAATCAGCAACAGTCCCACAACCAGAAAGACCCCGGCCGAGAGAAGACGGCTGAGCCACCATTCAGCGGGGCGCCTTGGAGGGACGGGCGGCAGCCCCGGATCGTTGTTGTGTGCGGATATCGTGGAGTTCATAATCGTCGTATTGGATGAGACTTGAAAAAGCGGCGTCTTCAATACTATCATAGAGAACCACCTGTCTCTCAACGCATTGAATGACCCGAAACATAAAATCGATTTTTCTTCTTCCGAATTTATCCGGGCCCGGGTGTTAAAAAGAGTATCCAATATTTCGAGCGGGTCCCGACCGGTTTCGAGTCCCTACTTTACATGACACTTTACAAGCGGAATCATCATTCCGATATGTACTGATTTTGTGAAAAGGAAGGTTAAGAAACAGGCTGTTGAAGACGTTGAATTTATTTTTTACCGACTTTTCAAATTCGGTTATTCTGGCTGTATTTTTCATAATCGATAATCTTGTTTCTCTGTTTGATTTAGTGCTTTAAATAATTATATGCAAATATTCGTAAAATGCTTTAAATATTTGCTGTGACCAATTTAAATGGCATACAAGAAAATCTCACAAAAGAAAAGTCAATCGTATTTTTTTAGCAACAAGGTTTCCTTAATGATTAAATCATGATAATCTGATTTATCAGGCGGATATGATACCAGGAAACGGCAATAATTGAATATCTAAAGCTATCTTGTTTGCATTGATTACATTCAAATAAGAACTACTATGAGCAATTCAATTGCTAATTATTGTGGTTGACAAAGTTATTCATGATACGCTCTGTGTATTTCTCCGGTGACAAATAATTGATAAGGATATAAATCGTTTGTATCACCCAGGGCAGAACCAGGAACCAGAAGTTGCCATATGTGTAGATCGGACCATTGAGCACGGATATCATCAAAATTACCAGTGCAAAAAGAGATAATCCCTCCAGCATTGCTAAGCGCATAATCATCATTGTCCGGTCGAGAAACACCAGTTCTAGCCCTGGATCCATTTTCTTCTCCGGCCTGAGGATAGCTGATTTCTGCCAATTGCTTATTAAGGAAACCGGGCCTGAGAAAGATCTTCTGGAAAAACAGGAAAACGGTATAGATCACGAATGACAATACCAAAAATACATAGACCATGATCGTTAAAAGATCCATTGATCCTTCTATTATTTCTATTTCTGATCCCATTTTCTGATTATATAAGAATAGAATTATCAACAGGAGAAACCATTGGACCGGCAATTAAGGCGAGGCTTATTATTCTTGAAATTCTTAGCTGCTGCGGCAGCAGAGCTATCGGTAATATCATCCTTTGTCAGAAACTTGAATTCATCCATTTTAGCCTCCAATTAAGGTTAATAAACACTCTTTTATTCTATAAAGCACATCTCTAAGCAGGACAATTGAAACGAGTATTAAAAAACCAGAAATAATAGATATATTTTCATTTTATAAATATTCCCAATGATCAGACCAAAAGACCTGAACAAGACTAAGTCTGCCGGTTCCGATCACTTTGGGTTAAGTAGAGAATGCGACTATATTT
>CALOES010000051.1:0-222511 GCA_942492405.1 uncultured Planctomycetaceae bacterium
GCATTCAAATCTCGATTTTTCTAAAATTATTTACGATGATCAGACACACTCTTCAATGAATTAATCTAAAATCTTTGATCGTAAATCTGGTTAGTCAAGCATCCTTTCCTTAAAAAGCGACTTTATTGGATTAAAGAACCTTTGGATCAGGCGTAATTCATCTGTGATTATCTCTGCAGTTCCCTGTATTTCACGGCTTAGTTCCAATGAAATTCCATAATTGGTTACCACACCATCAGGGAATTCAACCTCTACCATATAAACATCGTTGGTGGGCACCAATGATACATTATTAATATAGCCTCGCACAAGACCGTATTCCATGTACGGGTAGTTATCGAATTTAATATTTACTTTTTGACCTGTTTTTACTTTTCCTGAACCACGGATCGGTAGCTCCAGTTTTCCAATAATCTCCGAAGGTAAATCCGGAATTACGGTCATTACAATTTCACCCTCTTTTACATTCTGGGTTTCGCTCCAATATTTATTTAAAGTTACCACACCACCAACCGGGGCTGTTAATACATAATTCAATTCCCAGCTACTAATGGCACTTAATAAATTATTATATGCCTCCCTCATTTTTAAGCGATATCCAATACGGGTATCTGAAAACTCTTTCTCTGCATCAATTATTTTCTGGTCCAACTCAATTTGTTCAAGCCTTCTGCTTGCCAATGCTGACTGGGTACCCTCCATTTCATATTTTTTTGACAACAACGCAGCTTTTCTTTTTTCGAATTCTGATGGCGCCAAAACTTCTTTCTCAAATAACGATGAATCACGCCTGAACTGTTTCAACTCCAGATCATATTCATTCTGGATTGCCTTAAGTTGTCTGCCTGCCCACTCAACATTCTGGCTAACTACTCCATATTGATTTCTCAATGATGAAATCTTCCGTGGATAATAATTTAATTCGAGAAAATGCTGGTAATCGTTAAATTCTTTCAAGAAACCAGAATAATCTGATTGAAGTTCTCCCAGCATGTAATCCGATTCAAAACCGTCAATCCTGATTTTATTGTAATCAAGGAAAAATTCTTTTGACGATAACAAAAACTGCTTCAATTCCAAGATATGCTGGTACTTTCCTGGATTCTCAATAATTGCCAATATCTCACCTTTTTGCACTTTCTGATTTTCTTCAACGTACAAATTTTGTATTTGGCCTGAAGAACGTGCAATTAAATTTGCCGGCGGATTTTCAGTTGTTACCACAATTCTTGAACTGATTACATCAGGATATTTAAAAAACCAGCTTCCGATTATAAAAATAGCCACACAAACAAACACCAGCGTTGTTCCGTTCCGGGTAATCCAACCGGGCATTTTCCCCAGTACATCCTGAAATTCGTCACTCCTGTACGATATGTTGTCGTTATTCGGCATTAGCTTCCAAGTTCCAATTGATTTTTTACCAGGTGATAATATTTACCTTTAATTTTAATCAGCTCCTCATGTGTGCCCTCTTCAACAATTTCGCCGGCATCAAGCACCACAATTTTGTCGGCATTCCTTACAGTACTTAATCGGTGGGCTACAACAACAACTGTTTTGCCTTCGGCAATCTTACCCATGTTTTCCATGATTGCCTTTTCATTATTGGCATCCAAAGCATTGGTGGCTTCGTCCAACAATAAATAATCAGGGTTCTTGTATATGGCCCGTGCTATCAAAATACGTTGTTTTTGCCCCTGGCTCAAACCAACTCCCGATTGTCCAATTTTTGTATTGTAACCCAATGGCAACGATTCAATAAATTCCTGGATGTTTGCCAATCGCACAGCTTCCATCAACCTTTCTTTATCGATGTGCTCCTCTCCTACTGCTATATTTTTTATAATGCTGTCAGAAAAAATGAAGCCATCCTGCATCACCACCCCACATTTGTTTCGCCACAAACTTTGCAAAATGTTGTCCAGACGGGTTTCACCAACTTTTACTTCCCCCTCAACAGGTTTGTAAAAACCAAGCAACATTTTTAACAGGGTTGTTTTTCCACTACCGCTAACACCAACAATAGCTGTTGTTTTTTCTGCCGGAATTTCAAGGTTGATTTTTTTTAGCACTTTCGGAGAATGCGGTCCCTCGTATTGAAAAGTTAATTGTTTAATTGACAATGACCTGTTTTCGGGAAGGACATTTATTTTTGAAAAAACATCCTGCTCTTCATCGTCACGCTGATGGATTTCACCTAGGCGCTCCACACTGATTTTTGCATCCTGTGCGGTCTGAATAAAACTCATAAATCCCTGGATTGGCCCGTTCATCTGACCGATGATATAAGAAACAGCCATCATTGCACCCAGCGTCATCTGGCCTTCGATAACAAACTTAGCAGCAAGAAATGAGATTAATATATTCTTTAACTGATTGATAAACCCTGAACCAATGGTTTGTGTTTGTGTCAATGACAAACGTTTAATGTTTACCTGGAACAAACGTGCCTGGATACGTTCCCACTCCCAGCGTTTTTGTTTTTCACTGTTGTTAAGCTTAATTTCCTGCATTCCGGTAATCAACTCAATCAATTTGCTTTGATTATCGGAAAGCTGAATAAAACGTTTGTAATCCAGTTCTAAACTTCAACACGCCCCACAACAAGTTAAGGGCCGAGATTTTCGCAACGGATAATTAATCCGCCGCGATGATCTCGTACCGACACTAAACAACTCATGGATATTTCGTCAGACGAAGATCAACGACTTTCGCCATTCGCACGAGCGATTGCGGCGCCGTGTCGAGTGGCATTGGTGCGCTCGGCCTGGCGACACTGCTCATCCCCCACGAAGTGATTCGTGGCAGGTTGGATGCCGCAGCCTTCGACGGCTCGGCAGAGCCCTACACGCCGGAACTTCACACGCGACTTCAGATCGCTGCGGCGGTCTTGGGGACGCTGTTCCTGGCTGCCGGAATCACATGCTTTGTCACTCGAGGTCGATGGATTGCGATTACGCGCCCGACGTTTTTGAAACTCAAGTCAGATGCCCGTGTTGCGGGACGCCAGCTCTTCGAGTTCATCAGAAGCGAATGGATCCTGCTTGGAGTTGTCGCCGTGGTGGCGTTGGGGATGAGACTCCCCTGGATCGACCAGCCGATTCGCTACGACGAAGCGACGAGCTGGCTCGACTATGCGTCGCAGCCGCTGTTCGTGACGGTGTCGAAGTACGACACGCCGAACAATCATGTCTTTCACAATCTTTGCATGGGCCTGGCGATTCGCTGCTTCGGGCCGACCTTGTTCGCCATTCGCCTGACGGCGCTCGTTGCGGGCGTACTCACCTGTGTGCTGGCGGCGGGACTGGCATTCGCGCATTGCCTGTCGAGTTCCGGAGACCGTGGTGTTGCACGTTTCTGTGGACTGCTGGCAGGCCTGTTGGTGGCGGTGTCTTCATTCATGATCGAATACTCAACTTTGGGACGCGGATATACGTTGATCGCCTGCTTGTTCCTGCTCTGCTGGATGACGGCCCGCGAAGCAGCACTCTCGCGGAATCTGTTTCTCGTCGCTGTCTGCGTTCTTTCGGCTGCCGTCGGATTGTGGACCATTCCCGTAATGCTCTACTCGCTGGTGATGGCGACAATCCTGTTGTTATGGGATCCCGCGATTCGGAATCCGTCAACTACAGAAAACACAGTTGGCGGAATTGAAACTGCGAACGTGACTGGAGCGATCACCCGGAGGGCGCTTTACCGCGGGCTCATCGTCGGCTGGCTCACGGTGATCGGACTCACGGCTCTGCTTTACCTTCCCGTGCTGCTTGTGGGTGGATTTCAATCACTCGCGGGAAACACCTATGTCACGCCGATGGGCATCGGTCACTGGCTCGCCACATGGTCGGGTGTCGCGTATCGCGGACAGTTTCCTCGTGTGGCGGGGCATCTCCGTCCCGATTCGCTGCCTCTGGATCTTTGGTATTGCCGGACTGGTGACGCGGCCTGACAACTGGCGGTCTCGGCTAATCTTGCTCGCCGTGCTCGTTGTCCCCGTGGGAATGATGCCGATGCTGCAGCGCGTGCATCCTCCATCGCGTGTCTGGCTCTTTCTTGTATCGGTCCTGGCGATCCTTTCCGCCTGGGGCTGGTCGGGAAGAATCCGTGCTCTGAAGTCGCGGAAATGGGCGGCAATTCTCAAGGTCAGCGTAGTTGCCGCGATGGTCGTCTGGCCGGCATTGACGAATTTGATCACCGATCCGATCACGTTCTCCGAAGAAACCGGCCAAGCCCATCAAGCCCGCGAGGCTGTCGAATTCTTGAAGCGCGAACTGCAATTGAATGAGCCGATCGTTGCGGTCTGTCCGGCTTCGGCCCCCATTCGATACTACGCAACGCGTGAAGGTATCGATTGGATTCATTTCGACTGGCCGTCGTCGCCCCGCACACGCGACGACATGGCCATCGTCGTTGTGTCTCAAGAAGGAGGGTACGATCAATCCGTTGCCGACGTGCTTTCCGCTTTGAATCTCGATGAAGCGTTCCGCGATTGGACGCCGACCGAAATCTGGTCTCAACCCGGGCTGACATTGTATCGACTGAATCGCCCGTGAGAGTCGATCTATCGAGTTGGCGATCCGTCCCGATTCTTCGAGGACTCCGCCTTCAAATCCCACCATGTCAAGCCGTCCAGTGGCCTGCTTGATGTAGGGATGGCCAAACTCGTCACGTACCCCACGGCCACCGTCGTGCCAATGCCGATCAGGGAATAGAGATAGAGGTTGATGTGCGTGGTGTTCGAAACGATCAGCAGCAGCGCGAAGCTGGCGATTGCCCCGATCAACACGCCGATCGAGTTGGCCCTGCGGGTGAAGATCGCCAACACGAAGACTCCCGCAACGCCGCTGGTCACCAGACCCAATCACTTCTGGAACGCCAGGAACAGCGAATTGATCGGCAACGCCACAAGTACCATCGCGAGGACGGTGCCGATGATTCCGACGATGGCGGTCGTCCATTTGGCGAACTTCAATGCAGCCCCATCGGGGACGGCGGGACAGAAACCTGCGATAGAAGTCGGTCGTCAACGCCGTCGCGACACTGTGCATGCTGCTGTCGAGTGATGACATCGTGGCCGCGAAGACGCCGGCAATCACCAGACCCGCGACTCCCGCGGGGAGCGACTCCACTACAAAACGTGGCACGATCGAATCGCGGTCGGCACCGATCTCCAGCAGTCCTGAATGGGATTGGTAGTACACATACAACCCGGCTCCCAGCAGCAGAAACAATGCACTGAAGGGAATCGCCAGGATGCCGTTAAGCCAGATTCCTCGGGCGGCAGCCGCTTCGTCCTTCGTCGTAAGGTAGCGCTGAATCACCGCTTGATCGACCGTGTACGGACCGAGTTGATTGCCGATGTTGCCGAGCAGTATCAACCAGGCGGCCATCTCGGTCGTCTGCCAATTCCAGTTGAACATCGTCAACTTGTGGCCTTGCTGCGCCGTTTCGATGAGTGGAGCAAGCCCGCCGACATCCGCGACCACGACGGCGAGCATCGCGAAGAGGCCTCCCCAGAGAACGATGGCCTGCGCGACATCGGTCCAGATGACGGCCTCCATCCCTCCGAGCACCGTGTAGAGCGTGGAGAGCACTCCCATGATGACGATCGCGACGTAGACGTTCATGCCCGTCACAGCGGACAACGCAAGCGCGGGGAGGAACACCACAATCGACATTCGCCCCAGTTGATAGATGATGAACGACAGACTGCCATAAAGCCTGACGGGGAGATTGAAACGTCGTTCCAGATACTCATATGCCGTCGTGACGTTCAGTCGCCTGAAGAATGGCAAGTAGCAGGCAATCACCAATGGAGCGACCAGCAGGATCGACCACTGACCGGGAAACGTGAGCCAGTTCTCTCCATAGGCCAGCGCCGGCAGCGAGAGGTAGGTGAGCGCACTGAGTTGCGTGACATAGATACTCAGTCCCGCGGCCCACCAGGGGATGCGTCGGCCCGCCAAGAAATAGTCATCGGTCGCATTCTCTCGACGTGAGAAGTAGATGCCGATAGCGACGAGAATAGTCAAGTATCCAATCAGGACGGTCCAGTTGAGCGTGCCGAAACCGCGCGAGGTGGCGTGCAGTTCAAGCATCTGCACTTTCGGAGTTCGCACCGCCGGCTGCACTTCGCCGCTGGGAATGACGATACCCCCATTCCATTCGACGGCTGATGTGGTGACGACGCCGATGGGCATTTCGCCCACGATCGTCCAGGTATCCGTGATCGTGTGATACGCCAGCACTTCGCGAGGAAACGGCATGCGATCGGGATGCGGGATCGTGAGGTACCGACCTTCATCACCACTGAAGAGCAAGATGTGCGACTGACCGACCGCGATACAGGGTGATGCAACTGCGGGTCGACGTTCCGCATCAAACATCGTCGGGACGCCGGTAAAGCCTGTCTCTCCGTCGGGGACAGTCATCCAGCGACCCTGGTCGGCGTCGAAGTCGTAGAGTGATAAATCCATGAAGCGCATCTCAGGCACGGCTGGCAGATCGGCGATTGGGCTCCATTCATTCGAGCGCGGCGAATAGCGATAGCCATCAGTGAAATACTCCCACAACGCGGGATCGCTGACGCCTTCGGCGTTCTTTACCCAGGTCGAACCACTGATGACATACAAACATTGCTGCGACCCGAAACGATCATCGGCCCCGCTGGTCTGCACCGCGATGGCCATCTTCTCCCGCGGCGCACCCGGACAAGGTGGGAGTGTGAGCCACTCGCTCACCGTGTCTGGCGAATTGTCCAATGCAGCCGCGAGGTCGATCGACCAGAATGCTGATTCATCGAGTCGTAAGCTTTCCTCTGAACTCGCATGAGATGCGACAACGTATAGAGTTGTTCCAATAACACCCACTCCGTGATAGCTGCACGGCATGGGAAGCGGAGGGACGATGTCTTCTTCAATCTCGATGGTTTGAGAGGTTGCGTTCCAGCGAAGTCGCAAAACGTCGGCGACATTGAAGGGCTCGTGAATCACTCGGCCAGCATCGTCCTCAACGATGCGCGAAGACTCGCCCCCCACGACAAAGATGCCATCCTTCGTCGACACGACTGCCGCATAGGCACGTGGAGCGGGAAGACGACCGACCTCGATCCATTCGCCTCCATTCGACAGCAGCGCGAAGATACGATCGAGCCACACCTTCGTCCCCGGCGGCTGATTCCCGACCGGCCAGGGTGGTCCCCCGGGAAAGTTGGCACCACCCGCGACGATCAGCACACCCTCATTCACACCCACAATGGGACCACCGAAACCAAACTCGTCCGGTAGGTCGGGAAGCGCACTCCAATTGAGGGCGGTCTGCGTGTTGATGGCCGGAGGGCGACTTGTGTCATCGCCGGCTGGCAAACGAGTCGCGAAGAGTGATACAACGACTCCGACGATCACTCGCATCAAGAGCGAGAAATGAGAGCACTCGTGAGGATGATTCGTCACAACAACAGATGCCCCGAGCGATTGTGCATGCATGGCCGGAATGTAGCGAAATCCCGGGAATAAACCGACCAACGTCTGGATCAAATAGAGCGGAACGTGATCTCTCACGCTTGCCAAAAGGAGATGCCATGCTTGCTCGCCTTCCCTCCCGGGTGTTTGCTGTCTGCGTGGTCGCAATAAGCGTCGCCGGTTGCACCCGACGTGAATACCAGATCGAGATGTCGCTGGGCGACGATGGGCTCCATCGCCGATTGACGGCTTGGCAGGAACGCACCGAGAACGATCGAACGATTATTGATTCGCTAAATCCCGCAGAACTCGACACGCTGCGATCTGCCTACGGTGCCGACGGCCGACTGGACGACGAGGGGCGGATGGTGTTCGAAGGATTGATTGACGACGTCACTCCCTCCGACGTCGGCGGAATGGTCACCGTCGCTCGTTGGACGACTTCACTGGGCACACTCACGGCCTACAGCGAGCGTGTGCGCGGCTCTGACGATCTGGTTGGCCGTTGGGAAGAACGTATGCAGAAGATCGACCGGTCCTGCGAGCTAATGAGTGGCTGGGCCGCCGAGAACGCTGTTGATGCTGAACAGGGAGCCAATGTGACCGAGTTCATTCGCGGCCCGCTGCGAGATGATCTCAAAAACGTCGCGATGCATTGCTTTGCATTCGCGGCCATGGCTCCCTTGCAGAACGATCGGAAACTTTTCGAAGAAACCGTCGCGAGATTAATCCAATTCGGCATCGAGCATGACTACGTGACCGCTCAGGACATCCGACTCGTCCACCGCCTCGGGATGTCGGCCGACTCGCAGGAAGTCTCCGACATTATCCTCAGCATTCTGGACCACAAACGCGGCACAGGCGCAACGCCGTTTAAGGAGATCATTCCGGCTTTGCAGTCCGTCGAAACGCTCGAGGCATCGCTCGCAGATTACCTCGCAGACACTCCCGAGGCGGACGAACTGCGACAGCGCGCCTCGAACAACGATCTCGACAGGGAAGACTTGCTCGGCATCCCAGTTGACCTGCTCTGGGAAGCCATGCTCTTCGGTGTATTCTTCGGTGGCGGCGATCATGTCTCAATTCGCTTTGCGACCGAGCAAGAGCCGTTTGTGACCAATGGTGAGTGGGATCCTGCGACACAGAGCGTCACTTGGAACAACAGCGTCGAATCTCGCGGGAGCGAGCCGTACCACGTACTTCCAACGTTGTGCTACGCCAGTTGGACAGAGCCGGACTCTGTATTTCAGAGTGAACACTTCGGGCGCGTCGTCTTCACGGGCAAGCAATTGGCGGAATACACGATTTGGTACGAAGGACTTGATGAATCGGAGGTCGAGCAGTGGGATCGGTTCATTGCGAGTTTCGCGCCTACCGACAATCTGAACCAGTCATTTCTGCGATTTCGTTTCGAAGGCGAACCGGTGTCGAGCGAGGAAGTAAGCCTCCTGTCTGATATGCCTCGTCGAATCCTTCGGGACGCTTTGGACAATGCCGAAGTAGGTCGCTGAATACACCATGTTCCCAACGCCCGGGACGCCTGTCGGCTGGGCGTTAAACAAAGACGAGTCCCTTCAATCAATCAAACAAATCGCTCACCGATTCGTTCCGGTGGATCCGGCGAATCGCCTCACCGAGCAGCGGAGCGAGGCCGACTTGTCGCAGATTGTCAGGACGCTGGTCTTCGGTGACGGGGAGCGAATTCGTGACGATAATCTCCTTGACCCCCGATTCACTCAGCCGTTGTTTCGCGGGGCCGCAGAAAACGCCGTGCGTCGCGGCGATGTAGATTTCACGCGCGCCCGCCTTCCTCACGACATCGGCCGCACCGACGATCGAGCCGGCGGTGCTGATCATGTCGTCGACGATCAGGCCGACCTTCCCCTCGATGGGTCCGCCGATGAGGTGCGCCTGCTTGGCTTCCATCGCGCTCGATCGGCGTTTATCCATAATGGCCAGCGACCCGTGCAGTCGTTCCTGATGCTGCAACACTCGTTTGATACTCCCCTCGTCGGGGCTGACGATCACCAGGTCACCCTGCGGGATGTTCAGCGTTTCGATGTACGCATCGATGATTGGGGCCGCGTACAGGTGGTCGACCGGCACGTCGAAGAAGCCCTGAATCTGTGCCGCGTGCAGGTCGACTGTCAGGACGCGGTCGGCTCCCGCCTTCGTGATGAGATTGGCGACCAGCTTTGAAGTGATCGGCACGCGGCCGGAGTCCTTGCGATCCTGTCGGGCATAACCGAAGTAAGGAAGGACAGCCGTAATGCGTTCGGCACTCGCCCGTTGGCAGGTGTCGATCAGCACGAGAAGTTCGATCAGGTTGTCGTTGACCGGCGGCCCGGTCGGCTGAATGAGATAAACATCCCTGCCACGGATGTTCTGATTCAGCTTGCAGCCCACCTCCCCATCGGGAAAGTCGTACAGATCGACCTTCGCCAGAGGCACCTGCAGGTAGTCCGCAATCTCATTGGCCAAAGCCGGATGGGCGCGTCCCGAGATCAGCGTCAGTTGCTCGTGCATGGTTTATGGTAACCCGACGCGTTAGCGAGGGCCGCTTCGAGTTTGAGGTGCAGTTACAGGAGAAGAGTGCATTTCATGACGATCCAGACCCATGCGAGCTTGAGCGATCTCGATGTAAAGGGTGACGGCTTCCACACCCGAATCATCGAGTACCCATCGGATACTCCCGCGCTCCGCCCACCAATGCTCGCGAATCGCGTCAGATTGCTCTCGAAGTCGACGCGTACACCACGCCTTGAGATCTTCGCGGATCTTTTTCGGTCCCACATCTTTCACACTGACCAGCGCGTGCATGTGATTCGAGCGGCAGGTGCGTGCATGGAGCGTCCAGCCACGAAAGCGACACGTTTCATCCAATTGCTTCTCGACAATCGATCGCTCGGCCTGCGAGAGAATGCAGGCGTCCTCGCGCATTATCGCTTTGGCCTCGAGTTCTCGCACTGGATCGGGCATCTTCCAACCTTGGTGATACTCCACCCACCCGCGAGCATCGCCTGGCAGCCAGGTTCCGTAGGTTGAGATCGTAAGGAAGAACGCAATGGGGTCGTTCATCTGCCACTCTTCCCCGATTTGCTGAAGCCCTCGCTAACGCGTCGGGTTACCATAGGACGTCACAAATACCGATTGATCAAATTCTCAATCCATTCTTGCCGGCCTGACTCGTTCGGGGCGGCTTCGCCTTTGTCGAGCATGTAGGTTTCGAGGTCGGCCAGTGTTGCGGTGCCGTCTTCGACCTTCTTGCCGATCCCTTCGTCGAAGCTGCGGTATCGGCGGGTGACGAACTCATCGATGATGCCTTCTTTTCGGATGGCGGCGGCCACCTTGGCTCCGCGGGCGAAGGCGTCCATCCCGCCGATATGGGCGTGGAACAGATCGATCGGATCGAACGATTCTCGCCGCACCTTGGCATCGAAGTTCGTTCCGCCGGTGCCAAGCCCACCTTGCTTGAGAATGACGAGCATGATCTGAGCAGTGAGGTAGACATCGGTCGGGAACTGATCGGTATCCCAACCCAGCAACAGGTCGCCGGTATTGGCATCGATTGAACCCAAAGCGTTGTGAATGCGGGCATATTCGAGCTCGTGCATCATTGTGTGACCCGCGAGCGTTGCATGGTTCGTCTCGATGTTAAGCTTCACGATGCCGTCAAGTCCGTTGCGACCGATGAAGTTCAAACAGGCCGCGGCATCGAAATCGTATTGATGCTTCGTCGGCTCCTTGGGCTTGGGTTCGAACAGGAACTGCCCGTTGAAGCCGATCGACTTGGCGTGATCGTGAGCCATATGCATGAAGCGGGCGAGATGGTCCAGCTCCCGCTGCATGTTGGTGTTAAAGAGGTTGTGATACCCCTCGCGTCCGCCCCAGAAGACGTAGTTCTCGCCGCCGAGTGCATGTGTGACCTCGATGGCTTTCTTCACCTGAGCCCCGGCATAGGCGAAGACGTCGGCATTGCAGGAGGTGGCTCCTCCGTGCATGTAGCGCGGATGGCTGAAGAGGTTGGCCGTCCCCCAGAGGAGCTTGATGCCAGTCTCCTTCTGCTTCTCCTTCAGTTTGGCCGCCACCTTATCGAGGTTGCCGTTGGCCTCTTTAAGGGTCTTGCCATCGGGAGCCACATCGCGGTCGTGGAAGCAGTAGAAAGGTGCTTGCAGCTTCGACATGAACTCGAAGGCCACATCGACGCGCTTGATGGCGTTCTCGATCGAGTTCGAGCCATCATCCCAGGGTCGATGGAGGGTCGGAGCACCGAAGGGATCGACCCCTGTCCCTCGGAAGGTGTGCCAGTAGCAGACTGAGAAGCGGAAGAGATCCCGCATCGTCTGCCCTTCGATTTTCTCGTCGGGGTTATAGTGCTTGAATGCCAGGTCGTTCTTCGACTGCGGGCCTTCGTACTGAATTGTCGGGACTTCGGGGAAGTATTCGGCCATGGTGTGGACTCAAATGGAGATTGGGGGCCCAGGAGGAACGATTGCAATCGCAAGTTTATGGGGTCGCGCGGTGGAGGGAAAGCGTCGCCGGATAGCCGAAAATGGAGATCGGGGATTTTGGATTGGGCGTTTGGAGAATGGAGCATCAAGACTTCGATTGCCGCCGTGCCTGTTGTCTGCAAGAATCATCAGGTGCGCCATTGATTGAGCGAACAACTGACGTTATAGCTTTAGTTCGGGGTGATCGTTTCCACCAAATCGAGGAGGCGATAACTAATCCACGGGGAATTTTATTCCCTTTTTCCATCACCTTTATCCTGACACCTGGCGTAGGAGAGTGTCGATGAGTTTATTGCGTCAACCGGCGATTCGTCGGCTGCGATATCATAAACACGCATACGAATTCGTCTTCAAGGCGCTCCACTTCACGCAGGAGACCTTGCAGAAGACGTCCGAAGTCGAGGCGGAAGCCCATGTCAGCGGCGGCGAACTTCTTGAAGGGGCCCGCGAGTACGCCCGTCAGCAATACGGCAGGCTCGCTCGCGTCGTGCTCGAGCACTGGGGTGTCCGCCGCACCGACGACATTGGCCGCATCGTCTTCGAACTCGTTGAACGTGGCGAGATGCGCAAGACCGATCGCGATACCCTCGCCGATTTTTATGACGTTTACGATTTCGAGACCGTCTTCGAACGCGAATACGAGATCGACGTGCGGGCATTTCTCGACGGCGTCAGTGATGTCGACACGACCAATTCGTTCTCGTAGCCGTTTCCCGAAGAGTTGACGCGCGCCACTCGCGACAGACAGGAGGTCACCGCGTGAACGAGGCCCCCAGCCAGCCGGTAGCGGGAAACAACGCCCCTCGTCGGCGGTTCTTCGTGGCTGGCATCTGCCTGTTCGCATTCTGGGTCGCGGGACTGGTGACGCTTGTTGTCACGTCGTCGAACCCGGTGACGCTCAACGTCGCTCAGCTCAAGGAAGCAGACTGCGTCGTTGTGGCGAAATTGTCGGATGCGGACGCCGGAGAGTTCACACTCGTTTCCACGATTAAGGGGGTCGCTCCCCCCGAAACATTTCGAGTCTTGACGACGGCAGAGATCACTCCCCCCGAATCCGAAAACTGGCTGCTTCCACTCTATCAGGAACGTGCGGGCAATTTCTCGGTCGTCCCCGTTCCGTACCGCGACCGCGAGCTGCTGCTCGTCTATCCCGCAACCGACGACGTGGTCGCAGAGATGCGGAAACTCGTCGGGCCGATTGTCGACTGAAGTTCGACTGCGATTCTTAGGCGTGTCGGGGGCACCTTCATCCACCACATCCGATACACATTGCTGTCGGTCTTGACGCACCTCGTGACAATGTTGCGGCTCTCGGTTGCCCTTTCGCGGCTGTCCGATTAGGAAGGGGACATGCCTTCCCACGAACGGCCTGCTGCATGGAGGACGACGATGTATTGGTGGATGCGGTGCGATCGATTCACGCGGCTGTGTGCAATTGGCATTGCCCTAGTTGGATCCTCTGACATTGCCGATGCCGGCGAAGCAACTGTTGCTGAGACTCCCATTGTCGAACTGGGACGCACTCTCTTCTTCGATCCCCGATTGTCGGGCGATGCGAGTCTTTCTTGCGCGACGTGTCACGATCCGGAGACCGCATTCGTCGATCAACGTCAATTCTCGCGTGGCTATCCCGGCACCGAATACTTTCGCAACACGCCTACGCTGTTGAATGTTTCTCGCAGACGATTCATCTATTGGGATGGTCGACTGAGTGGGAGCGACCTGCCGACCGTCGTGAGGGATCATCTCGCCGAAGGCCACTTCATGAATGCCGACGGACGACTGCTGATCGAGCGTGTCCGCCAGGTTCCAGCGTATCGCGAAATGTTTCAGTCCGCTTTCGCCGGCGAACCGAGTTATGGCCGCATCCTGAACAGTCTAGCCGCATTCGTGGAAGACCTGGAGACCGAGCCTGCACCATTCGATCGCTTTCTGGCGGGCGAAGATGCCGCCATCAGTGATGAGGCGAAACAAGGTTGGGAGTTGTTCCAGGGAAAGGCAAGCTGCATCGCGTGCCATGCGGGCGGCGACTTCACTGATGAAACCTTCCACAACCTGGGACTCGGTGATCAGTCGGAACTGTTCGCGTCGCCTGAGCGTCATTTCACGTTTCGTCGATTCTTGCGCACGCTGGGTGTCAGTCAGTTCGATCACCTGCGGCACGACCCGGGCCGCTGGGCGATCACCAAACGACCTGCGGATGAAAGTCTCTTTCGCACGCCGACCCTGCGAATGGTGTCGCAGACCGCCCCCTACATGCACGATGGCCGGTTCGCCACGCTCGAAGATGTGATTGACTTCTATGATGCGGGAAGTGGCGACGAACCGGGACGCGATGAGCACTTGTCGCCACTCAATCTGACGGAAGACGAAAAGGCCGCGCTCATCGCATTTCTGCAATCATTGGGAGACGACTGGCCATCGGTCGAAGCGGTCGATCCTCCTCCCTATGACGTTCAACCCTTGCCGAGCGTCGCGATTGCTTCAAGCGAAATTGGGTCCGTTGCTCCATTGACGGGAGACGAAATCTGGCCCCCACTCGCTGCGCTGCCGGCGGTCCCTGTGCCGGCCGACAATCCCATCACTCCCGAAAAGTCCGAACTGGGTCGGCTGCTCTTCTTCGACCCTCGACTCTCCGGCGATGGTTCCACCAGTTGTGCCACCTGTCATGAACCATCAGCTGGCTGGGGGGATGGACAGGCGATTTCTCTGGGCTATCCCGGCACCGAACATTGGCGGAACTCGCAGACCTGCATCAATACGGGCTACCTGGTCAAACTGTTCTGGGCAGGCGAATCGACCAGTCTCGAATCGCAGGCCAAGTCGGCCATCGAAGGCAACCTGGCCGGCAACATCGATGGAGCCATGGTCGAGGAGAGGCTGAAACAGATCCCCGACTATGTCGAACGCTTTCACGATGTCTTCGGTGTTGATGAACCGACATATCCCCTGGTCCTCCGGGCAATCGCGACATTCGAACGGGCGGAACTCAACTCGACCGACAGTCCCTTCGACAACTACATGCGCGGCGATGAGTCGGCTCTGGGAGAGAGTGAACTGCGTGGCATGGAACTGTTTCAGGGGAAGGCCCACTGCATCCGCTGCCACAATGGACCCTTGTTGACGGACGAGAGCTATCACGCTCTGGGAGTTCCCGATCTGCCGTTGTTCGAGTCGAGTCCGCTGCATCAGATCTCACTGCGGTATCAGCACGTCATTCGCGGCGTCTCCGAACCCGAGTTTCGAGTGGCTCACACCGACTTCGGACTCTATTACTCGACGCAGCGAGAGTCGGATCGCGGCCGCTTTCGCACGCCTCCATTGCGCTACCTGCGCTACACGGCTCCCTACATGCACAATGGAGTCTTTGACACTTTGGCAGAGGTCATCGACTTTTACGACGAGGGTGGGGGCGCATCTCCTCACCAGAGTCCGTTGCTCATGCCGTTAGGCCTCACTACCGACGAGAAGCAAGACCTGGAGGCCTTCCTGCTCTCATTGAGCGGGAGTGAGATCCTCATCGAGTATCCCGAGTTGCCTCCCTATCAAGCGATTGAATGAATCATGAGTGATAAGCAGCCTCATTGGAGTCGCCGCGGCATACTGCAGGCAGTCGGTGCCGGCACCGTAACGGTGGCGCTCGGTGAACTCTTTCCCGGTCGCGTCCTGGGACTCGATCCGGAGACGCCGACTGAGTTCACGCAATTGCCACGACTGAAGGTGGGGCGCGTCAGTCAGTTGCGAGCGAGTGACTCCACCAGTTTCGAGTATCCCCGTTCCGGAGAGCATTACGCCTTTCTGCTGGCCCGTCTGGGCGAGCCGGCTGGAGGAGGCGTCGGCCCCGATCAAGACATTGTGGCGTTCAGCATGTTGTGCACCCACCAGGGGGCTGCGATGCCGGGAGGGTTTCGCCCGCAGCATGCCGCCTGCGTCTGCCCGCTTCATCTGACTTCGTTCGATCTGACGAAGCATGGAATGGTGATCGCCGGTCACGCGACGTCGCGACTGCCTCAAGCGGTGCTGGAGATCGAAGGTGATGACATTTTCGCTGTAGGCGTCTCAGGCATCTTGTACGGACACCTGACCGATTCGCTCGTCGAGCCTCAGGAGGAACAGCAATGACTCAACCGACGCCGCGTCACATTCCGTTGCCGACGCTCGATGCCAATGTCGTGTCGACCGCGTGCGACTACTGCATCGTGGGCTGTGGCTACAAGGTCTACACCTGGCCCGAGGGAACTTCGGGAGGGTCGCAGCCAGACGAGAACGCGCTGGGTGTCGGTTATCCCGCCGCTCCCTATTCCGGTTATGGAATCACGGAGAACCAGGTCGGTCGCTGTATGGTCGATGGGCGGTCGCATCATGTGCTGGTGTTGCCCGATCCAGAAGCCAAAGTGGTGAATCCCGGCGGCAACCATTCAATTCGCGGCGGTTGTCTGGCGCAGAAACCGTTTCATCCCGAGACGCCGACACAAGATCGACTGAGTCAGCCGCTGCTGCGAGTCGGAGGCGAGTTGCAGCCCATCAGTTGGGACGCGGCCTTCCAGATCATGGCCGAAGTCTCCCGCCATGTCCTCGACACACACGGACGTTCCGCTTGGGGAATGAAGACCTATTCTTATCAATACTTCGAAAACACCTACGCGATTTCGAAGCTGGCGTTCGAATCGATCGAGACACCTGCGTACGCACCGCATGACAAGCCCGGTCCAGGCAACGACACCGCGGGACTGGATGACGCCGGGATCAATCCCTTCAGTGCCTCGTATGATGACTGGGCACAGGCTGAAGTTGTGTTCATCTCCGGAACCGACCCGTTCGAGACAAAGACCGTTGCCTTCACCGATTGGATGATGCGGCCCGGTCAACGTCATATCTTCGTGTTGCCGCGCCGCACAACGGGAGTCGCCTGGGCCGAGGAGAATGGCGGGTTGTTTCTCCAGATCATTCCCGGAACCGACACACTGCTGCATCTCGCGTTGGCTCGCCTCATTCTGAAAAAGGAATGGCACGATCACGAGTTCATCACCGAAAGCATCGCCAATCGCTGGGAGATCGATGCCGGCTTTGGTCGCGGGACACGCAACACGCCGTGGCAATGGCGAACAACCTGGGGCAAACTGGGTGCCTCCTACGATGAGTATCGCGATTGGCTCCTCTCGAATCCCGATGCGGAACTGGCATCGGCATCCCGAAAAACGGGAATCCCCGCCGAGAAGATCGAACAGGCGGCCGAGATGCTGGCGGCACCCAATGCAGATGGCCAGCGACCTCGCGCCTCGTTTGCACTGGAGAAAGGGAACTACTGGTCGAACAACTACCTGAACACTGCCAGTTTCAGCACGCTGGCTCTGTTGTGCGGAGCAGGGAATCGACCGGGGCGCATCGTGTCGCGACTGGGAGGCCATCAGCGCGGCTGGTATGGAGCTGCGAGTTATCCAATCGAAGCGTCACCCGAGAAGGCCCCGGGGCGACGGCGAAAGGAAATCGACCTCGATCGCTGGGTGGAAGCGGGCCATCTGCGTTTCGCCTGGGTGATCGGCACGACATGGTTCCAGGCGATGGCAGCCAGTCAGGAGTTGATGCGTTCGTTCGCTCGTGCCACCTGCGACCATTCCGAGCAGATCGAATCGAATGTTCCGACTGAGGTGATTGCCACGCTCAAACGTCGCGTCGATGCGGGCGGCATGATGCTGGTCGATCAGGACATCTACTTGCGAGAACCGATCGGCTCGAAGTTCGCCGACCTGGTTCTGCCGGCAGCGGCATGGGGGGAAGCCGACTTCACTCGCTGCAACGGCGAACGCCGATTGCGACTCTACAGCAAGTTCTGCGATGCTCCAGGAGAAGCCCAACCCGACTGGTGGATCATCTCTCAGTTCGCTCAGAAGATGGGATTCGCCGATTACAACTGGCAGTCGTCGAACGATGTCTTCGAACAGGCAGCGCGATCCGGTCGCACGGGCGTTCTCAACTACTTTCCGCTTGTGGTGTATGCCCAGAAAATGGGAATCGCCGGTCACGAACTTCTGCGTCGACTGGGGACACATGGCATTCAGACACCGGTGCGATTTCGATCAGAACTGACGGAATCGGACTCGTATCGAAAATACGCGGGTACCTACGACGATCCGAACACACCGGGAGCCATCATCGGGACCAAGAGGTTGCATGATCCGGAGACCGACTTCGGCGTTCCCGAAGGCCCCACCGACATCGCACAATGGTTGATGGCCTTCGATACGCATACCGGCAAGGCTCTGCTGCATAAGACTCCCTGGGACTTGTTCGCCGATTTCTACGACCGCATTACTCCTCGTGACGACGAATTATGGGTGACGATGGGGCGCTCGAACGAAATTTGGCAGAGTTATTTCGACGACTCTCGCCGACCTTACATCATGCAGCGCTGGCCGGAACTGGGACTGGAGATCCATCCGGACGATGCCGCCGCTCGCGGCATCGAAAGTGGCGACTGGGTGCGCGTGGAGAACGATGATGTGCTCGTCCAAACCAGCGGCTTCATCGGCGTCGAAGATGACGACTTCTCATTCACGTCGCTCATGGAACAAGGGGCGATTCGTATCGGCCACGGAGCCTTCGAGGCCGTCGCCCTCGTCACTCCCGCTGTCCGCAAAGGCGTCGTCTGGACCAATGCCCTGAACACCAAGCAACCCGTCAACAGCGTGGTCCATCGCGTCCCCGACCCGATCACGAATCGCTACCGCTTCAAACTGGGTAAAGGCCGGATCACGCGCATCGGGGAATCACAATTCAAACACGATTTCACTCGCATGTCGCTCAAGCGGCGCGACATCGTGTGAAAAGTGAGTCGTCACACGCTACTCATTGCCCGGCGTTTCGACAAACAGTGCCCACCAGGAGATCGGGCCGGAAGGACAGGTGTTGAATTGTTCGAGGCGGCCATCGTCTTGAATGTGGAATCCGACGATGCGACCGGTTTCCTGGCCGGCGGCGTAGAGGTGTTTGCCGCTGGGATCGATCGTGAACGAACGTGGCACGGCGTCGGTTGGTTCCTGTTCCAGTAGCGTCACGAGTCCCGTCTCCTGATCGATTGCGAAACAGGCGATGCTGTTGTGGCCGCGATTGGCGACATAGACGAAGCGGCCATCCGGCGACATCTCGCAACGGGCCGTTGAGTTCTGCGAGCCGTCGAATTCGTCCGGGATCGTGCTGACGGTTTGAATGCGTTCGAGCGAATCGGTGGAACCACGAATCGCGAAGACGCCGATACTGTCGCCGGCCTCGTTGCTGACATAAGCCCAGCGGTCGCTAGGATGCAGGGCGATGTGACGGGGATGGTCTTCCCCCGGAGTGGCAGCGAACGGTGGATCGGCAGCCGTGAGTTCGCCGGACTCTGCATCAAAGTGAAAATGGTAGATGCGGTTCGCTCCGGTATGCGTCACAAAGAGCGACGACTGATCGCCGTTAAACGCCAAACCATGTGCCTTTTCGGCCGTGGGGATGACCTGCAGCACTTCCGAGTGAATCACTCCGTCGGAATCCAGGGCATGCACCGTAACGCAGTTAGAAGCGTAGTAGGCGGTGATCAGGAAGCGGCCATTCTCATCAGGCAGCAAATAAGCAGGGTCGGCTCCACCTTCGACGACGCTCAGCAGAGTGAGTGCGCCAGTCTCCGGCTCAATGCGAAAACTCGCGAGTTCTCCCGACGACCGGAGGGAAACAAACAACGTCTTGCGATCCGGCGAAACGGCCATGCAGGCTGGTTCTGCCGGGCAGTCGGTAACTGCGACTTGTTCCAGTTCGCCCGTGGCGGGATCCTGCTCGAACGTCACAATCTGCCGCTCTTCGAGCAAAGTGACGAACACCCATGAGCCGGCGGAGACTTCGCTGGCGACGTTGAGGATGCCCAGCATGGCAAACAGTGCGATTCGAAAACTCATCGGCGTATCCTCGAGTGAATAGAATGTGCCAACCACCAAGTGCCCGATAAGTAGCAAGTATCACCACTCAAGTCGATTGAACGAGTGACTTGACAAACGTCTCGCGCCACTTGTGAATGGGTATCGTCGCAGATGATTGCATGGGCGTTCATTGATCGAGCGGATGACTTCGCCAACTGCTTCGAGCGAAAGACCGGGAATAAATGGACGTTCTCGGGAGTCACTTGATATGGGGGCCGCGAAAACACTCCGGCACCAGTCAGCACTTCTCTGGAGTCGCTATGAAGACTCGCTTGTCTGTGTTCCACGCGATACTTCTGGGGTGCATGGGATGCATTGGGAGTCGCGAAAGGTATGAAGTCGCGATTCGTGTCGACAATCAAGGCACGCATCGCAGCATGACAGGTTGGACCGAGCCGACAAATGAGAGCGATTCTGACAACCCCCTTTCCGAGATTACTCTCGACCGATTGCGTTCTGTGTATGGCATTGCCGGCGAGATGAATGGTGGTCACACGACATTTTCCGGCGTCTACGCGAACGAACTTCCGCAAGATGTCGGCGGGTACGGTAGCGTCGAACAGTTTGAAAGTACGCTGGGAATTCTCAGCGTCTACAGCGAGAGGTTTCGTGGTTCCGATGACCTCGTCGGCCAATGGGAGAAGCAGGCTGATGCCGTGGATCGATTCTGTGTTCTGATTGGTGACTGGGCGGAAGCGAATGCCACGGATCGTGAAGAAGGTGAATCGATCAAAGAGTTTATCAACGGCGAGTTTCGCGCTGACCTGTTGAATGTCGCGATGCACATCTATGCATTTGCGATTCGATACGACGTCGACGCACCCAACTGGGAAGAGATCAAGTATCGATTGCTGCAATTCGCCGTCGAACACCAGTACCTGAACAGCGGATCGTTTGATCGCGTCTTGAACACCCTGAACGATCAGCATGGAGAAGGTTTTCTGAATCTGACACTGGAAGGACTCGAAAGAAGGCGCGGCGACACGCATCCCCGGTTTTCAGAAGTCATTCCTGCATTGGCATCGATGGAGTCGTTTCACTCGTCACTGAATGCGTTCCTGTATGACACTCCCGAGGGTGCCGAGATGCGCCGTAAGTCGGAAGGAAACTCAGAGCCTGATTACTCATTCCTCCTGGTCAAGTTGATTCTTAGTGCCGTTCGTTTCGAGCTCGACGGCGGCGGTGTGGATTCTGTCGCAGTTCAACTCGACTTGGCAGTACGGCCATTCGAGACCAATGGCACTTGGGACGAAGACGCTCGCCACGTTTCTTGGGAAACTCAGTTGGAAGGATTCGGTGATCGGCCTCGCAGCATTCTGCCAACGTTGTGCTACGCAAGTTGGGCAGAACCAGATTTCACTTTTCAACAGGAACACTTCGGACGCGTCGTCTTTGCCGACAAACCGCTGGCAGACTGCATCCTGTGGTATCAGACTCTTGATGAATCCGAAGTTAAGCAGTGGGAGCGATTCCTCACCGGGCTCACGCCCGAACGCGACTTGCAGATAGCGTTCGAACGATTTCGTTTCGACGGCGAGCCGACTTCGACCGAGGAGGTGCGTCTACTCTCCGATGCCCCTCGGCAACTCCTGCAGAACGCGCTAGACGATGCCGACGCATCTCGTTGAAGCTTGAAGTCTCGGCATCGGGCTTTGCCCTTACTTCGCGTCGGGCAGCGTGCTGGGTTGCTTCACCAGCCAGGTGATGAGGATGGCTGAGAGAGCCACACAAGTCAGCAGCACGGGCCATTGGGCGCGGAGGCCCGACTCTTCGACGTGAAACAGCACGGGAAGAACTCCCTCTTCCAAGGCCGACTGCGGGAGTCGCGATTGAGCGACCTGCAGACCATTATTGATGAAGTGGAACAGCACGGCTGGCAGCAGACTGCCGCTCCGCACGGCGAGCAGCCCGAGCACGATGCCGAGCAGCGCCCCGTTGAACTGCTGTTGCGGAATCATGTGGATCAGACCGAAGACGACGGCCGAGATCATAATCGCCAGCCAGTTGCGGCCGGAGCGTTGCAGCCCGGAGAGGATGAATCCGCGAAACGCTAGCTCTTCGCAAATTGCCGGCGCAAGTGCGATGGCCAGCATCGGCCACCAGATGGAAACCGTCGGGTCTGAGATGGCAGTGAGAATTTGAGCCGCCCCTTCCGGCAACGGCGGGAAGAACCAATGGAGCGAATGCTGCAGTTGCACGCTGATGGGTTGCAATGTGAATGGCAGAATCAGGGCCGCCACGAGGTACTGCCAGGCAGGCCAGCGAAGCTTGAGTGTCCAGTTCACTCGGCTGGTGAGGAGCAGGCCCATCATTACGGCAGGCGTGCCCACGGTCGCGATCAAATAGATCGTCTGCAGTCGCAGAATCTCGATGTTGGCATTGTTCGACCGAATGGCATCGAGGAATGCCCGGCTCAAGACCGGCATCGCGGCAAACTGCAATAACAGAATCAGCACGATGCAGAATGCGGCCTCAGTGAAGCTGGGCATTGCATCCTTGTCACGAAAGATATGCGCGACCCACAGCTTGAGGTCGAAACGCTCCGCCTCGCGGAAGAGAACCGACTCCTTGCTGAAGAGTTCGATCGCCCACCAGAGAGCCAGGGCGCAATAGGCCACGCTCGACAGTAACACCGGGATGGCATAGACGAGCAACTGCGAAACATTGCCTTGCGCCAGCAGCAGCGACTTGAGCAACAGCGCAGGTCCCACCACAGGCATGACGCTCTTAAACGGATCGATCTCGACCCCCGGGTAGAGACAATAGAAGGCAAGACCCATCGTCGTGACGAGCAATGGAGTCAAGTAGTATTGGCCTTCCTTGCTGCTGCGAGCGAGCATCGCGAATGCGAGGCTCAACGAACTGAACAGTGCCGACAGGGGAATCGCCAGAATCACCAGCCAGGCCAGTGAGATGAACGGCGGGATGGACGTGTCACCCCATAATCCGCCGGCACCTCCACGACCTTGCAGCAGGGTCACGATGTGGCTGCCCGTCATGCCCATGCAGGCCAGGTTGAGCATCGCGGTGGAAATGCTGAAGAGCATCACGGTGAAGAACTTGCCCAGCACGATTTCGGTACGCGTTGCAGGGCAGATCAGCAATGTCTCCATCGTGCCGCGTTCCTTTTCGCCGGCCCCCAGATCGATCGCGGGATAGAACGCCCCCGTGAGAGCCATCACCACGAGCAACGGCGGAAACAGCTTGCTGAAGAAGTTCGCGGCAATCTGATCTCCCTGAGCCAGGTCGACGCGCGTGGGATTAACCGGCTTATCGATCGACGCCGGCAATCCGGCGGCAGAGAGCTGCCCCTGCAGGATGAGGTGTTCCCAGTTGTCGATGGCCTCGCGCACGCGACCATAGGCAGTCTGCGATTTCTCGTTTGCGCTGTTTTGCAACACGATGGGGTGCGGAAACGAATCCGGAAGAATCTGCTCCCGGTCGATGAGATGGCGAGTTTGCGACAGGATCGATTCTGCAAATCCTTCGGGGATGACAACTAATACTTGAATATCGCTTTGGAGAAACCATTCCGTCAGCCCCGCCTTGATGACGTCTTCTTCGTCCAGCAGTCGATTGACTTCCTGTTGAAGGGCCGAGGGATCAATCGGTGAGTTCGATTCATTATCGAGATGAGTTAATGGGCTTTCGTCAACGGTGTCGCCGAGATCCGATGACGCGGGATCAGCAGGAACGACCTCAAGTCCTGACGCCGTCGCCAGTCTGTAGGCCGTTAGAACGGCTTCGATGTCACGACGTTGACGAACAAGTTCCGCAAGTCGATTGATCGTCTCGATCTGAGACTGAGCGGCCAGGAGTCGTTCCTGGTCCGGGAGAGTGCGTTCACCGTCCGCCAGCAACTCGTCCGTGGTGACATGGAGCTTTTCCGCATTGCTCGGATCGGAGAACAGGGTCGGCAGGAATCGATCCCCCATATTGAGCATCGGCATCGATCCGTTCTCGGGAGTTAGTTCCGACGTTCCCAGGATGACGACATTACCCACCTGTTCGTAGAGCGTCGCGCTCATTTCGAACATGCCGATGCCGAGTGCCGGGTAGAGCAGCATCGGCAGAATGGCGACCATGAACAGCGTTCGCCGGTCGCGCAACTGGTCGCGAACCTCTCTGAGGAATATCAGGCGAATGTTCTTCCAAGACATGCTTTATCGTCGGGTGTTCGGTTACGTCTCGATGGGGTTCTCGATCTGCGCCAGTTTGAGCGACTCGTCGTGTTTCTGAATCAGCTCGAAGAACAACTCTTCGAAGTCCGGCTGATTGTGTTTCGCCGCCAGCTCCTCGACCGTCCCCATCGCCAGGATCTCCCCACGATGAACGATTGCCACGCGGTCGCAGAGTTTTTCGACCTCGCGCATGATGTGCGTCGAAAAGATAATGCACTTCCCCTGACTCTTGAGCGACTCGATCGTCTTCAGCACCGCGCGGGCGACCAGCACATCGAGACCCGACGTCGGTTCATCAAAAATCAAGACGGGAGGGTCGTGGACAATCGTGCGGGCGATGGAAACCTTCTGTTTCATCCCGGTCGACATCTTCGAGCCGAGAACGTCGCGAATCTCGTTCATCTGCAATGTCTCGAAGATTTCGTGCAGTCGCCATTGCAATTGTTCCTCTTCCATGCCGTAGAGACGCCCGTAGTATTCGACGAGTTCCCAGGCGGTCATGCGATCGTAGATGCCGGTGTTGCACGACATGAAGCCGATGTTCGAGCGAACGCGTTCGGGGTGCTTCACCACGTCGTGCCCGGCGACGGTGGCCGTCCCGGACGTCGGTTGCAGCACGGTACTCAGCATTCTCAAGCACGTCGTCTTGCCCGCTCCGTTGGGGCCAAGCAGCCCGAAGATCTCTTCGGGATGAACGTCGAAACTGACATCATGCAGTGCCGCCACGGGCCCCCGCTTGAGGTCAATAAACTCCTTGGTGAGGTGTTCGACGTGAATCATCGGCTGGGAGGGGACCGGTACCGGTCATCAGGAATTGAAACCGGTTTGTTCACCTTACTGTGCCACTTCCGCTCCGCCAAGCCGCGACCGATTCGACGATCCCCTTCCTTCCGCGGAGCACTCGCGAACCGAATCGCTACATCCCGCATTGTTGGCAAACCCCCCAATTGCGCGACGTACCGTCGGTCCGCCATGTTGAGAAACGGCAACATGGAGCGTTACAAGTCTTGCATGGAGAGAATTGGCCTGTGTCAATTGGTTGTGGGCGGCGAGTCGGATTGGGGAAGCATTGCCACGAATCCGTGGACGAATTGCCTGTCGTGAGACTTCAAGCCGTTGCGAATCGATGTCGCCTGCCCGTAGGATAATGGCAGTTGTCGCACCATTTCATTTTTTATACCAATAGCGATGGTGGACAATTTCGCGGTCGAGCGTTATTTCACGCCACGGACCTTTTTTCATTCAACTGGCTCTAAGTCCTTATTACGGTTGTTTTTCATCGATTATTCACGAGTTTCGAGGCACGCACTGAAATGAATGCACTGTCACTCCTGGCGGCTGTCGAACCCACTGCTGCTGATGCCGATCAATGGAAGTACCTACTGGGAAGCACAGTGGGGCTGATCGTCATTTTCATCCTCGTCAATCGATTGACGCGGGTCGGGACGATTGCTCGCGCCACGTTTAAGGAAGCGGTCCGGCAGCCGATCTTTCTTCTTGTCCTGTTGATCGGGACGGCTGTCGTCGCTGTCAATCACTGGATCCCCTTCTTTTCGATGGGGGATGACACGAAGATCTTTATCGACTGCGGCCTCTATACGATCCTCGTCTCGGGAATATTGCTGGCAGTCTGGACCGCCAGTCAAAGCATTGCCGAGGAAATCGAAGGCAAGACGGCGATGACGCTCTTGTCCAAGCCGATCCATCGTTGGCAGTTTATCGTGGGAAAGTATGTCGGGATTGTCGAATCCATTCTGCTGCTGACAATCCTGATGGGGGTGATGTTCTTCTTTATCACGTACTCCAAGTACGGGTATGACAAGAGAGAATCGGGGAGCGGGAATGTTGATCTCTTCGAGGAACCGGAATCGGGACTGCCGATCTACATGCCTCAGCAGGAACGGCTGGATGCGTCGCTGAAGACACTCCCCGGCCTGGCAACGGCATTTATGGAAGCCTGCGTAATGGCGGCGGTCAGCGTGGCGATCTCGACGCGGCTCCCGATGCTGATCAACATCGTTTCCTGTTTCGCGATCTTCATCGTGGGACGGCTGACGCCCGTGCTGGTGGAGTCGAAATTCAAGAACTTTCCAGTGGTAAAGTTCATGGCCAACATTTTTGCCGTGCTACTGCCGTCGCTCGACAACTACAATATGACCACTGCCATTTCTACGGACAGACCGATTCCAACGGAGTATCTCGCAAACTGTGCGGTCTACAGTCTCGCCTATATCGGGGCAGCCCTCATGCTCGCCTTGATCTTGTTCGAAGACCGTGACCTTGCCTGACGGGATTCACCACCGATGACTGGGATGACAACCTCCCTCGAAGGTCTGAGTCGGCCAGGTCAATGGCTGCAACCCGGAGGGCGAGGGGTTGTCGGCTGGTCTCTGGTCTATGCGATTTCATGGTGCCTGCTGCTGTTGATGGTCGCCGGTCTCATCGACCTGTGCGTACATCGCGGACAACTTGTTGTCAGTGCCGACGACAAGACTCTGGCACACGATCTCGGGGGAGCAGACCTGGTGATGGAGTTCCAAGAGGGACACGTTCGCATCACCGACTCGGGAGTGTTTCCAACAGTCTGGCGCGTGCGCGGCACGATCTGGGAGCAACCGGCCTCGAAACTGTACCGTGGAGTTGCGGCGTTACGGTCCGATCGCCCCGCTTTGTCGCTCTTCATCCTGTTGATCGCCTGCCTGGGATGGATTTGCGGTTACGCATATGGCGGAGTGTCAACCGGGTCGCTGCGTATCGCGCAGCGGATCGCTCACAGCTTGCGGGAATCGATTCACCGCCAGGCACTGCGCATCGGCGTCAGCGACGTGGAAGGGAATGAGCGCGAACTCGCCTGGAAGCTGTTTACGCACGACATCGACCAGATTCACGACAAAGTCCGGGAAAAAACAGAAGGCTGGTGGAAGCATGGAGCAGTCGTCTGCCTGCTGCTGGCACTGGCACTCCTGGTTGATTGGAGACTGACCTTTCTGTGCCTGATACCACTCCTCGTCGCGATTGCCCTCTGGCATTACGAACGCGGACGAGAACATGCGGCCCAGGAATTGACGGAGGCGGAAACCGCAGTCGATCTGCGATTACTGAGCGAGGGGTTCCACCATCCGCGATTGATTAAGGGGTATGGGATGGACCAGTTCGAGCAGGAACGGTTCAACAAGCATGGACATCGCCTCTCGGATCGCCGGATCGCCGGCTATCGCAAGGCGGCAGGTGTGCGTCACCTGTCGCGGTTTTTGTCAATCGGCTTTCTGTCGATTGCTGCCTACTTGACCGCACATCGCATCCTGTCACCGGACGACGCCACGAAGGGGATCAGCCTGGCAACCGGGTTGCTTTGCGTCTTCTCGCTGGCAGTGATTGCACCGTCGCTCAGCGCTCTCTGGCGACTCTATTCGACACGAGACGAACTCGGACGAGTCCACGCGGGCATCAAGAAGTATCTCTCGGAGATTCCCGAGGTGGGTCAGGCGGTGGGCGCGCGGTTCATCGAACCCGTCGCGAAGGAAATCGTTTTCGAAGGAGTGACCTACGCGCACCATAGCCGCACGATCATTGAAAAATTCAATGCGACGATCATGGCACGCACCACGACGGCGGTGGTCAGCCCGGAACCACTGACGGCCCAGGTGCTGGCCCAGTTGCTGCCACGATTCATCGAGCCTCAAGTCGGGCGAATTCTGTTCGACAATCAGGATATCGCCTTTGGAACACTGGAATCGCTGCGTACCGAGACCATTTACGTCTCCGGACGCGACTCGATCCTCACGGGCTCCGTCCTGGAGAACCTGACGTGCGGCGACGCGGCGATTTCTCTTCCCGATGCCACGGAGGCGGCCAAGAAGAGCCACGCACATAACTTCATTCAACGGCTCCCACAGGGATACGAAACGGTCGTGGGGGAACGCGGAGTCACCCTCGATTCGGGCGAGTGCTTTCGGCTGGCAATCGCCCGCGCCTTGTTGCGAGACCCTGCAGTGCTGATCGTCGAAGAGCCGGATATCCCGCTCGATGACGACACGAAATCGCTGATCGACGATGCGTATGCCCGCATCTGCCCCGACCGCACGGTCATTTTTCTGCCGTCGAGGCTCTCGACGATCAAGCGTTGTGCGCGTGTCATCCTTTTACGTGATGGTGCCATTGTCGCCGATGGCAAGCACTCCGAACTGGTGCGAAACTCTGAAGAGTACCGCCATTGGGAGTACACGCACTTCAACGTGTTTCAGCGTCGTAGCACCTAGCGAGATGTCACGAACTCGGCGAGTTTTGGGGGTACAATTCCATGCGAACGTCACGACCGATGTGACTGTGGCGCACGACTTTTGGGAATCTCCAACCTCCCATTCCCGGGCCGCTGAACCTTGTTGACACTGCCGAATCGACGCCACTACACTCGCCGCCGACTGGACAGGGTGGGCAAATTACAGAGGATACCGCTCGCCCAAGAATTATCTCACTGCCGCATTGGGATTCAGGATGAACCGACTTAGGACTTGTGACTCTTCTCGAACACGCGTTGTTTGCTGGATGTTGCTTACTGGGCTCTGCCTGACGCTGATGGGAGGCTTTCCATCGCTCGCATTCGCGGATGACGCGACTGCCCCCACGACCACCGCGCCTTCGACAGACACGCCGGCAGCGTCCGAAGCTGCCAGCAGCTTTGTGGTCGCACTCTGCTGGATGGTCGCCATGGGTGGCTCGATCGCGGCCCTCATTTTCGCCCGGAAGTTTTACATTTGGATGATCGCCCAGGATGAAGGCGATCCGCGGATGATCGAAATCGCAGGCTTCGTCAAACGCGGAGCCGATGCCTATCTCTGGCGTCAATACAAGGTCGTCGGCATCTTCTTTGTTGTCACATGTATCCTCTTGTCTGTTGTCGCGTACTTCGGGGCTCAGTCGGCTCTCGTGCCGTTCGCATTCCTGACAGGTGGTTTCTTCTCGGGTCTGGCCGGCTGGTTTGGAATGAAGACCGCCACCGCCGCCAGTTCGCGGACGACTCAGGCCTGTAAGCAGTCACTCAACGCCGGCTTGCAAGTTGCGTTTCGGTCCGGTGCCGTCATGGGTTTGACGGTCGTCGGTCTGGGCCTGATCGACATCTGTCTTTGGTTCGGCATTCTCTACTGGCTGGGGCCGATCATCGCTCCGATGCTGGGTGCCAAGCCGCTCGATCTCACCGATATCACCGTGACGATGCTCTGCTTCGGCATGGGTGCCAGCAGCCAGGCGTTATTCGCCCGCGTCGGTGGTGGTATCTTCACGAAGGCCGCCGACGTTGGTGCCGACCTGGTTGGTAAAGTGGAAGCCGGTATCCCGGAAGACGATCCCCGTAACCCGGCGACGATTGCAGACAACGTCGGCGATAACGTCGGCGACGTGGCAGGCATGGGTGCCGACCTTTACGAATCGTATTGCGGTTCGATCCTCGCCACGGCGGCCATCGGTGTCGCCGCCTATGCGGGCCACGAGAGCATGCAACTCATGCTGCTATTGCTCCCTATGGTGCTTGCCGGCCTGGGGATCGGCATGTCGATCATGGGGATCTATTTGGTTCGTACGGACGAAGGCGCCTCGCAGAAGAATCTGCTCAGGGCGCTCGGACGCGGCATCAACGGCAGCAGTCTGGGGATCGCGGCTGTCGCGTTCATCCTGGTTTACTTGATGCTCGTCCTGCCCTCGTCGGGAATTCAAGAATCGCTGGCGGCTGACGGACTGCGAGCGGGATCGCAATTGTTAGGCGTCTTCTTTGCAATCGTCATCGGCCTGTTTTCAGGTGTCGTGATCGGCTGGTGGACCGAATACTCAACCAGCGATGTCTATGCACCCACGAAACGGATCGCGGATCAGTCGGTAACGGGGCCGGCCACCGTCATCATCGCCGGCGTGGCGGAAGGCTTTTACAGTGTCTGGGTGCCGATCCTCGTGATCGGTGCGGCCATCATGTTGTCGTTTGGAGCGACAACAGGGTTCAACTACAGTGATCCACGACTGTTCGCGATGGGACTGTACGGCGTATCGATCGCCGCAGTCGGCATGCTGAGCACGCTCGGTATCACGCTGGCCACCGACGCCTACGGCCCAATCGCCGACAACGCCGGTGGTAACGCCGAGATGAGCCATCAGGATCCCTCGGTCCGCGAAAAGACCGACGCCCTGGATTCCTTGGGAAATACAACGGCTGCAACCGGCAAGGGCTTTGCCATCGGTTCGGCGGCCTTGACCGCGTTGGCTCTGCTGGCGGCGTACATCGAAGAGGTACGCATCGGTTTCGATCGCTGGGCGGATAAAGCGGAAGCCGTTGCGGTCACTGCTGAAGATGATCTTGATGAGGCGACTGTTCGCAGACTGAGCCCGACGCTGCTGGTGACGACCTCGCAGGTCGCCGAAGGAGAAACAGCCAATCATGGCTACCTGTTGTTCCCCAGCGCGCTCGAACTGGGTCAGCGATCCGAGGCACGTGCTGCCGACCTTCCTCCCTCACTCGTCACTGCAAGGGATGATCTGCGGCGTATTGAGGCGGCCGGCAACGGCGAAGAACTCGCGGAACCCGTCAATCTCAAGATGCTCACAGCGACAGGCATGGCGGTCTCTGTCGAAGAAGCGACGATGCCCGACTTCGTGCGGTACTACAACGTAACCGTCATGAATCCGCGCGTGATGATCGGCATGTTCTTCGGCGTAATGCTAGCCTTCGTCTTCTGCGCCATGACGATGAAAGCCGTCGGACGTGCTGCCAAGTCGATGGTCGAAGAGGTGCGCAGGCAGTTCCGCGAGATCACCGGCATCATGGAAGGCACGGCCCAGCCCGACTATGCGGCCTGCGTCGACATCAGCACGGCGGCGGCTCAGAAAGAGATGGTCCTTCCCGCATGTCTGGGACTGTTCGGCCCGCTCGCTATCGGCATGATTCTGGGAGTCCCCGGTGTCATGGGGATGCTGGCAGGCGGACTGACATCCGGATTCGCGGTCGCCATCATGATGGCCAACGCCGGCGGTGCCTGGGACAACGCCAAAAAGTACATCGAGTCAGGTGCCCACGGTGGAAAGGGGACCGACGCTCACAAAGCGGCTGTGGTCGGGGATACCGTCGGCGATCCCTTCAAGGATACTTCCGGCCCAAGCCTCAATATTCTCATTAAATTAATGAGCATGGTCTCGGTGGTGTTTGCAGGTCTAGTCGTCCAGTATGCACTGAACCTATAATTGGGTAGTGGGGTCCGATTCCCATCCTGGTTGTGTTTCCCGATGTTCGGAGAAACGAGGAGAGGAATCGAGATGGACACCCAACGAATACTCGCAAATGAAAGGTCTTCGCGCATGATGAGCAGCAGTCGCCCGGCTAAGGAGAACCGAATTCACCAAGACGGATTCGCAAGTGAGCTCCCGGAGTCAACGACATGCGGAACTCAACATGCGGGTCTGGAGTCTGCCTGCTGGTGTGCGAAGGTCTGCGACGACTTCCGCGGTGTCGATACAGTCGTACTCGACTTGCGGCACATCACGCCCGAGTTCGACTACTTCGTCATCACCACCGGCAACAGTCGACGGCAGATGCACGCCATTGCCGAAGAAGTCGATAACATGCAGGCGGGACATGGAGAGGCGCGCCGGGGGATCGAGGGTTACGATCGCAGCCATTGGATCGTGCAGGATTACGGCGACGTCATTCTGCATGTTTTCACGAAGCAGACTCGAGATTTCTATGATCTTGAAAACCTTTGGGCCGACGCCGTTCCCGTCGATTGGCGCGCCGTAATGTCCGAAGTTCACGTGGCCTGAACAGACAGGGATGCGTGTCGATACATGTTGCATGCCGTGATCATGGCAGGGGGGTCAGGAACCCGGTTCTGGCCCCTCAGCCGACAAGCACTCCCCAAGCAGTTCTTGCGGATGACCTCGGAACGCAGCCTCATCCAGCAGGCTTGGGACCGGAGCGCGGGTTTCGTGCCTGCCAATCGCATGTGGGTCGTTGCCGGTGAGACGCATCGCAATCTCATCCGCGAGCATCTTCCCGCGCTGCCGACCGATCGATTGATACTCGAACCATGCGGGCGCAACACCGCGGCCGCCATCGGGATCGCCGCCCATCGTCTCGTTGCCATTGATCCCGATGCCGTGATGCTTGTCATGCCGGCGGATCACGTCATTCAGCCTGACGCAGCTTTTCAGCAATCGGTGGAACAGGCACTTGCGGTACTCGCAGACGATTCACAACAACTGGTCTTGTTCGGCATCCGTCCGAACTTTCCATCCACGGGCTACGGTTACATCGAAGTCGGCAATCCGTTGAGTAAGGGTTCATCCGCCAGCAATGTGGCAGCGTTTCGCGAGAAGCCCGACGAACAGACGGCCGCCGAATACCTGGAGAAAGGCAATTTCCTGTGGAACGCCGGCATTTTTGTGTGGCGTGCCGACAGCATCTTGCAGGCGTTGTCGGAACACGAACCTCAACTGGCAGCCCCCTTGTCGCGTCTGGCTGCCGTGACCGACGAGACCGAGTTTCGCCGGCTCTGGAACGAACTCAAGTCGATCTCAATCGACTACGCCGTCTTGGAGCGTGCGTCGCGAGTCTGCGTGATTCCTGCGGCGTTTGAATGGGACGATGTCGGGAGCTGGGAATCGCTCGCTCGCCGCCTGGAGGCAGATGCATCCGGTAACGTCATTATTTCAGGCGAATGTCTGCTGCGCGAAACGACATCCTCGATCGTGCATTCCCCGGAAGGCCACATCGTCGTCACCAGCGGAATCGACGACTGCCTGATTATCAATACTCCCAGCGTCACGCTCGTCGCCCGCCGTAGCGACCCCGAATCGATGCGAAAGGTCATCGAGTTCCTGAAGGCCGAAGGGCGAGATGACCTCCTCTGACCGCGAACATTCAGGAACCCCTTTTCCCCGTGAAGGTCGACTCCTCGGCCTCGACTATGGCACCCGCCGAATTGGAGTGGCGATCTCGACTCCCGAACAATCGCTCGCGAGCGCGATCCTGGTAATTGATCGCACTTCAAGAGAGGAAGATGCCCGCCGCATCAAGACCATCACGCAGGACCATCGCATCGTCGGACTTGTCGTCGGCTTGCCCATCTTGCTCAGTGGCAACGAAGGCGAGTCGGCCCGTCATGCTCGCGAATTCGGAGCCTGGGCTGCTGAAGCGACGGGACTCCCTTTACTTTTCTGGGACGAAACTTTCTCCTCTGCCTTGGCCGACGATGTGATCCGCGAGGCCGGGATGAACAAGAAACGGGCCAAACAGAGCCGCGACATGCTGGCGGCTCAAGCATTCCTGCAGAACTATCTCGATTCGCTCAGACCGCCTCGCGAAGCAACGTCGCCGGAAGAAACAACCGAATATTGACGAACCACTCACGTTGTCCCGCAGATCGCGATGGCCAAGAAAGCTGCATCGAAGACTTCCAAGGTTGAGCCGGCCGCAAACGACAAGTTGCGCGACCTGCAGCGTCCCGCGATCGAGATTCTCTATGCCGACGAACTTCAGCGTCTGATTGAACGCGACAAGGGCCAACCTCGCCCCGGCGGCTGGCAGATGACACCCCGTGCCGTGCTCGACTTTGTCTTGGGGAACGAGGCGCTCAAGATTCAGCCGAAGTTCGTGGGCCGCCGATCGTTCCTGGAACGCTGCATCGTGGCGCTGGCCACCAATCGCGGGTTGATGCTCATCGGCGAGCCGGGAACCGCGAAGAGCTATTTGAGCGAACTGTTGACTGCCGCCATCTGCGGAGACTCGACCCTCACGATCCAGGGGAGCGCGGGCACCACCGAAGACAACATCAAGTATTCTTGGAACTACGCTTTGCTGGTCTCACAAGGGCCGAACGAACAATCGCTGGTTCCCGCTCCGCTTTATCTGGGGCTCAAGTACGGCAAGATCGTGCGGTTCGAGGAGATCACCCGCTGCCCGCTGGAGATTCAGGATACGCTCTTGTCGATCTTGAGCGACCGCGTGATGTCGATTCCCGAACTCGACACCGATGCCCGCACGCTGTTCGCTCGCACGGGATTCAACGTCATCGCGACAGCCAACACCCGCGATCGCGGCGTGAACGACATGTCGGCAGCCCTCAAGCGCCGGTTCAACTTCGAGACGGTACAGCCGATTGAGAGCCTCTCCGAAGAGATGGACCTTGTCGAACGAGAGACCAACCGCATGCTCTCGCACGCCGACGTGCCGGTGACGATCACGCCTCCACTCACCGAACTGCTCGTCACGACGTTCCGCGAACTCCGCAACGGCAAGACCGTTGATGGCAAGGGGATCGATGGCCTGTCGACGGTCCTCAGCACTGCTGAGGCCGTATCGACCGGTTTCGCTGCGGCGATGCACGCCTACTTCTACAACGATGGACAATTCAGTCCCTCGCACCTCGTACAACACATGATCGGTGCGGTCCTCAAGGACAATCCCGAAGACCTTAAGAAGGTCCGTGGCTACTTTAATCACGTCGTCAAGTCGCGCGGCGACGCCAACTGGCGCGCCTTCTACGAAGCCCGCACGATGCTCGACTAAAGGTTCCGCCTGCCGGGAAGAGTCCCTACAGCTTGAGGTGATCCAGCGCTGCTTCAATCCCCATCACGTAGCTGATGTAGAACGGGCCGAACTCGGCATAGCGGGCCGAGGCTTCGTCGAAACGCATCGTGTAGACGATCTCTTTGATGAACTCAGGAGTTCTTCCCCAGAGCGTGACTCCCCATTCCCAGTCGTCGAAGCCCGTCGACGCAGTGATAAGCTGCGACACCTTGCCGGCGAACTTGATCCCCGATGTCGCATGCTCGGCCATCAACGCCGACCGCTGACTGAACGGAAGCTGGAACCAGTTCGCCTGCGGATGGCGAATCTTGTTCATCGGATAGAAGCACGTCACCGGCCATTCGGGGAAGTCGGGGTACAGACGCTGCTTGTTCATCATCGGCAGGCGTTCGGAATAACGCTGCAGTTTAATGGCGAAGCTGGGATCGTCGGGAGATGTCCCCTCCTGCTTGAGCCGATCGGCATACTGCTCGGCCGTCGGCACGTACTCGCTCACCTCGGAGATGGAAACGAATGAGTACGCAGGCTCGAGGACCGGTCCCAGACTACTGGCTTGGACTCCCTGATGGATGGCGTCAATGACCAGCGGATCGGGGTCCATCAGCATCAACCCCAAGTCGGCCCGATGTCCGGAACAGACCGAGACCTGCATCCGCTGTGGCGTCCCCTCGCGCTCCGGGTTCAGCAGTTCGATCAATTCCCGTCGGCCGGCCTCTCGCGCTTCGTTCGACAGGTTCTGGCGCTCCGAGCCGATCACCTGGTAGTAAACGTGCAGACAATGCCAGCCCTCAGAAAGGCGAATGGAAGGCTCAGGAGGCGGGGAGGTGGATTGGGGATGCATGGAGATTGCTTAAGATGAGAAGGACTAGGGGAGGCGTGCGAGACTTAAACAGTGGGATTGCAGGCCGATTGTCACTCTGGCCATCAGCCATTTGCCACCGGCCATAGAGAATCCCCAATTCACTGGATTCGCTGGCGGATTGCAACTATACTTCCCCGCTTTCCCGAAAAGGAACTAACAGACGGACGGCATGAGATGCCTAAGCATAAGACACATAAGGGGATGAGTAAACGCTTCAAGGTGACGGCCTCAGGCAAGGTCAAGCACAAGAAGGCGTTTCGCGGACACATTCTCGGCAAGAAGAGCGGCGACCGGAAACGGCATCTCCGTCAGGACGGCGTTCTGACAGGTGCGATTGCCGTCCAGATTGCCGACGCTCTGCGACCTGGAACGTAGTCCGACCAAACTCACTCCCTCCGAAGAATCTGCATTCCCAACGACGCTGCTGCGTGGATGAATCACAATGAGAGTCAAGTACAGTAAAGCCCGTCGAAAAAGCCATAAGCGACTCTTTCGCGAGTTGAAGGGCGCTTACGGTCGGCGAAAGAACCTGATCAAGCCGGGCTTCGAGACCCTGATCCGCGCCCGAGCCTACGCCACGCGCGATCGAAAGACTCGCAAGCGAGATTTCCGCAGATTGTGGATCACCCGTATCAGTGGTGCGTGCCTGCAACGGCAGATTCGGTATTCGCAGTTCATTCACGGACTGACCCTTGCGGGAGTCGAACTCAATCGCAAGTCACTCAGTGAACTGGCGATTCACGAACCCGCCATCTTCGACGAAGTCGTCGCCGTCGCCCGCCAGGCCCTCGCGGGCTGAGAGTCGCCTTTCGCTCCGCGAAAGTGCGTTGGTGCGCCAGAGTTCGCCCTCGGCAGAGTTCGTCCCAATCGCGTTTGGCTTCCCGCACTTTCGCGGAGCGAAAGGCGTCCCTATCCTACGCGACCATGGACCCGCTGGCATCAATGGCCGAATACGAAGCCGCCGCTCTGGCAGCGATCGGCAACGCTTCCGCCTCCGCCGACCTCGAAGAGGTGCGAATCGAATTCCTCGGCAAGAAGAAAGGCCGGCTGAAGGATCTGCAGTCGACGCTCGGCAAGGTCACTCCCGAAGAGCGCCCCGTCATCGGCAAGAAGTTCAACGAGGTGAAGGAGCGTGTCAGCGCCGCCCTCGAAGCACGTCAGGCGGAGCTGACCACCGGAGCCACTCGCAAGGTCGAGTACTTCGACATCACGCTCCCCGGCGTCCCCCTGAAGCTGGGGCATCGCCATCCCATCTCGCAGACGATTGATGAGTTCCGCGAGATCATGGCCCGTCTTGGCTTCGCGGCGGCTGATGGTCCCGAAATCGAGGACGAACATCACAACTTCGAGGCTCTCAACATTCCGCAGGAGCATCCTGCCCGCGACCCGCTCGATAACTTCTATCTGAACGTCGCTGAGTCGACCCACGGCGGCCCGTTGCTGCTCAGAAGTCAGACATCGACGGTGCAGATTCGCGTGATGGAACACACGCCCCCGCCGATCCGCGTAATTTCGATCGGCCGCGTCTACCGCCCCGACACGCCCGATGCGACCCATTCGTGCATGTTCCATCAGATGGAAGGACTGATGGTCGGCCCCGATGTGACGATGGCCGACCTCAAGACCGTCCTCACACTGTTCGCCAAGTCGTATCTCGGTGATGTCGAGACCCGCTTTCGCCCTTCGTTCTTCCCCTTCACTGAACCCTCGCTGGAGTTCGACGTGCGCTGGGGGAACGACTGGATGGAACTCGGCGGAGCCGGCATGGTCGATCCCAACGTCTTTCGCTCGGTCGGCTACGACCCCGAAGAAGTGACCGGCTTCGCCTTCGGCATGGGCCTGGAACGCTTCTGCATGAAACGCTTCGAAGTCAAAGACATCCGCGACTTCTTCGAAAACGACATCCGGTTCCTGTCGCAGTTAAGGAAGAAACCCGGGATGGCACGCCCCTGTTGCAGTAGCAAATGTGGATCTCCCCGTGCCCGACTCCACAAGAGAAAATGCCCTTGTGTGATGATGAGCTGTTCAATAACATCCGCATTCCAATATTGCGACTCTGTCTTCCACCCTTCATAGATTCTACGACGTTGAGGAATCAGGGCGTTCCAGGAGTCTGTGTCGATGCTCATGAGTGCATCGTGGATCTCGAGTACGGCATCGGGCGGATTGTATCCAAAGCACTCCGGCTCCCTGGTCCCACAAGTGCGAATGAGTGGTGCGCCCAATGAATCCGTCGGCGAGTCGTCTCGTCCGAGCAGAGCCCAGTCGAATGGATTCCGATCCTTTGCTTTCACAGTTAATCGATGCGGAAAACTCAGATTTGGTGGGGCGTCGGAAGGCTGCAGATACCACTCCACCAGTTTCCACTCTTCGCGCAAATCATAGCTTCCTGCAGGTGCTCCCCATTGGCTCAGCAGTTCGCGAAGCGAGTCGATCGACTGATCTCGCAGTGCGTCCACCTGGTACGCCGATCCGTTAAGGCATGCGATGACCTGTTTCCACATCTCGTTGTACCGTCGAATCTCTTTTGCCGACATATTGAGGAACGTCGCCTTTGTTGGTCCGATGATGCGAGCTTCGGCCTTCTGGACAAAGTCAGCATTTTGCGGGAATGGCAGTGATGCAATGTAGTCGACCAATGCCGTCGAGTCCCTTTCCGCCAAGCACTGCTCAATTACGGTACGATCATCCTTTACGACTCGATGGTGATCGATCAACCGCAATGCCAGAGTGACTCCGAATTGACGATGCCCGTCTCGCAGCGACCGCAGCATGTGGTGGGAGACATGGCAACGGGCATCAGCAGGTTGTGGAGTGATGATCGGCGTTCCATCGCTCCAGAGTCTTCGCCCATACCAGATGCGTTCCCATAACGTCGGTGGAAACGCATTGAAGTAAAGGCCACGAAGGCTCACTCGACCATGCCAGACAAAGACACATCCGGAGACAAAGGCAAGCGGTGCAACTTCATCGAGATCGACGCTGCGATAGGTCAATCTCGACTCCAGCCACCACGACTGATCGGAAATGATTCGCTCTTTCAAAGACTCGTTTGCGACCAAAGGCTGAATCCGATAGCTCACCCAGAACATCTTCTCCATCCGCGCCTGAGTCAGCAACGCGACAGATTCTCCATCGTGTTCAACTTGCCAGTCGCCGTGACTTCCGTAATTCGACTGGAACAGACGCAGACGGCGTTCGCGTCGATGTTGTCCAATCAATGCAAATGCCACACCTTGGCCAAGCAGCAATACGGCCATGCAAACTGCCAGAATCAACGTCAACTCAAGATATGGGTGCATTCGCAGCCCACAACCGGCAACGAGCCCTCCTCGTACAATCACAATCGCCACTACTGCCGAGATCGCAACTTGGCTTTCAAGGGAATAAAGCAGGAGTTTCATTCAGCGTTTGATTTCATTGACCACTTGATTTGAGGCCGAAACGAGTTGCGCGAGATCGTAATAGGACACATCATCAATCGCAGTGGAATCGGCGTCAATTCATTACATTGCTTCCATATCAAACTATTCGTCTCATCGGCGCGTGGCAGGCGCCAGGTTGCCGTGAGAAGACTTCGGAGTCAATGACGGCATCTGGCACATTCAGTGACGTCACCTTGCCTGTAGTGCCTGGCGCAACCGCGCAACTTAGGGTAGACGGGACGTGTATTCGGACGAGTCTCTGTGGGCGCGGTCTGGCGGTGGGGATTCACGAAGTATCTCAAGAGTATGGCCAAGTGCATCCAAGAGTATGGATGGGATGGTCAAGAGTATCGCAAGAGTATCACGAGGTGTGTGTCTCTACGCTTGTACTCTTGGACTCTTGACCTTCAAACGGAGTCGGTCCGCGCGACCATCCGGGACGCTAAAGAGCGGCCCGGATGGAATACATGCGCAACTGCGGCGGGTAGGGTAGAAATGTGAGTTCGTCCGGTGACGATCCTGGAGGCGACCTTTCTTCAGGCGGTGCAATTGACCGAGAATACAATGCCCGCTTACGCCTTGGCGAAATGTCGAGTTACTATCTCTCGATTGATCGTCGCCAAAATCACAGTGCAATTGAGACCTCAATGATCCTCTCCTGCTTCACCAACTCCTACGGCCGGTTCGGAGCCGAGGGGGCGATTGCGTGCTTGCCGGGGAGTGGGATCGACTTCATCGAGATGGCGATTCGCACCGAGGATCGGCCTTCGATCTTTGGCGATGTCCCGCTGCTGACGGAGAACTCAACCAACGACGATGTGCGGCGAGTGATGGAACGGGTTCAGGGGGAGGGTCTGCGGTTCAGTTCGGCCAACATCTCTTCGGGGAATCCACTCGACCCGGCCGTGCGCGACATCACGCTCAAGAAACTCGATGTGGCGCATGGACTGGGCGTGAATCTGGTCGTCGGGGGGGCGGGCGAAGTCGAGACGGCGAACGACGAGCCGACGCTATGGCGACATCTCCGACAGATCGGCGACCGGGCGGGCGAACTGGGCATTGCCTACTGCTGTGAGACCCATCCCGGCGTCTGCGAAAACGCGGCGGCGATGCTGCGGATGATCGAAAAGGTTGACCATACGCACATCCGGCTCAACTTCGACACCGCCAACGTGCTCTATTACAACGAAAGTGCCAACACCGTCAGCGAACTGAAGCAGGTGGTGAGTTTCGTGCGACACGTTCATTTGAAGGACAGCCGGGGGAGATTCAAGGAGTGGTATTTCCCCGCACTCGGGGCCGGTGGGGCAGTCGATTTCGCCGCGATTCGCGAGGTGCTGCTTGCTGCGGAGAATGCAGGGCCTTTCAGCCTGGAACTAGAAGGAATCGAAGGTGAACCGCCGCTGACGCTCGAAGAGCATCATCAGCGGGTTGTTGACAGCGTCGAGCATCTTAGAAGCTGCGGCTATCTCTCGTAGCACGGCCTTCCCAGGCCGTGTGGGGGTCGGAAGTCGCACGACTTCCGCTACGGCCTGGGAAGGCCGTGCTACGATGAGTGGTGCGTTTCAGGCGAAGTCTGCGGAAGGTTCGCGAGTTGTGGCGGATCGGTCACGAACACGTGGGATGGATCGAGAAACCGTCGATTTCAGCGAAGCCCCAGCCAGTCGATCCCCGATGTACGACGAGGAAGGATCCGCGTGTCATGTCGATCGGGTTTGCAGGGTCAAAAAACATCGATGAACGCCGTCGCCGGCGGCTGGCGCAGGAGGGAATGGAAGCCCCTTCGAGCGAGTCTTCGGGTGCGCCCCGACGCAAGTCGCCGCGAAAGTCTACGGCATCAAAAAAGACCGCAGAGTCTACGCAATCCGACAACTCTCACTCGTCGGACTCACCCTCATCGGCGAGAAGCCGGCTGTGGCGCGAACCGTGGAAGTACGGCGTATTAATCAGCCTGCTGTTCCTCGCGAATTGCGGGTTGATCTATCACGCGTTTCAAGCGACGACTCCGCCAGCCGAGGGCGTGGCAGCGACAGTGGCCTCTGTCGAAGGCTGGACCGTTCGCCATCTGGGGTCCGCCTATTTCGTCGCCGTGAGTTATGTTGCCTGGCTGATCTTCTATCACCGGTCGCGAAGCCGTCTCGATTTCAGCGGGCGTTACCGATTGTGGATCTGGATGGCGGCGCTCTGGACGGTGATGACGGCCTGTGCCCTCTTCGGTTGGCATGTGCGATTCGGCGATTGGCTGGTTGGAAAATCGACGTTTCGAGAATGGAACGGTCCCCTCTGGTGCTGGTTGATTCCTGCGGCCGCCGCATTGCTCTCCAACACGCGGCTGTTGACGGAAGAATTCACGCGTTGCCGATTCGCCTGGCGAATGCACCTCGCTTCCCTGATGTCTGCCGCAGCGTCCGGGGGATGTCTGTTGCTGCAGGGAACGTCGATCGACGGCCCGTGGATGCCGCCGACACTTTCGATAAGCGGTCTGCTCTGGCCCACACTGGAACTTGGGGCCTTCCTCCTCTTTGCCCGGCATGTGGTCTATGTCAGCAACGAGCCGGCGACTTCGACGATGCGCAAGCGCATGTGGCGAATTCCCGTGGGGGACATTATGCAGAAGATCGTCGCATGGGTCTTGGCACCGCGTGAGGAACTTCCCGCCTACACCGTCGGGATGACGTCAAAGCCTGCCCGCAAGAAGGCGGCACCGGCAGCTAAGACAAAGCGGGCAGCGAAGGCCAAGTCGACTCGAACGAGGAAGGCACCCTCGAGGTCTGCCACGCCGAAGGCGGATAAGCCATTTCCAGCGGTCTCTTCCGAATCGACGGCCGTTAAAGTCGAACAGTCGGTTTCTGCACCTGCCCCCAGGAAGCCGGAACCTTCTCCGCAGCCTTCGCCACCTCCGATGCAGCGGTCTTCGGAAGCCTCAATTCAGCCTGCCGACCGCGTTGAATCGGAGACCAAATCAGTTCAGACCCGGCCATCTCCGCAGCTTCGCAGCGATCCGCCACAGAAAGTGAAGGGGCCGAAATTAGCCTCTCGCCCGGAGCGCGAGTCAGAACGGGTCGCGGTGACTCAGAAGCAGGTGACCGCCGAGGACGACTTCGGAGACGTGGAGGGCTGGGAAGACGAGGAACAGGATGGACCTCGCCGCAAACGGATGAAGGGGAAGAAGAAGCGTCGGCGTTAGGCGGGCGGGATTCCTCGAATCCCATGTGGGATCGAGTTGCATTCGCGTTCCGGTCACGCAATAATCCGCCCCCTCACCGCCCCGTTCCGAGCGAACGACTCGCGGGGCTCCCCATTTTCAGGGGATCCATGGTTCCGTTCCAGTAAAGAGCGAATGAACAAGACTTACACGAAGGCGGATATCCGCAAGATCCGCAAGAAGCGTCAGCGGCTCCGCAAGAAACTTGTCTGCCGATTCTGCCCCGATGGCGTGATCCCCCGTCCCGTCTATGTGGACTATAAGGACATTCGCACGTTGAAGGGTTTGATCGACCGGCAGGGTCGCATCCAACCTCGTCGGCGCACCGGAACCTCTGCCATTTACCAGCGTGCCGTTCGCAAGGCCGTGATGCGGGCGAGGTTCATCGGCTTGCTGCCTTATGTCAACGACGAGTGACTCTCAGCCTGGCGGCGAGAGGCTGTAGGTATTGAGAGTGGAGGACGTCGTCTTCATGTCTCTCCTGCAACAGCGACTGGCTGACAACCTGGCTGCAGTGCATGATGAAATGCGCCTGGCCTGTGAGCGCGCGGGGCGTTCGCCTGACGAGGTCACGCTGGTTGCCGTCACTAAGTACGCAGAAATCGCGTGGGTCCGCGAATTGTCGACTTGCGGCGTGACAGAACTTGGCGAAAACCGGCCTCAGCAGTTGCTCGAACGCCAAGCGCTGTTGCCCGACGCTCACTGGCATCTCATCGGCCACTTGCAACGCAACAAAGTGCGGGCAGTTCTGCCCTGTACGGTCCTAATCCACTCTGTCGACTCCTGGAAACTGCTCGATCGCATCGATCAGATTGCCGGCGAGATGGGAATCAAGGCATGCGTGTTGCTCGAAGTGAATATCGCAGGTGAAGTCTCGAAGGACGGTTTCGACCGGCAATCACTGCTTGGTGAATGGCCCAAACAACCTCGGTACACGAGTGTCGTAGTGCAGGGGCTGATGACGATGGCTCCACTGACGGACGATCCCGAACTCGCCCGCCCTGTCTTTCGCGAACTCCGCGAACTGCGTGATGAACTGCAATCACAGCGGCCTGAAATCCCGCTTCCCCACCTCTCCATGGGAATGAGCGGCGACTTCCAAGTCGCTGTGGAAGAAGGTGCGACACTGGTCCGCATCGGCTCCAGACTGTTCGAGGGGCTGTGACCAGGGATCGACACCATCGATTTCTAGCCGACCGAATTGCATTCAACTGTCTGCGGGATACGATGAACTGCTAATCGCAGTAACGGTGGCCGCCAGCCTCCGTTCGTGAATTGAACTCTCGAAGCGCGACGGCTGTTAGCCGCCGCTAAGACAACAGGGAATGCCATGTCCGTAGACAAGGAATACACACTGCCAGCGCTGGGAGGGAACCCTTCATCAACAGCCGCAGGCACCTCGCCCGGCAGCTTCGCTCGGCCGGCGAAGATCATGCCCGGCATCGAAGGCCGATACACATTCGCCTCGCCTGATACGCCTGGGATGCCGGTGCCGAGTGAGAAGACGGCGTGGGACTTCATGCCGGAGGGGTGGACGACAAGCCTAAGAGCCGCGACCGATAGGGAGCGGACGGACGTGCCACTCAGTGAACGCGACAATGCACTAGAATCGCTCGCACAACCGCTTCCTGACGAACGCGGCTCCTTGGCAACATTTACTCAATGCGATGGATCGACTCGTACCGTTGAGTATCCCGAAGCATTCACCCCCGTCACCCAACTAGAACACGCCCGCCTCGGCATCATCACGCCCGAGATGAAACGCGTCGCCGATCGCGAGGGACATCTCACGCCGGCGCAAGTCCGCGATGAAGTCGCGGCCGGGCGGATGGTCATCCCGGCCAACAAGGTCCATCTCGGCTACCAACTTGACCCGATGGCGATCGGCCGGGCGTCGAAGACGAAGATCAACGCCAACATGGGGGCCTCGCCGGTCTCCAGCGGCACCGATGAAGAAGTCGTCAAACTCAAGTGGGCCGAACGCTGGGGGGCCGACACCGTGATGGACCTCTCCACCGGCGGCGACCTCGATGAGTGCCGCGAGGCGATCATCCAGAACAGCACCGTCCCCATCGGCACCGTGCCGATCTACTCGATGATCATCGGCCGCAAGCTGTACGACCTCGACAAGGAGATCATTCTCGACTCGCTCAGGCAGCAGGCGGCACAGGGAGTCGATTATTTTACGATCCATGCCGGCGTACTTCGATCGCATCTGCAGTACGTGACGAACCGCCTGATCGGTATCGTCAGTCGCGGTGGTTCGCTCCTCGCGAAGTGGATGATCGATCACGACGACGAGAACCCCATGTACACGGCTGTGGGAAGAGATCTGCGACGTGATGCGCGAGTACGATGTCACGTTCTCCATCGGCGACGGCCTTCGACCCGGCGGACTGGCCGATGCCACCGACCAGGCACAGTTGGCCGAACTCTGCACTCTCGGAGAATTGACCGAACGAGCCTGGCGCAAGGGTGTGCAGGTGATGATCGAAGGGCCGGGTCATGTGCCGTTCGATCAGATCGAATACAATATGAAGCTGCAGCGCACGCTCTGCCACGGCGCGCCGTTCTACGTGCTGGGGCCGCTCGTCACCGACATGTTCCCCGGTTACGACCACATCACGAGTTGCATCGGCGCGACGGCGGCCGCGTATCACGGGGCGAGCATGCTGTGCTACGTCACGCCGAAGGAACATCTCGGTCTGCCGAAGAAGGATGACGTGAAGCAAGGCTGCATCGCCTACAAGATCGCCGCCCACGCGGCCGACGTGGCCCTCGGCATTCCCGGCTCGCGCGACCGGGATGATGAACTGACCAAAGCCCGCGCCGCCCTCAACTGGGAGAAGCATTTCGAGTTGAGCTTTGATCCCGACACGGCTCGGGCATTTCATGACGAAGACCTCGATGTCGATACCGACTTCTGCGCGATGTGCGGCCACGACTGGTGCAGCGTTCGCATCAGTAAAGAGATCGTGCAATTCGCCAGCGGCAAGGACGACGACTATCAATGGGACCGCGCCAAGGTGAGTGAGGCCCTGTCACCCGAGCAGCAAGCCATCCTCCAGCAACGCGGCGTCCTCTCGCCCGATGAGATTCATCGCCTGGCGGCCAAGACGAAGAAGGCCGTTGGAGCCGACGAAGGCCAGAAGGCCGGCTGTCACAGCGACTACGTCGACGACGACAAGGCGAAGACGCTGCAGGCGGTGGAGTTGGTGCAACTCGAAACCCCATAGTCGCCGTTCGCTCCGCGAAAAGCGCGATGGAATGCAAGAGGTCGACCGCGAACCTCCCCGGCCATTCAGATGTCCTCTCAGAGATGAGCACCCCCAACACCGGCGACGAGCGTTTTCTCCATTTCCGTTTTCCCAGGGCGAATGCCTATCACCCCGACTGGGTGCATGAAAATGCGATGGGGGGAAACCCGCTGTGGCTGGTTGACTGGCTCACCAGTTCCATGGAGCTGAGGCCCGGCATGCGAGTGCTCGATCTCGGGTGTGGACGAGCCGCCACATCGATCTTTCTTGCTCGCGAGTTCGGCGTCACCGTGTGGGCCACGGATCTCTGGATCAATGCCACCGAGAACCTGCAGCGTATCGAAGATGCCAAGGTCGGGAACCTCGTTTTTCCGCTCCATTGCGACGCGCACTCACTCCCCTACGCCGCTGGATTCTTCGATGCCGTTGTCGCGATCGACTCGTACTCGTACTTCGGCACCGATGATCTCTATCTCAACTATCTGGCTCAATTCGTAAAGCCCGGCGGCCAGATAGGCATCGCAGGCGCAGGTCTCACGCAAGAGATCCCCGAGGATTTTCCAGCTCACTTGAAGGATCATTGGACCCAGGACTACTGGTGCCTGCATTCGGCCGCGTGGTGGCGCAGGCTTTGGGAACGCACCGGCATCGTCGATATCGAGGTTGCCGAGAACATGAAGGATGGCTGGCAGGCCTGGCTCGACTGGCAGCGTGAGGCGCATCCTGAGAACACCGTCGAGATCGCTCAGCTCGAGGCCGACCAGGGTCAGTACTTGGGCTTCATCCGCATGATCGCCCGTCGGCAGGCAGCCGCGACGCTGCAGGACTACTGCTGGCCCGACACATTGAAGTTCATGCCGACAGAGTATGTGCAGCGGCCGCTACTGAGGGAATCGCCGACTCCATAATCGCTTTCACATCTCGACCGGCAGCGGCGGCGAGAGGCGGTAGGGTTGTCCTGCGTTGTAGAGATCGATGCGGCTGCGCCATTCCTGCTCGACAGAAGGGCTGGCGAATCTCATCGCCGCATCTTGCCAATGCAGTGCCTGTTGGAAGTTGCCCGCTTCGGCATAGGCGGCTGCGAGAAACGTGAGGTAAGTACCGTAGCGAAAGTCACTGAGTTCGCAGGCCCGTGTGGCGAGTTGCACGGCCTCCGCGCCGTCGCGCAGATCGTCAACGGGACACGACGCATAGACATGCGACAGCAGTCCCAGTGTGTCGGCGTGATCGGGATTGAGTTCCAATGCTGCCTTGAAGTCGTCGATGGCGACCGCGTACTTTCCCAGCGAGAGACGAGCCGCTCCGCGATAGTGGAGACAGATGAAATTCTCGGGACTGCCATCAATCACTTCGGTCAGGTCAACCACCGCGTTCTCGTAATCACCCGCCCGAAAGCGATAGACGCCCCGGTCGGCGAGGTAGGTCGCATTACCGGGATCCAATTCGATCGCTGCGGTGCAATCGACGATTGCGAGTTCATACTCTTGGAGTTCACCCCAGGTGAAGGCACGGTTAAAGAAGTACAGATGCTCCTGAGGCGCCAGCCGCGCGGCTTCGCCGAAATCGGCAATCGCCTGATGCTTTTCGCCCAGCCGAGAGTATGCAATACCCCGACGGTTGTAGGCCGGCGCACTCTGCGGGTCCAATCGAACAGCGATCGTGTAGTCGGTGATTGCGCGGTGGTAATCTTCGAGCGTGGCCCAGGCGATGCCGCGGTTTTCATACACGATTCCGCTCGAGGGATTAAGGTTGATCTCTGCGGTATAGTCGGCGATCGCGTCCTCGAATTCTCCTTTGTTGGCGTGGAGAATACCTCGATAATTGTGAACTTCCGGGAGCGAGGGATTGAGGCGAATCGCCTGTGAGTAGTCGAGGATCGCTTTATCGAACTCACCGAGCGTCCGCCAGAGCTGCCCGCGAGCGCGGTAGTTGATCGCGTATTCGGGATCGAGCTCGATGGCCTTGGAATAGTCCGCAATCGCTTCGGTATTCTGTCCCATCTGGTCATAAACAAACGCGCGGTTCTCGCGAAACACGGGGGCCAAGGGATCGCGTTCTATGGCCGCCGTGAAATCGGCGATGGCCTGTTCTCGATCATCCAGGTTGAGCCAGCACAACCCGCGAAGGTTGTACGCCATCGCGTAATCGGGATTCAGCACGATGGCCTGAGAGTAGTCGTCAGCGGCTTGCTCAAACTCCTGAAGGGCCCGATAAACATCCCCCCGCAGCTTATATGCCAAATCGGTGTCTGGCGCAGGTCCGTTCGGGTCGGCAAGATGATTCTCGATGGCCAGGGTGTAGTCCGCGATCGCCTGCTGCGCCTCTCCGAGTTGCATCAGAGAATCGCCTCGCAATCGAAACACATAGGCAAACTCTGTCAGCGAAATGTCGCTCTCGAGGACGGTGGTGAACGCCTCGATCGCTCCCGGCATGTCGCCGATGCGATGTCGGGCATTGCCGAGATCAATGCGCGTGAGCGCATCCTCCGGCTCCAGCCTCAGGGCTTCTTCGAAGTCGGCGAGCGCCTCGCCGTAGCGACGCACTTCAAACCAAGTGCGGCCGCGAGCGGCGAACACCACATTGGACTCCGGCATCAGTTCGATCGCACTCGACAGCAGGTCGATGGCCCCCTGGTATTCGCCAGTCTCGCGTAAGACCGTGGAGAGTATCACATACGCCGACTCGTTCGTGGGGTCGATACGGAGGGCTTCACGATAGTCGGCGATCGCGCTGTCGATACTATCGGTAATGAGCCAAAGTGATGCCCGTCCGAGAAAGGCTTCATCGTTGTTGGGATTGACTTCGATCGCCTGAGAATAGTCGATCAACGCCTGGTCGATCTCTCCAATGCCATGGTAAAGTCGAGCGCGTTGGACAATCGCCACAGACCACCGTGGTTCCAACTCGATCGCCCGGCTGACGTCTGAGAGCGCAAGCGCGTGCAACTCCTCAAACGTTTCAGAATCGCCCGGTTGCTTGTAGGTGTACGCGTTGGACCGCATGAGATGCGCAGTGTAGTTTTCAGGATCGAGTGCGATTGCCCGGTTCAGGGCTTCGATCGCCGCATCGAATTCATTCCGATTTGACAACAACGCCGCGCGAATGACGTGCAGACCCGCATGATCGAGATCAAGCAGCAACCCCGCCTCGACATCTTGCATCGCCGCCGCTTCGTCGTTGTCGCCGGCGAGCAGGTCAGCCCGCGCGTGATAGTCGACGGCCGTCGGATTGGCTTCGATGGCCTCTGAGAAGTATTGCACGGCCTCCGATCGATCGATCGACTGCCCGATCTCCATCCAGCCTTCATCGAATCTGAATTTGACACGCACCCAGTCGCCGTTGACTTCCAAAACATCGACCTGGTCGCCCCGTGAAAATGTCGTCACCGTGTCGCTCTTGCCGTTGGCATCGACATGCAACTCGACGTCGTCCACTGAGGTGACAACCAGCACGTCGCCGACATCGACGGCGAACGAAAGGGTGGGAAGCAGACAAACAAGGCTTGCCGCAAGAAAGCGTATCATCGTGCGATTCCTCGATGTGGCGGAATGAACGCCCTCGACCATCGCGAGAATGGCCCAGCGCGCGAAGCAAGAGACATTGTGAAACAGCAGACGACGAATCGCAACTGAATGAACCGTTTCCGGCACTGCATACCGCGGAAACGCGGACAGCACTGCAGTTATCGCTCCGGCGAATCTGGCAGTTTTCACGGTCCGATCAGAAGCAACCGCTCACGTGAAAACTCCAAACTCGCTCGCACGTTCGCGTCTTCGAGGGCGACCTGTTCTTCCGTACTCAGATCCGTCACGTACTGCAGGTTGCCGGTCGAGCGTTCGCGGACGAACTGCATTGTTCGCGCGAGATCTTCGTCACGCCTTGCGGGGAACGGATTCCAGTAGCCGTCCGTCAGGCATGGCACGCGCAGCGGGTCGCGCGTGATGAGTTCGAGATTGAAGCAGATGTCGAGCTTGGCTTCCTGCAGAATCTCGACCATTGTCACGAGATCGAGAGCCCCCTGCCCCAACGGAATGTCGCCCAATAGAAAACCGTCGGCAGACTCCTCGATCGCCTGGTCCTTGAGATGCACCGAGTGCGCCCAGGGGGCGAGGCCCCGCACCGTTTCGACGGCGTCCTCCAGCAGAGCGAAACTGTTGCCCGTGTCGACGCAGGCTCCGACGTATTCGCTGCCGATGTGTTCGAACAACGCGAGTCGTTCCTCAATGAGATGATCCTTGTGATTTTCGACCGCCAGCGGCAACTCGAAGCGCTCGGCCACGGGCGCGGCCAATTCGAGCATCCTCCGCCCGCGCGCAGAATACTCTTGGAACTCTTCGAGAGTCTGAAATCGTTCGTACCTGCGACCGGGGATGATGACGGTCCGCACCGACTTCGCTCCCGCGTGAAAGGCCGTCTGCATTTCTTGTGAGAAGCGATCGACATCACCATCATCCGCCGGCGGCGAGATGATGGCCTCGATGAACATCCCCATGTCAGCCGCTTTCGTCTGCAGCGCTCGGGCATCGGCTTCGCTCAACACTCCGAGCGAAATCTGCATTCCGCCGGCATCGAGTGATCGACAATGCTCCAGGAACCTCGCCGGCTCGAAGATGTCGACGCTTTCATTGTCCAGCATCCAGCGACGGCGGAGGTTGCAGCAATAGCTGACGAGGCCCATCGCGAACGGGTCGGGCGGCGGGGCGAGAGGTTGATCGTCGGCTGATCTGACAGTCGACGGCAGGAGTGAAGCCAAACCCACACTGGCGAATGATCGAAGTGCGTCTCGACGAGTGAGCATGTTCACACCTTCAACTTCAACACCAAAGCGAAAAACCTTCGCGGCACGATGCCGCGACACAACGACGACACCTCAACTCACTAACGCAGACCAGTCAGAATTCCAGTTCACACTGAACCAGGACAGAGCAATCATTCGATCAGCCGCTGTTAGCAATGTTCGACACTCAATTCCTGGCGTACTGGATTTTGACAGTGGGTGTCTTGGGTTGTCCTTTTGAACTTCACACTGATCGGGCGTTTGTTCCAGAATATCAAGTGTCGGCGGTCGAACATCGCTGCGGGCGTGGTCACTGGCTTTTTAATCCATGGAATCTTGACCAGCACACTTGTCACGATCATTGTCCGAATCTGGCAGGTACCGAATCAGGATGCAGAAAGTGTTGGGTATTACGTCGGCCCTGCGGTGTTAGCTTTCGTAGCAGTTCCCTCTGGTGCAATGTTGTGTTGGTGGCTGTCGCGGCGCGCCAGATGATGGCCGGGTGCTGAAGACACAAGAAGCTGCGGCACTCGCATTGTCGAGTGCCTGCGGTTGCCCCTAGCGTCGAGCCGACAGACAGGCTCAGTCGTTGTGATTCAGGATATCGACATTTCGTGGAATTCGTGAGAATTCGACTCACACTCGTCGGAACGCTCATGAAGTTTCACAACTTTCGCTTTGAACGATCGTCAGAAACGGCACTTTCGGCTTATCATCTCACTTAACGGATGCGTCAATTCGGGACTCCAACCGCTCGGCGTTATGTCATGGCGTTCAATTGGTGGGTCGAGTGACGGGTCCACCTGCCGGAGTTTTTCATGCCAATCATCACCGCCGCCGACTGTCCCCGCCGTGAATTGCTGGAAGAGTACGCCTCGGGATCGCTGGCGGAAGAGGCAGCCGACACCTTGATGGAGCATCTCGATTCGTGCGAAAGCTGCCAGCATCGAGTTGATGAACTGATGGCGGGAGCCGACAGCCTGATGGGAGCACTGCGCCTCCCTCCCGATCCCAATCAGGAGACGCGCGAACTGCCGAGCGCCGACCGCCTCATCTCTCAAGCGAAGCTCCTGGCCCCGGCTCGTTCCACGGATACATCACTCAACGGAGCGGGGAAGACCGCTCACCAGCTTGAAGCCAAGGCCAAACCAGAGATCAACGCCAGTATCGCGACGTTTCTCGCGACGCTGACTCGCAGCAAGCTGATGACGCGCGAGGAAATCGATGCGTTGGCGGACGCGAACCTGCCGCAAGATGCCCGCGAGTTCGCCAAGGAACTCGTTGCGACGAAGAAACTGACCAGTTTCCAGGCGACCGCGTTGTTGCGAGGCGTCTCGCGCGGCTTGGTCCTGGGGAACTACGTCATCCTCGACAAGCTCGGTCGCGGAGGGATGGGCCACGTTTACACGGCGCGGCATCGCAACATGGGGCGCATCGTTTGCATCAAGACACTCCCTTCGGCGGCGACGCAGAATCCGGAGATGCTCGAACGCTTTCGCCGTGAAGCCCGCGCGGTGGCGGCACTGAATCATCCCAACATCGTCGTCGGTCATGATGCCTCCGAGAGCGATGGCATACACTTCCTCGTGATGGAGTACATCGAAGGGAGTGATCTGGCGAAGCGCGTGAAGGAGTCGGCCTTTCCCGTCAACGAGGCGATCGACATCACACTGCAGACGGCGAAGGCTCTCGCGTATGCCCATCGTCAGGGGATCATTCACAGAGACATCAAACCTCATAACCTGCTGTTGGACGAGTCGGGCAACGTCAAGATTCTCGACATGGGGATCGCCCGCTTCGATTCGATCCTGGGGGAGACCAGCGACGCCGTCCAGGCGACGATGACCAACACCGGCGTGGTGATGGGGACGGTCGACTTCATGTCACCCGAGCAGGCTCTCAACACGCGCAAGGCCGATGCCAGGTCAGATGTTTACAGCCTCGGTTGCACGCTGCACTACATCCTGACGCGAAAGCCACTCTTCCCCGGTGAAACGCTGATGGAGAAGTTGCTCGCTCATCGCGAATCGCCGATTCCCAAGCTCGCTGACGAAGTTCTCGATCTGCCTGCAGGGCTGGATGCCGTCTTCCGCAAGATGGTGGCCAAGGATCCGAACGACCGCTACGCGAACATGGATGAGCTCGTGGTGGACCTGGAAGCCGTGAAGTCGGGCGAGCGTCCGAAGGCACAGTCACGTGGTCTGACATCGCTGGTGAAATCGAAATGGAAACTCGCCGCCACGATTGCGACAACGGCAGTCATCCTGATGGCGATCTTTCTGCCCGGCTGGCTGAATCGACCCGTGACCGACGGTGACGGTGTCGCGAACGCGAGTGATAACGACGGAATTGGAACAACCACGCCTGCGATCGAGGTGAATTCCAAGACCTACTTCAACGAAGGTCCAGGTCGGTTCGTGTTGATGGTGCCGTTCACATCGTACGATCGGTGGAGCCTCGCGGCGTTGCAGACCGAACTGGCGGCACGTGGGGCGGAAGCTGTTGTGTTGTCGACTGAACACGGGGCTGCCACCGCGTCGGATGGCAGCGGCATGATCCCAGTCGATGTCACGCTCGATGAATTTGAGTTCGATGCCGACGAGTTCGATGGCATCCTGGTGGCCGGCGGTGATGTGCTGAATGAGTTTGGTCGCAAGAATGCTTCGAATCTCCAGCGCGTGACGGAGTTGTTCAGGCAGTGTCTCTCCGAAGTGCGTGTGATCGCTACGATTGGTTCTGGCTACGAGACACTCTTTGATTGCGGACTCTTTGACCCATCATCGCCAGATCAACTGGGATGTTGCACTGTGTTCACATCGGAAGGTCTCCCCGGCCGTGCGGTCAAACTGCATGACAGTCAGTTCATGCCTGCACTCGTCAATCTGGTCTACCATCAACTCGACAGGCGGTACACGCTCGCGGAAGGTGGCCCCGGACGGGCGCTGGTTGTTGTCCCTCAGACGGGCTACAACGCTCAGACTTTCCAATTGACGACAGCGGCGTTGGAGAGAGCTGGCGTCGAGTTCGACATCGCGGCGGAAGAGGCCGGCATGGCAAGGTCGACGGGACGCGGTGGAATGATCCCTGTCGATCTCGCCCTCCACAGTGTGACCGCCGCCGACTACGACGCTCTGATCTTTTGTGATGGCGAATCTTTCGGCTCGCAGGGCGATCCAGAGCAATGCCGTGAGTTCACCTGCGGGCTGATTGAGAACCTGATGGATCGTTCGAGCGTCGTCGCCGGTATCGGCAGCGGCTGGGAACAACTCAAGTCGAGCTACGCCTGCGACGGCAACTGCGAACTGACATGGATGGAGAATGGTTTTGAAATCGCCAATCCCAAAGACGATCGCGAAGGCCATGCCGTCGGCGTTCCGGAGATTGCGACTCCCGAGTCGGCCGACGCGTTCGTGGCGTTGATCTTCGGCAGCCTGCTGAATTCGTAGCCGAGTCTGTCCCCAGACTCGGGGTACAGAGAGCTGGACGTGCTATGGTCGATTGATCCGGCAGCCAGTTCATGCCGCGACAATAGACACGCGTTGTTTCAACGAGTCCAAGTCGATCACTCTGTCGCATTCACTTTGAACCAGTGACCCCGCTGTTGCCTTGCTCTGCGTCTGGGGACAGACGCAGCTACTGGGGAACTCTGCAGCTTGCTGAATACATCAACTGCCGGTCGCCGCGATCGTGGAGTGACTCTTGCAAGTGGCGCAACGTACGCGGCAGCGGGCCCTCGAAGGCGGTTCGGTCGTTGAAGGTGATCGTCACCGGCTCATCGAGATCGACGAGGTCATCGTTGAGCAGCACGGTGACGGCGGCGACGTTTTCCGAGTGAATCGTAATTGTCTGACCTTCGATCGACGCCGTGATTTCATCGCCGGCCTCCGCGGCGTCGGCATCGACGCACAGCCAGTAGAACGAACTGTGTACGACATCATCCTGTCGCCAGACGATGCGACTGGGGGCGGGCTGACGGGTGAACTCGCTCATCCATTCCAACGCAACGGCGTCTTCGAGGTCCATCCAATGTCCCTTGCCGGCATGCAGTTCGCAGATGTGCGTGTATCCCTCGGGATCGGCGGCTTGAAGGTCGTCCAGCTTCTTGCCCCATTCGATTGCGATCGTGTTGCGGTTGTAGGCGGCATCGAGCGCTCCGCAATGAATCGTAAACGGCAAGTTTCTCAGACCCAGCGGCGAGGCTTCGTTGGGATGGCCCGCCATCATCGAGGCCGCCGCGAATCGATCGGCCATGCGGGGTGCGAGTTGATACACCCCATCACCGCCGGCCGAATAACCCAACAGAAACACGCGATCGGCATTGGCACCATTGAAGGCCACGAGATCCTGGATGAGGCGTTCGAAGAGCAGATCGATGTGACCTTGATGCCACATGTTCCACGTATCGGTCGGAGCACGCGGCGTGATGTAGAGACCTTCTTCAAGCTGATAGAGTTGTTGCTGATTCTGCCACTGCTGATCGTTGACTTGCGTTGCCGTCTCGCCTCCGCCGTGCATCGAGATGTACACGCTCCAGCCTGCTTCAGGTTGTTCGCCAAACTCGCGAACGGTGAAGGGCATCGTGTGATCGCCAAGCGTGATCGTGTGATCGTTCCATTCGTCGAGACGTACCGTGCGCCACGTCTCTTGCAGATCGGCCCACAACAAGTCGCCCGCGGTTTGCGATGCCTCTGCCGACAACGGGGCATCGAGCCCGGTGAGCGAGCCAAACTCGGGACGCTCGCCCGTAGGCATATCGAGCCAGCTCTGCAGTTCTTCAAGAACAACTTGGTCGTTGCCATTGTCCGAAGTGTCGTCGGCCTGAACTTGAGCAACTAAGTTGACGGCGAGGCCGACGACAATTGCCAGACACTGCAAGCCGGCGAGGGTGGACTTCGACGCTCCAGACGAAGCGGGAGCGAGTCGCGTTGTGAGTGGAATGGTCATCCCGTAATCGTAGGCATTCGATCGACCAAGGTCCAATCGTGCACAGTAGCCGCAGAACTCCGAGATGCGGCGGCGACGCTCGTTGACGTTAGTTGGCTGCCGGGTCGCATCAAGAGAGCAGATCCGCCGGGCTATTCGTGCGAGTCAGGGAGAGCCTCGCGGACTGGTTTGCGAAGCCAGGCTGCTTTCATTCCAATCCCTGAGTAGGATCCCTGACTACCTGGTTGTTCGTCATGAAGCCCTCGCTGACGCGCCGGGTTTCTTTTCTCCCTCACTATTCCCAACTCCCTACTCACTACTCTTATGGACTTCCTGCAACTGACCGGCCGTTCGATTCTTGTGATGGGGTTTGCCAATCGCAAGAGCGTGGCTTGGCATGTGGGGCGGGTGTTGAAAGACGCCGGCGCGACGGTCATTTATTCGGTGCGCAGTGAACAACGTCAAGAAACCTTGCTCAAGCTCGATGCCGATGCGCAGGTCGTGCTGTGTGATGTCGAGAAGCAGGAGGAGATCGATGCGCTCCCGGGGCGACTTCAGCAGTTCACTCCGCAGTTGCATGGCGTGGTGCATTCGATCGCGTTTGCCGATTACTCCGAGGGCGTGCAGCCCTTTCACGAAACATCGCGCGCGGCATTTCTGCAAGCGGTCGACATTTCGTGTTACTCACTGATCGCGGTTTCGCGAAGCCTCAAGTCGATCCTCGATCCCGAGCACGGCAGCGTGGTGACGGTCTCGATCTCGACGACGCGCATGGCCTCGGAGAATTACGGCTACATGGCTCCAGTGAAGGCGGCACTTGATTCGACCGTCGTGTTTCTGGCCAAGTCGTTTTCGGAGTTCTCGAAAGTGCGGTTCAATGCCGTTTGTCCCGGCCTCTTGAAGACGTCGGCGTCGGCAGGCATACCGGGCTATGTCGACAGCTACCTCTTTGCCGAGGCGGCGACACTGCGAGGCGAGGCGGTGCAGACGGAAGAAGCCGCGAATGCAGTCGCGTTTCTGTTAAGTCCGCGATCCTCGGGCCTCAACGCTCAAGGCCTGGTGATCGATGCCGGCATGTCGACGAACTATTTCGATCACAAGATCATCGAAGCCTACATGTCGGGGCGGAAGTAGCTGGAGTTGTCTTCTAAGCGAAATCAGGCCAAGTCACTCTTGACACCTCTTTTCACTCTGCTATTTTATTAGCAGTGCTAGAAAACCAGCATCAGTGTCCCAGGAGAAGTGATGGCACCCAAACGTCCCCCCAAGCTGTCGCGGCGGGAACGGCAGATCATGGATGTGATCTACCGGCTCGAACAGGCGACCGTGCAGGAAGTGCTCGCCGAGATGGACGACCCTCCCAGCTACTCGGCGGTGCGGGCGATGCTCCGCATTCTTGAGGAGAAGGGGCACCTGAAACACACCGAAGATGGCAATCGGTACATCTATCAGCCGACACAGGGAAAGGAGTCGGCTCGCAAGTCGGCTCTCAAGCATCTGCTCGATACGTTTTTCGACGACTCGATCGAGCATGCCGTCGCCGCCCTGCTCGATGTAAAGAAGCGCGAACTCTCGGAGGATGAGCTCACGCGTATCAAACAACTGATTGATGAGGCCCGACGCGATGGCCGTTGACATAGTCGCCTTTCGCTCCGCGAAAGTCGCGGTGGTGTTAGTTTCAATTTCCGATGTGAGTCAACTGTTGAACGACCGTCAGTTCCCGCACCCGACGCTACTTTCGCGGAGCGAAAGGCGACTTACTCCTGATCCGTGACTCCTGACTCTCACCGAGGCTGCCATGATCGCCTTCCTCGACATGCTGAACATTCCCACGCAAGCCGCTCTCTTCGTGGTCGACCTCGCCTGGAAGTCGACACTGCTGCTGCTGGTCGCGGGGGGAATTACATTCTGTCTGCGAAAGAAGTCCGCCGCCCTGCGGCATGCCGTCTGGCATTGGACGTTCGTCGCCCTGCTGCTGTTGCCGGCAGTCGCGTGGCTTCTCCCCGGCTGGGGACCGGCGCGACTGATTGAGTCGGAGGCATCGCAATCTGTCCCAGTCAGTTCTTCGCAAGGTTCGAATGCTGCTCCAGCGAGAGACAGATCTCGCGTGATGAGTGATTCACAAGAGACTGGACGCGTGCTGCCGGTCATCGTCAACGAACATGCGGCTTCCACGACATCGCATGACGGCGAGCGATCGACATCTTCGAACATTCAATCGGTGCAGTCGTCATCTGCTCCGCAAGAAGAGGGACAACCACGAACCGGCGCCGGCGATGTGGGAACTGTCAGTGCCGTCGAACATGCGGCAGCCCTGCCGCGCTGGCCGGGGGATGCGGTCGCGTCGCACTCAGTCGAGACACCTCGGAAGGCGAGCAAACTGCCTCTAACGATCTGGTCTGTCGGCTGCATCCTGGCATTGTTGCCACTGCTCATCGGAACATGGCGTGTCGAACGGATGCGACGGCGTAGTCTCGCGGTGAATCACTCCACATGGCGTCGTCTGCTGACTCAAATCGCCAGTTGCATGAGGTTGCAGTCCTCCGTCGAGCTGAAGTCATCGGTACAGGTCGCAGGTCCGTTGGCCGGGGGCTTGTGGAGGCCGTTCGTATTGCTCCCGAAGTCGCACGAGGAATGGCCGGAAGATCGCTGTCATTCGGTCCTGCTGCATGAACTGGCTCACATCGCCCGCAGGGATGTGCAGAAGCAATGGCTAGCGTGTCTCGGCTGCGCGATCTATTGGATGCATCCACTGGTCTGGTTCGCTGCATGGAGATTGCGGGTTGAACGGGAACGGGCGTGTGATGATGCCGTCCTGTCACTGGGGACTCGACCATCAGACTATTCGCAGCACTTGCTCGACATTGCCACTGCCTATCGCTCGCCGCGCTGGCTGACGGTGTCGGCGATGACCATGGCCCGTTCCTCACAACTTCGCGACCGCATCGAGCGGATTCTCGACCCCGATCGCCCAAGAACATCACCTTCGCTGCGTGTGGTCACATCGATGGCCTTGGGCATTCTGCTGCTCGCCGGCACCGTCGCGACCGCGGGGCGCGTGATCGTGCGAGACTCAAATGGAAGTGTCGTCGCCACGGTGACTATTCCCGACGGTGGAAGTGTGACGATCGATGAAAGTGAAGATGCAAATAGTGAAGAGGCGGATGGCAACGGCGACGCGATGCCAATTCTCGAAGACGACATGGCAGCCGACACGCGGTACTTCCTGGAGCAGTTGCTGAAGACTCACCCCCATTTCAGTCAACGTGCGTGTGTCGAATGTCATTACTTTGAGGATTCCCCTGCAGAGCAGCCGATCGGCACACTTCTGGAGGAATGGGGGCATCACTCGAACATCGATCAGCAATCGTGTGCCGAGTGTCATCAGTTGCAGGACTGGAACGATCTGCTTCCCTTGGAAGGTCGTTGCCCCGAGTGGCCGCGGGGAGTCGTCATCAGCGATGACGATCGGGACGGAGTTCTGGAGATTGAATGGTCGCAGTTGCATCCCTTTCAGGAACAGCCTGCCCCCGCAAGCACGAGTGAGGAGATGTATCGTAGGCTCTCGCTCGACATTCTCGGCCGGCTCCCGACGGAGGAGGAACTGCAGCAATTGCGAGAGCGTGAAGAGAACCTCAAACGCGAGTTGATGCAGCGAGTCGTCGATGAACTCCTCGACAAGATGACGACGGAGCAGGACGTGGAAACGATTCACCAACAACTCGATCGCCTGAAGTCGGAACTCGACGCGTTAAACGGTGCCGACATCGATCGCGAGCGCGTGAACGCGTTGTGGAATGATCTGTTCGATGATCCTCGAGAGGCCGCAATCGACGCACTGATCGTCGATCCGTCGGAATCGATGTCCAGCGATGTCGACAGCGCGTTGAACGACTTCGATGCTCAATTCCAAAGCCTCCACGGGTTTGACTTTCGCGTGAATAGCGACGCAAATCACTCGCGATCATCGGGCCTGCTTCCCGCGAGTGTCGAACAGCCGCGAGGGTTGTGGCAGATTGAAACCGTGCATCCGCGCGGCCCAATCGTCGGCATGGAGTTGAGTGCGAATGGCAGGTATCTCGCGTTCACGAACAGCGGCGTGGTGCGGATCGTCGACTTCGACCGCCTCCTCACTGGCTACACCTCACTGGGGGCGAGTGAAGTGCAGCAGGTGTATGCGGGAACACCCTATCACAATCGCGGCGCACCCCTTGCCTGGGAACCCGATCCCTCGTGGACAGCCGGTGGCTGGCTCGCCGTCGGCACCTGCGAAGGAACTGTGCGACTGCTGCAGTCCGATGGCGATTGCCTGCCGGTGCTGCAGACCGACGATCCGATCGTCGTCGGCGTCTGCTGGAGCCCTGATGCCAAGCTGATCGCGGCAGCAGGCAATCTCGGCCAGGTGACGATCTGGGATCGAAGCTGGAACCGCGTCCGCGAATTCCACTGCGGCAGCCCCCTCTCATCGATCGACTGGAGTCCCGATGGAACCAAGCTCCTCATGGCTGACCACAATCATGGGTTGCAGATTTGGACTACAGAAGGGGAGCATGTGCGGACGATCGAGACTCCGGCGGAGCGGAATGAGTTGGCAACGTGGAGTGACGATGGTGCCTACATCGCGTCAACATCAAGTGAAACGATTGGGGCGGTGAGGCATGTCGTCAGTCCTCCCGGTTTCAGTTCACCAATCCATCGACTTGAAGTGTCCGAAGGCAATGGCGGCAAGTTCTGGGTTTGGACCGCTGAGGGAGAACTTCACAAGGGATCCTCGCTACTTGCGCCGATTTACCGGCTCGAGTGGGACCAGAACGAGGAAGGGAGTGTCTTGCATGTCGCTTCCGAAGTGTCTTTCGTCTCTTATCACCCTCTTGGTGGCTTCACTATCGTGCGTTCCGACAGCTTCGGCCGTCAATCCAACCATGGACTGCCCTCTGCAGTCCTCGTCGAGAAGATGGATCCATCGCCTTACGGCGACGCGGCCGGCAATCTGCATTTGAGACGTCGGTCGTTCCGGTGAAGCGGATTCGCCAAGATCACAGGTACAGTGGGGGCGATGTGATCGGTGTCCATCAGTCCCGATGGCGACCTCACCGCTGTAAGCGGCGAGTCAATCGATGGCACCGGGTTCGTCACGCTGATCAATAGCGATGGCGAGATTGCAACGCATTTGCGTTTGCCCGCGAAGGTCAATGGTGTCACGTGGAGTCCGGATGGAATGTGGTTTGTTCCTATCATCGAAGGCGAGCCGACACGTATCTGGAAACGTGATGGCACGCGGCTTGGCGATCTGGGGCCGGGCGTGTTCGACTTCATCGAATGGCAGCCGGTGGAACTCGAAGGATTGGAACCTGATGATGGTCGATACATCGCGGCGGCTTCGGGAGACCAAAGGCTCGTCTTCAGCGTCACTAACCGCGGCGAGGACATCGAGCCGATGCCGATTGAGAGCGCCGAACTCGTCACCGCCTTATCGTGGAACCCAACGGGACAGATCTTCTTCACGGGATCGGTCGACGGCTCAGTTACGGGTTGCAACGCCAGTCCATCGAGCGAAGCGGCATCGCATCTGGCTGCAGTGGAGTTCATGGCATGGTCACCCGATGGCGCGCTTCTCGCGACCGCATGCGGACCAGAAAGTGAAGACCACACCGTTCGCTTCTGGAACTATAAGAATGAGCTGATCGAAGTCAGTGACATCACTCTTGCTGGCACAGCTCCCGTCATCGCTCTCGCATGGAGCCGCGACAGTCAGACATTGCTGGTGACGCGAACCGATAATACATTCGCCACTTATAACGTCGGCGGCGAACTGGTGGTCTCGCAAATGCTCTCCGGCGGGATGGCTCATGATGCCGAGTGGGATCCAGAGCAGGACCGCTTCGCACTGGCAACCAGCAACGGAGTGATCGAGATCATGCATGCCGATGGAACTGGCGAGATGACGCTGCAAGGACACTCCGGCCGAGTGACCGACATCGACTGGAGCCCCAATGGCGAACGCCTGACAGCAGTCGCCAACGATGGCACAGCCCGCTGCTGGAATGCAGCCACTGGCGAAACAGTCTGGATCTACGTTCCTGCGGGAGCAGATCAAGCCGTCACTCTCCGGCCCGATGGCGTCCTCCTGAGCAGGCTGGCCGGCACACCCGACTCTGCCTTCATCTTCGTGGGGGGGGCCGAAGGGCGGCAAGAGACCCATCCCTGCCAGTTCGGCCCCGCGGAAGTCATCTGGGATGCCATCGAGAACAACTGAGCTTCTTGGGCCAAAGTTGTGAGAACCAGTAGGTCCCACTTGCCGAGTGGGACCTCAATCCGCGAGCACCGAGACGATCCAGGTCCCGTCCGGCAGACGTGACCTACTGTCTTGTCGACGCGACCTCTATGCGGTTGTGTCGTGCGTAACAATCCACCTAATGAATGCGTTTCTCGATCGTTACTCAGCAGTATCCCGGAACCGGAAGTCCTTCGACCACGTCAAAAGAGTGGCAAAGTGTTGCCGGGCGGCGTTCGGTCACTTAGGATGGACGACATCCCCGCCGGGTTCCACGGCGAGTCATCTGAAACCAGGAGAGAGCCATGCTTTCGAGGCGAGAGTTTCTGCGTCGGTCTTCGATGATTGCCTTGGCCCCCACGGTTCCCGCGTTTCTCACGCGGATGGCCCACGCCCTCGACGCCGAGCAGGATCAGCGGATTCTCGTCATGGTGCAGATGGACGGCGGAAACGACGGCATCAATACGGTCATCCCGTTCCGTGACGATGGGTACAGCCGGCTCCGTCAGTCGCTGTTCCTCGATCCCTCCTCACTCGTCTCGGTGAACGACGAAGTCGGGATGAATCCGGGCCTCGCGTCGTTCGGCAACCTGCTGGAGAAACAGCAGTTGGCCGTCGTCCAGGCGGTGGGCTACCCGAACCCCGATCGTTCTCACGATGTGAGCATGTCGATCTGGCACGCGGGACATACCGATCAGGGAATGCGCGTCGGACACGGCTGGCTGGGCCGCGCACTCGATCAGTACAACGATCCGCAGACCGGACCCAACGCGATGCTGGTGGGTGATAACATCATGCCGCAGGCTCTCTTGGGCAGGCGGACGATCGCCACGGCCATTCAAGACTATGATGAACTCATTCTCTCGGATGAATCTTTGAGGGCAGCCGTCGACGCCGGCGGCGAACCGACCGCGGCCGATACTCAGGCCGATCTGTTGCAGTTCATTCGGCGCACCACAACGCAGGCCTACGCAACTTCCGATGTGCTGCGCAATCTGGCCCGCACCGCGAGTGCGAATTATCCGGGCTACGCCCTGGCCCAGAAGTTGCAGCTTGTTTCGCAGTTGATCAAAGGGGGCATGGGCTCGCGTGTCTTCTATACCGTGCAGCCCGGCTACGACACGCACTCGGCCCAGTTGTTCCAGCATCAGAACCTGTTGTCGGAACTGTCGGAGTCGATCGAAGCGTTCCTCAACGATCTGGAAGAAGCCGGTCTCTCCGAGCGCGTGCTGGTGATGTGCTTCAGCGAGTTCGGCCGCACCGCTGCGGAGAACGCATCACAAGGAACCGACCACGGCACCGCAGGACCCGTGTTCCTCGCCGGACCATCAGTCATTCCTGGAGCCCATGCGGCCACGCCGAGCCTGACCGACCTTCCCGATGGCGACATTCGGATGAGCGTCGACTTCCGTCAGGTGTACGCGTCTGTGCTGAAGGACTGGATGCAAATCGACGCGGCCCAAGTGCTCGGAGCCGAGTACGAGGCGCTCGACCTGATTGGTTGAGGGTCAGCACATTAGCCCGCAGCGCCAGCAAGGCAGCCGTGACCGACGGCGTGGAATCGGTCTCGACGCATCCGGCGGGTGAGAGCTCTCCGCTCGGTATCGAGGAGAGCGCCTTCCTCCGCAAGCCGACGTTGGTGTATGAGTACACCCAGCGTCACGTCGGCCCTTGCTAGCGCTGCGGGCTAGTGTAGTGCGAGCTGGAGTCCAGGGATCGCGAATGTGGAACAAGCAAGCCCAGCTTCATTCACAAGCACGTATCGCATTCTCTCCTTCGCAGGTCGCGACATTGTCCGCGAAAGCAACGTGAATTGGCTAAATGTGACTAGGATCGCTCCAGTCACCAAGAGTCCGAATGTCCCAGGCCGGCGGGCACGCGTTTGACGTGGCCACGTCCAGTCGCGAAACGTACGGCCTGGGAAGGCCGGGCTACGGAACGAATGCCGACTCCGCAGATCTCGTCTGCCGGACGGGATTTCATTCGCGTTTGACGCTCTGCGACCCGGCCAGGACTGGCAGGGCCACCCGCGCAACCGAGTACCGTAGGGTAGCCGGAACCTGTACACGGACGAACCTGCGTTCGCGCGGGCCGGCAAGAGTATCGTCAAGGGTATCGCAAGAGTATCACGAAGTGCGTGTCTCTACTCGTACTCTTGGACTCTTGACTACCAAACGGTCAGGAATTGAACAATGCAATGGGATCGACACGTCGAGGGCCAGGACGACGCCAATGGGCACGCGCAACTCATCGGCTGTGCGATTGAGATTTCGGCCGGTTGCCAGGTTGTGGGAACGGCTGAGGCCCAAATGCTAAGTCACGCGGCTCGTCGTCGAGCAGGAAATGGGCCTTGCCGGCTTCATCAGTGCGGATGGGGAGTGGGCGGTGAGCGCGCCACGCGCCGAATCGTACGGCCAGAGAAGGCCGTGCTGCGGGTAGAACAGGTGGCCTATGACACTTGTCAGACTCGCTGCTGCCGGACACACTGGGTAGCCGTATTCGGCCTCGGGCGATGAACCGTCGATCGTGGCGGGTGTCATTTCATTCGATCGCGTGTCATTGCCGGTCATTCATCATTCAGTTTTCGCAGGAAGTCTCTTCTCATGGCCAAACGCGGCGAAACTCGGAACTTTCAGGTCGATCTCGCCGGGATGATCGATCTGTTGTCGCATCACCTCTACAGCGGTCCCGAAGTCTTTGTTCGCGAATTGCTGCAGAACGCGGTCGATGCCATCACCGCTCGGCGGCGGTTGGAGCCGCAACATCCCGGGTCGATCCGTTTTGAAGTGCTTGGTGGTGATGGACCGACAACCGCCACGTTGACCGTCGTCGACGACGGCATCGGTCTCACCGAGGACGAAGTCCATCGCTTTCTGGCCACCATCGGTCAGTCGTCGAAGCGGGGCGAAGTCAACCGCGACGACTTTATCGGCCAGTTCGGCATCGGCCTCCTCTCAGCCTTTGTCGTGAGTGAAGAGATCGTCGTCATCACGCGCTCGGCCAAGGGTGATGAACCCGCCATCGAATGGCGCGGCAAGAACGATGGCACCTACACCGTGCGCACCCTCGAAGGTGACTTCGATGCCGGCACGCAGGTTTATCTGCGCGCCAAGCCGGGCTGTCACGAGTTCTTCGAGAGTGAGTTCCTCCTGGAGCGCGCAAGGCACTTCGGAGCATTGCTGCCGGAGGAAGTCGTCGTGATTCACGGCGACACGCGGACGGTCATCAATGAAGACCCGCCGTGGCGCGATCCCGAACCCGATCGTGAAGCGCAGCGGAATGCGATGCTCGACTATGGCAGGAAGATCTTCGACATGGCCTTCCTCGATGCTGTCCCGCTGAATGCAACATCCGGGGGCGTTACGGGGATCGCGTACATTCTCCCTTTCTCGATGTCTGCTGGCGGCCGACGGGCCGATCGCGTGTACCTCAAGAACATGCTTCTCTCCGAGCAGGCCGACAATCTGCTTCCCGACTGGGCCTTCTTCGTGAAGTGCGTGGTAAACGTTACCAGCCTGCGACCGACGGCGGCCCGCGAAGGTTTCTACGAAGATGATGCTCTCCAAGAAACGAGAGACGCACTGGGCGAACAGTTACGACAATACCTGATACGCCTGGCTCGCGAAGATCGGCAGTCACTCAACCGGCTGATCGCACTGCATCATCTGCCACTCAAGTCGCTGGCCCTCGAGGATGACGAGTTCTTCCGTCTGTTCGTCGACTGGTTTCCGTTTGAAACCACACTCGGTCAGATGACGCTCGGCGAGTATCGGGCCGAACATCCCGTGGTGCGATTCGTGGAGACTCGTGATGAGTTCCGCCAGATCGCGGGAGTGGCCGCCGCCGAGGGGATTTCGATCGTTAATGGCGGTTACGTCCACGATGCCGACCTGCTGGCGAAGCTCCCCGAGGTCTTCGACGACGTCGAAGTCGAACGTGTCGATCCTTCCAGTCTCACCGAGACGTTTGAGGAACTGACCCTCGATGAACGAGACTTGGTGTTCGAGTTCATTCGGCTGGCTCAAATGGTGCTGCAGCCGTTCGAGTGCTCGGCCGACATCAAGCGGTTTCGGCCTCAGCAGATACCGGCTCTCTACACGATCAACGAAGATGCGGCCTTTTTGCGATCGGTCGATCAGTCGAAAGACATCTCCGACGAACTCTGGTCGGGGGTGCTCGATCGCATTTCCGAGAGTCATGCCGACCTGGCGAAGTCGCAGCTTTGCTTCAATTACGACTGCGATCTGGTCCGCAGACTGGCCAGCATTCCCGATCGCAACCTGGCCGGTTCGGTGATCGAACTGCTCTACGTCCAGTCGCTGATGCTGGGTCATTACCCGTTGCGGAGCCAGGAGCATGCCGTACTCAACAAAGGACTGCTCGGACTGATCGACCGCTGCCTGTCGCCGGGCGACGGTTCCAAAGAGTGAAGTCGACCGACAACCGAGACACGACATTCGAGAATTCGCGATGAGTGAACAAGCCGTCTACCAATTGATGAGAGAAGCCTGGGATCTCCCCGAGGGCTCTGCCCAGGTGGCCGTCCTCGAAGAAGCCGTGCGTCTGGCCGATGCCACGCAGGATGACGACCTGAGTCATCGAGCGAGAAATTCGCTGATTCGAGCGGCGGTCTTCGGCGGCTGCTCGGAGCGCGCGATTACCGCGCTGTCGTGGTGCCTGGCGATGTCGGACAAGGATCCCGACGCATTCCCCGTGTACGACCTGATGTGGCAGTACAAATGGATCGTGCCGAGCCTGCCCGAGTTTCCCGCCGTCTCCAGGCAGCAGATCATGCGAATGCTCGAAGACTTCGCATCGCGCACGAAGCAACTGGGCTGGGGAACGCGCACGGTCGAGTACCTCCGCTGGAAGGTCGCTTTCGACATGGGGGATCTCGACGTTGCCGCCGACAGCTACGTGACCTGGAAGAAACTCCCGCGCGACGAGAACTCCGACTGTCATGCCTGCGAGGCCGATGCGATCGTCGAGTATCTGATTATCATCGGCCACGATGAGGAGGCATTGAAGGCCGCGCAACCGATCTTCAACGGTCGGCTGAGCTGCGCGGGAAGTTCCCGAAGTCACGCATGGCATCATCATCACTGCCTTGCTGCGGCTCGGTCGCATCGAGGAGGCCGGTGAACACTTTCAAAGTGGATACCGCAAGGTCTCGCGAAACCCCGAGTATCTGGACACCGTGGCGCGGTACATGATCTATTTGATTCGTGCCGACCGCATGAATGATGCCGCCCGACTGTTCCGCAAACACCTCCCCTGGTCGCTGGCTTCGCGTGAGGGTCTGGCCAGGTTTCGTTTCGAAACTGCCGCCGCGTTATTTCTGGAGCGGCTGGCCGAGTCTCGCAAGAAGTTCAAGGTGCAATTTCCGGAGTCGTTTCCGGGCCATCAGGAGAATGGGCAATACGTCACTGCGGAACTCGCCGCCGTGCTTCGCGGTCGAGCGAACCAGTTGACGCAACAATTCGATCAACGCAACGGCAACGACTACTACGCACGACAAGCAGCCGAGATGCGTTCGCTCGCGTTCGGCGATGGCTGACTCGCGATGCAGATGGTGCCGCTTGCTCAGTAAGCAAAGCCAGTGTTACTCGTCACGATTGGTTGAGAAAGAATGGTATCGAGCCGTGACATAACGAATTCGCGCTGGATCAATGTGCGAGAGCGTCCATCTCTTTGAGATAGACAATGACCTGCACTTACTTTTGCGACACATGCCTTCCATCAACAACGACGACGAACTGCGGCGCATTCAGGCTTGGATGCAGGCGGTAATCTCGCACCCTGGAGGGATTTCGCAAGGACTCGCGACGGACGAGGCGCGACAGAACCTCGATGTCGAGCCGAGCAACATTGAAAGCGTTGTCACAAGGTCGTCGAAACTGTCGGCCATCGAGCGGCTGGGAGTGTACGGCAACGCCTACTTCGCCCGCTTGATCGGCTGCATGGAAGAAGACTTTCCGGCCACGCGAAACGCCGTCGGCGAGCAGGCGTTTACGGGTTTCGCCGTCAGCTTTTTGGAGAAGTATCCCTCGACATCGTATTCACTGGGGGATCTGCATCGTCGGTTCTCGTCGTTTTTGCAGGAGTCGCGTCCTGAGACGCAGTTCGCTGAGCCGCGACCGCCCGACTGGGTCGACTTCGTGATCGACCTCGCCGCGCTCGAATCAACCTATTGCGATGTCTTTGATGGTCCGGGTGAAGAACAACAGTCGCTCCTGACGCCCGAACGCTTGTCGCAGATCGACCCCGAGCAGTGGATGGCCGCTCGGTTGCAGACGGCCGAGTCACTCAAGCTTTTGCACTTTCGCTTTCCCGTGCAGATCTATGCCTCGGCCGTTCGGAAGGGTGAAACGGCGTCGATGCCGGCGGCTCATGAGACCTGGCTGGCGGTGCATCGCCGTGACTACGTTGTGCGGCGTCGGCCCCTTTCGTCGCGTCAGTTTCGATTGTTGAACGCGCTGCAACGCGGCCTCACGGTATCGGAAGCGATCGCACAATCGTTCGCTGCCGCTGATGCCGAGACGTTCAACGATCAAACTCTCGATGCCCTCGGCCAACAGATGCAGACCGACTTCCGTGAATGGGCGATCGAAGGCTATTTCCGCTCGGTGGAGTGATGGGCAACCGCATGGGCGATCTCAAGAACCCGAAGCTCATCTATCTCAAGGGAGGGCTGTTTCTATTGCTTGGAGTCGCCGCCACGACTCTGATCTTGCTGAAGCACCCCTCCTGGGAAATAGCCGTCCTGCTAGCCATCGCCATCTGGTCGTTCGCGCGGTTGTACTACTTCATGTTCTACGTGATCGAGCACTACGTCGATCCCGAATACAAGTTCGCGGGTGTCTTCGACTTCGTGAAGTACGCGTGGGGACGATCCCGCAATAGGGCGAACCGTAAGTAAGATCTGAGTGAGGGCGTGAGGTGTCGATTGATTGTTCGCAATAATTCTGATCGAGTTTGTCCTTTCAAGTACGTCTCCGCCTGCGGCTTGCCGTTAAACAAGATGGTGCGATCATCCAATTCATGGGGGCATCATGGTTCATGGCTATCATGTCATTCTGCCGATGTACGGATTCTGGTTGCCGAACGATCCACGTGGGTCGTGGTCCGAGATCGTTCGCAAGTGGGAGCGTGTGCGATTTGGCGAAGCGACTAAGTCACTCGACCGTCGCGAGATCTCTGAACTCTCTCCGTTGGAACGTTCCCAACGCGAATTGGCTAGACGATCGCTCGCTTATCCGCCGGTGTCGATAGACGATCAACAAGTATTGGCAATCGCCGCTGGTTTCGCGGAACAGGCAAAAAAGTCCAACTATTCGATCTGGGCGTGTTCGATCTTGCCCGAGCACACGCATGTTGTCATCGCCCGGCACGTCTACAAAGTTGAGCACATCGTCAATCTACTCAAGGGGGCTTCAACGAGATGCATCGTCAAGGAAAAACGTCATCCGTTGGCGCAATATGCTGCGGGTGAGGGTCGACCGCCGCGGATGTGGTCAGCCGGTGAATGGAAGGTGTTTCTCGATACCGAGGAGGCCATCGAGAACGCAATACGATATGTGAAAGAAAACCCAATCAGAGAAAGCCAACCTCCTCAGAAATGGCCTTTCGTCGTGCCGTTTGGCGGCATCTCCAACGCGGGCTGGACGACGTATCACTAGCTTGTTTAACGGCGAGCCGTAGGCGGAGACTCGCAAAACTACACGACGACGATTGACTGACGGGACGCCTGCGGCTTGCCGTTAAACGAATCAATCTGTCTGGGGTTTGCCGTCACACGCGACGACGGGTCGCCTGCGACTTACGACTCGACGAGGCACCGATCTTGCCGACGATGCCGATGGCTTCGAGCATCAATTCACGGTCGATTTCGTGGACGTCGACCTTTGAGCCTAATGCTGTGAGCATAGTCAGCGTCAGTCGGCCTCCCAGGTGTTGACGGAATTCCTCCAACCCTGCGAAGAGTTCTCGCGTTTGATGCAGGCACGGATGATCGAGCTTCAGCCCCAGACGCACCAGGCACTCCACGACGCGGTCGGCATCCTCGCTCGGCAGGCCATGCTTGAGTGAGGAATAGACCGTATCGACCGCAACGCCGATGGCGACGGCCTCGCCGTGACGCAGACTGAACTCGCTCATCACTTCGAGCTTGTGAGCCGACCAGTGCCCGAAGTCGAGCGGCCGGGCTTCGAGCGCCTCAAAGGGATCTCCACCGAGCGTGATATGGTCGAGATGCAGTTTCGCAGAATGGGCTATGACGCGATGAGCGGCCTCCGTGTCGCGCTCGCGAATACGGTCGGCCAGTCGTTCAATCTCTTCGAAGGCCGCTCGGTCCTTGAGGGCTGTCACTTTCACGGCCTCCGAGAATCCACAGAGGTAATCACGATCGGGAAGCGTCGACAGCATACGCGCGTCGTTGACCACTCCCCAGGGGACGGCAAACGTGCCGATCCAGTTCTTCTTCTGAAACAGGTTGATGCTGTTCTTCACTCCGACGCCCGAGTCGGCCTGAGCCAAGGTCGTGGTCGGCAGGCGCACGAGCCTGATGCCCCGATGAGCGATGGCGGCCGCGAAGCCGACGGCATCCAGCACCGCGCCTCCGCCGATCACGACAACATAACTGCGTCGATCGAGGTCGACGGCGTTAATGCATTTGAGCATCCGTTCGACGATGTGCACGTCGTTCTTGACCGCCTCTCCTCCCGGCACGAATTGAATGTTGCCCGGCATCTGCAGGTGGGGCTGCGATTTGACGAACGCCCGAATTCGTGACTTCAAATCAGGCTGAGCTTCGGACACGTGCTCGTCGACCCAAAACTGCACCCGTGCGGGCTCGTTTCCCGACTCCAGCAGGTCGGCGAGAATCTGACGGTCTTCCCCCAGCGCGTCCTGCGTAAAACGCAGACGATGGGTAAAAGGCACCGCAAAGGAGATATCGATGTTTTCTGAGTTTGAAGGCATTCCGAGGTATGATTCTGCGTCGAGCGGCTGTCGATTCGGTGATTCGTGGCAGGGGCGTTAAGAACGGAGAAGCGAGAATGGATTGCCTTTCGATTCTCTGCTCCCTGCTCCAATGATGACGGTTCCATCAACGTCCGTCTATCATCTGGGGCTGATTTCGTCACACGATCCAGAATCCACCCAAGTCAGGAAACGATATGACATTACAATCCCCACGCATTGCCATCGTCACCGGGGCAGGCAGCGGCATTGGCAGGGCCGTTTCTCTCGCACTGGTCGCCGATGGCTGGTCGGTCGTCCTCGCCGGCCGACGGGCCGACAAGCTCGACGAGACCCGTGCCCTTATCGGCACCGAAGCCCCGTTGGTGTTAACCGTTCCGACCGATGTGACGGACGATGCCTCGGTGACGCGCCTGTTTGCGATGACTCAGCAGACTTTCGGGCGACTCGATCTCCTCTTCAACAACGCTGGCATGGGGATGCCCGCCATCGAAATGGACGAGATCACCACCGAACAATGGTGCAAGGTCGTCGATACCAACCTCACCGGCGTCTTCCTCTGCACGCGCGAAGCTTTTCGGATGATGAAGTCGCAAACCCCGATGGGGGGAAGGATCATCAACAACGGCTCGATCTCTGCTCATCTACCCCGCCCGAGATCGATCGCCTACACCGCCACAAAGCATGCGGTGACGGGAATGACGAAATCGACCGCACTCGATGGTCGTCCTTATCACATCGCTTGTGGCCAGATCGACATCGGCAACGCGGATACCGACATGGCCGCCCGCATGAAGCAAGGCGTCCCCCAAGCCAATGGCACGATCGCCGTCGAGCCGACGATGCATGTCGACAACGTTGCGAAGTCGGTCGTCCATATGGCCGGCCTGCCGCTCGATGCCAACGTGCAGTTCATGACGGTGATGGCGACGAAGATGCCCTACATCGGACGCGGGTGATGCCGTCGGTCAGCATCCGTCCGTGGTGCCGATTCACGTCGCGAGTGGATCGCTCTCCACGCGGCTGGCCCACACGGTTAGTTGTGGGAACTGTTTGCCGAGCACGTTGGCGAGTTCTTCGACTCCCGGGCGCTCGGTGGCGTAATGACCGGCGAGCACCAGAGCGATTCCGGCAGCTCGCGCTTCGAGGGCAGCATGAAACCGCGCTTCGCCCGTGAGAAATACATCGCAGCCGAGCCTGGCGGCGTCCCTCAGAAACTCGGCAGCCGCCCCGCAGGCAACAGCCACCGTGCTGATCTGTCGCGTGCGTTCACCCACGAAGGGAATCGTATCGCAGGGAAGAATTCCCTTCACGCGATTGCAGAACTCTTCGAGAGTGACTGGTGCCTTCAATGTTCCCCAGCGTCCGCTCCCCAGAACAGCACCATCGGGAAGGTCGCCGTCGATGGGACGAATAGGTGCGATGTTCTCAAGGCCTAGTTTCTCGGCCAGTCCTTGATTGATTCCCGCACGCGCGCTGTCGAAGGCCGTATGAGGCGAGTAAACCGCGACATCGTGACGTATCAGTTTCAGCAGAATGCGTCCTTCAGACGTGTCATCGGTGATGCGCTGCACCGGTTTGAACATCAGCGGATGATGCGAAACGATCAGGTCGCATTGCTCACCAGCGGCTTCGTCGGCGACATCTTCTGTAATGGTCAGACACGTCATGATCTTCACCACGGGCTGATCCCGCCGGCCGACGAGCAATCCGACGTTGTCCCAATCCTCCGCGAGTTCGAGGGGCGCGAACGAGTCGAGATACGCAATGATGTCACGAACCTGCATGTCACGCATGGAAACGAGTTGCCGCCGAATCGGCAAGGCTGAAGACGCCAATTGTGGCGATCGGACCGCGACTTCCGTTAGCATGCAGGCATGACTCGACCCATCCAATGGCAGGGGGGAGTTGATGGTTCGCTTTCCCTGCTCGATCAGACATTACTCCCGACACGCTGCGAAATGCGGCCGTGTCCGACCGTTGAAGACGTCTTCGAGGCGATTCGTGCGCTGAGAGTCCGCGGTGCCCCCGCCATCGGAGTCTCTGCTGCTTACGGCATCATCGTCGGTCTGCAGCCGCTGCTGGCATCGGCGGAAACACGAGATGATCGCGATGCCTTCGATCGCAGGCTGCAGGAAGTGAGCGAGTATCTCGCCACCAGCCGGCCGACGGCGGTGAACCTCTTCTGGGCCATCGACCGCATGCGGCGTGTTGCCACGAACGAGTCTCAACTCTCTCCCGTCGCGATAGCCGAACGACTGCTGGCCGAAGCCCGGGCGATCGATGCCGAAGACCGACAGATGTGTGCCGACATCGGCAGGCACGGAGCCGAACTGCTGACCGACGGGATGGGGGTACTCACTCATTGCAACGCCGGTTCGCTGGCGACAGCGGGAGATGGAACGGCTCTTGCCGTCATCTATGCAGCGGTCACTCAAGGCAAGACGCTGGCCGTCTATGCCGACGAGACGCGGCCGTTGTTGCAGGGTTCGCGGCTCACGGCATGGGAACTGCAACAGCGCGGTGTGCCGGTCACGCTGATTTGCGATTCGATGGCCGGCCATGTGATGAAACAGAAACGCGTGCAGGCCGTGGTCGTCGGTGCCGACCGCATTGCCGCTAACGGAGACGCCGCCAACAAGATTGGCACCTATTCCGTGGCCGTGCTGGCCGCGCGTCACAACATTCCGTTTTACGTGGCCGCCCCGTCGAGCACGTTCGATCTGACGCTCGCCTCCGGTGACGAAATCCCGATTGAAGAGCGCGCGTCCGAGGAGGTCACAATGCCGTTTGGCTGCCGCACGGCTCCCGAAGGAATCAACGTCTATAACCCCGCGTTCGACGTGACGCCGGCGGAACTGATCGCGGCGATCATCACCGAGAAGGGATTGATTCAGCCGGTGAATGCGGAGAATGTACAAAGCATGTTGGCTTAGTTGCCTTCCGCGTCGGAATCTGCGTTCGCCGCCTCAAATTCCAACTGCTGCACAAAATAGTACAGCGCCTGCTTCCACTCCGGGGGATCGTGGGCGTGTCCAGAGACGTGCCAGACGTGTGGAATGTTGTGCTCATTCAGGTAGGCATGCAGACGCTGACTGATCCCGATCAAGCCGTCCTGGTTGCCGCATGACAGCCACAGCAGCCTCAGATCGTCGGCCGCCTTGGGATCGGGTAGCAGTTCCTCGGAACTCTTCGTGTTGGGAGCTGACGAGAAGCCGCCGACCCACGCAAAGGTGTCGATATGGCCCAAACCGAAATTGAGCGACTGACCGCCTCCCATCGACAGACCGGCCAATGCCCGATGCTCGCGATCGGCGTGAACGCTGTAGCGAGACTCGATGGCGGGGATAACGTCGTCCAGCAGATCGCGTTCAAAGACCGCGAACGCGGGAGCCGATGCAAAGACATCCCCCTCGGCGCGGTCATTCACTTGAGCCCGGCCGTTGGGCATGACGACGATCATCGGCAGCGCCAGACCGTCGGCGATCAGGTTGTCGAGCATGACTTCGGGCTGAGCGAACCGTTGCCATTCGGTTTCATCACCGCCGATCCCATGCAGCAGATAGAGTACGGGATACTTCTCATCGGTTGTGTAACCCGGCGGGGTGTAGACCAGCATCTTGCGTGTCGTTCCCACGGTCGTCGAGTCGTACTCGATCGTCTCCGTCAGTCCGTGCGGAATGTCGTCGCGCCGCTGATCAAAGCCTTCCGGAGGCGTGGGAAAGGCGGCTACATCGTCGGGATGGAGTTCGATCGGACCGCCAAAGCCGCGCGGACGTTCGCGACGCGGCTGTTGCGGCTGATCGTCGAAAGCCAGCGTTGGGGCGACAACCGATAGAAACAGCACCAGAATCAATGCTCGCATGAGACACTCCGCACGGGGTAAGATGAGTGAGATGAGAAACGCGAAAGCGTAGGAGAGAATGGTTACCTGTCGTCGATGATTAGCTTATTCCTTTGAATCCAGACTTCAACCGCGAGAATTCGCCGCGGCCATTCGATTCCGATTCGTCCAGTTCGTGACCGAAGATGACATTGTCGCAGTCCTCCACCGCGTTCGTGGAGAAAAAGGCAACCTTCATGGCCGATGCCCGTCCCAAGACCGAGCCTGATGAAGTGACTGGGCTGAAGTCCCTGGGACAGCGCATCACCCGCCGGACGTTCGACCTGACGGCGTTTGCCATCGTCGCGATTGGACTCGTCACCATCGCCCTCAGACTGTCGAGCTGGTGGCAAGTGAACGACGGCGACCCAGCCGCAGGCACAGGCATCTCGTCTCAATCGCAGCTCCCCTGGGGACTGGGCGAAGAAGGTGCGTGGCTTTCGTTCGGCGACGCCGCGTGGTCGGCCCGTCATCTCACGCTGATGGGAATGCCGGAGGAAGTCCGCGAGCGCATGGTCGCCGATTGCGTCCGTCAGCTCGAACATTTTGAGAATGCATCGTCGCTTCCCGAGTTGACGGAGAAGGAAACGCAACTCATCGCGCGATTGTCCGCGCTCACGCCGGTGACTGATGGAGCCAACCACGACTGGCAAGTCTATGCCCTGGAGGGTCCGCTGCTGGCGGTCTTCGGCGTCGTTGTGGATCAGTCTGCTGAAGACGGTTTAGCAGTCAGCCGCATCGTCTGCTGGGGGATCGCGCTCCCCGCGGGGATGGCGGTCCTGGCCCCCCCCACTGACGAATCAACCGACAACGAGCAGCCACTCTGGTCGGCCTGGATGATCGATGCCACGGGGGCGGGTGCAGCCGACGGTACACGCGGACTGACCGTACCTTGTCCAGACGATGCGAAGCGGGTGTTGTCGATACGTGATCCGCTGGCCGGCGGCATCGATACATTTCGCGGCCCCGGCACGTTGCTCGATTGGCGAGAGTTCTATTCGGATTGGACGAAAGACCACGGGCAAGTCGCCGAGTGGAATGGTGATGCTCGCCGTGCCCGCACATCGGTCGTTATTTCACAAGGTGATCGCGCCTGGCGGTGTGACGTGCTGCTGGCGGAACTCGCGCAATCGGACGAAATCGAATGCGTGGTGAACATCGTCGAGATCCCAGACATTGCTCCCGCGGAATGACGTTCCGGCTGAAATTCCTACTTGAAAACAGCCGACTCGCGAAGACTTTCGCCATTCTTGAGATTTGCCTGCACGAAATTGGCGCGTCTCCCCACAGATAGTGCGTCTTGCGGCATTCACAGGCCTGTCGGTTGCCTTTCTGGCGACTTTGCTGCTGGTTTCTTCCAATCCACTCTGCAAAAAACGAGATCCACTCATGAAATACTCTGTCCCGATGGCTGCCCTCCTTGTTCTGGTTCTTGCACAGAATGCCCAGGCGCAGTCTCCTGAACGTATTGCCCATCGTTGTGTTGAACATGTCAATCAAATTGTCGAGCGTTGCACGAATGCTGCCGCAGATGAAACGCACGAATGCATCCGCAGGATTAATGAACTCCTCGAAGCCGGCCGATACGAGGCAGCTCGCGAAGTGGCTCAGCAGTGCATTCGCTCGGCCACCGCGAGGACCGAAGATTGCGTGCGGGCTGTCCGTCAGGCCTGCGAACGCTGCATCAACGTTCTGCTCGACATGGGCCAACCCGAACTCGCCCGGCGAGTTCACAATGCCTGCGAAGATGCCGTCGAGGTGTTGCGGCACCTGCTGCAGCGGGAGACCAACGCCATTCAGAATGCATTGGAAGGATGAAACAACTTTTCAAACCGGAGTTTTGAGTTTCGATTCCTTGGACCCTCTGCGATGCTGAAGGTGTTAAGGAATCAGGACGGACAACCGTCCGCCATATCATGAACTCGTCTCACGTTTTACCACTGCTGCCAACATCGTCGCCGGACGCTTCTCACGAAGCGAGCCGGCGGCGTGCGTGCGCAGAGGGAGAACGTGATCCCAGTGACGACCTGCGACTCGTGGCTCGGCTGGTCCAGCGTGAGCCGGCGGCATGGCACGAGTTTCTGCAACGTTTCGAACGACTGATTTTCTCACGCGCGCTGGCTGCCTATCACGAGTTGGGTCGCGAGCCTCAATCGGATGTCGTGGACGACTGTTGCGCCGAGGTGCTGTCGGCTTTGTTCAAGGACAACCTCAAAGCGTTGCGGCGATTCCAGGGGCGCAGCCGGCTGTCGACGTGGCTGGCTGTCGTCTCTCGGCGCGTGGCAATGAATGTCATCGCGAATCGATTGCGGGAAGCCCAACGGCATCGTCAGCCCGACAGCAATTTCGATCTCAATCAAGTGCAGGCTCCGAAACCGTCCCCCTCGTTGTCGGGCGAACTCGATTGCGAAGAGATCGTGTTGCGGCTGTGTTTGAAGAAGCTGTCCGCCGGCGATCAACAAGTACTCAAGCTGCATTTCGATCAGGGACTGAGTTACGAGCAGACCGCGAAGGAGTTGGGGATTTCGACAAATGCCGTCGGCCCGAAACTGCAGCGAGCCCAGCATCGGCTGAAGAAACTGATGAGAGCGTATCGACCAAACACGAAAACCAAGATGACTGATGACTGATTGCCATGCGAGCCATGAATGACACCCTGCGACTGATTCGATTGCTCGACGGCGACTTGTCCGCCGACGATGGGGCGGAGCTGCGCGAACAATTGGCGACAGATGAGTCTCTGCGGAACCAATGGCAGCAACTCCATGCCGCGCTGGCGACGTCGACGACCATCGAAACGTGGAGCGAAATCGATCCCTTCGCGGAGGCCGAACACATCGCGTTTGCGGTCGAGCAGAGTGCAATTCATGGAGATGATGAGTCGACTCTCAGCCTTGCGGATCATTCGAGTCTACGCGAAGTCGCCGTTCTCGATCGCTGGTTGCGCGAGCCTGCCGACGAAATGGAGCATGTGACTCAGAACGCCAGAGACCGCATGGCGGGCGTCATCCTGCGGCACGTTCAACCTGTCAGGCAGTCGCGACCTGTGGAACGAAGGAGCAGTGAGTCTCGCCAGAGAACTCGCACGCCTCAATCGCGTCGCCCCGTGCAGAATTCATCTCGCCCTGCATCGCGACGGAATCGATCACAACAGCAGTTGTCCAAGGGCTGGGTGGTGGGAGCAGTCGCGGGATTGCTGCTGACAGTCACCCTCGTGAGCTGGCACTGGTTTGCGCGCTCCGGCTCGCCGCGTGATCTGGAGAATCCTCATACCGGCGAACTGGTCGAGCAAGATGGCGGTCACGAACCGCAACCAAGTCCGAACATCCATGACGACGGAGTCTTGGAAGTCATCCCCGACGACGAAATTGTGCATGTGCCTCGCGACGTTGCACCACAGTCCCCCCGCGATGTGATGCCCGTTGAGGACGACACGACACAAGTGCCACCAACGATCGTGGCTGTTGCTCCACACGCCGATCCTTTGATCTGGCAACAGGTCGTAGGATTGATCGTCGCTTCGGATGCCGAGACCGGCGAATGGGGGGGTGTGTGGTCGATGGCGAAAGGAGGGCAACCATCCTCTGTTGGTGAATTCACATCAACGCGGTATCGGTCTCTTCCGCAAAGCTGGGGCCGGGCGACGACGGCTGCCGGGATCGACTTCACCATGAGTGCAGAGACCATCGCATCGTTGGGAGTCGTCGTCGGTGAAGAGAAAACTGTCGACTTGCTTCTGGAGCAAGGCCAACTCGCGATCAGTGGACTGAATCGCAATGCGATCCTCCACTCGGAATGGTCGGCGTTCGCGATCGATGGACGCTCTCTTGCCGATGGCGGCCAACTGGCATGGGAAGCCGACGCCGATTCCGTAACGCTGCACATTCTCGCAGGGGAGTTTGCAATTGGCGATGAGGTTCATGTGGCACCCGCAGCCCTTCAGTGGGATGCGACCGGTGGAACGCACAGCATGTCGCCGATCGAGCATCTCGCCTGGCTCGATCCGCCTGCCGAGGTCTTCGACGATCAGGAGTGGCTCAATTCCTGTCTGACGGAAGCCGACATCATCGCTGCCCTTCTGAATGATGAGGCTGCGACACCGTTGGAGACGCAGACAATCGCGGCGGCATGGAGCATGCAGCTTGATCCGCAGACTGCCGTGCCGTTGGCGGCTGTGTCGAATCGATCGACATATCGTGAAGCCGCTGTCGCGTGGCTGAGGAGTCCGCAACAAGATGACCAGCAACTTGCTTCCGTCTGGCACAACCTGCGACCAGCGTTGGCGGATACCGAACTGGACTTGCCGCATTGGTTCCGCGTCGCTCAAGGGGCATCGCCCGCCACGCCCGCGGTGCTGCAGGAGATGGCACTCGGCGTGGGAGTGAATCAACCGCTCTTTGTGCGGCATTCCGCGATTCATTTTCTGCGACTGGCCACGGGACAGCGTTTTGCTAACTACGATGCCGAGTCTCCCACGCAGCAGGCCATTGCCGAAGTGCGGAACTTCGTGAGGCAATTCACCAGGCCCAACCCCCGACAACGGCAACGCGGACCGAGCAGGTGATGCCGTAAAGGTCCGTGACTCGCAGGCGTAGCGGAACTCGTGAGAGTTCCGACCGTACGGCGGAGATGTGGTCGAAATGATCCACTTCGACAGCATCGGAAGTCTCACGACTTCCGCTACCGGACGGATTCAGTGCCGCAACAAGAACTCGGCGCTGTTCACCAGTCCCCACACCAAGTCCTGCACCGCCTCGCGGCGGTCGGAATGATTCTGCAAGTGGGCGAGCGCAGCGGCTCGTTCCTCGTCCGAAGGCGGACGGCTGAGGACGGTCCAGAACCACGACTCGACGAGGGATTCGTCGGTCATGTCGTTTCGCAACTGATCGCGAATCCGATTGCCGCGGGCCTGCAGAAGTTCATTCACGAGCGAACCACTGACAAGCTGGAACGTCTGAGCCAGCGTGGGCTCATCGCTGCGTTCGCACTCGCAACTTTGCAGTCGAGGAGGTTTGCCGAAGATGGCGAGAAAGTCATCACCCGAAGAGTCGTCGGAGTCTCGCCTGCGAATAGGGCGAATCCCCGGCAGCTCACCCGCTCGCAAGTCGTCGGGATAGCCGGAATAGCCAATGGGGGAATCAAGAACGAGTGCCAGGTTGTCGAGCATCTGTTCCGCTGACAGCCTGCGAACGACGGCATGTGAGAAGTTGAGGTCGTCGCCGGCATTCGTGGCATTGGGACGCCAGTCGAGTTGATAGACGTTCGAGTTCATGATCGTGCGCAGCGTGTGGCGTACATCGCCGCCGTGCGCGATGAAATCTTGCGTGAGCCACTCCAGCAAATCAGGATGAGCCGGCGGATTCGTCGCGCGAAAGTCGTCGACGGGGTCGACCAGACCGCGTCCCATCACTTGATACCACAGTCGATTCACTTGGACGCGGGCAAAGAACGGGTTGTCTGGTTCAGCAATCCAATCGGCCAGTGCGAGGAGCCGATCGTCTTCATCAGGAACGGACGTTCTCGTGGCATCAAGCAATGTGGGCGGCCTGGGGTCGCCCGTTCGCGGGTCGTCATAACCTTCATCGAGGTCCATGTAGATGATCTGCTCGCCATCGAACTCGTGCTTGTCGTTGTCATCCCGTCGATTGTTTTCGAGGACGTGATACTCGACCTGCGAGAAGAGATTCGTCCAGCCGTAGTAGTCGTCCTGCGTCCATTGATCGAACGGATGATTGTGACACTTCGCGCATTGCAGCCGGACGCCGAGAAAAACCTGAGCCATCGACTCGGCTCGTGATACCGGATCGCGCAGCGCCCGATAGACGTTCGATTCGGGTTCGCAGTAGCTGCTCCCTCGGCCGGCGACGATGGCGCGGGCGATGTCGTTGAGGGAAGTGTTTCGCGAGAACTCGACGCGCAGCCAGGCGTGAAAGTTCTGCACCCCTTTCCAGTCGAGCGTCTTTTCTTCAATACGCAGCAAGTCACACCACTTGAGAGCCCAATTCGATGAGAACTCCGGACGCTCGAGCAATGCATCGATCAACAGGGCGCGCTTGTCGGGAGATCCGTCATGCACAAACGCTTGCGCCTCATCAGCAGTTGGCAAGATCCCTAGCAGATCGAGATAGGCTCGCCTGATGAAGGTGACATCATCACACACTTCAGAAGGATTGATCTGCAACCGTTCGAGCTTCCCGAAGACGAACTCATCGATCGGAGTGTTCGGCGTCGGAGCGGCCCAGACGAAATCAGGTTGATGAGGAATGAAGGCCAGACTCACCGGAACCTGTCGATCCAGAAACCGCACGATGACGGTTGTCTCGCCCGCTTGCAGCGCGGTGACTTCTCCCAACGGCGAGACCTCTGCCATCGGGCGCGAGAGTTCGTAGACCGACAACTCGGTCACGTCGCGAGTTGCACCATCCGAAAACGTGGCATGCACCGACAACGGCACCGTCCAGTCGGGGGCGATGGCGATCTGCTCGCGAGGTTCGACGGTCAGTGCCGTCAGTCGCGGCGCGTCGGCGGCATCGGCTCGCGCACCTTGTGTAATCCAGTCCCGAAGGATGCGGTACTGATCGGAATCACTCGTAAATCGCAAGCCCCCTTCGTGCGGCACCTGCATCGTCGCCTTGAGCAGAATCAGACTCTGGTCGGGGTCGGCCAGATTCAAACGCCTGGAGTCGACACTGCGAGTCAGCGTGAGAAAGTCGTCGTCGGGAAGCTGGCCTCGCAGCGACAGGCGAAAGCCCCCCTTGCCATTGGCATTGCCGTGACACGTCCCCTGATTACACCCCGCCCGCGACAACACAGCCATCACATCGTTGCGAAAGCCGACATCGGCGTCCGCGACAGCAGGCTGGCTGACGCAACAGACAAGGCCGATGACGAAGGTGAAGCGCAGCATGACGTGAAACTTAGGGATCAGTCGCGAAAGGGAGGTGGGTAGGGCGGGAGAGTGGCGATTCATCAATCATTGCCACTGGGTGCATGATGCACGATCCGCGAAGCAGGAGCAACTGCGGATGCCCTATATTAGCCCGCAGCACAAGCAAGGGGGGCGTGAAAAGCGACTATCCAAGGGTTGTTCCCGGCTTGCGGAAGCCGGCGTTGCATGATGGCACTCGGTTCCCGCGTCCAACCCCGCAAGCTGAGCGATTCGTCATTCAACGTCACTCGTCACGGCTCCCTTGCTTGCGCTGCGGGCTATTGTGTCGACGAACCACCGTCACTTGATGATGCCCGTCTTCGTCAGCACCAGCCAAATGCCCAGGAACGCCGCGACGGCGACGCAGCCGAATCCGAAGACGTTGGAGAGCGCTCCATTCGCATACTCTTTCATCACCGACTTGCGGTTCACCGCGAACAGCAGATAACCGGCGATGACGGGCAACAGAATGCCGTTCGCGACCTGAGCCACGAGGATCGTCGCGGCAGGCGACTTGCCAAACACGGTGGCCACGACGATGCCGATCAGGATCACTCCACCCCAGACGCAGCGAAAGCGTGTCGACTTAAGGTCTGCCTTCCAGCCGAGGATGCCTGCGGTCGCGTAGGCGGCGGCCAATGGCGCGGTAATCGAACTCGTCATGCCTGCGGCGAAGAGTCCCGTCGAAAACAGAATCAGTCCCATACGGTTGCCGACGAGTGGATCGAGTTGCGCCGCCATGTTCTTGATATCAAACGAACCGTCGGCCGCCGACACGCAGGCGGCTCCCGTCACAATAATCGCCCCCGTGACGAGTCCACCGAGCAGAATGGAGAGGACCGTGTCGATGCGCGATTCGACGAGAGCTTCCTCGATCGGAATGGTTTCGTCCCATTGCTTCTGCACGGCACTGGCATGCAGGAAGAGGTTGTAGGGAACCACGGTCGTGCCAATGAGACCGATCACGACACTGAGAGAGTTCTCTGGAATCTGAAAGCGAAATAGACCTTCGACGATTTCATTGACGCTCGGCCTGACCATGAGGGCCGTTGCCACAAAGACAACGCTCATCGCAATGACGAGCGCCACCAGAAATCGCGACACCGTCTGATAGGTCGAAGTAAACAAGAGCGTCGCGGCAGCGATGCCGATCGTGATGACCCAGACAACGGCCGGCACGCCGGTCATCAACTCCATCCCCAATGCGGAACCCGTGAGGTTACCGGCCTGATAGGCGCAGTTGCCGAACACGATCGCCATCAGCACAAGCACGATGGACAGTTCACGCACACCCGGCTGCGTGATGCCATCGCGAATCGAATCCCCCAACCCCTTGCGCGACACGAGACCGAGTCGTGCCGACATCTCTTGCAGGAAGATCGTGGCGATTGTCGAAAAGGCAACGGCCCACAGCAGCTTAAGGTCGAACTTCATGCCCGACGCGCTGGCCGTCGTCACGGTCCCCGGCCCAATAAAGGCCGCCGTCACCAGCATGCCGGGACCGATCTTCTTCAGTCGTGCAAGGAGTTTCATTGGCCCTGTATTAGATGTGTTTCATTCGAATGTAGCGGAACTCGTGAGAGTTCCGAATGGCGATCGTAAGTGATCGTCGGAAGTCTCACGACTTCCGCGACGGGAGTTGCTCAACCCGTTTTGCGAATCTCGGCCAGAAACTCGCGGGTGACTTCGGTTTTCGGGTCTTCAAAGATCTGAGCAGGCGGGCCGGATTCGGCGATCGTGCCAGCGTGCAGGATGTGGACTGTGTGAGCCACCGTGCGGGCGAAGCCCATGCCGTGCGTGACGACGATCATCGTCTGGCCTTCGGCGGCGAGGTCGCTCATTACGCTGATGACCTCAGCCGTCATCTTGGGGTCGAGCGCGCTGGTCGGCTCGTCAAACAACATCACTTCGGGGTTCATCGCCAATGCCCGGGCGATGGCGACACGCTGCTGCTGGCCCCCTGAGAGCGACGTCGGCTTGAAATCGCACTTCTCGGCCAGTCCCACGCGGGCGAGCAACTCACGGGCTTTGGCGACTGCTGCGTCTCGGGGGCGCTTCAAAACATGAATCGGTGCTTCGGTGACATTTTCAAGCACGGTGCGATGCGGGAACAAATTGAACTGCTGAAAGACCATCCCCACCTTCTGACGAATCTTCGAGAGGGCCGCCTCATGCTCCTTCCCTTTGCCAGGCTGGAGTTTGATCCCGGCGACATCAATCTCACCGGAGTCGAACGTCTCCAGCCCATTGATGGTCCGCAGCAGCGTACTCTTGCCACCCCCCGAAGGGCCGAGCAGCACGCAGACCTCTCCCTTGGTGACACTGAGCGACACGTCATTCAAGACGGTGATGGAGCCGAAGCGTTTACACAGGTTACTGAGCGAAATCATCAGCGTTGCTCCCGTTGCAGGTTCCGTTCGAGCTTTGCGGCAACGATCGAAAGAGGGTAGCTCATCGCCAGGTAGAGCAGGGCCGTCAGTAATCCCAATTCAACGATGGCCCGCGTGCTGTTGGCCTGAATCGAGTATTCCTTGCTCAGCTCCACTACGGTGATGACCGAACAGACCGCCGTGTCTTTGAACAGCGCGATAAAGTCGTTCGTCATCGGCGGAATAACGATGCGTGTCGACTGAGGAATAATGATTCGCTTGAGGGCCATCCACTGCGTCATCCCCAAGGCCAATGCTGCCTCCATCTGCCCTTTGGGAACTGCCTGAATCCCGGCCCGATAGATCTCGGCTTCGTAGGCCGAGTAATTGATTGCCAGTCCCAGGATCGCGGCGATGACCGGAGGCACAGCGATACCGATCTCCGGCAACAGAAAGAAGATGACATAAAGTTGCAGCACGAGCGGTGTCCCGCGGATGAGTTCCACGTACAGGGTCGCCGGCTTCGCGAGGTACCACGGTCCATACATCCGGCAGAGTGTCGTGATCAGGCCGACCAAGACTGCCAGCGGCATCGACAGGACGGCGAGCAACACCGTCATGCGGGCCGCCTTCACCAGAATCCAGCCACGAGTGCGGATGACGTCCCAACTGCTCAGCGACACGTATGCCGACCGTCCACCAGAGCTCGGATCATCGTCGGCACGCGGCTGAATGTCGCCCGCAAAGCCCCCCTCAGCATTGGTTTCGAGGGCGCGGATCATCTGCGTCTCGTTCCACATGCCAAACTGATCGTAAATCTTCCGCAGCGAGCCGTCCTGAAGCCCGGAGAGAATCGCATCGTTCACCGCCTGCAGCAGTTCGGGTTCGTTCTGCCGGACGAGGATCACGTAATAGCCTCGAGAGATCGGATCGCCGATGGCTCTCAACTCGGGGTAAGTCGACTGATAGAACGTCCAGACACAGAGGTCCTGCAAGTTGGCATCGAGTCCACCGATCTCAAGCTCGACAGCCCGCATGGCGTCGGTCGCTCCGTCGTAGCTGACGATCTCGATGTGATCGAGGTCGAGAGCTTTCAGGTACTCATCAGCCGCCGACCCGCCGAGCACCGCGACACGGCGCATTCCTCCCGCCGGATCGAGCAGGTCGTCCCAGCTGCGAAGCGTGTCATCGCTCTCGCGGGCGAGCAACTGCAGTTCGTAGATGTAATAGGGGATCGACGTCCCAAAGAACTCGGCTCTAGTCGGACTCCATTCGTATCCATTAAGGACGATGTCGACATCACCTCGATTGAGGACATCGGGAAGTTTGTCCCATTGTCCCTGAGAGAACTGTGCCTCGACGCCGAGTCGTTCGGCGATCAAGTTGGCGATGTCGACCTCGAAGCCCTTCAAGACATTGGGGTCGTTGTCGCTGGGGAAGACAAACGGTGCTCCCCCTTCGGCATCGGCACCCCAGACGAGCGTGCCGCGTTCGCGAATGGTGTTGAGAGCGTCGCCTGCGTGCAGCACTGATGATTCCGCGAACCACAGGAGGCAAACCATCACCGACAGATGAAATCGATGAATTCGCACCAAACGCCATCGAAGCAGCAGATTGTTCAAGACCCGAACTCCTCGTTTCCAGGCACTGCCATTGGGCGAGCGATGAGGAGTGATACCGCGATTGACTCGAAATGACAATCGGAATGAACAGACAGGAATGTCCGTGCCATGGGCCTACCGCGTCATGTGGTACTTCTTCATCTTGTTGTAAAGCGTGACGCGGCTGATGCCGAGATCCTTGGCGGTGTTCGTGCGGCTGAAGCTGTTGCGGAGCAGAGCCTGCTCGATCAGTTCTTTCTCGGTGAAAGCCATCTGCTGCTCGAGCGTCGTTTCGTCGGGATCCATGCGACGCTTGATGCTGACGCTTGGATCGTTCGATGGCCCCACCGCTCCCGCAAGGATGTGCGGCGGCAACTGGTCGCGGCTCAAGATCCCTTCGCGGGCATAGATCACCGCGCGCTGGATGACGTGTTCGAGCTCACGCACATTGCCGGGCCACGGGTACGACAACAGCGAACGAAAGAACGAGTCTTCGATCTGCTGCACGGCGACTTGGTGCTTCTCCTCGAATCGAGTGATGAACTTTCGAGCCAGCGGAATAATGTCGGCCGGCCGCTCGCGCAACGGGGGGATGACGAACTTGAGCATGTTCAACCGATAGTACAGGTCGGGCCGAAACTTGTGCTGCTCAACCAAAGGTTCCAGATCAAGATTGCTGGCGACCACGAGCCTCGCTTGTGAACGCAAAGTGACGTTGGATCCGACCGGTTCAAACTCTCCTGTTTCAATGACTCTCAACAGTTTGACTTGTTGCTCGAGGCCGAGGACATCGATTTCGTCGAGGAGCATCGTTCCCTTGCGGGCCGCGATGAACTTCCCTTCCTTGTCGACATGAGCACTGGTGAATGATCCCTTCGTGTGACCGAAGAGTTCACTCTCGATGAGTTCGCGAGGGAGCGCGCCACAGGCAATATGAATGAACGGCTCGTTGCGTCGCGGTGAAGCTTCGTGAATCAGATTGGAAAGAAACGTCTTGCCCGAACCGGTTTCTCCAATCAGCAGGATCGTCACATCGTGAGCGGCAGCAACGGCCAGGTCCTGCAACATGCGTTTCAGTTCGGGCGAGTTCGTTTCGAAGCGGCGCGTCACCCCTTCGAGCACGACTTCGGCGCTCTGCTCGATGTCGGCGGACTTTGGACTCGCGACTTTGGATAGAAACCGTTCGGTCACCAGAGCAGCCGCGTCTTCACCGGCCTGCATCATCATCAGATCTGGCGACAAAGCGGCACGGCGCTCCAGGGGCTCGGGACAGTTCATGGAGGTCAGCATCGCGAAGTCGACGTCGGAGAACCGCGACATCAGGCCTTCGAGAAACGAGTCTTCGATATGCCCTCCCGCGCAGACCTCGCGAAAGTCGGCCAGGAATGATCCCGCCTGGAGTTGTTCCAGTTCGGCGGCGACTTGCTCTTTTCGCGAGACGACGTGAAGTTCGTACGCCGACTCGACGTCGCGAGCCACTTGGTCCGCGAGATTGTTATCGCTGGTGAGCATCAGCAGCACATGCCGCCCCATAACTACCCTCGTTTCCGCTGAAGCGCATTTGAGAGATTTTGTGATCGTGTTCAACGACTGAATGTTCAAACTCCGCGCCGATCGTTCAAAAGAATGAACACATTGCGCGCAAGTCCTGAAAACCAGCGGTAATCGAGTGCAAATTGTCGCGGAGGGTCGACAAGGCATGTTGCCGAAACGCAACACGATCGCAACGTCGGTTGAGTGTTGTTATCGCGACTTGAGTCCCACGTCGTTCCCGCCAGACCCTGTCGTCTTGGAAAAGTTTGCTGGCTGCGTCGACTCACGCAGTCGTGCGGCTGCCGCGGGAACGATCTGGGAGAAGTCCGAATTCTCACTCGTCCCGGCTGGGCAAACCGAGCAGCAGCACACAGAGGTGATAGGTTCAATGAAGTCCACCACCCAAGTTGAGTGATGCCCGATCCGGTGCATCCGTATTGCCACTGTTTGGAACCACCATCCTGCCGGACTGTTTCTCCCGTCGTTGCTCGTCGCCTCGGTCCACCTGGCGAACTCCGGTTGCGGCGGCTTGAACACAGTCTGGTGGTGATGGTTCGGTTCCGACTTTTCCCTGGAGGTTATTTCATGTTCCAGCACAACCTTCGGATTCGTTTGGCCGGGCTCGTGCTTGTGGCTCCCCTTTACGCCGGTACGTTGCAGGCCGACTGTCCCTGTCAGCATGGTCAGTCGTACGCTCCGAGTGCTTCATACGGTTACGCCGATGGCTATGCGGATTCGCAATCTCAGTTCGGAACGGGCGTGATGAATGGCATGCCGGCCTATTCGGCAGGCACTCCATTGACACCCCCTCCCGGCACATTGGGGCAGACTTACCAGTTGCGTTCCGACCCGGTGCCTGCCGACAAGCATCCCCGAGCCGGCATGATCGTGATTCATGCTCCTGGCGCGACCGATGTGCTCGTTCAAGAAACGAATAACTTTCGCACACGAGATAAGCTCGACGGCTTCGAAGATCAAAACCATCGCGGGACGTGGCATTTCGAGTCGATCATGCTGCTCCCCGGTCAAACCAATATCCATCGTGTCGCAGCCATCTATCCCACCGATGATGGAGAAGGGAGCCGCGTCGAAATTCGCTACGTGCGGTTCATCATGGGCCGAGTTGTTTATCTTGATATCTAAGTGCTCGACAATTCCCAGTGCCCCGCTCGTGAATCCTCGCACGAGCCACCGCGCAGCCGGCTGATCCATGATGATCAGCCGGCTACGCGAGTTTTTGCTCAGAGGCAACGCGATCGGTCGCCTACTCAACGGCCAGATAGTTCCACGGCAGGCTGTTCTTGACCTTGAAGATTCCTCGGCCGTTTACCGCGTGCAAGGCCAGGGCGCAGAACTCGTCGATATCCTCGACGGGTAGATCGAACCAGGGAGAAGCAAAGATCTGGTACTGCGTTTCCTCGGCCAGCGACTTGATCTTGAGGGCCTTGTTGCGGGCGAACTCGGGAACAACATCGTTGGCCCAGGCCCAGCACCAGTTCTCGGTGTCGGGCAGATACGTGCCGATCGGCGTGTACTTGAATTCGAGGCGGCGCAAGAATCCTTTGAGCGTTAACGTGCAAGTCTCGTGATCGTAATGCCACTTCTTGTAGCCGGCGATGATTGCCGCGAACTCTTCCTGTTTGCGCAGATACTCGTCCCAACACGCGGAGAGCAGCGCGTCGAAGCGTTCGTCGACTTCGTCGTGATGATGTTCATGCCGCTGCATGGATCAGGAACCCTCTTCCGCTGACAAGTTGTTTGCTGCCGTCCCGGTGTTCCACCGAATAAAGTAGGCACGATAACAGATCGCGGCAACAGCGGCGGCGAGCGTGTTGTGAAGTCCCTCCCACCACGACCCCTGCATCAGCAGCCATGAGTTCGTCCCTGACGCATGGGCGATCAAGAGGCCCAGCGAAATCCAGAACGCCCAGAACTCGGGCAGCCACGCGATGGCTGCGGAGAAGAACAAGGCGTACGCGATCGCGCATGTGAGAAACGCCCCCGGATGCCAACCGAGCAAGTAGAGCCCCACTGGGTTCGCTTCAAGTGCATTCGAGGTGTGGCCCTCCCAATAACTCGCAGGCTGACCTTGCAGCGTAAAGACAATGTCGGCCACGAACTCGAACAGGGGAGGCAGTATCAACAGCCAGCGTCTGCGTTGCATCGTTTGGCCTTTCCGGCGGTCTCCACACTTCATTCCACCCGCATCTTCCGCGATCCATCGCTACGGTTGCAAATCAGGCTCCCGTGGATAACGATCGTCGCATCATTCACAATTGGTCACCTCGCAATTCCCAGATCGAATCAAGGAACGCTCACATGGCTCACAAGTACCCGAAACTGCATAACGCGATGTGGCCCGGACTCGTCGGCAAAGAGGAGGGAACCGACCATCCGCCGATCAGCCTCGATCGCATGCTCGAACTCACCGCGGCGGCCGAGGTCGACGGCATCAAGTTCGAAGGAATCGACTACTTCCTGTTCCATCCCCACACCGATCCCGATGCCAGTGATGACGACCTGAAGGCCATCGCCGACAAGATCGCCAGCTACGATCTGAAGGTCGGCTCACTCGTCGCCCCGGTCTGGCCCGGTACCGTGGGTGATTCGGCCATGGGCGATGAGGAAGCCCAGGCCAAGTTCGTCACCGCCGTCCGCAAGGCATGCCGTATCGCCAAGGTCTTCAACGAGCATGGCGTGCGGCAATACGGAGTGATTCGCATCGACTCGGCCGCCAGCCCTTCGGAATGGACGAAGGATCCCGAGGGAAACACGAAGAAGATCGCCGCCACGTTTCGAGAAGCGGCAAAGGTCGCCAGTGATTATGGCGAGCGACTCGCGGCCGAGGGAGAGATCTGCTGGGCTGGCATGCATTCTTGGAAAGATATGCTCAACCTGCTGGAAGAAGTCGGCATGCCGGAGACGGTAGGCTTTCAGGCCGATCAGGCGCACACCTATCTCTACCTGCTGGGATACAACGCTGAGCAGCACGCGCTGCTCAAGCCGGGCTACTCAGAAGAAGAATTCTGGGCGGCCTACAAGACGATGACCGATGCCCTGCGTCCCTGGACGATCGATTTCCACGTCGCTCAGAACGACGGCAGCGTGCATGGCACAGGGAGTCACGACAAGACAGGGCGACATTGCCCGGCAGACGATCCCAATGGCAAGGTCGACATCGTCAAATGTGCCGGATACTGGCTCGACGGAGCCAAGGATCGCGGAATGGAGCACATCTGCTGGGATGGCTGTATGTTCCCCAACGACATGCTCGAAGACCCTAAGACGTGGAACACGATTCTCGATGTGATGATCAAGGTCCGCGACGCCAACGGCTGGGATTGATTGAAACGTCCCCCTTTCGCGGCGGCGCACAGTTCAAGGCGGATTCGCAAGTTACCCTATTTCTTTAGATACCTCTGCGGAAGTTGTGGGTTGGATAGTTGGCATCCGCTGATGCTGGCCTCCAACCCATCAACCGTTTACGATGTTCACTTGGGCTGGCCCGTCGATTTCTAATGCTTGCAAGGAGAAACTGATGTCAGAGCACAAACGTCCCGAACAATGCTGCGACGCCTTCGATCTCGATCGACGCAGATTCCTGCAAATCGTGGGAGGTGCGACAGCCGTCGGATTCGCGGGAGGGCTTGTTGGTCCCGCTCGCTCCGCCCTGGCTGCCCCTTCCGCCGAGTGTGCGGCCGAACAGTCGGTGGTTGAGTTCTATCAGTCCCTCAGCGACAGCCAGAAGGAACTGATCTGCATGCCGATCAACCACGAGAAGCGCACGACCATCAATGCGAATTGGCACATCACCGATCGCACGCTGGGTGACGACTTCTTTACCGTTGAACAACGCGGCGTCACGCAGGAGATCATCCAAAACCTGATGAGCGAAGACGGATACGCACGTCTCCTCAAGCAGATGGACGAAGACGCCGGCGGCCTCGAAAACTTCAGCGTTGCCGTCTTCGGCACGCCAGGTGAAGGCGAATACGAGTGGGCTCTCACCGGTCGGCATCTCACGTTGCGAGCCGACGGCAATAGCATTGAAGGCGCGGCCTTTGGTGGTCCACTGGTCTACGGCCACGGGATGGAAGAGCCCAGCCTGAACTTCTACGGCTACCAGACCAAGCAGGTGAACGAAGTCTTCCAGGCACTCGATTCGGCCCAGCGCGGACAAGCGCTACTCCCGCAAGCCCCACAGGAAGGTGCCGTGCAATTGCAAGGGGGTGAAGGAAACTTCCCTGGACTGCGCGTTGGTGAAATGTCGTCGGACCAGCAGGAACTCGTGGCGACGACGATTCAAACGCTGCTCTCGCCTTATCGCGAAGAAGACGTCGAGGAAGTGATGGCGATGCTGCAGGAGAACGGCGATATCGCCAATCTGCGCATGGCCTTCTACGAGCAAGGCGACATCAACGACGACCAGGAATGGGACATCTGGCGGATCGAAGGCCCGTCGTTCGTCTGGCACTTCCGGGGCGCGCCTCACGTTCACGCCTACATCAACATCGGCACGAACGTCGGCGGAGGCCAGCGCCGCAGGCGTCAGAGCTGATTCTCAATTCGAGAACGACATCGACCAGCATCCCGGATGCTTAGAGCATCCGGGATGCTTTTTTGATTGAGGCAAACTTCAGACAAGCGAAGTCGCGAAACATCTTCTAACATACGCGCTGGCGGAACACCGAAATTCAACAAGTTGACACTGAAAGACCATCTCATGGACATCAAGAACAAAACAGTCCTCATTACCGGCGGCGGAACAGGGATTGGAGCGGGCTGTGCGCTGGCGCTCGCTCAAGAAGGTTGTCGCGTCGTCATTTCCGGTCGGCGTGAAGAACCGTTGAAGAAGGTGGCCGCCCAGCACCAGGGGGAGCATGCGATCCTCACGCATGTCGCCGATGTCGGGAATCGCGAGAGCGCGAATGAACTCGTCGCCTGGGCCACCAAGGAACTGGGGCAGATCGACATTCTGCTCAACAGCGCGGGCATCAATATCCAAAAGAGGACGATGGAAGACCTGGCTCCCGAGGATTGGGACAAGCTGATCCAGGTAAACGCCACCGGGGCGTACAACACGATCCATGCCGTACTGCCGCAAATGCGCGAGCGCAAGGACGGCCTGATCATCAACATTTCCTCGATCGCCGGACTCCGCGCCAGCCCTTTGGGAGGCGTCGCTTACAGTGCCTCGAAGTTCGCCATGACGGTGCTCGGCACCTGCGTCGCCCTTGAGGAAAAAGACCGCGGCATCCGCGTCACCAACGTCTATCCCGGTGAAGTCGAAACGCCGATTCTAGACAACCGTCCAGTCCCGGTGTCGGCCGAACACCGAGCCCGCATCCTGCAACCCGAAGACATCGCTGCCGCCGTCGTGATGATCGCCAAACTCCCCCCGCGGGCGCACGTCCCCGACATCGTCGTCAAGCCGACGACACAAGCCTTCTGTTGATTGCAGACGACGATAAGGTAATTTCGTCAACTCGACTCATGCCGAGAAGGAGAGTTTTTCGAAATCATGGGTGCTGCTCCGAGTTCTGGACTCGGTTCTTAACAGACATAAGCCATATTATTGTTCTGATGAGTGCTCACACCTGCACCGCGGTCTGTCGGAAACACAACGAGTTATGAACGAAGGTTCCACATTTGAATCCAGCGTCATCGACGGCGACATCCTCGCAATCGTCTTGCGAGGCAATCTCGATACGACTTCGACACGGGAGTTCGAGGAGGCGCTTCAGCGGCATCTTGATTTCGGCCGCACGAAGATCATCATCGACTGCCGGCACTTGGGCTTCATCTCCAGTCTGGGAGTCGGGGCGCTCGTGAAACTGCAGACGCACCTCCGACGACAAGGGGGTGAAGTGAAACTCGCTGCCGTCCAAGGCCCCGTCATGCACCTCCTCCGCCTGGTGCGGCTCGATCGCTTCTTCGACTTCTACGGCGATCTGGAGTTCGCGCGCGAGTCGTTTGCGCAGAATAAGTCGAGCTAGGCGAGCGACGTCATTCCGGTCTGCCGAACACGCGACGATGCACTTCGTACACCCGGCGCAGTTCGACGATCGGATCGGTATGATCGTCGACACGGATGTCGCGGTAACGATCGTTGAGACCCGCGTAGCCCCAGCCTTCGCGAACGATCAACAAAGCCGCGGCCTGCTTGCCGCGAATGTCTCCCCCGGCGGCATCGCCCGCATCGAGCGCGGCCAATAGCCGTTCGGCCAGTTCTCCCTCGGTGTTCTCGAACGCCTCGGCCATCGCGTCGACGACTTCTTCACCAGCAAGAATGTTCCCCTGCACGCAGTAGTTTTCCCCCATCCGGCCGCCGGCCCAGTCGAGGCATTCGCTGCCGGTGAACTGGGCCGTGCTGCCATCGGCCGCGATGATGCCGACCTGCCGCACCTCGCGCTGTTCGTCACCCGAGAGCAACAGTTCGAGAACCTCGCCGGCGTCCAGACCATCCTCCAGGAGTTCGAGTCCCCGCGGACCATAAGAGACGTTGGCATACGACTGCGTTGCAATCGCCCCCACGCCGGCCTTCGCAAAAGGGACGATCGATCCGACGGCAACGACTCGCGAATGAACAGCCACCCCCAGTTCCTGCGTCTCGGGGTCGTAGGCCACGATCGAAAACGTGCCGCACACTTCAGGAGGGACGGCATCGTCGGCTGTTGCGATCGAACTGGCGGCGATCCCCACCAGCAACGCGAAGACAACGAGGCAAACAGAAGCAGTTGGCATTGGATTCATATGTATCGAGTCTTTCAAATTCAGGTTGCATGCGACGAGCAATTGCTTCTCGTCTCTCAACTCTCATCCCTCATCTCACCGTCACTCCTGCGGCAACTGATGTTCCTGAAAGAACCGCACGATAAGCGGCGGGGCTTCGTCGGGAAACATATGCGTGCCGTTGTGGACAAAGGCCACTGCCGGTGTGCCTGCTGCGGAGGTGAAGAGCGTGCAATCTTGCGCCCATGGTTGGCCTTCGCGCTCGCAGCCGTTGAGTTCCAGAACACCTGCCATGATTCGCCTTTGGCTGCGAATGCGAACGACCTGATCGTTCTCGCCCGCGATCATCATCACCGGTTTCGGTGTCGTGATCGTTTGGACAACCTCTCCACCCCCCGCTGAGGGTGCAAACGCCGCAAAGACATCCGGCCGCTGCGCCCAGAGCAGGTAAGTGAAGGTGGCGCCGTTCGAATGACCGGTGGCGAAGATGCGGCGTTCATCAACCGAGTAATCCGTGCGCAGCGTGTCGAGCACGGCATCGACAAACTTGAGGTCGCGGTCGTTGTGGTCGCCAGCCGTCTGTTGCCAGCCATTGCGCTCGCCTTCACGATCAGCAGGCGAGGGCGTCGGGACTCCTGCATGTAGCCGGCGATCGCCTCGGGCCAATACTCCTGAAAGGCGAACCCACGGGCCACGTTGCGTGCCGTTCCGCCGTGTCCATGAAAGGCAAAGACGACTGGCATCGATTCCAGATCGGTCTTGTCGGGGACGTACAGTACCGCCTCACGAACTTCTCCTTCGATTTGCCATTCGCGATGAATCGGCTGCGGATCGGCAGCCAACAGCAGTGTGAGCAACAATGGCGACATGCAAGACTCCCGTCGAAGAATCGGCACCGCCACGATCTGTGGCGAACACTCAAGTGATACCGCAGCGAGCCTCCGCTGGCAATCAAAGAGTTCATACCGTTTCAAATCCGCTTGTCGGTATGCCGCTCGAACTTGCACGACCAGGTTGAGCCGTCGGCCCTCAGGGTGATCGTCGTGTTGATCCGCGTTCCCTCGAGCCTCCACACCTGTTCGGTCTCACACTGACTGATCGCTTCACACGTGCCGCGATCCCACCGCGTCACCGTTCCGCGTCCGCCGCTGACGGGGCCTTCGTAGTCGAGATAGGCCTTGCGATGCGGCGGTAACGCTTCGGCTGGTACGACACCTTCGCTCACCGGCTCTTCGAGCAGTCGATACGTCGTGAGCGCATCCCCCTCTTCGAGCATCAAATCCCAATGCAGGAAGGGATGGTCGTGCGTGAGGATGACGAAACGATTGCCGATGGATTCACTCACCGCCGTTCCCTCCCCGCTCGCGAGCGAATTCCTCTTTGAGGGCTGGCAACTCGTCGGTGTTTACAAGTCGAGCATGCTGTGGCTGCGCGACCAGCCAACACCAGAACTCATATTCTGCATTCTCTCGCTCGACGGCCTGCTCCCCGGTCATGTGGCCATCGGCACGCCACCCCGTCCACTTCAGGTGCAGCATGCCATCGTCATCGAAGCGATGCCAATTGGGCCAGACCCACGACGTCGATCGAAACTCGACGAAGGCGTCCCAGTCCTCCGTGGGAACTGTCAACCGGCCGGTTTCACACAATTTGCAGAAGACATCCCTCACCGAACCCTCGCGCTTGGAGATTTCTTCGCTCACAAACTTCAGGCGAACTTCCAGCTTGAAGAAGTGATTCGAGAGATACTCCGTCACTTCGTCGTCGAGGGATGGTGCGTTCCGCTTCCCCGATTCGGGCCGGCTCTCACCATCTCTGTTTGGCGGAAATCTGAGGACATCAATTCGACGCTGGTGATGCTCCTCTTCCGCTCCGGGAGTGCGATCAAAGTACTCTTTTACCTTGAGCAGCATTCTCAGCTCTTCCTCTAGCTTGCGATCGGAGTGTGCATTCAGCAGCGTCAGGCAATCAGCGTCCCCGATCTCGCGGACGGTGAAACGCCTGCCGCAGTTCTCGCAGAGCACGGGTCGCAGTTCGTCAGGCTCAACGGATGGCACGTGTTAGCCTCTCATTGCGGGCGCGATCATCACTCCGCCGCAACTTTCGCGGAGCGAAAGGCGACTATCGTTTCTCGATCCGCAGTGTGTCGAACAAACGGTCTTCCAGATCGAACGCCTTGAATTCGAGCACGCGGCCGTTGATGACGCACATGCAGTAGTGGTGCCCGTAGCGCACGTTGTTTTGAAAGCCCGGGCGTGAGGGGCCGGCGTTCTCCAGAAAGCCGCCGCCGCCGCCGGTGATCATGTAGATCGTCCCCTCGTCATCCACCGCCTGTCCCAGCCGAATCGGCCAAGTGCGTTCGTACGAATGAATGTGACCATTCCAGACGATGTCGACGCCGTACTGGTCGTAGAGTTCGCACAACTGACGCACGCGCTCATCACCGCGGGTCGAACGGTTCGTCTTCCACAGGTCTCCGTAGTCGTTCTCGTCTGAGGAATACGGCGGATGATGATGGCAGGCGAACTTCCAGACGGCGTCCGACTCGCTGAGAGCCTGCTCCAGCCATAGCCACTGTTCCGAACCCGGATCGACGTTGCGATTCGAATCGACCATAAAGAAGTGGGCGTTGCCGTAGCGAAAATCGTAGTAGTACTCCGGCTCCGGCAGCGACATGTAGTCGTAGTAGTTGCGGGCGTTCTGCTCGTGGTTTCCCAGCACGGGAAACAACGGCACGCGCGAGATCAGTTCGTGCATGCTCGGGAAGAAATGCCGCGTCCAGTGCATGTCGTTGGTTCCCGTCTCCACGAGATCCCCGGGATGCAGCAGGAAGCTGGGCCGTTGCGCCCACGCCAGTTCTGCAAGCCGTCCCGCCACGACCGGGTTCCCCTGCGTATCACTGATGATCGTAAACGCGAACGGCGTCTCTGCATTCACCGCCGTCTGAAACGTGCGAACATCGCTTGCGAGCCTCTCCCCCTGCTCATTCACCGATTCGATGTGATAGAAGTACTGCGTCTCCGGCTCGAGTCCCTCGATGCGAACTTCGTGAATGAGGCTCGTCCCCTCGACAGCCACCTGCTGGTCGCAATCCGATGTCTCGCCGTGATGCACGATCGATGTTGCTAATTGTGATGTCTGCCACATGATCGTCATGCCGGTCTGCGTTCCCCATTGCAGATAGGGTTCGATGATGAAGTCGAACTCCGGCGCAATCACCAACGCCGGCAGTGCGGCGAGTTCGGCGTTGTGTGAGAAGTCGTGCTCGACCCACGCCGCCCGGGCCGCCAGATCGTAGATGGCGATCTCTCGAATGCGACCATGATGGGGATAGAACTCATCAGCATCCTGGTAGCGTGCGATGACGACGGAAGCATCATCGGGGTAGAGCACATCGCCCGATTGCTGTTCCGACGAAGCATCGAGGACGCCATTGACGTACAACTCCATCAGTGCGCCGTCGTAGACAGCCACGACATGATACAGCTTGCCCCGCTCGTACTCGGTGTTTCCCTGCATGTAAGTCATCATGCCATCGCCATCGTCAGCACCCGTGGTGGCGAGGCCGAACGTGAAGGTGCGTTCGTTGTAACCGAGAATCCAGCCGGTCTCTTCGTCGCCGTTGTCCTGCAGGCAACCGACGATGCCTCCCCATTGTTGAGGGGTGTCGATCGAGACCCAACACGACACCGTGAGATGATCGGCGGGGAGAAACTCCTGCACGTCATGGAAGTCGTCGGCCACCACGCAGCCCGCGAGACCGCCGGAGAAGTAGAGGGAATCGCCGAGCGCATCCTGCACAATCTCGTAGTCCCCGGCGAGTGTGCCGGCGGGACCAAGTCGTGCATTCAATTGACCATCGGCCACGCTGCGAGCGTTCATCAACCAATGCGCGAGCGGATCGGGGCCTTCGTGGGCGCTGGCGGAGGTTGTGAACAACAAGCACAGCAGCGATGCGATCGCCACGCATGCCACATCGAACTCACGTCCCCCTGGCTTGCGCTGCGGGTTGGTGTGAAAACCGTCGCTCATGCGTGTCCCTTTCAACAAGTGCAGTCGATCTGGTCGCGTCGTAGCGGAACTCGTGAGAGTTCCGATGCGTTCGCAGGTCGGAATTCTCACGAATTACGCTACGGCTGAGTTTTGAAACTGGCTCGACGCAGTATGTCAGAACCTCCGGCTGCGAAACAGCGGCTGCACTACATACGAGCGGCAAATCCCAAATTCGCGCTGTCTCCACTCGGTGCGAGATTCGGTATGATGAATGTGATGACGACTGGTGCCGGGGCTGCAACGGAGGAAGTGTGTCGGAGCGAGATGCTCAGCGTTGGGACGGCGAATACGAGTTCGGCTCTCCGTTCGGAGACGACGATGTCGGAGACGCTGCCGACTTCGATGACGAGGACGAAGCTTACGACGACGACACCGACGTCCGCCCCTGTCCGGCCTGTGGCTCGGAAGTGTATGAAGAATCCGACGTCTGCCCGATCTGCGGCGAGTACATTCTCGACGAACCACCGCCGCCGACCGACCAACCCGACTGGCGGAAGTTCCTCATCGTGCTGCTGATCATCAGCATCCTCCTCGCCGCGGGCCTGGGAGTGTTGTGGTGAACCACCGTCTTTGACTTACGAGATCGCCGGCGAACATTCGGCGAATTCAATCATGTCCGCTCGATTTACGACAAGCGACTTGCAAAGCGTTTGGCGGATTCTGTGCGCGGTTGCTGGGTTTCAGATTGTCGGCGGCCTGATCGGACTTGCTATCGGCTACCACCACTTTTGGTTCTTCAACTTCTGGATGGGTGGCGCTCTCTTCACTTTGCCCGGATACTTCGTGGGCTACAAATGGCAGAGTCGAAGCGAATCGGACACTCGCAATGAGTGGCTCGTGACCGCGATCTATACTCGCTTGTTGGCAATCGGCGTTGTCGTGTTCGGAGTATTAGCGATGCTGCCGATGATGATCGATCAAACGCGGCGGCTTGCGGAACTCAAAGAGTTCGACGAAGTGACAGTCAATGAGATAGAGGTCTTTGATGACGATTCACTCAAGAGGATCGAAACGATCAATGACCCCGAAGTGTTGTCTGCCTTCGCTTCTGCGATCACAGATGCCGAAGGCTATGCTCCGAATCATCCCTCGTATTCACGTTCTTGGCATATCGTTGTGAACGCAAGAAAGCGGTATCAGTTCGATCTGCATTTCGACCCTGAGTGTCCAGACGTTGCGATAGGGTATTGGGTGTCGCGATCACCCGCCGGAAGCCACAACTTCGGATCATTCTCAAGTCGTGGACTACGAAAATGGGCAGAAGAGAATCTGCCATGAAGGCGTTCATCACACTGATGTGCATTATGCTGTCCATTTTCGTGGCAATTCCATTCTTGCTTTTCGGGTTTCTGGGATTGAATGGCGTACTGGCTGACGTATCCGTTGCCGAGAATGCCCGGATTGGACGGTACTTCCTGATCATTTCAGGAGCCGTGTTGACCTTCACTGCATACTGGTTCGTCTGGGTGATCCGTCGTCCGAATGCAAGAAAGTGATCGCGCCCCGTCTCGCTTGATCCCCTCTAGCCCCCATTCTCTCTTTCCTGCTACAACTCCCGCCCGCTGATTCGATCGATTTCGCTCTTTGCAGGGAGGCAAGCTCATGGCACGCTGGATCGGGGTTTTCTGTGGTCTGTTGATCGTGAATCTGGCATCGGCTCAGGAGTACGCCGTTCCGGCGAATCCGCAAGCGATTCCGGTTGAAGGCGTGCCTGGAGTCTTTGTGCAAGTTGCTGGTGATCCGTACCGGCCTCAGGCACCTGCGGTGAGTGAAGTGCCTCACGCTCCGTCGAGCCCGTATCCGCAGCGGCCACCCGTCGCCGCCTATCCTCAACCTCAGCCGCCACAGCCTGTGGTGGCCCAACCTCAATACCGGCCTCAACAACAGCCATCGGCACCCATTGCACCGGCCTCAGCAGTCGTGGCGTATCAACCACAGCCGCCTGCGGCTGTCGCTCAACAAGAGCCTTTAGAGATCGTCGTTTACGAAGTCGCCGACCTGGTTGTGGGGGCGAATTCTTCCTCCGATCCCAATCAGGCGATGCTGGCGATGCTCGCTCAGCAGAGCGAGGAGTTCGCGCTCATGCTGAATGCCGCCGGTGCGAATGGGGGGGAATCTCAGTCGCGCGTCGCGCTCGGCGAGTTGGCCGAAACGCTCGAGTCGACGTTCGAAGATGACTTTGGTCAAGGTCGCGGAACGATCACGCTGCATGGCGGCACGATGAGCTTGATCGTGCGCCAGACACCGGCGATGCATCAACAGATTCGCGATCTGCTCACGCAGTTGCGACGCATCAACAACACGTCGATCCAGATCACGCTTAAACTTGCCATGTTGGACGAGGCGACGTCGGCGTTCGCCATGTCTCACAATGGCCAAGTTCTCGACGATGCCGCCCTGCAGCAATACAACGAATTGAACGCTGCCGGGGAGATCGAGATGATGTCGTTTTCGGTCTCTTTAAGAAATGGACAGAACACGAGTCTATATGGATATGGGTTTCCAGCCTCGTTGACGGCGATCGCGACCGAGGATCGTCGTGCCGTCCGCGTGAACCTGAACATGCTGTTAGGGCTGGGCGAAGGGGTGCCGCCAATGCAGCACAATCATCGCGTGCCGACCGGCAAGACCGTACTGATGACGCTGCAGGTCGATGACGAAGGCTACGTGGTGCTAATGAGTGCCGAGATCGCGGGAAGCGAAGAAGAAGAGAGCGCTCTGCAAGCGAATACTGTCGTGGAGCGCGAAATGGCTCCATTGATCCGCACGAATGCCGTCCTGGCTGAAATCGATGCTTCCGCAACCGATGCCCTGCGTGTTATCGCCCAAGAGTTCGGTGGCGAACCCGTCAGTGCGGATTGCCCCGCAGAAGAGTCGTGCGGCCTGTTATTAAATTCTGAGCAAACGGACGAACTACTTCGTGCCCTCCAAGAAGACAAGGAATGCTCGGTCCTGTCGAGACCACAGATTCTCGCGGCTCGACAACAATGCCGCGCAGGTGCAGATCGGCCAAGTCGTCCCCGTAGTCAGCGCAGTGACGTTCTCGGAGAACAACCTCATCCCCATTGTCGAACAACAGGAGTGCGGCATCTCTCTCGAACTCGTCCCGACCGTCACTCGCGAAGGCGCCATCCGCATGCAATTGAACGTCGAGCAGAGCGAGTTTCAAGAAGAAGAACTCATCCTGGTCGGCGACATCGTCTCTCCCATTAAGGACATCTTGACAGTCGAGACCACCCTGACGATCCCACAAGGTCAGACACTGGTCTGGTCTGTGCCCAGGATCGGCGATGAAGAGTCGACGCTGCTGATCATCCTGACCAGCCAGGTCGAACAATAGCCCGCAGCGCCAGCAAGCGAGACGTGAGACGGGCCCATTTGTATCGCCTAGCGTTGCTTGCGGGACTTATCACATTGGCTCATCGGAACTCTCACGAGTTCCGCTACGAGTTAATGATGAAACGACTGCATTGCTGTTTCGCGATAATCCCCCGGCGACTCGCCGGGGGCTAAGGGGCCGGCCGGCTCCGGCGAAAATCGTCCGAATGGCTGTAACACTCCTATCGACTCCACGCTGGGCTTTGCGGAGTCCTCGCGTTGTGGCGGGGCTTGTCCCGTTCACATGCTTGGAGAACAGCCATGAAGACATTATCGACAGAGGACCGCGATATCCGGTTTCCCCTGGTCATCGGAGCCAGTATCGGCATCGGTCACGGCATCTGCCGGGCAACGATTGAGAATCTGGGAACACTCTGGGGCCTCCTCATTTCCACGGCCATCATCGCGGTCGTGACGCTGGGATTTTGTCTGGTAAGTGGCGTCAAAGCGAAGAGGAAAGACACCACCTCCGGCCAATGATGCATGGACCCATCGACGACAACATTCATCGCCGTCGAGAAGCGTGTCGCACGATCACTCGGCGTCCGACGGCTCGCCGTAGAACTCGCTGATGTGCGACACGAGCATCGCGAAGGCGCGGAGTTCGCGGTCGCCGCCGGTCTTCAAGACCATCGGCTCCAGCCAGGTGAGTTGTCTGCGGACTTCGGACTCCGGGATCAGATGCAGTCGCGTCGCCAGAATCGACGCCTCGATGACGGCATGTTTCGCACGGTTGAAGCCGAACAACTCCTTCCCGTGTCCCCGGTGAACGATGCGGGTCTTTACGCTCCAGCGTTCCTGCGAATCGTCGACCTCGGCGACCTCGAACTCGTACCACCGCGCGGCACCTTCGAGCACGAAGCCTTCGATCTTCTCGGCGAGAATCGTGTCGGGTACGTCGTGCCATTCGTCGATGGCTCCTTGAGCGATCAACAGCACGTCGTCGACGACATGGAAGACGCCGCAACGATGTTGCAGCAGGTTGACGCACGTCGTCGACCCTGGGAACGGACGCAGCAGGAGGGAAGTCACTTCTTCGTCAACGACCGGTCCCATGGGGGCGATGTTAACGCTCCCATCCATGTTACGAGTCGTGATGACGCCTTCCAGGATCACGGGCGATCACCTGAGAGTTGAAGTGACATTGGCCCCGGGCGGCTCCGGTGTTCGACGTTCGGCCAAACACCACGCCCCGCAGTCTATCCACCTCCCGTGCAATCAGCGAGCCGACCGCACCGAGCGCGGGAGAACTGTGAGGCGTTGGCTTCACTCGAGCTCCTCGGGCTGAGAGAAAAGCACCACTTCAGGTCTGTCCGACAGACGAAACCTGCTTTCGGCGGTTCTGAAACGCGTTCTAGCCTCGGCCCCAATGGTCGCGGTTGCATTGCTCTGAGCCGCCGCGGGGGATGGTCAGCGTCTGCCATTGATCGCCGACGTGGACGCGAGCGACCTGCACGATCTGGCCGATGTGATAACACGTATGTCCCAGCGATCGCTGAATTGCCAGCAACGGCGAATGGGGTTCGCCGCGCACATGAATGGTCGTTTCCATGTCGGCGGGCGTCAGGTGGCGAAGCGCTTCGAACAAGCAGGCGAAGCCCTGTTCCCAATACGCCAGCAGTTCGGCTCGAGTGTTGAAGCCGTCGACGAATTCGTCATCGCGGTTCCGCCACGGCTTCTCGCCGTCGGTCGTCAAGAAGTCGGTCCAGCGGGAGATCAGATTCCCCGCCACATGCTTCATGATGACGGCCACCGAATTGATGCTCGGATCCAACGACGCATGCAGGAGTTCATGCGACACCTGCGCCACCGCGCGATCGGCCAACCGTTTGTTCGATTCAAATGCGCCGATCGTCGCGGCGATGTAGTCATTAAAAAAGTTCATATTGTTCTTGGTGAGAGTCATTGCGGGTCATTCTCTCTTGATGCGTGTTCGGTCGTCTCACGACTTCCGCCATGGATAAGCAGGGAATCTACATCGACAAGCAGCATGTCGATCTGTCGGGCGTGTGACCAGTGCGACAGAGATCGGTTCCGAGACCGATATTCCCCCAAATGCCTGATTTGCACTATGGTTCGCCGCACGTTGCGGGTGTTGTGTCGCCTGGCGTTATGAATTGCCGGTCTCCCAGGGAAGGGGAATCATGCGAAACCGTTTTGCCTTTGCGTTCGCTCTCTCGACGTTGTTCATCACTCAGGTCAGCCGGGCCGATCGTCCGTGGCTGGTCGGAGAAATGGGCGACTTCTCACGGATCGAGTTTCACGGCAATGCGTCGTTCCCCGACGACAAGATCGTCTCCGCGCTCGACAGTGACTTTGCACTCTTGTCGGCCTCGCGCCCGCTGGCCTCGCTGGCGACACTCTTGAGAACGATCGAAACCGAGCTGCAACACGGGTATCGCCATCTGGGATTCCCCGAAGCAATGGTGACCGCCGACTACGACGAGTCGGCGCAAGGCGTCATCGTTGAGATCGTCGAAGGCCCACAATTCCACAACGGTCCCGTCGTCGTCACCGGCGTGGCTGGCGAACTGGAACAGTTGCTGATCGAACGACTCACCGAAGACGAAAAACCTGCCGCACCCATGTTGCCTAATGCTTCCCAGCCTTCGGCGGCTGGTGTTCAAGCGAACGCCAACCAGAAGCGACAGGCGTTGTGGGTCGATGAAGTGCCGACATCGTTTACCGAGTTTCAGCGCAACGAACTCGTGAAGCGAATCTTGGAAACAATGAATGAAGCCGGTTACCTCGAAGCCCACGTCGATATCGAACTCGCCCCCGATGCCGCCAGCGGCCTCACTCAGTTACTTGTTGCCGTTGAACGTGGGCCGGCCACTTCGGTCGGACAGATCGAAGTCACCGGCATCGAACGTCACACGCAGGCCGAGATCGAAGGGTATCTCGGCATCACTGTCGGCATGCCGTGCGACCTGTTCACACGCCGTCAGTGGGAGAGCCGACTGGAAGCGTCGGGTCGCTTCGCGCTGCACGCCATCACCACGTCGGCCATCGAGGATCAGCCAGGACGGCAGTTGGTAAAGATCGCACTCTTCGAATGCGAAGACGTGCCGACATTGAGTGAAGAACTGAGCGAGATCGACCTCGCTCTGCTGCGAACAGCCGAATGGCTCGCGCATCCCGAGAACTTCGACGGCGACATCTGCGTGCACGGCCAAGGGGACTTCAAGAGGTCATGCAGCACGCTCTCAACGACACTCGACCAAAGCGACAGCGAAGAATGGACTCTCCCCGCTTGGCTCGATGGAGCCAACGCCCATTTCGATCTGGCACTCAGCCCGCACGGAGACAGTTTTCTGGCAACGCATGTCGTCTCTTCAACGGCGTACCATTGTTTGGCTATGCGCGTTCGAGTTCTCCGCGAACCGCACGTCGATCTATTCGTCGGCCACGACCAATGCCCTGCAGTTCGAAACCGACAGCGGTCCGCAACCCAACGCAACCATCACATTCATTCGCACTCCCACCGATGAAGCAGGTCGCAAGTATTCCCTGGCCTTCGGCATGGGAGTCAGTTCCGAGTCGGGAGGCCTGTTGCAGATCAGGGTCACTCCCGCCTTCATGCTGACCAACGCTCACGCCGAGACCGCCACGTTCGAGATTCGCGATGGCATGCTGCATGCCGAATGGGAAGGTGTGCGATCGCAGTTCGACGCCGCTACGGGTCGACTCATACTCTGTGAATGCACTTCGGAGAACGGTGACACGATCAGCATCTCGATTCGGCAGAACGGGGTCGCCGAGTCAATGACGGCGTGCGTGGGGCAAGCACGCATGACACAACTCAATCACGGCCAGCTCCCCGCGCTTGCGTTGGGAGAGTTCTTCACAGCCGAGACGGCCTGGTGGGCGAGACGATTGGGGAACGACACCGAATCAACCCGCTGGGAGGCTCTTAGCCGCTTGTTGCGAAACTATGACGCGACCAATGATGTCGAAACGGTCGCCTTCATTACGAGTGATGAAGACGAGGATGAAGAACGCTTCCATATCCCTGCGTCGCAGGCTTTGGCCGCCAACCCGCTGAGCTGGGTCGGCCAATGCGTGTTGATGGGGAACACGGCTCTCCTCTCTCGCGGTTCACCCGCCTGGCAAGTGGGACGTGAAGCCGTCGCGGCGATGATTCTCGGTGATGCCACCGCGTTCGCCGAACTCGAACGCCTCTCACGCGACGAGACCTGTGGACCGTTGACGAGTCTGTATGCCGCCGAGTTGCTACGGTTCGTTCACCCCGCACTCGAAAAGGCTTGGGCCGACCGTGGCCTGCTTCGGCTTGATGCCGTTTCGCTGTCGAACGATCTCAATCAACTCACGACCGACACACCCTTGGGAGATTTCCTGGCTGAGCTGGTGAGGGAACTCGATCGACTCCCCGAGGCCGAGTTGCAAGCGGTCTTCGCCGGCATCGGCGACGAATGGGTGAGTCACGCGATCACCATCGTCACCGAGTCGAGCGTGCGTCCAGAGACCCGCGTGCAGCAACTCGTGCAACTCTTCTGGATGGCAGGCCTCAAAGACCGCGTCCAAGACCGACTCGCCGACCATCTCAGGTCGGAGATGGAAACGACGCAGCGTTATCTCAACGGCGAGAATCAGAACGCGAACAGATTGACACCTCGATTATTGAGCGTGAGGATACGGCGGAAGTCTATTGCATCTGCAATGAGATACTTGTCACGCACTCCGCTCGAGGATCAGAAAGTGGCACCCCTACTCGCGTTCTGGATCTGTGTTCCGGCAATTGGCATGTCATTAGTGTTGGTGCAATCTGCTTTCGCTCTCAAATTGTGGAGAAACAAAAGCGACGACGAGAACAAAAGAGAACAGGTAAGAGAGCAGGAACGAGAGCAGCTTGTCCGGGGTTACTTAAGAATCCAACGGTTGATCGATTTGCGAGTCGAAACGCAACATGAGCGACGCGCGGTCATCGCGGTGGTGCATTCAAGCATGCATTGTGGACCCAAAAAGTGGGAGCATGGAAGCAGAATGATTTGAAGCCCGCCTGAAAGTTGAGTGCGAAACATTTCTCGCCGCAATCGATTTCGTGAGTCCTCCGAGGATCCACTTCGCAGTCCATGGGAGGGGGAGCTTCCGGATCTTCTTTCGTCCAGAGAATGGAAGATCAGAACTGCAGCTGTCGCGTTGTTTGAATCTCTCATTACTGGGCTGTGCAATATCACGAGGAGAAAGGCTTGCTTTGCTGCTGACCGCGAACACCAGATCCGCTGAGTACGATGAACAACAGGAGGCACATCGAGCACGCGAAATCGCAAGAGCCTGCACGATGCGGGTGCATAAGCTTGATGCAATTGCTTACAATAGAGTCAAGAATGCTGGTGGTAACGCGACACAGTGAAACAATGCTGGGACGCATCGGGGTTGAGCAACTCGCGCACGAACTTGAATTCCGACCCATGTCCTGTTTCCGACCAGGAAACCACCACGTGTTGCAAGAAGTGCAAGCGGGACGAGCAGAAAGCCGAGCCAGTATGGCGTCCGGAACACCACGCCATCAACACAAACTCTTACCACTTTTAACCGATACGCAACCAGTCGTCCCGATGTTACGATTTGTCGTCGCTGCATCTGAAGCGACGTTTGTTTGCTTCGGGCTTGGATTGCTCGCTTTGATTGTCGCTGTGGGCTTGCTCGTTGTGGCAAGCATCGGCTTTGCGGCGAATGAGCACGGTGACAGCGACGATCAGCAGCATCGAGCAATTATGTTGGATTCCGATTAGAATGTTATTGGGGGTTATATGGGGAGTGAGGAAAAATTGGGATAATTGGAATTGAACGTATGGGGAGGAAGTCTAGTCACATTCGGACCGGATAAGATGTGGAACAAGGATCAATCAGACACCCACCGGCCAAGCACAGACGAAGACACGCGGCGAGGGATGGAGAATAGAATGCGAACGAGCTCGATCCAGCAACGAGATGAGACGAGGGTAGGGCCACGTCATTGACCGAGGGCTAAAACCCGCCGCGCGTCGTAAACCGCTTGCTCGGCGATGGTCGGCTGGCTTCGACGCGGCGGGCGTGAACGACGGGGGCGCGGCGGGCGACGCTGCGCTGAGCCGACTGGCTGCGTGACGTTGTCACTCGAGGGCTCGATGTGGCCGGCCTCGATGTTGTTGTCGAAGCCGACGCAGACGCCTGGGTGAGCGTCGTCACCGCCGCATGGGCCAGCGCGCTCAGCAGGACTTGTGAGACCGGGTGATTGATCGCCTTCCCGGCGTTGACGGCTGTCGACTCGACCCAGGTCGGCTCGAAATCGAGCTGTTCGCGAATCGAGTTCCACAGGTCGTTCTGGTTCATCGCGCCCGATAGAAACCGATCGATGTCGCGATCGATGCCGGCGGCATTGTTGGTTGTACAGCGGTCGGAGTCGAGATTCGATTGCTCGCTGCGTCTCACGACGAAACTGAGTCCCTCGCTGAGCTGCTCGGCCGACATCGCCCGGCCATTGAGCCGCGCCATCTCCGGTTTCAGGCGGGCGATCTCGTTGGTCAACCAGGTGATCCGCGAGACGATCTCATCATCGACGGGATCCGTCGTCTGACGGGCTCGGGCCTCGAGGATGGCCGTCTCGGTATCACCGAGAAAGCGGACGTAGCGTTCGAGAGCCTCGGTGTAGAATCGTCCCTGCTGCTGGTCGAGTCCCAGCAGTTCGGTCTCGACCTGTTGAGCGCGTGATTGTTCGTTCGTCAGTTGATCGATGAGTTGATCGTGTTCGCTGCCGCGTTCTTCACCGGCCCGCAGCACTTCGGTGAGGCCGACATCATCCGACACACGGTCCTCGATGCTTTCGACACGCTCCATCAGCGCGTTGAACTCGTTGCGCCTGCGTTCGACTTCGGCGGCCACGAGCGCGGGTGTGTTGCGGAGAAACTCGTAACCGCGACGATGACGCTCGTAGTTAATGATCTTCGCCAGCCAGCGGTCGAGCGAACACGTCCACCCTTTGTCGGTGTATTCGGGTGTCCCGAACTTGCGACGATAGAGGTATTGAAACAGCCGACTGCCGAAGTATGCCGGCAGTTTTTCAACGGCCTCGCGTTGCAACTCTTCAGTGCGTTCTTCGTTGGCCTTGAGTTGCATTTCTGCCTGCAGAGCCTGTTGCGACAACTGCTGAAACTCGCCATCGGCCTTGAGCCGATCGGCCGCGACTTGCTCCAACTCCGTCCGACGGGCCACGAGTTGATTGAGTGTCTCGGCCACGCTCTGCACTCGTCCCTGCAGGTCGCCAATGGAAGTCTGAAAGCGTTCCAGTCGCCCCTGCAACTCGGCTTGAGCACGTTCCTTTCTCTCAACGATGGATCGCAGGTCATCGCGAATCTCGACGTAAGTCTGTTCGATTGTGGTCTGAGAAATGTCGGGAAGATCGTGTCGGGCCAGTTCCACGATCGCTTCGCCGCGACGAGTGACGTATTCATTCATCTGACTGTCGACAGCCTCGAACTCCCGGCGCACGCCGGCGGTCTGCTGCCGTGCCTGATCGAGGCGTCGGCGAAGTTCAGCCAGTATCTGTCGTCCCGGAACCGTCATTGTCACCACTCAGTAATCTGGCCTCGTCGCTCCAGGGGCAATCCGTCTCCATCGACCAATACAATGTCCAAGTCAATCCATCCGAAACGCTTTAAGGCAAATACTCGCTCATCCAGCACACCATCAGACTGCTTGTCTTGGCGAATGCGCTCGAAAACATTCGAGGGCACGAGTTCGCCCCACTCAACAACGTGTTCGGTCTCGTCGGTCTCGCGATTAGTGATGTCCATCGGCAGCTTACGACCGTCGGCAGCGCGGGCCTCGACGACAATGTAGTACCCGGAAAGTTGATCGTCGAAGTCGCGGATGACGGCACTCATCTGGTCGGGGTCAGTGACGATGACGACCTCGTATTCCTCACGCAGTCGCATTTCGAAATCGGCAATCTCGTTCGAGAGTTTTTCGAGCTCCGCAAGGTTGTTCGCAGCGGTTGCCGCGTCCCCTTCGCGGGCGAGTCGATCGAGATGCTCGATCGCTTCCGGCTGCTGGGCAATGCTCCGCGCGGCGGCAAGACGACTGTTGTACGTCTCCTGCGTCGATCGCGCCTCCTCCTCTTGTGCGGCGACGGCGCGTTGATTGCGGGATTGAGAAGAATACGGTGCCGCTGGCGACCAGAATAGGAACCAGCCCAACATCAGCGCGCCGGCGGCCACGCCCAGCCAGATCGTCAAATGGCGGCGACGCACATAGAGATGGGCGAGAAAGATCGAAAACGACCACGGCGGATCGGAATAGGTATGCAGGCTGTCGAAGTAGATCTCGATTGCCGCATCGACTTCGTCCGGACTGACGTTGTCCCCGGCAGCCTCGGCAGCGGCCAGCAGTCGCTCGCGAAGGGAGGCGAACAGTTCCTCCTTGTTGAGTTCCGACTCGATGATCTCCTGATCACGCCGCAACGTGCGCGCCACGTCGAGCACATGCAGCATTTCGCTGAGTGAAAGATCGGCGGCAGGAGGGACGGTGGACAAGGTTGTGATATCGTCAAATTGGCTGCGAGTGTTCACCGTAGCACGGGCTTCCTAGCCCGTACGTCACTGGCTCTGCTTGCAATACGGGCTGGGAAGCCCGTGCTATGGGACTCATGTCCCAACCTTCACCCACAGTCGCGGATGGTCGGGTCGCAAGCTATCTTAGCGGTGCATCAGTGGCATGTCTTGCGGCGAGAACTCCTGTCGGCAACAGCATCATGGGCAAAAAAGACAAAGACAAATCCAAGAAGTCGAGCAAGAAGAACAAGAACATGGCAGAGAGCGACATCATCGAGACCGAAGGTACCGTTGTAGAAACCAAGTCGGCAAAGACGCTCAGCGAACAGCAACCTCGCGGCATGCGCAAGTACATCGACCGGGCTCTCGGGGTGCTCGACAAGCTCGGCATCTCCCGCAGGGATGATGTCCCGCAGGAACTCGTGCGACTGCTCGACGATGTGCGCGACCTCGACGAGCCCAAGGTCGTCGCCATCGCCAACACGATCCGCTACATGAGCACCTTCAACGCACTGGTGCGGGACAACGTCGAGAACATCAACGTCGGCAATCGCTATCTGGCGATTACCGAGATGTTCGACTCGGTGCGAGAAGACTCCAAGATGCTCATCAATCAATTGCAGGATGGTCGCATCAGCTTTGGCGAGAAGATGTCGAACCTCTGGATGCGGATGCGTCGCGGCACCCCTTCCGACCGCTTCGACAAGATCGTCGATGTCTACCAGGAAGTCTCGAAAGACACCAAGGATCAGCTCGATCGCGAGCAGAACATCATGGATGGCTACATCGACTTCCGCTTCGCGCTCAAGGAGGCCGAGGTCGCCTCGCCCGCGAACTGCTCGAAGGCAGCAGTGCCAAACTGGACCAGGCCAAGAAGGAACTGGCCGACGCTCAGAAGGCGGTCGACGAGTTTGCGACGGCGACGACGAGACCGAGCACGTCGCGACTGGAACTGACGCGCGACGAGGCCCGCAACACATGCGAGGATGCCGACCGCAAGTATCAGTTGCTCAAGGACATCGCCGAGAACCTCTCGATCGGCTACGACGTGGGCGAAACGTTGATCGCCAAGCTCAAGCAGACGCATGATGTGAAGGATCGCGTCTACCGCCGGTCGGTCACGTTTTTCACGACCAACGAGCACGTCTTCACGATTCTCGGCACCGTCTACACGTCGCAGCACGGACTGCACGAGGCGACGCAGGCCACCGAGGCCATGAAGGTCGGCGTCAACAAGGGACTCGAAGATGTGGCCGAACTCGGCAAGGAACTGGAGCGAGCCGCCCTGAAGGCGGGGTATGGTTCGACGATCAACCCCGAGTCGGTGCAGAAACTCGTGGACGCGATTGCGTCATTCCAGATCGAATCACTCAACACGATCGCGGAACTGCGGAAAGAAAGCGAAGAAAACGCCAAGGAGATCCGCCGAGTCGTCGAAGACGGCAAGAAGCGATTCCAAGAGACCCTCGCCCGGTACGCGAGGTCGGGGACGGCGTGAGTGAGTCATTGGTCACTTGTCATTGGTCATTGGGATCGGACGACACCACCAATGACTAATGACCGGTGACTAATGACCGGTGACAAATGACCAATTCAGGGCAACGGCATGCAGTCTTTGACGGTGGTGATTCCCGCATTCAATGAGCAGGAGTCGATCCGTCGGGTCGTCACCGAGATTCGCGAACGTCTGCAAGCAGCCGACATCACGCACGAAGTGATCGTCGTCGTCGATGGTGCCACTGATGGCACCGCGACCGAAGTCGCTGCCGTGGCCGACAAGGTGATCGATCATCCGCAGCAGCGGGGTTACGGCCGCAGCTTGAAGAGCGGCATCCTCGCGGCCTCGCACGAACTGATCGCCATCATCGATGCCGATGGGACCTATCCCGCAGACCGATTGCCCGATCTTGTGACGGAAGCCGACCGTTACGACATGGTCGTCGGCGCTCGTTCCGGCCGCTTCTACAAGGGTGGCCTAGTGAAGCGCATGGGTCGCTGGGTCTTTCGTCTGCTCGCCGAGTTCTCCGCAGGGCAGACGATCCCCGATATCAATTCGGGGTTTCGCGTCTTTCGTCGGAGCGAGATGATTCGTTTCTTTCCCGTCATAAGTGCAGGCTTCTCCTTCACCACCACATCGACGTTGGCGTATCTGCACAACGATTTGATCATTAGGTACGTGCCGATCGACTATCACAAACGGTCGGGGCGTTCGCATGTCCGCTACCTTCGCGACTCGTTGCGGGCGTTGCAGATCATCATCGAGGCGATTCTGCGGTGTAACCCGATAAAGGTCTTTCTGTTGTTGGCGTTTCCCATAGCAATGTTGGGTCTGGGGCTAACGATCTGGGGAGGCGTGGTCAGAAACTGGGGTTTGATCTCCGGCGGCATCATGACGTTGTGTACCTCCGCACTTTTGCTGGGAATGGGATTCGTCTCGGTCGTGATCGTGAGCCGTGGCAATCGATTCGACATCGCCCCTCCACCGACTCGAACCGGCGAGCACGAAGACGATGCCCGGGTCTGACGCCTCTCATGCCTCCGCCACGCCGACGGGTGCCGCCACCATGAGCCCCGCGATGGCCGACATGCAGGCCTATCCGCGATACCTTTACGACCTCGTGAGCGCGCTACATGGGATCGCGGGTCTGGGAGATCGGCGTCGGGCACGGCACCTACACCCGCTGGCTGCGGGAGGCCGGCAAGCGCGTCCTTGCCACCGATATCGATGAGGCCTGCATCACGCGCGTCGCCGAACACTTCGCCGGTGATGGCAACGTCATCACGGCTCGCGTCGATCTCACCGATGCCGCGACGGTGCATGCTCAGACACCGTTTCAGGCCGACTCGATTTTGTGCTTTAATGTGTTGGAACACATCGAAGACGATGTTGCCGGACTCAATTGGTTACGGGAATCGGTCGCTCCAGGGGCCGTGCTGGGGTTAATTGTTCCCGCGCACCCTTGGCTCTTTGGCAAGATGGATGCCGAGGCGGGCCACTTTCGTCGCTATACGCGGCAGTCGTTGTCAAACGTCCTGAATCGCGCCGGCTGGAACATCGAGCAGCTGCGGTACATCAACTTCACCGGAGCGTTGGGGTGGTGGTATCACAATCGGTTGCGCAAGAATGCCGGCCTGGCGGATGAGAGCGTCAATCAACAGATGCGAGGTGCCGACCGCTGGTTGCCCAGGCTGGCGCGACTGACCGACCCGATCATGCGCTGGACGGGTGGCCTGTCGGTGCTGGCGATCGCACGGGCCGGCACTCAAGATGTGGCCGGCTCCGATGACAAGACGAACGAAGGAACATGAAGCGTGTGCGGTATCGTCGGCATCCATCATTACGGCAGCCCACTCGCGGAGCCTCTCTCCGTCGAGACCGGACTGCGGATGACCGACGCCCTCGCCCATCGCGGCCCTGATGATGGTGGCCTGCTCGTCACCGATCGTCTGCTGCTGGGTCATCGCCGATTGTCGATTCTCGATCTCAGCGAAGCCGGCCATCAGCCGATGTCGGATGATGCCGAAAGATACTGGGTCGTATTCAATGGCGAGATCTACAACTTTCGCGAACTGCGCCAGGAGTTGGAAACATCAGGCCACACATTCCGATCGAACACCGATACCGAAGTCATCCTGCGAGGCTACATGGAGTGGGGGCGGGATGTGGCCCGCCGACTCAATGGCATGTTCGCCTTCGCCATCTGGGATCAGAGTGAAGCGTCTCTCTGGCTGGCGCGCGACCCGATCGGCATCAAGCCATTGTTCTTTCGGGATGATGGTTCGCGACTCTGGTTCGCCTCCGAAATCAAAGGCATCCTCGCGGATGCAATCGGTTGACCGCAGCCCCGACCCCGTGGGACTCGATCAGTTCCTCACCTACGGCTACACCCCCGCGCCGCGCACCGGCTTCGAAGGCATTCAACAGTTGAAGCCCGGTGAAAGTCTGACCGTGCAGCGAGGCCGCGTGGAGCGAGCGACGTGGTACGAGTGGCCCTATCCCGAGTCGCCGCCGACCGCAACGTTCGAGGAGTGCGTCGATCGACTGGAGTCGGCTCTCGATGCAGCCGTCAAGAGGCAGATGATCAGCGATGTGCCGTTGGGAGCACTGCTGAGCGGCGGTCTCGACTCGTCGGCTGTCGTGCGGTCGATGCGGCGTAGCGGAGCGAGTGACATCGATACGTTCACGATCAGCTTTAGTGACGCGAGTTTTAATGAGTCGCCGTTTGCTGCGCGCGTGGCCGAGCGATACCAGACGCGGCATCATGTGGAGCAGGCGTCCGAAGATGCGGCGAACATTTTGAGAACGGTCGTCTCACATGCCGAGGAGCCGTTCGCCGACAACTCGATGTTGCCCTTCTTCATGCTGTCGGAAGTGACTCGTCGAAACGTCACCGTGGCGTTATCTGGGGACGGGGCTGATGAGCTGCTGGCAGGTTACATGACCTACCGTGCTAACGAATGGGCTCCAACCTATCGCAGTCTGCCGGGCTTTGTACGTCGAGGAATGATCGAACCACTCGTCCGCGCCATGCCTGCATCGACTCGCAAGTATGGAGCAGTCAGTCTGGCGCGCAGGTTCACTGCGGCTGCCGCCCTGCCGTTCCCCAAGAGCCATTGCAGTTGGCGGCGAATCGTGCCTGCCACATTGCGTGAATCGCTCTACACTTCCGAGTATCGCAACACACTTCAGGACGACCCCCTTCAATGTTATGCCGACGCGATTGATGACGCCCCCGACTGGCTCTCGCCGTTGGAGCAGCAGTTGCATCTCGATTTGCGGTTTCATCTGCCGAATGACATGCTCGTCAAAGTCGACCGCATGAGCATGGCCCATAGCCTGGAAGTGCGCGTCCCCTTTCTCGATCTGGAAGTGGTGGCGGCGTGTCTGGCGATGCCTCCCGCGTGTCGATATCGTCGCGGACGTGGCAAGTTGCCGTTACGTGCGATTCTGGAACGTGATCTCGATAAACAGATTGTGAACCGCAAGAAGAGTGGGTTCCTGTCACCCATTGAAACCTGGCTCAAAGGCCCCTGGCAACCGATGTTGAAGGAAGTGCTCTCGCAAGACTTCGCGGAACAGACAGGAATGTTCGAACCTGCAATACTCGAACAGCTTCGAACCGATCACGCTGCCGGACGCCGAGATTATGCGTATCCGTTGTTCGCGTTGCTGGTGCTGGGCATCTGGTGGGAGACATGGCTGACGCAGTCGGCAGTGCCTGAGACGCGTCGCCCGGCATTCGTACCAACGAAGGTGCGACGGCTGACGAAGGAGCCGTCATCATGAAGTCGCTCCTGTCACAGCCTGCGTGCTGGCTCGTGTTGCTGATCGCGGTGTCGTTCGCAAACTCATTAGCAGCACATCGGTTTTCGCCTGTCGTGGAGCCGGACTCGCAGGACTACCAGGACTTCGAATGGTTGAGTCTTGATGGAGTGTTGTCGAACCATCGCACGCCCGGCTACCCGGCGTTTCTTGTGGTGGTTCAGTCGGTGTCGCGACACGAGAACGCCATCCCGGTTGCACATTGGCTGGCGCTGATTGCCGCGAGCCTGCTCTTCTATCAAGGCTGCACGCTGGCGGGAATCAGTCGTAATGCCGCAGTCTTTGCGGCGGGGGGACTGATGCTGTCGCGCGCGGCACTCAAGCTCGGACCGCTGATGACTGCCGACTCGCTGGCCATTTCACTGTCGATCGCCAGTGCGGGTTTCTTCCTGGGGACGCTGGCTCCCAAGGGGGGCTGGGGATCATGGATTGGGGTGACACTGTTGACGTTTCTTGCGTATCAGACGCGGCCGGCGTACCTGTTTCTGATCCCGCTTTGGCCGGCGTTGGCGTTGATGCTCCACTGGCTGGTTGTTCATCGCGAAGCTGGTCTCGCCGGCAGTCTGCGGAGATCGGTGACCTATGCATTGGCGACGCTCACGCCCTTTATCGCGTATTCGTTACTGCGACTGATTGTCGCGGGCCACTTCGGGCTGGTGAGTTTTGGCGGATACAACTTCGTCGGCGTCGTCGGTCAGTTTCTCGAGCCTGACTCGGTCTCTCGTCTGTCGCCCGATGTGCAGCCGTTGGCGGAGGAGATGCTCAGAAGGCGTGGCGAACTCGACGGCTGGCAGCCTCCGTCCGACTTTCTGACGATGGAGCTGATGTACAATCCGACGGTGTGGGAACTCGCCGTCCCCTCCGCTGAGGCTGTGCATGGGGAGGATGCGGTCGCCGTGAATGCCGCCCTGTCGAGCCTGGGAAGACAACTGCTGCTGATTCATCCTGGCCAGTACATTCGCTGGCTGGCGTGGAATTCGTGGCATGCCGTCGTGCAGGTCGTGCAACTGACGGCACTCGACCGCGCGACGGTTTTCCTGATGCTGATATTGCTGGCGACGCATCTGATCGCGCTGTGGCGCGGACCGAAGCCTGTCGAGGTCGTGCCTGCAGATAGTGCTCAACGGTTTCGCGACGTGCATCTGGTTCTGTGGACGGCTCTCGTGTTCGCGGTCGCCAAAGGAGCGCTGGTTGTACTCGTCGAACCGGCGAATGACCGCTATATGACGGGTGCGATGTCGCTGTTGCCAGCCGCGTTGGCCATCTTCGCCAGTGGATACGTGAAACAAATCTTTCCCGCGCTGACCGCGCTCGAACGAAGGGGAACTTGACGATGCGGGTGCATGTCGAATCGCTCCTCAATTGCGATGCCGAAACGGCCTGGACGGCGGTGCAACTCAGCGAGACGCTGCAGAAGGTGTCGCGTCCGATGGTTGTTGTCGCGGCTCTCAGGAAGCAGCAACTCCCCGAACGCTGGGAACAGGGGGCGACGGTCCGCTTCCGAACATTGCTGCTGGGAGTGATTCCCTTCGGCGTGCGAACGGTGTTCTTCGAACGGATTGACGCCGACGCAATGCGGATTCAAACGCGTGAGCACGATGCGATGATCAAGACGTGGGATCACCAGATGCACGTCGTCTCCGCAGGGGAAGGGAAATGCAAATACTCCGACGACGTCGAAATCAAAGCGGGTGTGTTGACGCTGATCGTGTGGATGTTCGCCGGCCTCTACTACCGACACCGCCAACGCCGCTGGCGTCGCCTGGCCAGTAGCCTGCAATCGGAGACTCGCGGTTCAACACAGGATTGATTTGAATCGAAATCCAGTGAGAGTGGATAATGCCGCTTGCGGCCCGATGCCAGTCGAGAGCGGCTCTCTACTGTGTTCCTCAGCCTGAACTCTGCCATGCCTGATCTTGGCCTGACTCATATTGCCTTGCCGGTCTCGAATCTCGATGCGAGTCTCGCGTTCTATGCGAAGTACGCGGCCATGGTGGTGGTGCATCGCCGCCGGCAAAATGATTCCGATCGCGAGATTGCGTGGATCAGCGACAAGACCCGGCCGTTCGTGATTGTGCTGGCGGAGACGACGGTCGAGTATCCGCTGGGGCCGTTCGCCCATTTAGGGGTGGCATGCGGCTCTCAGGACGAAGTCGATCGGCTGGCGGATCTGGCCCGACAGGAAGGCTGTTTTCGCAATGGTCCTTACGGAGCCGTCGGCGAGCCTGCGGGATACTTCGTCAATCTCGATGACCCCGATGGCCACACTCTGGAGTTATCGTTTGGTCAGGAAGTCGGGACGACTGTGCATGAAGCCGAAAGTGAATAGACTTATTGGACGTTGAGCGCAAGTCGTTGGACCGGCGATTCATGGCGGAACGGTCTTCTATACTTGGTCATTCATCGTCCAACCCTATTAACGAGAGACTCGTGAGTGACCAATCCGAATTCCTCAATCACCGATAACTCCTCCCAACAATGTTCATCCCTTCCCGCTGCGACGTTGTTCCTCTCCCTTCGCAACAGGCATCACTCCGCATTGATGGTCAGGAGCGCACCCGCTGGTGCTTCGGCGACGATGCGCCTCGGCCGTTCTTCTATCCGCTGATCGGTCCTGCCTCGGGTCAATCACTTTCGCGGATGGGGCATCCGGGGGCGAATGATCACGATCATCATCGTTCGGTTTTCTGGGCCCACTATAAACTGCTCGGGATCAATTACTGGAACGATCAGACCGAGGCGTTCATTCGGCAACTCCATTGGCTCGTGTACGACGATGGTGATGAAGCGACGATTGCCGTCCGTCTCGGCTGGTTCGACGGCCACGATCCTGCGCCGCTGCTCGAACAGGAGATGATTGCCTCACTCATCCCCTGGAAGGACGGTGAGTACATCCTCGATCTACAGAGCACGTTCATACCGACCGCCAACGAGATCGAGTTCCAGCAAACAAACTTCGGTTTCTTCGCCGTGCGTGTGGCCAAGTCGATCAGCGCGGCCTTCGGTGGCGGTCAGCTCACCAGTAGCCAGGGGCTCATCGGAGAGCCGGCCATCTTCGGCCAGCCCGCGCGGTGGATGGACTATTCGGGACCGATGGTGAAGCATGGTTCCGGCGAACCCGAAGTCGTTTGGGAAGGAATCACGTATCTCGATCATCCCAACCATGCGGGACCGATGCGGAAGTGGCACGTTCGCGATGACGGCTGGATGGGCTGCTCTCCCTGCATGGATGAAGGCATCATCACCACCTCGCAGTCCCCGTTGTCATTGAGATATGCGTTGTACGTCCATCGTGGCCATGTCGATCCGCAGGGCATCGAAGAGGTGATGGCAATGTGGTCCGCCCGCCCCTGGAGAACGGTTCAGGCGAGCGAACAACCCCATCGACAGAATGAAATTGCGGAGAAGAGTCATTAGTCATTAGTCATTTGGAGTTTGGAGTTTGGAGTCTCACCCCCAAATGACAAATGACTAGTGACAACAACCAACCATCGGCCATCAACCCAATTCAAGACGACCCCCGTTAATCAATGCCCTTCAACCCTTATCACAAATGGCTTGGCATTCCGGCGAAAGAACAGCCGCCGAGCCATTATCGATTGCTGGGGGTTTCGCCGTCGGAGTCCGACGGCGATGTGATCTCGGCCTCCGCCGACCAGCGGATGAATTATCTCTATCAGTTCACCAAGGGGGAGCACGCTGCCGATGCTCAACGGGTGATGGACGAAATCGCCCGCGCGTCGATGTGCCTGCTCGATCCCATTCAGCGCAAAGCCTACGACGCCTCGCTGCGGGCGAAGTCGCAGTTCCACTCGGCCCCGACGGCCATGATCTCCAAGCCTGCAACGACGCCGATCGCGATCGATGAGGCCGATACCAGTTACAAGCCCCGCGGCAAGGATCGCAGCGTCCTCTATTTCTGGTTGTGGAATCTGACACTGCTGATTGCTGTTGTCGTGCTGGGAGTCATTATCATCATCAGACGGCAGCAGGCGAATGAACCGGGGAACGCGCCGGATGATGCCGCGATTGCCGCTGGCGATACTGACGGCGATCTTACCGACGGCTCCAACCCGGACGGAGGTTCGATTCTGGGACCGTCGACAAATGTCGATACGAATCAGCCCTCCACACCCGACAACGACACGAACACTGCGGGCAATGTTGCCACCAATGGCGGCAACTCGGGCAATCGAACGGGTGGCAACACGCCGCGCACTCTGGGGCCGGGGAGGATGTCGCCAACACAGCCTCAACCGCCGAACGATCCCGACGACGATCCGCCCACGACGGTTGTCGATCTTCCGCCGAAGCCTCCCGCGGAGATGGCGTCGCCTCCTCAAGCCCAGCCGCCGGTGACGCTCACGTATCCCAGCGACACCGTTACCGTCCAGCAGGCTCAGGCGGAGTGGGCCGAGTTCATGGAGTGGAGCGTCGAGCACGAGAACTCCATCGCGATGCCGATGGTCTTCATCCCGCCGGGTGAGTTCGAAATGGGAGGCTGGACTGGCAACGATCGCACGGCTCAGACACAGCAGGTGTTGATCAGTCATCCCTTCGCGTTGAGTCGTCACGAAGTGACGCAGTTCGAATGGCGCAGAGTCATGGGAGATGATGCAGAGCCGAGCTATTACAGTTTTACCGGCGAAGGCTCCTCGGCGGTTCGTGGATTGGGAACGAATCACTTTCCGATGGAGAGCATCACTTGGTTCGAGGCCCTTCAATTCTGCAATGCCCTGTCGCGAATGGAGTCGCTCGAAGAGTACTACGTACTGGAGTTCGACAGCGGCCCGAACGGACCCGTCGCGGTGAGCGCGACCATAGCGGGAGGACAGGGTTATCGTCTCCCCACCGAAGCCGAGTGGGAGTTCGCCTGCAAGGCCGGGAGTGATGCCGCGTTCGACTTCGGAGAAGTCGACATCGCGAATGCCGACGCCTTGAACAGTTCGCTGGCGGGCATCGCCCGCACCTGCGAGGTCGAGTCGTTCGCGCCGAACGCTTTTGGCATCCACGACCTGCACGGAAATGTCTGGGAGTGGTGCTTTGACTGGTTCGATCAATTCCCACTCCCTGCCGATGCGCCGATCGTCGATCCCACGGGGCCGGAAGCCAGCCTTTACTCCGCCAGGCTCATTCGCGGCGGCAGCCATGTGAGCGAACCGACGCGGAGTACGTCGACCAGTCGGGGATTTGCGGAGCCGGGAGTCTCACGCAGCGACATTGGACTTCGCGTCGCGCGCACGATCGGGGATACCGCCGTCTTGATGACTTCTCCCACGGGAGGCGATGCCGCGGAAGCGATCGATCTGCTGGCACTCGTCAACCTGGCCACCGATGCCGACAGTGCCGCCTGGCAGAAGACTGCCGAGGGAATTATGGGGGACAACACGGATCGTGAGAGTTTTCTCACGCTCCCTTACGACGTGCCAGCGAACTACGACCTGCACATTGTCTTGATGTTGTCGGATGAAGCCCGCGCGCGTGACAACGACGCACATTTCCTACTCCCTGTGGGAGACGAGCAGATTCCGTTCGTCGTGCGTCGCGGCAACGGAGTCACGGCGTTCAGTTGCTGGCCTGCCGACGGAGGTAACGCGCAATTGGGACTTCCCCCCTTCGGGACCGCCATCACTCGAGGCGATCCGTTTCAGTCCCAACGCAAGCTGACGTTTCAGGTTCGAGAAGGAAGCATTTCCGTTCTGGTCGACGACAATCTGCAATGCGTGATCGATCAACTCGATCAAGTGCGAGTCGAAGCCGACCCCACACGCCAAATCCGCCTCGGCTCGTGGCACAATCAGGTTCTGTTTCGATCAGTGACACTCACAAGCCAGTAGTGTGATGTCGCTCTTCAACTCCTTCGAGGGTCAGGAAGACCCATTGAATTGAGCCGGCACTATCCCATTCGGGTGTTCTGTCAGAAATCCGCGGCCCCGTGTACTGTCGCGCGGTCTCCGAACTTGAGCATTTCTTTGAGCCACGTCAGTGGGACGGTTCCCACAGGGCCGCTGCGGTTCTTTGCCACGATCAGGTCGGCTTCGCCGGGACGGTCGGAAGGATCGTACGCATCGGGTCGGTGCAGGAACATCACGACGTCGGCATCCTGTTCGATCGCGCCGCTTTCACGCAGGTCGGCCAGTCGCGGCCGCTTGTCTTCCCGCTGCTCGACGCCACGGTTGAGCTGTGCCAGCGCGATCACTGGAATGCTCAAGTCTTTGGCCAGGAACTTGAGACGGCGTGTGATCGTCGAGATCTGCTGCTCGCGAGAAACGTTCTTCTCTTCGGCTTCGATCAACTGCAGGTAGTCGATGATCACGATCTTAATGTCGTGTCGACGCTTCAGACGGCGAGCGACGGCCGCGACCTGCGACATCGTGCGACCGGCGGTGTCGTCGATAAAGATCGGAAACTTCTGCAGCTCGGTGCGGGCTTCCATCAAGGCGAACTGCTCGGCGTCTTCGAGTTGCCCCTGACGCAGACGATGGCCGTCGAGCCGGCCGGTGATGCAGAGCAAGCGTTCAGCAAGTTCCAGTCGCGACTGTTCCAGACTGAAGAGCAGCACGCCGTTGCTGTCGTGGGCGGCGGCGAGCGCGAAATTACAGACGAGGGCCGTCTTCCCCATACTGGGACGGGCAGCCAGGATCAGTAGTTCGGAGGACTGGAATCCGCTGATCTTGTCGTCGAGTCCATGAAAGCCCGTATGGATTCCCGAGATGGTCCCTTCCTGGTCCATTCGCTCGAAGATGCGCTCGAATGTTTCGTGCAGGATGTCCGTAATCGCCATCCGGTTGGTACCAGCCTGGTCTTCGAGAATGGCGAACACCCGCTGCTCGGCCCGCGACAAGACTTCGTCGGTATCGTCGGCGCTGTGATACACCTCGCGGAGCGATTCAGTGCAGGCCTCGATCATCTGTCGTTGCAACCAGCGGTCGCGGACAATCTTGGCGTAGTACTCGGCGTGAGCCGCATGGGGGACGGTTTCGAGAATCTGAATCAGATACGCCGGCCCTCCGACCTGCTCCAGGATTCCTCGCCGTTCGAGTTCGTGGCCGAGGGTGACGACATCGATGCCGCGAATGCCGGCTTCGTACATCTCGTGGATGACGGCGAAGATCTTCTGATGACTCTCGGTGTAGAAGTGCCGAGCCTGCACGATGGGAAGCACATCGTCGATCGTTTCGCTGGCGACCATCAGGCTGCCAAGTACGCTCCGTTCGGCGTCGCGATCCTGCGGAGGGAGGCGATCGTTCAGTTCGTTCGCCTTCGGGCGTGATGCGGTCGTCGAAGCAGCCATCCAGTCCTCCGTGCAGAATCTCCCCCGAGGGAGTCATCCAATGAGACGCAGTGAAACGTGGAATTCCGCATTGTAGCCAACCGGAGCGATCGATTCCCGCGTGTTGCGAAGGCCTGTTAATGACCTGTGGAGACGCCGTGGAAAGGGAGTGGCCTCCCAATCCACATCACTCCCCATCAACGCAGCAGCGTGACCAAGAACTGCAGCACGATGGCTGTCGACATGGTGAGCAGCAGGATCAGGCCGATGCGGAAGTTGCGTGCCAGGATTGGCTCAATCACGAGCAGGCAAAGCACGACAGTAAGAAGTCTGCGGGCCAGCAGCGATGCCAGATCGGCCGATTCGTCGCTCATGCGGGTGGTCGATTGCCACGAGTTCACCGATTCGACGCGTATCCGTTCGCTGGCGTGATTGAGGGCTTCAAGATCGGCGGGATCGAGATCGCCTTCGTGGGCGTCGACATTGACCGCCAGAAACTCCGTCGACGGGACCGTTCCGCCGACGCGTTCCAACTCGTAGATACCGGGGAGCAGTAACGGTGCGGTCTCGGCCTGCATGCCACGAGAACTGAACGTGGTGCGCATCGAAACGCTCTGCAGGTCGGGCCCCTCGACAATTATCCGCGACTGGGGAGCATCTTCCGGCAACCAGAGTCGGTAGAAGTCGCCGACAACCAAGGCCTGGTGGTCGAGTTTACCGGCGGCCACGAATGTCACCATCTCATGCACCAGCGGGACGAAACTCGGCCAGAGCACCCAACTCCCCCAGCGATCGTCGAGCGCGGTCGTGACAATCAAACAGCGCCCCTCTCCCAGGGAATGTTCAATCAACAATGGATCTCCGTTGCCGGCTGAGAAGATTGACTCGGCGGGTGAGGAATCGGGAATCCGTACCGCGATATATTGATTGAGCCGCGATGTTTGCAATCCGGCCCTGGGATGACGGGCGAATCGAAGCATGACGGGATGTTGCGGCTGATCCATCACCAGTCGAAAGGGCTCTTCAAGCATTTCGGGATCTCCCACGAGTTCGCCGATGGCAAGCTCGCACAAGCCCGAGGATGCAAATACCCAGCGCGCGTAGGCCTCGAGGTCGGAGTCGGGTCCGAGTCCCACGATCAGGCCGCCTCCCGATTCCACGAACCGTGTCAGGCGTGCAACATCGGGTTCCGTGAGTACGGGGACGTCGCACAAGATCAAGACGTCGAAGCGTGCGAAGTCTCCCTGTAACAGCCGCTCGATCCCCGCAGTGGTCACGTCGAGCAGCGGCCCCATCGCGATGGCAGTGCCGGAGGCCTCTTGCCAGGGATTGAGTGCCAGCTCAACGAATCTCGCCGCGCGCGCATGAGGCGCGCCATCGATGATCAGCACATCGATCCGGTCTTCGACTTCAACGACACAGTATCGCACGTCGTCGACCGTCAACGCGTCGCTGGAAAGACTGACGGAAACACGATGTTGCCCCGGCCGCGTCGGCGTCCAGGGAACTCGCAGTTCGATGCGCTTGCCGACCGGAACACTCACACGACTGCCATGAATTTCACGCCCTTCGACGGCAACTTGAACCTCTCGCGTCGTGGTGGAACCACCATCGAGTGCAGAAACGTCGTCGGTCAGCGCTCCATGATGCTCGAGTACGATCGAGATCAGCGCCGGTTGACTCACCGACAGAATCGCCGTCGGCGTCGGTTCCGATGAAGGATCGTGGACTTCATCGCTCAGAATAACCACGACATCATTCGCGTCGGTCGCGGTCGCCGACTCGTCGTCGGTCGTCGGTGTTTCCAGATCAGTCGATCGACGAGCCCCGCCTGTCACCCGTAACCTGGTGATGCCGACGTTGGTAATGCCGCGTCCGGCGACATCGATCAGATTCACTTCGGCGAGTTCGGCGAGTGAGGCCAGTCGTTCGCGGATGCGCGTCGCGTCGCTGGTGGTGCGTTCCCAATCGACAGCGGCGAAATCGCTCAATACGACCACTTGCGTCTGCACACGTTGCGAGTTCCGACGGACGCGTTCGGGCAGGTCGCTTAACACGTCGTCGAGTCGCGAACTCTCCATGGTCGGTTCCAACCTGCGAACGACGCGCGCGAACTCGTCGCGGTCGCGTGTCGGCTGATCGACGATCTTCGCGTCACTCGCGCTGCTGATCCCGATCAACGAAAACATGTCGCCGGGCTGGGCGCGGTCGAGTGTACGCAAGATGGCTTCGCGGGCCGCGTCAAAATGAGTGCGACCTTCGGCGTTCGTCTGCATGCTTGCTGTCCGGTCGACAACGAAAATCCAGTGCCGACGCGTCTCGCCGCTGATGCTCGATTCCAGCCCCGAGACGATCGGCTGACTCAACGCCACGGCTGCCAGGATCGGGATCAGGCAACGCACGGAAAGCAACAGCAGCGATTCGACGCGGCTCTGGCGTTGCCTGCGCTTTACCGCCCGCTGCAGGAACATCATTGCTCCCCAGTCGACTTCGTTCCAACTGCGGCGCTGCAGGAAGTGAATCACCACCGGGACGATGCCCAGCAGGGCGCCCCACAGCAGCCAGGGATTCACGAATTCGAGCATGGACGGGACGACGATCGGTAGACAGTGGTCGTGAGAAAAGGCTGATGGCCGATTGGTTTATGGCGGAAGGTTGGAGGGGCGACGCGGGTTTTTTCGGCATTAAGCCCGACGACATCCAGGTGCCAACGTCCAATTCCACGCAATCGGTCTCTATATTTAACTGGGGAGATGGTATCATATTGGGGTGTCAAATATCCGCTGCCGCTTCGTTCTCAACCCTCCAAGGGTTCCCGCCATGAGAATCTCATTCGATGCTCCTGCCCTCCGCAATTCGCTGCCAGTGGCTTTCCTGATGCTGCTGACGGCACCGGCACTGTCGACAGCCGACAATGCCCTGTTCGCCTGCCCCTTCTGCGAGGCTCCCTCGTTGACCCTCTCGGAGCAGGTGCAGTCGGCCGACGCCGCCGTTCTCGTGCAGTGGGTGACGGGAGAACCGTCCGACATCGAGGCCGGCTTTCCCGGTTCGACCGAGTACGAAGTGGTCGACATCATTCACGATGCCAGCGGCACGCTTGAGAAAACTGGTCCCATTCTGGAGCGTCGTTATCGGGCGGCCCAGCAGGGGGATCTCTTCCTGTTTCTCGGCGTTCAGACAACGACACTGGAATGGATGCCTCCGATGGAAGTCACTGAGACCGGGTATCAGTATGTTCGTCAGTCTCCCAGCCGAGAGGCCGCAACCGTTGATCGGCTGCGTTACTTCGCGCGGTTCCTCGAATACCCCGATCCGTTGATCGCGCAAGATGCGTGGTCCGAGTTTGCCAACGCTCCCTACGAAGACATCGCCCCCGTCGCCCGCGAACTGGATCCCGAGAAGATTCGCGGTTGGGTGTTGAGCGACGAGACCAACCCGATGCGACTGGGACTCTATGGCCTGCTGCTCGGTTTGTGCGGCTCGCCTGATGATGCGCCGGCGATTCGTGAGAAGATTCTGACCCGCTCCGAAACACTGCGGCTCGGCATCGATGGAGTGATGGCCGGTTATCTGCTCCTCACGGGAGAAGAGGGCCTGGACCTCATCGTGGAGGAAAAACTCGTCAACCCCGACGCCCCCTTCAGTGAAACGTATGCGGCGATGCAGGCGTTGCGATTCATGTGGACCTACGCACAGGACGCCATCCCCAAGGATCAACTTGTTGCTGCCATGCGGCAGATGCTCGATCGTCCCGAACTGGCCGACCTGATCATTTCCGATCTGGCCCGCTGGGAAGACTGGACCGTGGTCGACAAACTATACGAGATGTACGACTCCGAAGGTTTCAGCGAGCCGGCGATCAAGCGAGCGATCATCCGCTACTTCCTGTTGGCCGAACACGCCGGCACCGCTGCGGTGACTGAAGGCGACTCGATGCCCGAGTACGCTCGAAAGGCGTCGCAATACCTGCAGATCATCACCGAAACCGACCCCCGCACGGTGGAGAACGCAAAAAGGTACTTCAACCCACCGAGCGCGACGTGATCTGCTATCCATCCTGGATGCTTTGAGCATCCGGGATGGTCGATCTCGCGGAGCCCACATGAATGTGTCGTTTATCTCGAAAGTGAATTCCACAGGATTCTTTATTGCTCTCTGCCTGCTGCCTCTCGTCGTCAGTCCGGTAGAGGCGGATGATGATTTTATCTGCTACTCGGAACCGCCGACGCTCTCGGACGAATTGCGAGGTGCCGAGGTCGTGATCCTCGCTCGCTGGGTAGATGCGGCTCCGCTACTGCCTGTCGAGCAACAAGCGGACGTGATCGTTCCAGGTTCGACCGAATTCGAAGTGACCGACACCTTGCGGGATGCAAGCGAATCCTTTGCGTCAACCGACCACATCGTCGTGCCGCGATTTCGCACTGGGATACCCGACGACTTCTATCTGCTGCTGGGCGAAGGAGAAGATCAACCCTATTGGCGGAAGGTCATTGCCATCTCCGAGGCGTGCCATACGTATTTTCGCGACGCTCCCGCCCGCACCGCGGAGGCCCAGGAAAAACTGCGTTACCGTGCCGAGTTTCTCGAAAATCCTGATCCGATGATTGCCGCCGAGGCCTGGGGCGAGTTCGCATTCGCCGACAATGCCGATCTCGTGCCGGTCGCACGAGAGATGGACCACGAAAAAGTCATCACGTGGTTGACTGATGAAGAGACCGAACCGACACGGCTGGCACTGTACGGTTTGATCCTCGGCTACTGCGGTACCGCTGAGGACGCCGAAGTCATGCGCCGTATCATTCTGGAGCCAGCGACATCGTCGTCGGAGGGAATCAACGGCGTGATGATCGGCTTCCTGCTTCTGACCGGCGAAGAAGGTCTGGCACTGATCGAGCGCGAGAAACTCATCAATCCTGATGTACCATTCATCGAGACCTATGCAGCCATCCAGGCACTCCGCTACATGCGGCAATTCGCTGAGGACACTCTCCCCAAAGAACGGCTGGCCGCCTCGATGCGTCTGTTGCTCGACCGTCCCGATCTGGCCGACATCGCGATTGCTGACCTGTACCTTCTGGGAGACACGACCGAAGTCGACCGGCTGTACGACATGTACAACGCCGCGCAGTTCGACAACCCGGCGACGAAACGCAGCATCATCCGCTACTTCCTGCACGCCGAGCACGCGGGAACGACTGCAGGTGATGCCCCCGCCGAATACGCAGTGAAGGCGACACGCTATTTGGAAATCATCGCCGAACAGGATCCCGAGGTCTTCGCAGCCGCGAAGCGATACTTCGTGCCGATCGAAAGGACGCCTTCCCCATGAATTCATCGAGGAGCCAACATGAACTGGCCGTTCGAAACGCAGAAAGTTCAGGAAGGCTTGATCACGGCACTGACAGTGACGCTGATCGCGCTCAATCCAAGCGGGGTTGATGGGTTTATCTGTCACGAAGGCCCGTGGCCGATCTCGCTTTCGATTGATTCGTGTGATGCGGCGGTCATCGTGCGTTGGGTATCGGGTGAGGCGGATGACGCACAGGAACTGATGCCCGGTCAAATTGTCGCCGGCGTAACACGGTTTCAAATCCTGGAAATCCTCAAGGACACTGATGGGACATTGGAGCCATCTTCACAGATCGAATGGCCCCACTTTGTGGATTGTGATCCGGAAGACACGTTTCTGTTGTACGGCGTGCAGACGACGGAGTTGGAGTGGTCGCGCCCGTTGCGCGTCAGTGAAGACGCCATTGGCTACATTCGAGATCTGCCCCGTCCAGACGTTGCCGCGATCGAGCGGCTCCGCTATCTGTCAGGCTACCTGGAACATGCGGATCCGCTCATCAAACAGGATGCCTGGCTCGATTTCTACGATCGAAATCTGGACGAAATCGTCGCCTTTGCCAGCGAGATGGACCGCGAAGTCGTGCTGGCAAGAGTTCTCGATCCTGAAACGGATGGGATGCGGCTTGGAACGTACGGCATCTTGCTCGGATACTGCGGCGCGCACGAAGATGCCGAGCTGCTTGAAGAGTTGATCCTCCGACCCACCGACAGCCTTCGGCTTGGCATCGACGGCGTGATGGCTGCCTATCTCATGCTCAAGGGCGAAAGCGGTTTGGAGTTACTCGATCGCGAAAAACTGTCAAATCCGGATGCTCCTTTCAGCGAGTTCTATGCGGCGTATCAAGCCGTGCGCTTCATGTGGGACCATGGACGCGACCGCATTCCCGGCGAACGCCTGACAGCAGCGATCAGGCCAGTTCTGGACAATCCGGGGTTGGCCGATCTCACAGTTAGCGATCTGGGCCGCTGGAGTGACTGGTCGGTCATCGATCGGCTGCATGGCATGTACGACGCCGATGAGTTCCGCGAACCTCGCATCAAGCGGGCGATCGTTCGCTATATGCTCTTGGCCCAGCATGCGGGATCGACGATGGAAGGGGACGAGGGCGTGGAGCTAATGCAAAAGGCAAGTCGGTATCTCGCAGACATCACCGAACGCGATCCTGTGATCGTGGAAAACGCAACACGATACTTTCGACTGCCTGTGACGGACGATGCCACAAACAGTGACGCAGGACCTTGCGAGGTTCTCACTCCTTGATGCGAACAGGATTCGATATGAGAACGCTTTCTTCGATGTCATTGTGGAAACTGTTGGCCTTCCTGCTGATCGCGCTGTCGCTGCCTGCGTCGTCGGCTTTCGCGGGCTTCGAGTCACCCTCAACGATCTCCCAGGAACTGCAAGACGAAGAGGTCGTGCTCATCCTGCGCTGGACGGGTGGCGAGCCTGCGGTGCGGGAGGGGGCACCTGATGAATTGACGAGCGGATCCACGCGATTCGAATTGGTCGATGTTCTGAAGAATGAACACTCCGTCTGGGACGAGACTGCTGTCGTCGAATACCGGCGATTCATCGACGCCGAGCCGGAAACGATGTTTGTTCTCTATGCCATCAGGAACACCGCGCTCGAATGGAATCGTCCACGGGAGATTTCGGAGGAGAGCTACCAGTACCTCCGTGCGCTGACCGAATTGCAGGTCGAAGGAGTCGAACGGCTGCGCTACTTCGCCGACTATCTGGAACATCCCGACCCCATCGTCGCCAACGATGCCTGGATGGAGTTCGGCTATGCGGACTACGGCGACGTCGTCGTCGTGCTCCCCGAGATCGATTCCGCGACAATTCTGAAGTGGATCCTCGATGCAGAAACCCAGCCGGAGCGCATCAGCACCTATGGCTGGATGCTGGGGATGTCGGGCGCGAGAGAACATGCGCCCGCCATCGAGGCATACCTGCTCGAACCATCAGACCACATGCGGATAGGACTGGACGGAGTGATCGCCGGTTACGTGATGCTGACCGGCCTCGAAGGCTGGGAACTGATCGAGCACGAGAAACTCCTCAATCGCGAGGCCCCGTTCAGCGAGGTTTACGCGGCAATGCAGGCTCTCCGGAGACTGTGGCAGTATCCCCCCGAGGATCTCTCGCGCGAGCGATTGGTCGCGTCGATGCGGTTGCTGCTCGATCGTCCCGAGATTGCCGACCTGGTGATTTCCGATCTGGCCCGCTGGCACGACTGGTCGGTGATCGATCAGATCTATTCATTGTACGACAGCGAAGGATTCGTCGAGCCGGCGATCAAGCGCGCGATCATTCGATACATGTATCTGGCCGAGTACGCAGGCTCGCAGGTCGAGGGAGACGCGGTTCCCGAATTCGCTCAAACCGCGACCCAATACCTGAAAAACTTCCAACAACGAGACCCCACGACGTTCGAAAGTGCGAAACGCTACTTTGTAGTTCCGGACCCGCTGGCCGATCCGAACGCTCCACCGGAACCACCTAGCCAGAACTTTGTAGTTCCGGACCCGATGCCAGATCCGAATGCCCCACCCGTACCCCCGAGCCAGATCCCGGGATTCTTCCCAACGGGTGGCCGAGGTTTGATCTGCTGAGTCACAGCGATCGAAGCCACCCCCATCCGGGCCGCTCTTAAGCGTCCCGGATGGTGGCGCGATCCGACGTGCATCGCGCATCCCACCCGATCACCATCCCGGAGGCTCAAAGCGTCAGGGATGTGGCATGTCTCACAATCAAAAGAGGGGGCGTTGCGGTACACTGTGATATATCGAGTTTGAACCATTGCTCCGAACGATGCATCCAGGAGAAGTCATGTCGCAGCGCGAAGTCCCGACTGGGACGACCGTCGAAGAGAGTGTCTATCGTCGCTATGCCGTCGCGGCTCAGGAGCGGCAGGAAGCTCTCTGCTGCCCGGTTGAATATGCAGGCAACATGTTGTCGGCGATTCCTCAGGAGATTCTGGAGCGCGACTACGGTTGCGGCGACCCGACTCCCTTCGCAAAGGCAGGGGAGACCGTTCTCGATCTGGGCGCGGGAGGGGGCAAGCTGTGTTACATGCTCGCCCAGGTGGTCGGCGAACAAGGCAGAGTGATCGGCGTCGATTGCAATCACGAGATGCTCGCCCTGGCGCGCAAGTACCGTCAACAGGTCGCCGATACGCTTGGATACGGCAACGTCGAGTTTCGATACGGACTGATCCAGGATCTGCAGCTCGATCTCGATCTTCTCGAACAGGAATTGAAGACTCACTCGGTACACGATTCCGCAAGCTGGCTTGAGCTGCGGAATCTGGAAGAGCGGCTGAGTCGCGAGCAGCCCATGATTCCCAGCGACTCGATCGACTGCGTCGTCTCGAATTGCGTGCTGAATCTGGTGCGGCAACAGGACCGTCGGCAGTTGTTCGCGGAGATCTTTCGCGTCTTGAAGAACGGCGGGCGGGCCGCCATCAGCGATATCGTCTCCGACGAAGCTGTCCCCGCGCACTTGCAGCGAAACTCGGAGTTGTGGTCCGGCTGCATCTCCGGCGCGTTTCGCGAAGAGCAATTTCTGCAGGCGTTCGAAGAAGCGGGATTTCATGGCATCGAGATCGCCAAACGGCAGAGAGAACCCTGGCGAACCGTCGAAGGGATCGAGTTTCGGTCGATGACGGTCGTGGCTCACAAGGGAAAGCAAGGCCCCTGCCTGGAGCGGAATCAGGCCGTCATCTATCGCGGTCCGTTTCGACAAGTGGAAGATGATGACGGCAATATCTACCCGCGTGGAGTGCGCATGGCGGTTTGCGACAAGACGTTTCATCTGTTGCAGCGAGAGCCCTACTCGGGATTGTTCGAGATCGTTGAACCGCTTACCCCGATTCCGTTGTCGGCCGCCGGTGAGTTCGACTGTCGGCGAAACGCCGTTCGCACTCCGCGAGAAAGCAAGGGGCCGTTCTTCAACATCACCACCGATGATGCGGGTTCCTGCTGCAGCACTGATGGTTCCTGTTGTTGAAATTTGTAACATGATCGCGAGGCACTCGTGGTGGAATTGACGCTGGTTCGTCAGCAGAGTCCGCTGTCCGACACGGCTCAGCAGCGGCGCATTCTCGAATCGACCGCAAGCGTGCCCGACTTCGGCAAACGCGTCAGCCAGCAATGCGGCGGTTCGTTGTCGGCTGCGTCGCTGGAGGTGCTGCAGGTCAACGTGGGCAAAGTCTGCAATCAGACATGCAGCCATTGCCACGTCGACGCAGGACCAGACCGTCGTGAAACGATGACCCGCGAAGTCGCCGAGTTGTGTATCGATGTCGTCGAGCGTGCGGGCATCCCGACGTTGGACATCACCGGCGGCGCGCCCGAGATGTGCGATCAGTTTTGCTGGCTCGTGACCGAAGCCCGTCGACTCGGTCGTCATGTGATCGACCGCTGTAACCTGACGATCCTCACCGCTCCGGGATTCGACGACCTGCCCGAGTTCCTGGCGGAGAACAACGTCGAAATCGTGGCGTCGCTGCCATGCTATCTCGAAGAGAACGTCGATCGACAGCGGGGCAATCATGTCTTTCAGCGATCGATTCAAGCTCTGCGACGGCTCAATGACTTAGGGTACGGACAACCCGGCTCGCCGCTCCATCTCACTTTGGTCTTCAATCCTGTCGGTCCATCGCTCCCTCCCGACCAGACGAAGCTCGAAGCCGACTATCGCCGCGAATTGGGCAACCGTTATGGCATCGTGTTCACACGGCTGTTCACGATCACGAATATGCCGATCAGCCGATTCCTCGATGATCTGCTGAAGAGTGGCAAGTACGAAACCTATGTCGAAAAGCTCGTCGCGGCGTTCAATCCCACGACCGTGCCGGGACTGATGTGCCGAACAATGCTTTCAGTCGACTGGCGCGGCTTTCTCTTCGACTGCGACTTCAATCAGATGCTTGATCTGGGATTGTCGGCCGGTCAGCCGCGTCATCTGAGTGAGTTGGATGACGCCGCTCTGTCGCAACTGACCGGACGTCCGATTGCCACGGGCAAACACTGTTTTGGCTGCACCGCCGGTGCGGGGTCGAGCTGCGGCGGAAGTTTGTCGGGATCATCTGCCGATCCGTCATGAAGCCGATGATGCCCGTATCGGAGACTGCATCACGCGAACGGATGATTATCTTTTCGCGTTATCCCGAGGCCGGTCACACGAAGACGCGACTGATTCCGGCGTTGGGGGCCACGCGAGCGGCAGCGATTCAACAGGCATTGACCAGGCTCACGCTCTCGCAGGCGGCAACGTTACGAGAGATACGTCGTGTTGAGATCGAAGTCCGGTTCACGGGCGGCGACCAGCAGCAGATGGCCGACATATTCGGGTTGCCGCTGGACCGTCTCATGCCGCAACAGGGGCAGGATCTCGGCGAGCGATTACAGCAGGCTGTTTCGCGCGCTTTCAACGAGGGAGCAGCGCGCGTCGTCACGATTGGCACCGACTGCCCCGACCTGGACGCCGATCGACTTGCTTCCGCATTCGCGGCGCTGGACAAAAACGATGTCGCCCTCGGACCAGCGTCCGATGGGGGATACTACCTGATTGGTCAGCGCGTGGATCGACCCGAGTTGTTCCAGGGTGTTGCGTGGGGCACAGCCGACGTCTTGAAACAAACCCTCGAAAAGTGCCGAGCCGCGAGGCTTTCGGTGCATCAACTCGGCACTTTGTCGGATATCGACAATCCGGAAGATCTCCTCGTGTGCCGCCGTCGAGCGAATGAGTTTTCCGACGTGTTCCCACCCCCGCAGGCTGGCATGTTGTCGGTGATTGTTCCGACTCTCAACGAGGCGGCGCATCTGGAGCAGACACTGCGACTGCTGGTTGACCGCGAAGGGGTGGAGGTGATCATCAGTGATGGAGGGAGTAGCGACGACACCGTCGAGATCGCTTACGGCCTGGGAGTGACCGTCATTCAATCCCAACGGGGTCGCGGACGACAAATGAATGCCGCCGCCGCCCTGGCGCGGGGAGAGGTATTGCTGTTCGTGCATGCCGACACGCGTCTCCCCGAGCGGTTTGTGGACCATGTCTGGTCGACACTCAACGGCGGGGCGATCGCCGGCGCGTTTCCGTTGTCGATCGAGGAGAGCGGATTCGCGCTGCGCTGCGTCGCCTGGGCAGCCAACGTGCGGTCGCGATATCGCCAGATGCCGTATGGGGATCAATGCCTGTTTCTGCGGGCTGCCGACTTCTATCGCCTGAACGGCTTTCGCCACTGGCCGCTGCTGGAGGACTACGATCTCTGCCGACGCATCCGTCGCGAAGGACGCATCGCGCTGGCCGATGAAGCAGTGATCACCTCGAATCGGCGCTGGCGGAAGCTGGGCGTCGTCAGGACCACGGCCATCAACCAGATGTGTCTTGCCGCGTTTCATCTGGGCGTCTCACCCGCTGCAATCGCTCGCTTCTACAGGCGGCGTAACAAGAGTTGATGGAACACCGACACGCTGAAGCAACTCACGACTGTTCGCCGCCGAGCACGCTCAGGAAGGGTTTCCAGCAGGCGTAGCGGCGTTGCGTGAGTTGCCGCGTGAGGATCGGGCTGCGCGAAGGCTTGACAGGGCGACGCAACAGGGCCATGCGGGCTTCGTCGGGAGTGCGCCCCCCTTTGGTGACGTTGCAATTACGGCAGGCGCAGACCACGTTCTCCCAGGTGTCGCGGCCCCCACGACAACGAGGCAGTACATGGTCGAGGCTGAGGTGTTGAGTCGCGAAGCGGTCGCCGCAGTACTGACAGCGAAACTCATCTCTCAAGAAGATGTTTCTGCGATTGAACTTCACCATCGTCCGAGGCACGCGGTCGTACTTGAGGAGCCGAATGATCTTCGGGGCGAGAATCGAGAAATGGACCGAGCGTATCCAGTCGTCGGAGTCGCTGCCGTCGACCATTTCCTGCAATTCGCTCAGCTCGCGCCAGCCGTCGAAGTCGTAGATGGCGAACTGGTCCCCGTCGTTGTGCAGCACTTCGGCGAGTCCCTTGCAGATGAGGCACATGGCCCGTTTGACCGAGATGACCTGCACGGGATGGAAGTTGCGGTTGAGGGTCAGCACGTTGTGCTGTAAGCCTCCCACACGCCGGTGAGGCCGGGTGGCTGCACGATCAGCCTGTCTGGTTGCGGCATGCAAGGCAATTACCTCATCCACAAGACCGTAGGGAGAGACATTCCGTTGTCTACGAGGTAGCACGGACATTCTTGTCTCGTCCAAGCCGCTGGCGTATATACCTTCGACCTGAGCGTCGATCTCCCGGGAACCACGGGCGGAGGCCCGAATTCTCCACGAGTTATCGACGCCAAAGAATCTTACTCGCGGCCCCCAGGCATGGCAATTCGTACATGATGAGATTTTGATGAATGCGAGGCGAAGCGAGAGGCGGGAGGCCTTAGGCGTTAGACTTTGGAGGAGCGACTGTTGCGGAGTTCACGACATGCGTTGATGCCGGTGGTGCAGCAATTTCCCAATGACAAATCCCCAATCCTCAATCACCAATGCCCCCCTCGCCCGCGACGTGGGGGTGTTCGGTGCGACGTTGATGGGATTGGGGTCGATCCTCGGAACGGGGATCTTCGTCAGCATTGGGATCGCGGCGGGGAGCACGGGGCCGAGCGTTGTGCTGGCGGTGGTCGTCGCCGCAATGGTCGCGACCTGCAACGGGATGAGCAGTGCCCAACTCGCGGCGGCCCATCCCGTCAGCGGAGGAACGTACGAGTACGGCTACCGCTGGCTCCATCCAAGTCTGGGCTTCCTCGCCGGATGGATGTTCGTGCTCGCCAAGTCGGCCTCCGCCGCGACGGCTGCGCTCGGCTTCGCAGGTTATGCGTTACTGATATTTGGAAACGTCAAAGGAGAATGGCAGATCCCGTTGGGGCTCGGAACGGTCGTCTTGCTCACTCTGCTTGTCCTCACCGGGCTGAGGCGCAGCACGTTCGTCAATGTGTTGTTGGTTTCGATCACCATGGGATCACTCGTCGTCTTCGTCGCGGGAGGTCTGCCGACGATGCTGCGATCGAGCGGCGACCACTTGACGCCGTTCTTCGCGCCGGCGGGAGAGAGTGCTTCGCCGCTACACGGCTTTCTCGAAGCGTGCGCGCTGATGTTCGTCGCCTACACCGGCTACGGACGGATCGCCACACTTGGCGAAGAGATTCGCGAGCCTCGCAAGAACATTCCCAGAGCCATCATCATCACGCTGGTCGTTTCGATGCTGCTCTATGTCTCTGTCGGACTGATCGCCATCGGCACACTCGGAGCAGGCGGACTCTTTCAAGCGACATTGACTCAAGCTGCGCCGCTGGAGTCGGCGGCGCGACGGTTTGGGCTGCCCGTTGTTCCTATGCTCGTCGCTATCGGGGCGGCGACGGCGATGCTGGGGGTGCTGCTCAATCTGGTGCTCGGCCTCTCGCGGGTGGTGCTGGCGATGGGCCGACGACGCGATCTGCCCGGCCTCTTCGAACAGGTTGATGCGTCGGGCAAGACGCCCTACGCCGCCGTTATTCTGGTCGGCGTGATCATCGCCGGCCTTGTGCTGGTGGGGGACGTGAAGACGACGTGGTCGTTCAGCGCGTTCACGGTGCTGATCTATTACGCCCTGACGAACCTGAGCGCGATCCGCATGCAGCCGGAGGAACGCCTCTACCCCGTCATCATCGCCTGGCTCGGCCTCGCCTCCTGCCTCTTCCTGGCCTTCTGGGTCGAGCCGAAGATCTGGCTGATCGGTTTGGGCCTGTGCGGAGTGGGATTGGTGTGGTGGGGAGTGGCAAACGCGCTGCGAGGACAGAGATAACCCGCTCGGTTAAATCGCGGGCGCGCAGTGACAAGAAGCTCCATCGTGTGGCTGCAATTCCGTTCGTTCCGCTTTTCGCGAAGGAGATTCTGAGTTCTATTGTGTCTTCTCGGTAAGCGAGCAAGATTGCTCTCGATTGATTTGCTAGCGTAGTGCCTGGCAAATTGACGGGGGCCTGGTCCATGGGGCGACGCGAGCGTGGGGCAATGAGTCGGGGACTGATACGAACTCGTGAGCAATTCGAAGCGTGGTGTGCGGCTCGCGAGTCCGGTGATCGGATACCCGCGAGGCTGTGGAAACAGGCCGTCCAGCTGGCGGCCGAAGTCTGGCTCGAAGCTCAGAAGTCTCACGACTTCCGCGACATTCGTTCCTGTCGGAAATAGACAAACCGCGGTGCAGGCGGTAACTTTTCCGCTGCATGGCCGCCGAGGCGACTCGGGTTCGGGATCTCCCCGACCTGTTGGATTTGTGTCGTTCGGCTCCCTGGTATGAGATGGTCGTTTCCGGCCTGAAGGACGGACGCACCGCCTCCATCGACGGAGCCTGGGGATCGTCGTCTGCGCTGGTGGCATCGGCCTTGGGACGTGCCTGCCCGGCCACTTTGCTCGTGGTACTCCCCCGCATCAGCGAGTTGGACGACTTCGCTCTCGACTTGACGGCCTACCTGGATGAAACTCCCATGGTGTTTCCGGCCTGGGAGACGCTGCCACAGGAACATAAGGCGTCGGACGCGATCTTCGGAGCTAGGTTACGTGTGCTGGAAGCACTGGAGTCTGGTACGCCGGCTTCCGTCGTCGTGACAACGCTCCCCGCACTGCTGCAGGCGGTTCCCGAGCGGGAATCGCGCCAGGCAGCGACGCGCGAACTCAAGGTGGGCCACGAATGTTCGCTGGATGAATTGCTCGAATGGCTGGTCGCACGCGGCTTCGAGCGCGTGTCGGCGATCGAGCAAGCGGGTGAGTTCAGTGTGCGGGGCGGCATCCTCGATGTCTTCCCCCCCGATGCGGTTGACCCTTTTCGAGTCGAGTTCTTCGGTGATGAAGTCGAATCGATCCGCCTGTTTGATTTGGAAACCCAGCGGCGTGTCGAGGATGTCGAGAGTTTCCGTCTGATGGCCGTCGCTCCCGTCGGCGGAACGATGTCCGACGAAGACGACGCGGACACTGATGAGCCCCGCGACGTGGCGTCATTCGGAGACTTGGGGGGTGCCTGCCTGATTGACTCGCTGCCGAAAGGAAGTTGGGTCATTCTGTCGGAATTGGCCGACCTGGTGAATGAAGGGCGACTGTACCGCGACCGGTTGGTGAACCCGCGAGGGCTGTTCTCCACCGAAAGTGTGCTCGCCCGTTGCCAGGGATATTCGATAGTCACACTGGCGGCGATTTCCGATGCCGCCGACGAACTCTCCTGCCACTTGCAGACGGAGTCGATCGAACGCTTTTCCGGCAAACGGAATCAGGTACTTGAAGAACTGGCGGAGGCAGTCGAGCAGGATGAACATGTCGTCATCGCGTGTCATAACGCGGGCGAAAGGGAGCGACTGCAAGAGTTGCTCACCGAGAAGACGCCAGGGCTCGCCAATCGCGTTTCACTCTGCCTGGGGGCCGTGCATCGTGGGTTTCGATTGGTCCGCGAGAAACTCGTCGTCATCAGCGATGACGAACTCTTCCAGCGACAGGATGTCCGCCGGGTATCGGCACAACAAACGCGCGCGAGCGCGAAGCGCAGGCTGGAGTCACGCAGCATCGATTCCTTCCTGGACCTGAAGCGCGGCGACCTTGTCGTGCATCTCTCTCACGGAATCGGCCGCTTTCGCGGGATGAAACTCCTCGAAAAAGAGGGATTTCGCGAAGAGCATCTGACCATCGAGTTTGCCGACCAAGTGCGGATCTACGTGCCGGTCTCGCTGATTCATCTGGTGCAGAAGTATGTCGGGTCGGCAGGGACGTCGCCGAAACTTTCGAAGCTCGGAGGGACGGGCTGGCAGAAGCGGAAGGATCGCGTCGCGAAGGCCGTCACCGACATGGCGGCTGACATGCTCAGGTTGCAGGCCGCACGCGAGTTTTCAGAAGGGATCGTCTTTCCACCCGATTCGCATTGGGTGCAGGAGTTCGAGGCCTCGTTTCCTTACATCGAGACGCCCGACCAGAATCTGGCGATCGCGGAAGCGAAGCAGGATATGGAACGCTCGCGACCGATGGACCGACTCATTTGCGGCGATGTCGGCTTCGGGAAGACCGAAGTGGCGATGCGGGCGGCCTTCAAGGCGGTTGAAGCCGGCAAACAAGTGGCGGTGCTGGTTCCCACGACCGTCCTGGCCGAGCAGCACTATCGCTCGTTTTCCGATCGCATGGCGGAGTTTCCCGTCACGATTGAAGTGCTGTCGCGCTTCCGCACGAAGCAGCAGCAGAATGAAATCCTGGAGCGAATGAAGGTCGGCAAGGTCGACATCGTGATCGGCACGCATCGGCTCGTGCAGAAAGATGTCAAGTTCCAGGATCTCGGCCTGTTGGTGATTGATGAAGAGCAACGTTTCGGAGTCGATGCGAAAGAGATGCTCAAACGGATGCGCCTGTCGGTCGACGTACTGACCCTGACGGCGACACCGATTCCGCGAACGCTGCATCTGTCGTTACTGGGAGTTCGCGACATCTCGAATCTCACGACCGCTCCGCGAGAACGCGTGGCGATTGAAACTCGCACTTGTCGCTGGGATGCAGACCTCATTCGACGAGCGATCGTGCGGGAACTGAACCGCGGAGGACAGGTCTATTTCGTACACAATCGCGTTTACAACATCGAGGAGATCTCCGAACGCATTCAGTCCATCATTCCAGAAGCGAGCGTGACGATCGCTCATGGGCAGATGGGTGAACGCGAACTCGAACGCAGCATGCTGAAGTTCGTCAATGGCAAGGCCGACATCCTGCTGGCGACGACGATCATCGAAAGCGGTCTCGACATTCCGAATGCGAATACGATTTTCATTCATGAAGCGCAGCGATATGGACTCGCGGATCTGCATCAACTTCGAGGCCGCGTGGGAAGATACAAACATCGAGCCTACTGCTATCTGGTGCTCGATCCGAAGGTGAGCCTCACAGGCATTGCCGGCAAACGACTGAAAGCCATCGAGGAGTACAGTGAACTCGGTGCGGGCTTCAAGATCGCGATGCGCGACTTGGAGATCCGCGGTGCCGGAAACATCCTCGGTACCGAGCAAAGTGGGCATATTGCCACCGTCGGCTACGAACTTTATTGCCAACTGCTCGAAGACGCCGCCCGTAAACTGCAGGATTTGCCGGCAAAGGAATGGAAACACGTTCACATCGACTTGCCGATCACGGCGTTCATTCCAGACGACTATATTCCGAACGGGAGACAGAAGATCGATGTCTATCGTCGGCTGTCGGCTGCGGGGACGCTTGAAGAGTGGCGAGACACGGCCGACGAGCTGCGGGATCGATTCGGCATGCCTCCCGAAGAGGTTCGGAACCTGTTGTCTGTCAAGGAGTTACAGGTAACCGCCTGGGAATTGGGAATCCGGGCGATTCGACTGGAAGACCGTTTCGCGGCGTTGGAGTATCAGCACCGAAAGCCGATGGAGGAACTCAAGAAACGACTGGGTGAGGATCTCCGCATCGTGGATAAAAAGAGTGCCTATCTCCTGCTCCCGTATAAGTTGCCTCGGGAGGGAGCAGCCTTGATTGAGTTTCTGAAATCGGCATTGAAGGACACTACGGGGTAGGTGATCGGCAATCCATGTTGCGTCACTTGTCAAAACGGGGATATAAACCCGCCCCCTTCTCCGCCGAGGATGCGGTCATGCCTGAGTTTACGGGCGAATTGCCTCCCGGCCTGCGTCAGTTTTTCTCAATGTCGTCCCCCCCCAACCCGCGGATTATCCTTCTGCTGGTCGTGTTGCTGACCTTTGCCGGCTGCAACAAGATGAGGGTACGTGTCGACAACCCGCTGGTGGGGCCACCGCCACCGCGCGACCCCGAACGTGTTGCCGCCCTGGCCCGTCAGGAAGCAAATGATGCGTCGCCCTCGGAGCCGGGCACGAGTCTGGTCAGCGGAAATCAAGGTGAACTTGGTGTCGTTCTGATCAGCCAGACCGTTGAAGAAGCGCCTCCCGTGGGCATTTCGGATCTCATGACCGAAGTCGCCGCCCGCGTGAACGGCAGACCCATCTTCGTGGGACAGGTCGTCGAACCCTTTACGATTCAGTTGGAACAGGCTCGGTCCGAACTGTCGGAAGAGGAATTCCGACAGGTGGTCACGGCGTTGGTGAAGCGCGACCTGGATCAGATGATCGATCAGGCTCTGCTCGTCGATTCCTTGATGTCGACGCTGAAGCCGGAGCAGAAGGAGCAAGTCGATGCACAAATCGACTTGCTGTTCGAGGATCGCATCGCGGCCATGCAGGAACAACTCGAAGCCCCCAGTCTGGCCAGCCTGGAAATGGCCTTGCAGTCGCAAGGGACTTCGCTGGCCAGCCTGCGACGCAGATTTGGTGAAGTTCAAATCGCCGGTCAGGCGATGGCGATGAAGATTGGTGATCCCCCGATCGTTTCGCGAGCCGACCTCCTGGCCGAGTATCGCGAGTCGATTGAAGAATTCACACAGCCGACCCAGATTCGCTGGCAGCAAATCTGGGTATCGCGACGGACGAACCCACAGCAGGCACAACAGCAGATTCAGCAGGCGGCCGTCGCCTTGCAGCAGGGGATGACGTTCGACGAAGCCGTCAAACAATTCTCACAAGGTGCCACCGTTTCCAACGATGGCCATTGGGACTGGACACGCCCGGAAAGCCTGGAGAACCAGGAAGTGGCGGAACTGCTCAAGACGGCGCGCGTCGGACAGATCAGCGGCATTATCGAAGATCGCAATAGCTATCAGATCGTCGTGGTCACCGAGCGCAAGGAAGCCGGCGTCACTCCGTTCGAGGAAGTTCAAATGCAACTTCGAGAGCGGTTGCAGGCGGAGCGTGAAGAAGCAGCCGCCCAGGCAGTGCTGGCCGAACTACGCCAGTCGGGCGTCGTGGAGCGTCACTTTGAATAACTTTCGGCAGCCACCCCCTTCCCTGAATGCAATTGATTCAACGAGTTCGGCAGGAAAGGCCGCAGCACAGTGTCAACAGGACCAAATGGATTCTTCGCTATTGACCCGATCGCAAACACTTGGCTATCTAGCATCCCCCCGTACCTCGGTACGGGTCTGTCGTGAAGACGACATCCCCTCGACAGGCATTCTGACCTGTCTTCCTGACTGAATCCGATTCCGAGGTTAACCCTCGAGATCACGAATACACTCCCCTGCTTCGCCATCGGACATTCGTCCAACAGTGAAGCTCCCGCGTGTCGCGCATTCGCACGGCAAGTGGGGATGGAAACGGTTGACCCCGTTTCCTCTCGCGTCGATTTACCCCATCAATCATCTCCGAAGTTGGCAGAAGGATCATGACACGACATCGGATCCATAACATCCTCAAGGAGGAACCAGCAGTGTGGAAAACCTTCGGACTGCTGTCTGGATGCGGTCTGCTCGTAGCCAGCGTCTGGCTCGTCTCGCAGATTCGCGCTCAAGAGGCCACGCCTCAAACTCCATGGGCTCAGCCGGGTGCTACGCCGGGAGCGTCCTCGGGGGGTGCGAATCCCTTCAGCAGGAGCGTTCCCAGCGCGCCGGACCAGTCGGGCGATGTCGCTCGTCTGCGAATTCAGGACGCCCTGCGACAGGCGCATCATGCCCTGGATGCCGGTGACCGCCTCGAGGCTCTGCGTCAGGCTCGACGAGCCGAGCAGATCGCCTTGCAGTGGCAGGTGACCTTCGCCCCTGGTGAAGAGAACCCCAGGGAGCTCGCCGCACAGCTCTCGGGCGACGTCCCGTCGAGCAGCCTTGCCGCCAACGGACCGACTCAACCCCAGTCGGAACTCAAACTGCAGGCCACGCGCCTCGTCGAAGAGGCGAATGCCGCCTTGCAGGCCGGCGACCTCGACACGGCCCACGCCAAGGCGACCGAGGCCGCGAATCTGAACGTGGCATTCGGCCCGTTCGAGACTCAACCTTTTCACATTCTGACGGAGATCTCCAGCCGCCAGCAGGCCAGCCCGATCGGACCGTCTCGCGACTTCGCCCCGAGTTGGACGCAGACTGCTTCCAACCCACTCGCGCAGTCGACCTCTGCTGACACATTGACGGCGACACCACGGACGCCCGCGGATGAAGCCCGCGAACTTGTCAGCCTCGCACGCAATGCCCTGTCGGCAGGTCACTACGATCAGGCCCGCACACTCGCATTGAGAGCTCAGGAACTCAACATCGTCTACAGCGACGTCTTTGAGGATCGCCCCGAGAACATTCTTCGCGACATCGAGCGACTGAGTGGAACTTCGGTCTTCTCGCCACAGCGTTCCGCCGACACGGCCACTGCTGAGTCGCGACGCGCCCAAGCACTGCAACTCCTGGCGGAGGCCCGTCAGCTCTTGCAGAGCGGCGATACCGATGGTGCTCGCAGCCGAGTACAGGCGGCGGAAACTCTCGATGCCACGTATCAATGGAACGACGAACGCCCCGACCTCGTGTTGCAGGACATTCGCGCGGCGGAAGCCCGCCAGCTCAGCACCGCATCGAGCGATGCCTGGGCCACGAATCCCGGTTCGGCGACTCCGTCGGTGGAAGAGCAGACGACTCTCGCACGACAGTGGATGTCGCAGGCCGAAGCGGCCCTGGCCAGCGGAGACCTCGTCACCGCGCGATCATTGGCGCAACAAGCGGCTCAATACGATGAGAATGTGACCTACGAACTGTCGGCAAAGACTCCCGACGTGTTGCTGACTCAAATCGCCGCGTTGGAAGCCGGTCGTGCCAACTCCATTGCACAGGGGCAGACGCCACGCGGCCCCCTGGATGTGACTTCGTCTCCCTCGGCGGATTATCTGGCTCCCAGCGTTCCGGGAACTCCCCGCTCGACCAGCACCGTGATTCAAACCGATGGCCGTTCGGCCCTCGAACTGTACGACATGGGTATGCAGTTGCTGCGAGATGGTGACCGTCAGGCTGCCTACCAGGTATTCCTGGCCACCTACGAGTCGGGTGAGACGCTCGACCCGCTGCGTCAATTCCAGTTGGAAGACAAGATTCAGCAACTCGCTTCGTCGCAGTACGACGTGCAAACCGTCAGCAGCGAGAGTGGCGACGGCGGCTTGGGCTTCGGCCCGCCGAATCCGCTGGACTCAGAAATCACCCGGCAGTCGCTGGTCTTCGATCGTCTGCGGACGGAAACGATGAACACGATCTTCCACGCCGAACGCCTGCGGGAGAACGATCCCCAGCAATCGCTGCGGATGCTGGAAGAACAACTGACGACGGTACAAAACTCGGAACTGACCGCTCAGCAGTCGGCTCCGCTCGTTCGACAAATCCAAAGCGCCCGAACCTCGCTGGAAGCCTATGCGACACAGCGTGCTCCGCTTCTGGAATTGCAGAATCAGAATGAAGAAGTTCTGGCAGATATCGAACGACGTCTTGCTCACCAGGCTCGCATGGAACAAGACCTTGCGAACCTGATTGATGAGTACAACGAACTGATGGAACAACGTCGGTATCCCGAAGCCCATCACGTCGCCGTCAAGGCCATGGAACTCGATCCCACCAATCCGGTTTCCGTCCAAGCGGAACTACAATCCCAATTCGCCCTGCGTGTCGACAGCAACGAGCGGTTGCAGGATGCAAAGGAAGAAATGTTCTGGACGGCACTGGATGATGTGGAATGGGGTCTGGCACGCGGCATTCCCACCGACGCCAATCCGTTGCAATACGCCGACGACTGGGACGACATCATCAATGGTCGTCAGCCCAGCCCGATCGACGGACGCGAGCACTCGGAAGCCGAGGAGCGAGTCCGCGAGAGCCTGCAAAGCCCGGTCAATCTCCACTTCGAGAATACCCCGTTGAGCAGCGTGATGCAGCACATCTCCGACCGCTACGGCATTAACGTCGTGGTCGACGAGCCTGCTCTCAACGAGGTGGGTGTGACGGCCAGCGAGCCGGTCACGATCAACGTCGACGACATCAAGCTGAAGAGCGCGCTCGACATCATGCTCTCCCGTTTGGAACTCTCTCATGTGATCGACCACGAAGTATTGATGATCACCAGCCGATTGCGACAGCAGGGAGACATGGCCGTCATCACCTACGGTGTCGGCGACCTGGTGGTGCCAATCACAACCCGCGCCAGCAACCCATCGGTGTGGATGCGGCCGGGTACCGGTTACGGCGTGCAGAGCAACGGATTCGAATTCAACGGATTCAATGGCGGCATGCAGCAGGTTCCCGTCGATCCGCTCTCACCGTTGCCCGGCATCGGTGGCGGAGCGGCGCAAGCCCCGAAGGCCCAAGGTGGCCCGACCCAGGCGGACTTCGACGCGTTGATCCACTTGCTTACCGAAGTCACCGGTCCAGGAACATGGTCGGAAGTCGGCGGACAAGGTTCGATCGACCGCCATCCCAGTACCTTGAGCCTGATCGTTCGACAGACTCAGTCGGTGCATCAGGAAATTCGCGACTTGCTCGAGCAATTGCGACGTCTGCAGGACTTGCAGGTCACGATCGAAGTGCGATTCATCACCGTGAGCGACTCGTTCTTCGAGCAGATCGGTATCGACTTCGACTTTAACGTGCAGGACACCGTCGGCGGACCTGTCGTCGACGACACCTTCAATCCGATCAGCCCGTTCGGCTCGACCGACCCGGTGAACGGTGTACAAGGTGGAGGTGCCGCGGGCATGGGAGGCCAGGCAGGTGCGCAGCAGCAGGGAGGTGGACTCCTGGGTCCGACGGCACCCTTCGGCATGCAGCCGACATTCAACGTCGTTGGTCGCGACAACTGGCCGAACCGCACGGTCGTCGGGCTGGCCGCGCCGAACACGTTCAGCGGCGACCTCGATGTTCCCTTCCGTCAAGGTTCGTTCGACCTGGGGGCTCCGCCATTCGGTGGATTCCAGGAAACGGCCGGTATTACTTTCGGCATGGCGATTCTGAGTGACCTCGAAGCGTTCCTCTTTGTGAGGGCGGCACAAGGTGACCGCAGATCGAACATCATGTTTGCTCCGAAGATTACGTTGTTCAACGGCCAGGCAGGTTCGCTCTTCAGCGGAACGGTCCAGCCCTTCGTCGTGGCCCTGATTCCCGTGGCCAGTGCCTTCGCCATCGGATTCCAGCCCATCATTCAGCAGATTCCTCAGGGTGTCTTCATGAGTGTGGCGGCTGTGGTTTCCGCAGACCGCAGGTATGTGCGACTGGCAGTCTTCCCGCAGTTCAGCAACATCACCGACGTCTTTACCTTCTCATTCATCGGAGGCATCGGCGGCGGCGGCGGCGGCGGCCAGTTCGGTGGTGGCGGCGGCGGCGGCCAATTCGGCGGCGGTGGTGGCGGCGGTGGTGGCGGCTTCTTCAACGTCCCTGATCCCCGCTCGATGGGCACCCTCGGCGGTGGAGGCATCGGTGGTGGTCAGTTTGCCATCGCCGGCAGCGGCCAGAGCTTCGGTACCCAAGGCCAAGGCGGCCAAGGCGGCCAGGGTGGCCAGCAGGGTCAGCAAGGTGGTGGAGCCGGCTCCGTCACACTGCAGCAGCCCGTGGTCGACATCGTCACCATTGATACTGTTGTGAGCGTTCCCGACGGCGGCACCGTGCTGCTGGGCGGAGTGAAGAGGCTCAGCGAAGGCCGCAACATGGCTGGCGTGCCGATCCTCAACAAGATTCCTTATGTGAGCAGGCTCTTCAAGAACTCTGGTGTGGGCCGCGAGACCGAAAGCTTAATGCTGATGGTCACACCGCGAATCATTATCCAGGAAGAATTGGAAGACGCTTTGTTCGGTCCCGAACGATGATCTGCCCCCCCGAGAGGCCGCCCTTTGCGGAGGTGGCCTTTCAACCCCCTGATTAGTCTCAGGGTTCTTGGCTGCCGTGACGAATGCGGGTTCGTCACGGCAGTCTTTTTTTGTTGAGAGTCGTGAGACGAGAGATGAGAGTTGAGGGGATCGTTGTGCCTCTCGTATCGCGACTTTATTCCTTCCCCAGCACCTTGTCTCTCTTCTCTCTTCCCTCATCTCTCCGCCCATGCTTGTTCGATTGAGTTCGTTGTGATTCCGCAGATGAATTGATAGAATTCAGCTTGCGAAATCGTGACGGAGCGAGTCTCCGCAAGCCACTGTGATGTCAGTGGTTACGCAATTCATTTCAGGATACGCATTGGTTGCAGGAGACCCCCGTTGGCAGACGCCATCCCCCCGCAGGACGACCCCGATTCCGCGCCTCTCGATAGTGATGATTCCCATGGCGATTCGTTGCCTCCGGAGGGGCGTATCGAGCTGCTCGATATCCGTGAGGAGATGCAGCAGAGCTACCTCACGTACGCGATGTCGGTCATCGTCAGTCGTGCCTTGCCAGACGTGCGCGATGGATTGAAGCCGGCTCAACGCCGCATCCTTGTGGCGATGAATGATCTCAGCTTGGGACCGGCATCGGGGCGAGTGAAATGCGCCAAGATCTCCGGCGATACATCCGGTAACTACCACCCCCACGGCGAGAGTGTCATCTATCCGACGCTTGTCCGCATGGCCCAGGACTGGGTGATGCGTCAAACGTTGATCGACAAGCAGGGGAACTTCGGTTCGATCGCCGGTCTCGGTCCAGCCGCCATGCGATATACCGAAGCTCGGTTGTCGCAGGCCGCTTCGGAGATGCTGTCGGACCTGGATCACGACACCGTCGACTTCATGCCGACGTACGACCAGCGGAACCAGGAACCAGTCGTCCTCCCGTCGCGGTTCCCCAACTTGCTGGTGAACGGCTCGCAAGGGATCGCGGTCGGCATGGCGACCAGCATTCCCCCGCACAACCTGGGCGAGGTTGCAGCCGCTGTCAAACTGCTGATCGACGATCCCGATGCATCGGTGGACGACATCCTCGATGTGTTGCCTGGTCCCGACTTCCCGACGGGGGGCATTATCTGCGGTCGCTTCGGCATCCGTCAGGGATACCAGACGGGACGGTCGACAATCACGCTTCGCGCCAAGGTCGACTTCGAGACCGAGAAGAACACCGAAGTAATCGTTGTCAAGGAGATCCCCTATCAGGACACGCGCGATCGCATTCGCTCGAAGCTCGAAGAACTCGTTAAAGCCAACAAGATCGAAGGCATTTCGCGCATCGTCGACTACACCGACCGCAAAACCCCGTCGTGGCAGGTGCGACTGCACATCTACCTGAAGCGGGATGCCGATCGCGATGTGGTGCTCAATCAACTCTATCGGTTCTCACCACTGCAACAAACGGTGAGTGTGATCCAACTGGCGCTGGTCGGTAATCGCCCCCAGACGTTGCCGGTCAAGCGGATCATCGAGGAGTTCATCCGTCATCGCGTCACCGTCATTCGCCGACGGACGGAATACCTGCTGGCCGAGGCCCGCAAACGGAAGCACACTGTCGAAGGCCTGCTGATCGCTCAGCTCGACATCGATCAAGTCATTCAGACGATTCGTCAGTCTCCCAGCCGAGCGGAAGCGAAGATCCGTCTGCAGGAGATCGCGGTTCCCGCTCCGATGGTGGCCCGCGCTCTGGGAGAGGCGGGATTCGCCATGTATCAAAGCGAAAACGGCGTGCGCGACGCCTATTCGCTGTCGGCCAACCAGGCCGAGGCCATCGTCAGCATGCAGTTGGGTTCGCTGGCCAATCTCGAACGCGACAACCTGCAGGGTGAGCACGGCAAGCTGCTGGAGGAGATCACCGGATACCTCACTCTCTTGAGCGACGAAGCCCATCAACTGGCTCTCGTTCGTGGAGAGATGGACGACCTGCAGCGTCGCTTCCCCGATGCACGTCGCACCGAGATCAGCGAAGAAGAACTGACCGATGTCGACAAGGACGAGTTGATCGCCGAAGAGCCGATGGTGGTCACCCTCACGCAACGTGGATATGTCAAACGGACTCCCTTGTCGGTGTATCAGGCACAGAATCGCGGCGGTAAGGGGATTCAAGGGGCGAAGACCGACGAAGAAGATCCGATCGAGCACATGTTCGTGTCGAGCACGCACAGTTATTTGCTGTTCTTTACGAACTTCGGCAAGGTTTATTGGCAGAAGGTCTACGACCTGCCGCTGCAGGCTCGTACCGCTCGCGGCCGCGCGCTGGTGAACCTGCTCAATCTCTCGGAGGACGAAAAGGTTCAGGACTGCGTCGACGTTCGCGAGTTCGACGACGATCGCTTCCTGCTGATGGCGACTCGTCGCGGCATCGTGAAGAAGACGGCACTTTCCGCCTACAGTCGCCCGATGCGGGGCGGCATTATCGCGATCAAACTCGATGAAGACGATCGGTTGATCGATGTCGTCAAGGTGTCGCCCGGCCAGGATGTCGTCATCAGCACATCGGCTGGCATGTCGATTCGCTTCTGCGAGTCGGATGCCCGCTCGATGGGCCGCAACACGATGGGCGTCAAGGGAATCAAACTTGGCAAGAGCGACGAAGTCGTCGGCATGGTGGTCGCCGAAGAGAATGCGACATTGTTGACGGCCTGCCAGAACGGTTATGGAAAACGCACCCCCTTCGGGCTGGGTGATGTTGGAGATGAGGATGCCGACGATGATTCCGCCATCGTCGAATCGACCGGGGCCGATGAAGCCGAAGGGACGGAAGAGGCTGCCATGAGGAGCAACATGCGTTATCGCCGACAACGTCGTGGCGGCAAGGGTTTGCGAGACATCAAGACATCGGAACGGAACGGTCCCGTGATTGGTACGTTGGCGGTCCATGATGGCGACGAAGTGTTGATGGTCACGACCACCGGCAAGATTCAGCGAATTCGGGCAGGGGATATCTCGGTGATCGGCCGCAACACCCAGGGTGTGCGGATCATGAAGCTCGACGAAGACGACCAGGTTGTCTCGATCGCCTGTATTCCCGAACAAGTGGCGGGAGGCGAGGAATCACCGACCGATTGAGGCGTGGAAGGTGTTTGATGGGAAGTTCCAGGTGGGAAACAAGCATCAAGGCATTGATCTCGATCATTTGCTGCTTGATACTTGTTTGAGACGTGACGCTTGGAATCTGAAACCAGAATGCAGAACGCACGACCACATGCCGGATCGCGCCAGGCCTTTACACTGGTCGAAGTTCTCATTGCGCTCGGGCTGACGCTGCTGCTGGTCTCGGTTGTGTATATGGCGATCGACCTGCACTTTCAGATGTCGAACGCTGGTCGCGGGCAAGCGACGAAGGCACAACTCGAACGGGCGATCTTGCAGCAGATGGAAGCCGACCTGCGATCGGTCGTGTTTCAAATGCCCGAAGTCGCGACCGCGGAGGGACAGGCGTCCGACGAAGGCACATCCTCCGGATCGCTGAGCTCGGGAAGTTCGAGTAGCGGGACTTCTGGTTCGAGTTCTTCCAGCTCTGGGTCTTCCAGTTCGACGACTGCCGGCGCGAATTCGACGGCTGCTCCCTCGGAGATCACGTTCGATTCTCCCGAGGATGCACTCGTCGGTTACAGCAGCGGCCTGATGGGGGATTCACAGTCGATCTTGATTCACGTCTCTAGACCATCCAAGGATGGGGTCGCGACCAGCGATCTGCGGAGCGTGTCCTACTTTATCGCCGAACGCGGGGCCGAGGGCTTGCGCGGAGCGATGGCCGACCGCGTACCGGAACAACGAAACATCGATCCCGACCACGACCCCAGTTACGATCAATTCGTCGGACTTTCCAGGCTCGATGGAGATCGGTTGCAACTCGAGCATGCCGACGAAGAGCAACAAAGCGACGAAATCCTGGCTCAACAGACCGAACTCCTGGCTCCGGAAGTCGTGTCGCTGCAGTTCCGCTACTTTGACGGGATGGATTGGTACGAAGAGTGGGATTCTCAAGCGACCGGCTCGCTTCCCGCCGCCGTCGAAATCACACTGGGTTTCGTCTACGAAGCTCCGCCCGTCTTGAATCGCCGACCGGGCGCATCGACGGTTCGCACACGCACCGTCGGCTATCGTCGCTACGTCGTTCGATTGCCGCTGGCGGCACCCTCAATGGGTGATTCGCTGCTGTGACCACGCGCGGACAAATGGAGACTGCTCAAAAGCGGACTTTGGCGCGCCTGCCATCTGGTCTACAATGAATGTGACGAACATGGTTTCGGGTTGCCGCCGGCGTTGATCGAGCAGTTCTCGCTTGAGGCAACAACTCGGAGAAGTGTGAACATCAGGGAGTTTGAGATGCGCACAAGAATTCTTGGTCTATCGGCATTGTGCTTCTCCGGAGCCATCGTCTGGTGGAGCCTGTCGGCAATGACCGATTCGACCAGCGTGGCCGTCGCGCAACCGACTCCGGCGGGACCGCGCTTTGACGGCACGACGCCATCGACTCCCGCGCCCATTGCGATTGATCCACGTTGGTTCGATGCCTCGGGGCTCACGCCGGACGAAGCCGTTAATGTCGCTGTCTACGAAAACGTCAATCGCAGCGTCGTCAACATCAACACGCTCGGTATTCGTGCAGGTTTCTTGATTTCGACCTCCGAGCGCGGTAATGGGTCGGGTTCGGTCCTCGATCAACAGGGACACATCCTCACGAACTACCACGTCGTCGAGGGTGCCAGACAGGTGGCCGTCACGTTGTTCGATGGCGAAACCTATTCCGCGACCCTCGTTGGCTCCGACGCCGTGAACGATATTGCGGTCCTCAAGATCGAAGCCCCGGCGGAAGACTTGTACCCGATCACGTTGGGCGACTCCGAGGCGCTCCGGGTGGGAATGCGGGTCTTCGCGCTCGGCAACCCGTTCGGACTCGACCGCACGATGAGCGAAGGGATCATTTCCAGCCTCAATCGTTCGCTCGAGGTCCAGGAGAACTGGATCATTCAATCGATCATTCAAATCGATGCCGCCATCAATCCCGGCAACTCGGGGGGGCCGTTGCTCGACTCCCATGGCCGGATGATCGGCATGAACACGGCCATTGCCAGCCGCGTCGCCCAGAGCGCCGGGATTGGTTTCGCGATTCCCATCAACCTGATTCACCGCGTCGTCCCTGAGCTGATTGAACATGGCCGCGTGATTCGCGGCGAAATCGGCATCAGTTCGGTAACAGTCGTCGACGAAGGTTTGCGCATCGCGATCCTCGATGAAGGAGGCCCGGCGGAGAGCGCGGGACTCCGTGGTCCTGCCGTCAGTCGTCGCCGCACGGGTCCGCTGGTCTTTGAAACGATTGACCGTGCCGCGGCCGATATCATTGTGGCTCTTGATGGCCAGCCCGTCGCGACCGTGGCCGACCTGCAGGCGATTCTGGGCGACAAGCGGCCGGGAGACGTGGTGAGCGTGACCGTGCTCAGGCAGGGACAAGTGGCGGAAGTGGCCGTCGAATTGGGAGGATGACTCGGTTCTCCCGACTGTGAATTCAGGTATCGCTACTCTTAATATCGCCAGCAGGCCAACGCCATCGAGCCGCCAGGTTGCGGCAGGCAAGTCAATACACGCATGGGAATCCACGATCGCGATTACGTTCGCTCTGACTCTTCCGCCGGCTGGTACGGAGGGACAAGTGGCGGTACGGACGTGATCGTCAAGCTGATCATCGTCAATGTGGTGATCTACTTTGCTCAGATCGTCTGGACGCAGGCCTCTGGAAATCCCCTGATGCCGTTCCGTGAATCGGTCATCACGCGCTGGCTCGAAATGGACACGAGCAAGGTGCTGTTTCAAGGGCAGGTCTGGCGACTATTCACGTACATGTTCCTGCATAGCCCGGAGCCACACGCGCATTGGCACCTGATCTTTAACATGTTCGTGCTCTTTTTCGCGGGAAAGAAAGTCGCGGATTGGTACGGCTCGCGCGAGTTCCTGCTGTTCTATCTGGCGGCAGGAGTTGTGGGCGCGGTTGCCTCGATCGGCCTGGATGTTGCAACGCAGGACTTCACGCGATGCGTGGGTGCATCGGGGGCCGTCAGTGGAGTGCTCGTGCTCTATGCCTGTAACTGGCCCCAGGACATCTGGCGCTTGTTCTTCGTGATCCCCGTCCCGGTCGTTCTGCTGGTCGTCGGATCTGGACTGCTCGATTTGATCGCCGTGCTGCATCGACTCGGCGGCAACGATGTCGGCGACAATGTCGGCCACGCCGTTCACTTGGGAGGTTTGTTGTTCGGCTACGTCTATCATCGTTCCCAATGGCGACTCGCGCCGATGTTTCTGGCGGTCACGCGGTTTCAGTGGAAAAAGTCGGGCTTGGGAACATCGGTGCGAGCCCGCGCCAGGGGCTTGCGCGTCGTGCGTCCCGATGATGATCCGGTCGATCTGGACGCCCAGGTAGACGAACTTCTGCAGAAGATTCTCGACCAGGGAGAGGCCAGTCTGACCGACAAAGAGCGAGCGATTCTGATGGAAGCCAGCCGCCGCAAGCGGGCACGCTCCGAGGGTTCCTGAACATCGTTAGACATTTGTGCTAGGCTGCTTCCCACGAATCCCACTCCGAAATACTTCACAGCCCCGCAAGGTCCGCTTTGTCTACCGAGAAACGCGACTTCGACGAGTTCCTGGAAAAGTTCAAGAAGCATCGCGAACTGATGACCGAGGAACTGCATAAGGTCATTGTCGGCCAGGATGCCGTCATCGAACAGATCCTCTCGGCCATCTTTACCGGCGGGCATTGTCTGCTGGTGGGTGTGCCGGGCTTGGCCAAGACGATGATCGTCAGCACGATCGCCCGCATTCTGGATGTGCAGTTTCGCCGCATCCAGTTTACGCCCGACCTGATGCCTTCGGACATCACCGGCACCAACGTCCTGGAGGAATCGGACACCGGCCGACGTGAGTTCCGCTTCGTGCAAGGGCCGGTCTTCACCAACATTCTATTGGCCGACGAAATCAACCGTACGCCGCCTAAGACACAGGCGGCGCTCTTGCAGTCGATGCAGGAACGCGAAGTGAGTGCCGGGCAGCAGACCTACACCCTGCCGGAACCGTTCTTCGTGATCGCAACGCAAAACCCGATCGAGCAGGAAGGGACGTACCCGCTTCCCGAGGCGCAGCTCGACCGCTTCATGTTCAACATCAAGGTCGACTACCCATCGTTCACCGAAGAGGAACAAATCCTCGCGGCCACCACGACGGGTGAGCGTCCCGAGGTGCGCAAGGTGCTTTCAGCGAAAGCCATTCTGTATTTGCAGAAGCAGATCAATCAGATCGAGGTGGGGCCGCTGACGATCAACTATGTCGCCAAACTCGTGCGTGCCACTCGGCCGGCTGACGAGTCGAGCCCCAAGTTCGTCCGCGAACTGATCGATTGGGGAGCCGGTCCCCGCGCAGGGCAGTACCTCATTCATGGCGGACGTTCGATCGCCGCGATGGATGGTCGCCCCGCGGTCTCGTTCGACGACATCCGCCGTGTGGCCGTGCCGGTCCTCAGGCATCGCATCTCGCCGAACTTTCAGGCACAGGCCGAGGGTTTCAGCAGCGAGGACATCATCGAGCGCATCCTCAAGGAAACGCCGGAGCCGAAGATTCCCAAGTACGAGTGAAACGCGCGTCTCTGCAGCGAGATAGCGAATCGTCCTCGTGAAAGGTATCTTCTTCATAGAATCTTCAATGCGTTTCCATCCAGCAAGAGGCTCGGCGTGATGGACCTCGATGAGCTTAAAAATCAAAAACTCTTTCCCTGTCGCAAGCTGGGCGATGCGCTGATCGTCGAGCCGAAAGGAGCGCTGGGGGGCTACGGTCGCTCCGTCATCGATGGCGACGTCAAAGGCATTGTGCAAGCCGTGCACGATCTGGGCATAAAGGTCGTGCTGCTCAACCTGGGGAGTTGGAACTACTTTGGTTCGGAGATGATCGGGATGTTCTTCCATCTCCGCCGTCTGATCCCCGAAGATGTGCGGGTCGTGATCTGCGACGCGTCGCGGGACATGCAGATGATCCTGGAGACGATGCAGGTCCATCAGGTCATTCCGATCTACCCCACGCAACGGGATGCGATTGGCGATGTCGCTCACGTGACGATGCGCGACCGGCTGCCGTCGCGCAGGTACATGATTCCCATCGTGATCGTCATCGTTGCGCTGGCGGTCGTCGCCGTGGGTGGACTGGTCGCCGGAAAGACAATCCGCGAGTGGGCGTTCCGGCTGCGGGCCACTCCAGAGGTCGAAGCCTATCAGCGTCTGGTCGACTTCGACAACGACCTGCATCGCATGCGGGGGTCGAACGCGACCAGCAATGAATGGGACATCTTCTCGCAACGCGTTCGCTCTCGGATCAATCTCTACCTCGAACGGCAACGGGACTCCGATACGAAAGGCAGCGTCGACGGTCTGATGACGCAGGCTTCAAATCTGTTTCTGGTCATCCTGGAAGAGGATCCCCTGTCGACGGAGCATGATGAAGCTCTGTTCAATCTGCTGTGGGAAATCCAACGCACGCTCGAGGAAGAGACGGGCCTTGTGATCGAGAATCCACCTCTCCCACAGACAGAATAAGAATCCGGTCGAAACTTACTTCGCCTTCCAGTCGAGGTTGGTGTACCGCTCCCGAAGCAGCAAGCGTGCCGCTTCAAGCTCCGGCGTCGTGATGGCCGATCGTTGAACCAACTCCTGGAACGTGTCGTCTCCACCGACATCGGACAGTCGCCGTGCGACGGAGGCGGCGAGTTGATCGCGGAGTGCGGTGTCATCCAGATGGACAATTGCAAGATCATGCAGTCCAGGCTGCTCTGGGGCATGACGGGACGACCGTAAAAGTAGACTCCCATGCTGCAGGACGGCCCCACCGCGCCGCCGCTGTGCGCTGCCGATGATTTTGTGGTCCGCCAGCACGACATCTCTCGGGTCGCCACGCAGGAAGCACAGAAAGATGTGCTTCTCATCAGCGGCTGTTCGCTCGCCTCGCAATCGGGCGTTCGCACCCAGAGATGCAAGCACATCGATCATCGCTTCATGGACTTCGGTGTAGAGCAGTGTGGGGCGTGCCGCGAATGGGTGCGATGCAGGCAGGACACAACTGTACGTCCACTCGTGATGATGTAGAATGGCCCCTCCTCCCGACAGCCTGCGGACAAGCGGCAACCCATACAGCGGATCGTCGGGAGCAAACTCGGGCACCGACTGAAAGTACCCCAGCGAAATCGTGGGCACTCTCCAGGCGTACCAACGCAGCGTCACGCCGTCGCCATGGACGCCGCTCTCGAGGAGTGCTTCGTCAACGGCCATGTTCCAGGCGCCGTCACCGGGCGCGTCGTCGATAATAACTCGAACTGCGGGCATGGCCCCAGGGTCCAATGATATCGAGGCGCGCCCAGTCCGCTCACATGCGGAATCAAATCAACGCGCATACAGCAGCAGTTGACCGTCAGTCGGGTAAGGCTTCAAGCCGCTTTCGCCGCCGGCGGCGAGGGATGGACGACGATCTCTGGAACGGGACAGGGGATCGTGAACCCACGCTCGTCGAATCCGACCTTGATGCGTTCCATCAAATCGGAACGGACGGCACCGAAATCGGGCGTCTTGACCCAGGGTCTGACCAGGAAATTGACGCTGAAATCGGCCAGTTCCGAGACTGCGACGAGCGGAGCAGGCGTCTTGAGCACCCGAGGCTCTTCCTCCAGCACCTTGATCAGGAACGCCTTCACCGCAGGCAGGTCGTCGCTGTAGCTGCAGCCGATGGTTAAGTCGATGCGACGTGTTGCATTCGAGTTGTAGTTGGTGATGTTGCCATTCGTGATCGAGTTATTCGGGATCACGACACAAACATTGTCGGGGGTTCGCATGATGGTGTTGAAGATGAGGATCTGCTCGACCATGCCCTTGGTGCCCCCCGCCTCGATCATGTCTCCAACCTTAAAGGGTTTGAAGATGATGAGCATCACGCCGGCGGCGAAGTTACCCAGCGACCCTTGCAGGGCCATGCCGATGGCGAAGCCCGCGGCGGCGAGTACCGCGGTGAGCGATGTCGTGCTGATGCCCAGGCGCTCCAGCGATGCCATCACCACCATCGTGAGCAACAGCATGTAGATGACGTTCGTCAGAAACGAAACGAGCATGGCGTCGACGCGGCCGATCACCATCAGCCGGCCGAGGAATCGCGTCAGCAGCTTGGCCCCTAATTTTCCCAGAAAGAAGATCAGCACGGCGGCGGCGAGATTGATGAGAAACGTAATCCCGTGCGTCTCCCACAAGTGCTGCGCCGTCGAGACCCAATGACTCAATTGTCCTTGCGCCTGTTGTTGTGCTTCGGACCAGGTGTCGACATTTTCAATGGTGTCGGCAAGCAGCGACATATGTTCGTCCTTGAACGTTGTGAACGGAAACCATTCTGTGCGTGACTGCCGTCGAGTCCAACTCGATCCGGCGAATCAGCCCCCTACAAAACTGAAAACAGCAGCAATTGGCACGCGTGGATCAGCCACGTTCGTTCCGTGTCGGAAATCGTTCCGCGCTCGACGATGTAGGCCGTTTTGGCCTTGAGTTGAGACACGAAGACACGTTGCACGTCCCCCAGGTCACCGTCCCCGCGCTCGTCGGCTTCCATCAGATGCGTGGTGATGAGGTTGATCGTTCGCGCCTCCGACACGTCGACCTGCACGTCGTTGGTCCAGACGGGCGACTGGTCGGCATCCGCCGCATGAGCCGCGACATTCACAATCAAACTCGAGATCTGCGACAACTGGTCGTACTTGATGCGGTCTGCCGTGTCGCGCGGTGAATGGTAGTCGGGATGCTCGCCCGTCGAGAAAAACAGAAACGGAATCTCGCGGTCCCAGAAAGGCCCGTAGTCGCTGCGGACTCCGATCAAGTCGACTCCCAGCCGGGCAACTTCCAATCCCTCGGGAGAACCGACGGCGTCCAGCATCAGACCCGATTCTGTCGCATACTCACTGCCGAGACAGAACACCATCGGCAACGGCAAGTCGCCGAGTGAACGACCGATCATGTCGGCCGTGATGAACAACTTGACCTGCTCAATCGGCCAGGGTGGATGCGAAGCAAACCAGCGGCTCCCCCACAACAACTCTTCTTCGAGATCAAAGGCAATGAAGGCGACACTGCGACGCGGAGGTGACTCTTGCGAGGCGAACCAGTCAGCAGCCTCCAGCAGCATCGAGACTCCCGTGGCATTGTCATCCGCACCGGGATAGACGCGCCCCCCTCGGACGCCGAGATGATCGTAATGGGCACTAATGATGATGAACTCATCCGCCAACTCGGGGTCGCTACCGGCAATCCAGCCACCGACGTTGCGGGCGACAACGTTGATCAGTTCGTCCGCCTCTGAATTGCTCGAATCCGGAATGGGTTGAAAGTAGTCCTCCTCGAAAAGTGGCGCGAGGCCGGCCGCTTCAAAGTGGTCGGCGATGTACTGCGACGCCATCATCGCTCCCGGCCCATCTCGGCCCTGGAGTTCGTCCGAGGCGAGATATTCGACATGAGGCCTCACATCGGAAACGCCAATCACGAGGGGGCAAATGACCGGATCCGGTGGAGTGGCATCGTCTCCAGAACGCGCGACCTTAGTGTTGACCAGCACCAGACAGGCCGACACGAGCAGCGGAATTCCGATCTTGCGAACACTCATACCACCACCAAATCGCCTTGAGATGTGCCGTAAACGTTGACTCGTACACCAGTTGCACGACCGCTGCGATTGAGATCACTCACCTCTCGCGGCGGTTTCGCGCGGAACGCAGGAATCTCATGCAAGGCCAAGCCGTGTCGAATGGTCGGATTCTGCCGAAAATACCTGTTGTAGGGAACACGAGATTCCGATCTTTGTACGGGGTGATGGATTGTCATCGAAACGTTGTTCATTTCCGGGCACCTCCGGGATGGACACAGACAGGAGCCGACAAATGCTCAAACGTGCCCTAGTGGCAGGTCTGGGAGTCGTGGCGCTCGTAGTGAGCTTGGCCGCGACGAACACCACTGCAGCTGCCCCGCCCGGGCAGCCAACGAACTGGCAACGGTTCTATTACTACCCGTACGTGTATTATCCCCACAATTTCCAGCAGTATCCAGAGAGCTACGACCACTTGTACTACCGCTATCCGACCGAACGTCGGATTCCGGTGTACAACAAGGACTGGCACAACTTTTATCCAAGTGAGCGTCCCTACCATTGGGGGCACCACTTCATCATGGATGTGTTTTAGTTTCCGGGGGCGACCCGACGGCGTGACTCGCCACCTCTCGCGGCCCGGGAGAATGGATGAGTCACTGCTGTTGCCCTGCGAGTGGCAAAGGAACCGCATCAAGGGATGCGGAACCGATGCGGCTCGCAAGTTCGACCCCGTAGGCTCGTGAACGCCTCAGGATAATAGGCAGACGACCAATGATCGATTGACTCGGTTTCTGGCCCCTGGAACTCTGCTTGCTGGCAAAGTCCTTTGCCGAGCTCTACCGGTTCGAACAACACGAACGGCCGACGCACAGCCTGTCCTCCACATTGGGTGAGGGACAGGCTGTGAGTGTTTATTGGGAGCGAAATTGCATCGCCGTCACGCGAACGCTGATTTCCCGCTCCCGTCGCTGATTACAAATCCCGTCGTCGCTTTCGATGATGCGCAGGGCTGCCTACGATACGCGGGTCAGTCCCCCGAACAGGCTGGGACGCTTTCAAAATCTTGCGACTATCCGACTTCGAGGAGTTCATGAATCCAAAGACTCTTGCGATCCTCTGCGCCGTAGCGACAGCCGTCTTCTGGGGCCTGTACGGACCGTCGGTCTCGAATGCCCGAAGTTCGGCGAAACCTCCGGAATGGAGCTCCTTTAAACCATTCCTGTTCATCGGCTTGGCCTATCTCGTCTGGGGCTGCATTGGTGGAGCGGCGGCCATGCAGTCGTTCGGAGACTCCTTTAGTTTCTCCGGCAATCACTCGGCGGCGGCGAAGTGGGGCTTTATCGGAGGCTCGATGGGTGCGTTCGGTGCTCTGACGCTGACCTTCGCTCTCTTCATTTCAAAGGGTAACTTCGGGCTCGTGATGCCCATCGTTTTTGGTGGTGCCGTCACGGTCACGGCCTTCGTGAATATCGCTCAAAAGAAAGCGAGTGACAGCCCGCTCCTTTGGGTCGGCATGGTGCTCGTGTTGTCTGGTATCGTGCTCGTGTCGATGTACTCACATGCGTCGCATGGTCCGGCTCATCCTCCGGCACCTGATGCAGTGACCGCAGTCCAGCCTTCCACGGGATCCGGGCATTAAAGAGCAAGACGGAAAGTGAATGCCGATGACGACTCCTCAATCAAGTAAAGAACAGATCGCCGCCGTCCTCGGACGTATTCCGAGCGGACTGTCAATTCTGACGGCCTGCAATGCCGCTGGTGACTCGACCGGAATGCTGGCGAGCTGGGTCCAGCAGGCATCGTTCGATCCGCCGTGCGTGACGGTTGCGGTCAATCGCAAGCGTTACCTCAACGACTGGCTGGGTGATACCGGCAAATTGGCGCTGTCACTCGTAGGGGAGGGGCAGAAGCAGTTTCTGGGTCATTTCGGCAGGGGGTTCGAGCCTGGTGAGCCGGCCTTCGAGGGGCTCGCCATCTCACACGCCGCCAATGGCTGCCCGGTGCTGACGGATGCACTCGGCTGGCTCGCGGGAAAGGTGATTGGTGCCGTCGAGGCCGGCGATCATCTGGTGTATGCGGTAGAGATTCAGGAGGCGGGATATTCGGGCAGCCTTGACCAGACAGGCCCTTGGGTGCATATTCGCAAGAATGGATTGAGCTATTAGGCTCGGTTCGAACGAATTCGATTCAACCATTCACGATGTTCTTAACGGGAGAGTCTCCATGAAAACTTCTCTCACACTGACCGCGTTGTGCCTCTCATTGGGATGGGCGCATGCGGCATTCGCCGATGATGCAGCCGTCGAGGCCATTCGAGCCGTCGGCGGCAACGTGTTGCCGATCGCTCAGAACGATCCACGATTGGACGTCACACTGAATCTCGCCAGCGAGGACATCACCGATGAAGTGCTGGTGCATGTGGCCGCTCTTCCTGACGTTGTCTGGCTGAACCTGGCCGGAACCGAAATCACCGATGCGGGTCTGGCCAACATCGCCGGCATGGCGACGATGGAAAAGCTGCATCTCGAAAAGACGGCCATCACCGATGCGGGACTGGAGCACCTCACAGGGCTCTCCAACCTGCAGTACCTCAATCTGTACGGAAGCCAAGTGAGTGACGCAGGGCTGGCGCATTTGCATGGGCTCTCCAATCTCAAACGCGTCTTCGTCTGGCAGACGCAAGTCACCGACGAAGGCATTGCCGCGTTGCAGGCCGCTCTCCCTGAGTGCCAGATCATCGCGGGCCTGGAACTGGCCCCTGTCGAACCTCCGGCGGAAGAACCGGCCCCCGAGGGGGAGAATCAGTAGCGTTCGACTTCACTTCGCCTCCGGCGAGTCGCCGGGGGTGAATCCGCGTTCCACCTGAACAGGAAGCACGACACCACGAATGGAGGCGACTCGCACGCAGGACGTGGAACGATGGCGCGTGCTGGCCGAAGAGGCCGCCCGTCTCGGTGGAGGTATCCTTCAGGAATGGGCCGGACGCTTTACGGCTCGCGAAAAGAGTCCCGCCAACTTGGTGACCGAAGCCGACTTGGCATCGCAGCAGGCGATTTTCGAGCTGATTCACGGTCGACATTCGGACCATCGATTCCTTGGCGAAGAGGGCCTCAATCACGATGAAGGCGATTCCCCCTTTCGCTGGGTGATCGATCCTCTCGATGGCACTTCCAACTATGTCCACCGGTTCCCGTATTACGCCGTCTCGGTGGGGCTGGAGTGTGATGGCCAACTGATCGCCGGGGCCATTTATGATCCCAATCGCGAGGAAATGTTCTCTGCGGCAAAGGGGCAGGGGGCCTTGCTGAATGGCTCATCCATCGCGGTTTCCGACACACCCGACCTCGAACAGGCGATGTGCATGGCGAGCCTGCCGATTCGAGCGGGGCGAGATCATCCTGCCGTGCAGCGGTTCGTCAAAGTGCTTAGCGTCGCGCAGACCGTGCAGCGCACGGGGTCGGCGGCACTCAACCTCTGCAGTGTCGCATCAGGCCGAGTCGATGCCTTCTGGTCGACCAGTCTCAAGCCTTGGGATGTGGCGGCAGGAGCGCTCATTGTCACCGAAGCGGGTGGAGCAGTTACCGCCGTCGATGGCAGTACCTTTGAACTCGCCCGCGAAAGCCTGCTGGCCGTGAATGGCGAGAGTCTCGCACGGCAGCTCGTGCAAATCCTCGCCTGAGGCGATAACTGTTTGACATCGGTCGGGAGTGGTTTCTAGCGTGAATGGAGATTCATCCATGCGCGCCCCAACTCCCAGACAGTCATGACTACACACAATCGTTCAAAACTCTCTCAACTCGATGTCGCCCGCCTTCGCCGCTGGCTGTTGATCGTGACCGCGGTCCTGCTCTGGATTTCGTCGAGCGCGACGACCAAGGTCAACGCCGACGATGTCGTCGCTGAAGAAATTGAAGTTGAAAACCACGGCCCCGTCGTGAAAAAGGTCGTTTCGGCTTCCTACGTGCAACACGGGATCACGATCACTCCCGCTCCCAGTACCAAGGTGACCATCAACGGACTGACCTACGACGAAGTCTACGACTCGATTCCTTATCATCGTGATGAAGCCCGTGCCAATCCGGGATATCGACACGATGCCACGATGGAGGTTCTGTTTGGCGAAATGCGACCGACGACGAACGTGCGGTACATACCGCAACAGGGGCAAATTCCTTCGTATTCTCGCCCGTACGGAGGTTATCCCTATGGCAGCGCCTATTCGCCGTACGGTCCCTATGTCAGCTCCTATTCCTTGGGACGGAACCTTTACGGGCTGTCGGCCTATCGCTGGTCAACGTGGGACAATTTCTATTACCGACGCGCGTCGTTCATGTTCGGCGTGCGCTAAGAGGCGTTTGGCCTAACGAGTCGATTCCGCCTGCATTGCCGTCAGTCGCTGTCGTGCCACACTCGCCTGAGGCGACCACGGGTAGCGTTCAACCGTTTCGGTAAACAAGCGGGCGGCCTCTTCGGTTCGTCCCAGTCGATCGAGGCAGTCGGCGCTCTCGAACGTTGCCTTGGCCGCAAGTGTCCCTTGCTCGGTGTAAACCGTCGAGATCCAGAGCCATTCGGCCGCCGCCTGTTCGTACTGGCCGCGGCGATGATACCCCATCGCCAGCAGTGCTTGTGGGCCGGACCGAAAGTCCGCGGGAATGAATTCGATGTGATCTCGCCAGCTCGCGAGTTCAACATCCGAGGGGTTGCTTTCTCGCAAGCGGAGACGCCATTGTTGAGCGGTCGCCAAAGCAGAGATGCGAGTGTTGCTCCCACGCGAGAAATCACGCAGCGTCGTGAGGGCCGCTTCGTGAGAGGTATTGTCGAACAGCAGCCAGCAGGCTCCGAGAAATCGATCGACATCGAACGAGCGTCCCAGCCAGACGCGTGCCTCTTCTTTCAAGGCGTCGCTGGTTGATTCCGGAGTCCAGGGGACGGGGGCAATGCCCCAGAATCGTGATTGTGGATCATCGCGAATGATCTCGATGAATCGAGAGGCCGCCGTCACATGGTCTTCCCGCCGCTGGGCACATTGCACGAGATGAGCCAGTATCTCTCGTCGGACCCAACCACGAGCCTCGTTCTGATAGGCGGCCAGAAACGCCTCCTCCGCCTCGCGTGTGAGACCTTCATTCAGACGGATGAGGCCCGTCTGATGCTCCGACAGATACATGGTTTCAATCCGCACGACCTGGCTGACAGGCACCACTTGCGGGTTGGAACTCCCATCGGCACGTATGCGAATGGTCGAGCCGACGAAGTCGACGATCTCGCCACGAATGATAACTTCGCCCGACGTGTCGGGAGGTGCGACCACGATGCGGTCCTCTCCTCGCACGACTGCGCAGGCAAGCACGGACACAATGCAGGCGGTTAACAAGGTTCGCACTCGCATCATCCCTCACTGGGCTTGAGAATCGCCTGCAACTCGGATTCGAGCGAGGGCATCGCTCCCTCGCGCGAGGCCACCAGCGCGCCCACCGAATTGGCGATCTCGCCACACACACGGAGCGAGTGTCCGTTGAGCAGCGACACAACCAGCGCTGCCGTGAAGGAGTCCCCCGCCCCGACCGTATCGACGACATTCACCTTCTTGCCGGGAACCTGCACGGTCTCCCGCTGGTTCACGAGCAACGCCCCCTTCGATCCTTGAGTGATGCACACCAGTCGCGGTCCGAAGCGCTCGATCACTTCCTTGCCAAATCCCGCATAGTCATCCGGCGCGCATTCGAGTCCCAGTAACGGCGTGAGCTCGGTGACTTCGTCATCATTCAACTTAATGACGTTCGCCCGTTTAAGCGATTCCTCAATCAGCTCGCGCGAATAGAACTGTTGGCGCAGATTGACGTCGAAGACAATCAAACACGCGGGATTGGCGCTCGCGATGACCTGCCGAATGCTCTCCCTGGCTCGAGGTGAACGCTGCCCGAGAGTCCCGAAGCAGATGGCGCTCGCCTCGCCGACTGTGTTGAGCAGCGAATCTGTGGCATCAAGCTGGTCCCAGGCGACGTCGGTGTGAATCGTGTAGCTCGGGTGTCCCCCTGCATCGAGTTCGACAGTGACAGTCCCCGTCGGATGCCTTTCATCGCGCTGAATGAGTTCCGTCGCGATGCCCCGTTGCTGAAGAAACGCGATCAGTTCGTTGCCGAGTGGATCCACACCGACTCGTGAGGCCGGAATGCCTCGACAACCCAGTTGATTCGCGTGAAACGCGAAGTTCGCGGGTGCACCTCCCGCCCGCTTGCCCGTGGGAAAGACGTCCCACAGCAATTCTCCCAGGCCCATGACGATCGGTGGTCCGCTGGTTTTTACCGCCAATGCTGAATCCCTACACTTCGTATGTCGACCCTCGAGGCGACATCGATGGAGTGCTCAATAAGGAATGAAACAGGCACGCACGCATGACAGCCCGACTGATTGATGGTAAGGCGATCGCCGCCAGACTGCGAGACGAGATCGCCCGCGAAACCACCGACTTTCGCGATGCCACCGGAATTCGCCCCCATTTGGCGGCCGTGCTGGTTGGCGAAGACCCCGCCAGTGCCGTCTATGTCCGCAACAAGCAAAAGGCCTGCGAACATGCCGGCATGGGGAGCACGCTGCATCAACTGCCGACGGCAACGAGCGAGTCGCAACTGCTGGAACTTATCCAAAAACTGAATGAAGATGTGAGCGTGCATGGCATCCTCGTGCAGTTGCCTTTGCCAACGAGCATTGATGAGCAGCGGGTTTTGGACGCCGTCACGCCATTGAAAGACGTCGATTGCTTTCATCCCGACAACGTCGGTAGATTGGTCCAGGGGCGGGCAAGGTTCCTGCCATGTACTCCACAGGGGTGCCAATGGTTGTTACACGCGGAAGGCATTCCGACGGCAGGAGCCCATGCCGTCGTACTGGGTCGCAGCGAGATTGTTGGCAAGCCAATGGCATTGCTGTTGCTTCAACGTGGGTCGGTCGCCGATGCCACGGTCACTGTCTGCCATAGCCGGACCAAGAATCTGATCGAGATCACCCGTCAGGCCGACATTGTCGTGGCGGCGATCGGCAAGGCGGGATTTGTCACGGGGAAAATGATTAAGCCGGGAGCGACGGTCATCGACGTCGGGATCAATCGCGTCGATGGAAAACTGGTCGGCGACGTCGACTTTAATTCCGTCAGGCCGATCGCGGGAGCGATCACTCCGGTCCCCGGAGGCGTCGGTCCCATGACGATTGCCATGGTCCTCAAGAACACACTGCACGCCGCGCGACTGCAAGTGACGGGTGAGCAGTGAATGAGGACCAAGCGACAGACCCTGAATGTTCGTGAACGGCTTCGCACTCACATTGAATGACGGCCATGGGGCCTCAGTGAAGAAAAAAGCTGCCTCACACATTCCCCCGGCGACTCGCCGGGGGCTAAGAACGGATGTGGCTAACCCTCCTCGGCGGCGTGTGGCTCGAACGTTGTGCGGTGCTGTTCATTGGCGAGGGCGACTTTGTCGGCGACCTGCTCGTAGAAGATCTCCTGTGCGCGCATCGGCTTCGAGGGATTCTTCTTGGGACGGCGATGCTTGCCATCAGGAAGAATCTTACGGCCCTTCACATTGTCGCTCATGCATGTTTCAAGGATGCCGATCATGCGATTTCGGCATGCCTCGTCTTCGACGGGGACGAGCAGTTCGATCCGCTGGTCGAGGTTGCGGGGCATCCAGTCGGCACTCGACATGTAGACGTGCCTTTCGCCGCCATGATGAAAATAAACAATGCGTGAGTGCTCCAGAAAGCGATCGATAATGCTCACCACTTCGATCGTCTCGCTGAGGCCCTTCACGCCGGGACGCAAGCAACAGATGCCGCGAACGTTGAGTTGAATCGGCACACCCGCCTGAGAGGCTTCGTACAACGCATCAATAATGGCCGGATCCACGAGCGAATTGACCTTGGCCATGATTCGCGACTTCTGCCCATGTCGTTGGCGGGCCGTCTCACCCTGGATGAGCGAAATCACTCGTTCACGCAGGTTGAGCGGTGCCATCGCCAGTTTCTGCAATGGTTGGGGGATCGAATACCCGGTGATCGCGTTGAACATCGCCACCGCGTCGTTCGACAGATCAGGATCACGCGTCATCAGGCTGACATCGGTATACAGCCTCGCGGTGCTCTCGTTGTAGTTGCCCGTTCCAAAATGGACATACCGCTGAATGCCATCGCTCTCGCGGCGAACGACGATGCATAGCTTGGCATGCGTCTTCAGCTTGCGAACGCCATAAACAACCTGGGCTCCGGCCTGTTCGAGTCTGCGGGCCCATTCGATGTTCCGTTCTTCGTCGAAGCGCGCCTTGAGTTCCACCAGCACCGTTACGTTCTTGCCCGACTCGGCCGCCCTGACGAGCGCTTCGACGATCGGACTCTGCCGACTCGTGCGGTACAACGTCTGCTTGATGGCCAGCACATCGGGATCGCGAGCCGCCTCTTGAATGAGCCTGACCACCGGCTCGAAACTCTCGTAAGGATGATGCAGCAGCAAGTCGTGTTCGCGAATGACGTCGAAGACCGATTCCCCCTCGGGCAACACCAGTGAAGGCAACGGTGGCTTCGGTGGGTGCCGGAGCTGGTCGAAACCCTTGCGATCGGCGATGGGAAAAAACGCCGCCAGATCGATCGGGCCGCTCAAAGAATAGATGTCTTCGCCGAGCACTTCGAGTTGAGACGTGAGGAACGTCTGCATCCGCGGAGTCATCTCTGCCGAGACTTCCAGGCGGGCGCAGTCGGCTTCGCGTCGTTCATCAAGTACCCGCTCCATCTGTTCCATCAGATCGCCGGCCGAGTCTTCCCGCACGGCCAGGTCGGCATTGCGCGTAATGCGAAACGGCACGCATTCCAGGATTTCCGCTGCGGGGAACATTTGCCCGACGCAATGAGCGACGATGTCTTCGAGCAACAGATAACCCTGGTCCCTCAGCCAGTAGAACCTCGGTGTCGAACGTCCGAACGGAATGATGGCAAACCGCTCTGTGTCCGCCGCCGACTCCGCTGCAGTCTCTTCGTCCGGATCGTTCGCCGACAACATCCCGCCGCGAAAACGCACGCACATGTTGAGTTGCAGGCTCGGCAAGAGCGGGAACTCGGCCTCGTCCTTCACCGCGGTCGGCGAAATGACCGAGGCGATCTCTTCGTCGAACAATGCATCGACGTGTGAGCGCTGTTGCGGCGACAGTTCGGCCACTTGCAGCCGTTTGATCCCCTCAGTCGCTAGCAACGGTTCGAGCGTTTCGACATACAGCGCGTACTGATCGCGCACCATCTTCCGTACACGCAGCCGAATGGCGGCGAGTTGCTCATCGACTGTCATCCCCGCCAGTCCGCGTTTCGCACTGCGACGAGCCGAGAGCAATTGGAGTCCGCCGACACGCACGCGAAAGAACTCATCAAGGTTTGACGCCGTAATCGCCAGAAACCGCATGCGTTCGAGCAACGGCGTCGAATCGTCGAGCGCCTCTTCGAGTACGCGCTGATTGAACTCCAGCCAACTCAGCTCCCGGTTGACGTACCTTGGCAACTGATCGCCGTCACGCGATTCGGATCCTTTCGATTTGTCGCCAGAGGAAGACTTGGGAGCAGGCATGTTCGTCGCGGACCGCGAAGGTCACTCCAGCTCCTGAATCACGATGTCCTTGAAATGGATTTCCATGTCGTGACCAGAATGCAACTGCAACGCGAAGACGCCACTATCGGCTCCATCGGGATCGACGAGGTCCACGGTCGTAACACCGTTCAGCACTTGCGTGACGTGATCGCCGTCGGCGGTGATGACATACTCGTTCCAATCGTCGCGATTCGTGGCTGCGTCGACTTGAGTCTGCAAGTCGCCGGTGACATCGACCAAGATTCCGCGTCCTCGTTCTTCATAGAGGATGCCCATGTATCTCTCGGAAGCGATATCGGCCTGGTAGCCCTTGATGACGAAACCAGGAACGACTTCGCCGTCGCCCGACCGCGCCGGTTCACTGCGATACTGCACGCCGCTGTTTCCGGAGTGATTGACCAGCCGAAACTTGATCTTGAGGACAAAGTTATCGTACTCGCCGTCACTGATGAGAAACGTGTTATTGGGAATATTGCCGTCGCACTTGCCGACGATCACCCCATCCTGCACGGACCAAAAGTCCTCGTTGCCATGCCAGCCGTCGAGCGTTTCGCCGTCAAAGAGGGAAACGAACTCGGCATCCTCGGCGGAAGAGTACGCACATGCCGTGAGCAACAAGGCGGCGGCACAACAGGCTGAGAGTCGGGAAAACACACCATTTCGGCACATGTAAGCACTCGCTTTCTGGAGGCAAGAAGTCGGCACGCCCGGCCCTGTCGCCGGTGCATTCAAAAAGAGTAGAGACTGCGAGCATCCAGCGGTAGCGTGGCTCGTGGAATAGGTGCATCTGGGTGTAGTAACGGATTTCGGTTTGTGTTTTATTCCAGTAGGTTGATTCATTCGATCAACACCGTCCACAACAAACTCGTTTGCATCAATGACGCTGAATTCTTGATTCTACATCGATTGAAATCCGGAGTGGAGGCGAAACTGGCGTCGATCGAGATGCGACGGGTCTGCTCCTTAGATGTGGCCAGTTGACCAGAGAACGCCACCGAGCGTGGCCCTGCGTCTGGGGACAGACGCAGCGACTATTGGGGAGGTACACCGCTACTCGGGGAGTTCGCTTGCCGTCAACCTGCGGAAGTTGACGTCGGTCGTCGGGTCGTGGCCTTGCAGGCTGATGTGGCCGGCGGCGTCGCGACGACCGACTCGGGGGTTGTCGTTGGGGTCGCGTTCATCGGTCCAGTCGACGACGGCATAACCGTTCACCCAGGTCATGATGCGGTTGCCGTGGGCGACGAGGGTTGTCATGGCCCATTCGCCGTCGTTCGAGGTGACCCGGCGGGCCTCTTGCCTGCGGAAGATCGCGCCGCTGCCGGCGTTCTCCGGTTCTTCGCGGTCGCCGTTGTTGAAGCCGTTATGAATCTGCACTTCGTATCCATGTGACGGAGCTTCCGCGGTACCGGCCATCGCGCGGAAGAAGTAGCCACTGTTCAACAACGGCAGATTCGTGCGTGAGTCAGCCTGAAAGATGAAGTTGCCGAACGTCTCTTCGGTTTCGAGAAAGCCCGCGCCGTTGGTGCAGTGGATCGTTTCATCCGTCACGACGAACTCGCTCACACCGCCGGGGACTTCGCGCCATCCTGTCAGGTCGGTGCCGTTAAAGAGTGACTGCAAACCGATGGGCCTCAGCAGCACATTGCGGAAGGCGACACGGCCGGCGTTCTTCTGGAGTCCGATGTAGCCCGATGCGCGACTGGCGTTTTCGTCGGTGTAGTCGAGAATTGGCGCGCCATCGAGTTCGACTTGAATGCGCGGACCTTCGCAGATCACGCGGAACGTATGCCACTCATCGGGCGAAGCCGGTGCCGCCTCGGTGGTGATGTGTCCCACGATGCTTCCCGTCGTGAAGCCGTCAGGATGCGTTTGTGCCATATTCAGTTCATAGCAATCGGTGGCAACGCTTTCGGGTGTCGTGGTCGTGCGGAGAAAGATGCCGCTGTTGCCGCCGTCTGCCAGGTTGAAATCGCATAGCAGTTCGTAGTCGGCAAACGGAACAGCGGTATTAAGGAGTCCGATGGGACCGGTGTCGGCAGTGATCGTGCCATCTTCGACCGACCAGTTGATCTCGGCATTGTTTGACTCCCAGCCGAAGAGAGAATGGCCGTCGAACAAAGCAATCCAACCTTCGGAAGCGTGCTCGACGGTGAGGGGAAAGCCTTCGGGGAAGAGAGGAACATCAGTCGGCGCGGCGGCAGTGGTGGTTTCGGTGACAGCGGCGATCTGTTCCGTGGGGTCGGCGTCATCCGCCAGTTCCGGCATAATGGGATCGTCGGCATCCGGAGAGGACGTTATGGAAACTGGCGCGCCTCCGGATGTGGCGGTCGGCATTGAAGGTGCACTGGACGGACTCGATTCTTCCAGGCAGCCCGAGAATGTCAGCAGCAAAGCGATCGACGCCATGCAGCCGAGAAACTCAGTCCAGATCGAACACAACGGTCGCTTCGAATGGGAACGCAACATGGCAGACTCACAGAAAGGGTATTTCGCGAATGGGGATATGCTGACTGTAACGCGATCGGAACGCGAATCGCAATTCGCCCCCGCCGGCCCTGACTTGGCATGTGCATCGGAAATGTTGGCGAATTCAATCTCCCGTGCCGATTGAAAGAGGCTTTCTCCTTGGGGCAAGTACCCACTATCGTGCGGAGGGTTGGGTGAGGGATTTGGAGTGAACGGTCAAATTTGCCTTCCGCACCCTGCTCGACTCCGTTTCAACGGCCTGCCGGTAGCGAACGCCCCCCTCGATCTGCGACACTCCGGCCGATTGACATCCGCCATTGGCCATCAGCCTTCAAGAATTATGGATCTCGCCGACCTCAAGTGGACCGACGTCGCGGCCTTGCCGCGGTCAACGCCGGTCGTCATCCCGATTGCGGCTCTCGAACAGCATGGACGCCACATGCCGCTCTTTACCGACAGCCTGCTGCTGGGTGAAGTGCTCCGGCGGGTGAAGCAGAGCTTTCCGAACGACGTTGTCTTCACGCCGCTGATGTGGCTGGGGAACTCGGAACATCATCTCGACTTTCCAGGAACACTCACGGCGTCGCCGCGTATCTATCTCGATTTGCTCGAAGACATGGTCGAGAACTTCATCTTTCACGGCTTTCAGCGAATCGTGTTCGTCAACGGGCATGGAGGCAACATCGTCCCCGCGCAACAGGCGTTGTTCGAAGTGCGGCAGAACCATCGAGACCGCGACGATCTGCTGCTCCTTTCGACGACCTACTGGACGCTCGGCTCGAAACCGCAGGAGAGCTGTCCCGAGTTGAAGCAGCCGCACATGGGACACGCCGGCGAATGGGAGACTTCGATGATTCTCCGCCTCGCTCCGCATCTTGTGGGGGATGTCGCGAAACTCGAACCGGTCGAATTCGGCAACCCCTTCGAGCCGGCCCATCGGGCGTGGATCACCAAGGACCGCACCGTCTCCGGCCACATTGGTGATCCGGCCGAGGCAACGCCCGAGAAAGGTGAGAAGCTGTTCGAGCTGTTCTCGGCAGACGTCGTGAGCTTCCTCAAACGCGTCGTCGCCTGGGACGGAGCGTCGTGGGAGGGTTGATTACGATTCGTGCCACCGCGATCGCTCAAACCATCACCCGTTCAGGTTCCGTCCGGCATACGGAACCTACTGGACTCAGTGATTGAACAAAAACTCCCGGCTGCTCATGACGCCCCAGGCGATGTCTTCGAGAATGAGTCGGCGTTCCTCCGGTGACTCGGCCAGCATCGCTGTGAAGCCCTCGCGTTCGTGCGCGGTGGGGAAACGACAGAGAGCCGACAGAAAGAGTTCGTCGAGCATCGCGTCGGTCGACATGCCCGATTCCATCAGTTGGTTGAGCTGGGCGATGCGGCCGGTTTCGTTCGTCAGCTTTTCGTTGATCGTGTCGCCGTTCGAGATGTGCAGCACTTGCACCATGCTCGGCTCATCCGATCGTTCGCATTCGCAGACGATGCGGCGTTGATTGCGACCGAAGGCTTGCAGGAAGTAGTTCTCGATCGCCGAATCGTACAACTGAATCGCCCGCGTCCCCAGCGGATAGAAATCGGTCGCCTGACGGTCGGCACCAGGGAAGGCAATCGTGTCGAACACGGTCGGCACTTCGGTCACTTGCACGACGGCATCGTGCAGAACTTCGGCCATGATCCGCCGAGGGTAGTAGCGGGAATAGAAACGCTCCTCGGCTGCGTTACCCGGCAACGGGTTGCTGGTGCGCTGATAGGCGTTCGACTGCAGAATCGTTCGCATCAGCGTCTTGAGATCGAAGTTGTTCTCGACCAGAGAAGCGGCTGCCGCTGAGAGGAGTTCCTCGTTCGATGCGGGGTTCGACATGCGCAGGTCGTCGATTTGTTCAATCAGTCCTTCTCCGAAGAAGTTGGCCCACACACGATTGGTGATGGCTCGAGCGAAGTACGGATTCTCGGGGGATGTCATCCAGTTAGCGAGATGAATACGCCGGTCGCCAGGGTCATCGAACTCCAACGCATCGCCATCGAGCGGCGTCGGCGGTTGCGGTCGGCCTGTACGGGGCTGAACCAGGTCACCTGTCGTGGAGACATAGAGTGTGCGATCCCCATCGCCGTTGCGGCCTTCGCCCCCCCATCCTTTGGCACGCACGCGGGCAAAGAGATTCGCCATCGAAAAGTATTGGTCGTTCGTCCATTTCTCCAGCGGATGGTTATGGCACCGCGCACACCCGATCGACAGACCCATGAAGGCCTGACAGGCGTTCTCGGTCATATCTTCGGGAGATTGATGCAGGGCGTAGAAGTTGGTGGCCCCGTTCTCCAGACTGCCGCCGGTGGCGGTGAGAATTTCGCGGACGAACTGATCCCAAGGCGTGTTGGCGGCGACGTGCCCGTGAATCCAGTCGTAATAGGCCTTGAGAGCGCCCGGCCTCAACAGGGTGCCATTAAGCATGAGTAAATCGGACCATTTGTAGGTCCAGTAATCGACGAACTCGGGGCGGGCCAGCAGTTCTTCGATCAGTCGATCCCGTTTGTCTTCGCCGGTGTCGGCGAGAAAACGTCGCGTCTCTTCGACGCTGGGGAGCATGCCGATGGTGTCGATATAGACACGGCGGACAAACTCTTCGTCACTGCAACCGGGTGAAGCGGGGAGATTCAGTCGAACGAGCTGTTGGTCGACGTGTTCATCAATAAAGTTTCGGGGCGGACGTTGATCGACAATCTGTTGAGCGGGATCGACGTTTTCTGGAGTCGTGTAGGGGACCGTAATCCGTCCGAGCACGATATGTGACGAATACCACGCGACGATCGCTCCTTCGCCCGGGCCGATCACGTTGACGCGACCATCGCCATCGACCTGACAGACCGCTTCGTTGGTGGAAGACCACCTCACCCAGCGGGTGACATCCTCAGCCGTGCCGTCGGTGTACCAGGCCCGCACGATCATCTGCTGCGACTCTCCCACGGCATGCAACGATCGACCGGGGAAGATCTCGATGTGATCGACTCGCGGATCCCCATCGGTCGGGGCGGCTGCTCCCGCGGCTATCCACTCCGAAAGAATGCGATACTCGAGTGAGTCGGTTTCGAATCGCAAACCGCCACGATGCGGAATGGCCCCCGAAGGTTTGGCGAGAAACAGACTCCGACCGGGGTCGGCAAGTTCGATACGCCTGCCTTGATCCTGCTGCGTGATATTGAAGTGGTCGGTGGGAGGGTCGTAACCTTGCAGAGTGAGTCGGAAGCCCCCCTTACCGGCCAGCGCGCCATGACAGGCACCGGAGTTGCAGCCAAGCTTGGTGAGGACGGGCAACACATGATTGCGGTAACTCCACGCGAACGGCTGGTCGACATTCGACACGACGACGGTGGCCGTGGCCTGTTGATCACCGACGGTGGCGGTCACGATAACGTGGCCGTTGCTGACTGGAGAGACCAGTCCCTCTTCGCTCACCGTCGCGATGGCCGGATCGCCGCTCGACCAGGAGATCTCTTGCGACACCTGTTGAGTGAACTCATCACCCGCACGGCTCTGTACGATGAGTGTCTGGCTGCTTTCAGACGTCGACAGCGCGACCACATCGGGCAGAATGCGAATGTCGGCTCTGGCCGCACCGGCGCAACACATCAAGCTGAGAAGACTCCACAACGGCATCAATCGCGAGCGCATCATCAAATCACATGATTGGGAAGGAATCGAAGCGAACATCAACAAGCCTTGATGATACCACTCACCATGTCCCGGCGAAACGGCCCGAATGACAAGTGACCAATGACAAGTGACCAATGACAAGTGACCAACACAAGATCGTCTTGACACTCCTGCGAAATCGGGGGTAGGGTTCCCGTTCGATTTCCGGGGGGAAACATAGGGTTGTACCCCTCGAGGAATCGGATGGAAGGAACCATCCGTGGCTGGCCAAAGGGATTTTCGCAGTCATCAAACGACCTCGGTCGTCCCGATGGAGGGGCATGCGCTCGCAGATTCGGTCGGCTGCTGGGGCATCTCCGACGGTGCGGCGGGCATGATCAGCCAAGTCGAGGGGCTGGCTCAGGCCGTGGGGCTCCCCTTCCAACTCAAGACCTGCCAACTGCGGCCAACGCTGCGCAAGCTTTGGCCGGGACTGATCCCTGCCTGGCCCTCCACGTTGCAAAACGGCCGCGACTTTATCGGTCACTTTCCGAGACTGGCCATCAGTTGTGGTCGTCAGTCGGTGGTCGCGGCACGGATTCTTAAACGTGTCGGCGGGGAGCAAGTCGTCACCGTCCACACGCAGGATCCCCGAATCTCTCAAGGTGTGTTCGATCTGCTGGTTGTACCCGAGCACGATGGTCTACAGGGCGACAACGTGCTGGCGACACGGGGAGCGGTGCATCGCCTCACCCCCGCCGTGCTGCGAGAGGCCCGCAGGCAAGGTCCGGATACCGCATGGAACTGGAATCGCTTGCAAGACCGCATCGTCTGCGTGCTGGTGGGCGGCCCGAATCGGCATCACGAATTCACATTGAAATCGGTCGCCCCGTTCATCGAGATGCTCCGCAGTCTGTCGATTCGCGAACCGGTCTCGATGGCCATCCTTCCGTCGCGACGGACGCCGAGAGCAATTGTCGACGTGATGCGGCACGCCCTGGGACGCTCGCACTTTATCTGGGACGGCAACAGCCCCAACCCCTATTTGTACGCCCTGTCGACCGCCGAGCATGTGGTGGTGACGGGCGATTCGGTCTCGATGACGTCGGAAGCTCTGACAACGGGCCGACCGGTGCATGTGTACCACTTGCCCGAGCGGCGGGTGGCGCGACGATTTCGCAGGTTTCACACCGCGTTCGAGGAGTACGGCTACACGCGACGGTTCGCGGGCCACCTGGCCGAATGGGCTTACACGCCTCCCGACGAGACGGCTCGGGTGGCGGAATTGATTCGTCAACGTTTGGAAAGACTCGATGTCCCTGATTCACGCTCTCGCGCAGCATAGCACGCGACGCGATACTCCGTTTCTTCATTGGGAGATTGAGCGACCTCTCACCACCGAAGCCAGCCACGAGGTGGTCTGCGCTTTCGTGTCCGAACGCCCATGGCTCGACGACGACCGGCGCGTCGGCTCGCTGCATTCACGCGGGACCGCCCAACAGTGCGCCATCGGACGGGATAATGTGGCGGAGTTTCCCGCACTCGCAAACGTGATTAACGAACTCCTTTCGCGGCGAACGTTCGAAACCGTCGAAGGAATGCTTGGGCAGACGTTCGAGGATGCTTATCTCAGTGTTCAACTGATCTGCGACCAAGAATTGTTGGCCCCGGCTGTCGAGCCGTCCGACAGCGAAGCCTTCATGACGGCACTGTTGCTCGTGACTCCCGAAAGCAATACGCGCCGATTCAATGTCCACCGGCGTGATGGATCGCATGAAGCCGACAGTTCATCACCGGCCACAAACTGCGTTGGTTACCTGTTCGTCCCGGTGCCAGGAATGTGGCAAGCGCTCGATCTGGAGAAGAAGTCGAAAGGATGCTTCGCGGTGCTCGTCAGCTATGTTGCCAGGGAGACCGACTGGAAACTTCCCGCGCGCAGCCTCGCCAGGGCGGCTTGATTGCTTCTCCGAGTGAGCCCTTGAGGAGACTACTCCAACAGGCTGCGGGAATGTGAAACGGGAGGAGTCGTTTCGACTTCCTCCTCAGCCGGAACGGTCAAGATGCCGGGATGTGTCGCTCCACGCGGATCGAGTCTCGCCGGTCCAGCCGGTCCGCGAGGCCAAGCGACCCACGAAACGAGGATCAGCAGACAGGAGGCAGCGACTCCCAGCACCCACTTTCTTCGATAGAGGGGAATCGTCGGCATTGCGGCCGCAGCGGCGATCTTGCGAGACACCTCCGGCCACAAACTCCGAGGCTGCTCCAGGTAGGTCGGCTCCGGATCGGCCCGTTCTAGAGTGGTTACCGCCTGCTGCATCCGTGCCAAATAGTCGCCGCAGGCCGGGCAGATCGCCAGATGGCTCTGCAGGGCAGCAGCTTCGGACGGGTTGAGATCCCCTCCCGCCCACAGGGCCAATCGCGGCTGGAAAAATCGGCAGGTTTTCATGATCGGGACGCGGACGAAGGTGGTGCCGACGAAGGAAGTATGGAATTTGAATGATCGTTCGGCGGACTGGGCATTCCCGTGGCTGACTGACGCTCGCGGACTTCCCAGGCGAGCTGAAAACGCTTGCGAGCCTCCGCCAGTTTCCAGCGGACAGTCGATTCCCGCCGTTGAAGGATGGCGGCGACCTCGGCTGTGGAAAAACTCTCCAGGTCTCTGAGGATCAAAATGGTTCGGTAGGATTTCGGGAGTGATTCGAGGACATGCCGAACTTCCTCATGCAATTCGCGTCCCTGCATTCGGTGGTCGGCTGGGTCGAGGTGCTGTTCACTGGATGAGTCGGAAAAAAGCCTCAACCACTTTCTACGTCTTGTTTTACGAAGCGTGTCGTACACCTGATTAACTCCAATGCGGAGAATCCAGGGGCCGAACCGTCTTGAGGCATCGAACTGGTCGAGACGGCTGAAAGCCTTCAAAAAGGCCTCTTGAGCGATGTCTTCGACGAGATCGGGGTCACGGACGAATCGGCTGATGACCTTCATCAGTCGACGCTCGTACCGCTTTACCAGGCAGCCAAAGGCCTGCTTAGACCCTCCCCGTGCCTGCTCGACAAGGCGGGCATCACTGTCCAGGTTGCTGTCAGGCTCGTTGCTCACGGTGTTGCGGAGGAAAGTCTTGTCAGGTCAGTGTACGGCTAACGGGCGGGGATCGTTGGGTTTTATCAGAAAAAATGAAGGGAAACTTGCCTACTCTTCCCAGTATCGCTATTTTGTCTCCACGGATAGTTACCGGAGGGAGTCTCTCGCGTCGTCCTCAACTCGAGAGGAATAGAATGAAGACCGCTTGTGTATTTCTGGTAGCCATGATGGCCTCCTTTGGTTTCCTGAGCAATGACGCTTTCGCAGGTCACCGATGTGGCCAACACCGCTGCTGTCACAAGCAACGCTGTGGACACCATCACCATCGCTGCCGTTCGCACCACAGCTGCTGTCACCATGATTGCTGCTCGACCTGCTGCGGATGTGAAAGCACCTGCTGCGATAGCGGTTGCTGCGCCGATGGCTGTGCGACTCATGATCATGCCGATCATGATCATGGCGATCACGCTCATGGTGGCGAGCCCGTCGTGAACCCAGGCGTCGAGGATGTTCCTCCGACCCCGAATGCCGAAGCTCCTGCGACCGAGGCTGCCCCGAATGCCGAGGCTCCTGCTGCAGACGCTCCAGCCGCTGAAGAAGCCAACGCTGAAGCTCCCGCCGCCTAATAATCGGCCGCTGAAGATTGGACGAAGTTGAGAGTCCCCCAATGTGAATGGCCCGCCAGAAATGGCGGGCCATTCAACTCCTGGGACAGGTGACCCGCCCCGAACTACGCGCTGGCACGAGTACCGATGGCCTGATGGCCTTTGTCGGATGCCTGTGAGAGGTGTGACAATTGAGAGATGATCCGCTGCTGAGTGTCTTGTACGCTGAGCAGCGCCTGTTGCCAGGCTTGTTCCCGTTCAGCGAACAGTTGAGCTTGGGAAACCACCTGGTCGGTCAACATCGAGAGCGTTGTGACGATTTCGTCGTAACGCGAATCTTCTTCCCGCACCGGAACCGCAGACTGGGTGGCGTTACCAATCGCTTGCAGGAGCGACGTGGCACCGCGTTCGCGGTCTTGCTCCAGTTCTCGCTCCATCTCTTCCAGCTCGGCAATGCGATCGGCAAGTTCACTGGCCGACATGTGCGAAATCTCTTCGCTGGCTTCGAATGCGATTTCGGTTTCCGCGTTGGCGAACCCGGCATCGATGGATGGAGCCGCGGCCTCACTGCGAACAGTGAATTCAAACGGGCCAATCTCGATCACATCGCCGTCGAACAGGCTAGCCGCGCGTCGATGTTGACCGTTGATGATCAAGGGGGGATGAGCGACGATCGCATCGATCGCCAGTCCCTCGTCGCCGGATTCGATCACACTGTGCAGCATCGGGATCTGGTCTCCGCCCAACTGCAAGTGGCAGGTACTTCCCGCCCCAATGAGGAATCGTCCCTGATGGACCGGCCGACTGCGAAACTTCGATTTCCCTCGGGAAATCTCCAGTCGGACATCCTGTGTCGTCGTCGGTTCAAGCAATTGGTTCATGCATGCGGCCTTTAAAAAGTAAGACATGAGTTCGAGGACATGCGGGGCACCCCGGTGCATGCCTCGTGGCCGATGTTGGAAAAACGGAAGTGCAAGTCTAACTTCGTCATGACCGCGATTTCGTCATCAGCAGTTTTCGCAGGTCATGCTCTAAGGTGTTTAGGCAGGCGGGTACGTCCTGGGAATGTTTAACGGTCGGGTGGACCTTGTGTTCCCGAATGCCTCAGTGCCATATGCGCTGTCTTTAGCGTGTCTCGCGACCTGGATGTCCGGCCCCGCCTGGGGACCGCTAGGAAACCCTCACGCCGCAAGACATCTCAACCGATGGTGATGTTTGAGGATACGTTGCGCATTGACATCCGACACGGGTGCCATGCAGACTGGAGTTCGGTGAATTGATTGTGTCTGTGTTGAGGAGTTCCAGGTGAGCAAACTGAATCTGGCCGCCGTCTCGCTCGTGGCCGCCATACCCGGCGGGATACTGGCGTTCTTCAGCATCTATGCATTTCTCAACTACTCCGAGAGAATGCAGACGATGATGCAGGTGGTGAACGGCGTCACTCTGCTGATGGCGGTCGTCCTTGTCCTCACCCCCGTGGTTATCATGCTGCGGAAGGGGAAGGGCGTACCGGCTGATAAGAAGAAGGCAAGTGTGCCCGAAGCCGTCGCCGCCGGTGGCGCGTCAGAAAGCATCGATGACGATCCCTTTGAACTGGATGCCGCCGAAAGCGACGACGCGCTCGATGGTGATCTCGGAGGCGATGCCTTCGACGACAGCGCGCTCGACATGACCGACGAAGAAGCCGACCTCTTCGAGTTTGATGACGAGAAGTGAGGGGAAGTGAGTCGCGAGTCGTCTCTCACAACGCCGCTTTACGGCCTGCTCCGCTGCGCGGAATGTGTTCCATGCCGCACGCTCCCGCCGTCGGTAACATCTTCGACGGGCTACAGAGGCCGTCGGGATTAAAGACCTTGCGAATGTCTTCCATCACGGCAATGTCTGTCCGAGTGAATAGGTAACGCCGCGGGCCATGCGGTTCTTCTCCCTCTGGCGTGACGCTCCCTCCTTCGGGCTCGCACATAAACGAGATTTTCTCGACGCCGATGCCGTGCTCGCCCGTCACGCTGCCCCCGAGTTCGATGCACTTCGACAGGATTTCATCGCCGGCCGCGATCACGCGCTCGACTTGCGCCTGATCGCGTTCGTCGAACAGCAGGATCGGATGAATGTTCCCATCCCCTGCGTGAAAGACGTTCACGATCCGAACGCCGTACTTCTCGCTCGTGCTGGTAATGAAATCGAGAATCTCCGGGAGCTTCGTCCTCGGCACCACCCCATCCTGCGTGCAGTAGCTGGGTGAGAGACGCCCAATGGCCCCAAAGGCTTGCTTGCGACATTTCCACAAGAGCTGCCGCTCTGACGGCGAGTTCGCCGATCGCACTTCTCGCGATCCGTGGCGCTCGCACACATCGATAATCTTCTGAGCTTCTTCGCCGACGGCCGATTCGAGTCCATCGACTTCGATCAGCAGCACGGCACCGGCATCGAGCGGGAAGCCGAAGTGGAACGCAGCTTCGAGGGCTTCGATGATGCCTTGATCCATCATCTCCAAGGCCGCCGGGACGATGCCTGCCGCGATGATGCCGCTGATCGCCTCGGTCGCGCTCTTGACGGTGTCGAAAACACCGAGCATCGTGCGAAACGCCGCCGGGTCGCGCGTCAGGCGAACCCAGACTTTGGTAACGACACCGAACGTGCCTTCACTCCCAACGAACAGGCCGGTGAGATCGTAGCCCGGATACTCCTCGCACGGCCCGCCGAGTTGCACAACCTCGCCATCTGGCAGAACGAATTCGATGCCGAGAACATGATTGACGGTGACGCCGTACTTCAATGTGTGCGGCCCCCCCGAGTTCGTTGCCACATTGCCGCCGATGGTGCAGGCCCCTTGCGATGAAGGGTCGGGAGCATAGTGATAGCCGCTCCCCTTGAGAGCCTGCGTGAGATGGACGTTCACCACGCCCGGCTCGACGACGGCGTATCGATCTCGCAAGTTGATCTCGACGATCTGCTTCATACGAGTAAGGCAGATCATTACACCTCCACCAACCGGCAACGTACCGCCGGCGAGCGAAGTTCCCGCCCCGCGCGGAACGAACGGGACGCCAGACTCCCGGCATGCCTTCACGATCTGCACCACTTCGTCGGTGGTGTTCGGAAAGACCACGATGTCGGGGACATTCTTCTCGACGACATAGCCATCGCATTCATAGACGATCAACTCGTCATGCTGCGTGATGACTCGCTTGTCGCCAACGAGAGTTCGCAGGCGTTGTTCAATTCCCAATGGTGTTGCAGCGATGACCGTGCCAACCAAACTCCCTCTCCCTCACTGTTAGCTCAACAAAAAAACTGATCACGAGTGTGGGGGAGAGCGCTGGGGTGAGGGGCACAGTTAGAACCCCTCACCCCGGCCCTCTCCCCCGCTGGAAGGTTCACTCCCTGTCGCACGCATGTAGCGGGGGAGAGGGAGTCACCTTACCAATGGTTACACGTTCAGGTGTCCTTTACTGACCTTGCGTCGTCGTCTGTATCCGCGTGATATACATGTCCGTCGCCAGATAGAGGATCGACTTGTCGGGGCCGCCGAACGTGCAGTTGGCGGTGTGCTCCCCGGTGCTGATGCGACCCAGCAACGTTCCGTCAGGGGCGAAGATGTACACCCCTCCAGGGCCAGTGGCGAACACGTTTCCGTGGATGTCGACTGCCATGCCGTCTGGGAGGCCGGGCAGGCCCGCCTTGTAGTTGTCGGTCGCATCGTGGAAGACGCTCCCTTCACCGAGCGTGCCGTCTTCGTTGATGGGAAAGCTCATCCAGATCGGTGCATCGGGGTCCGACTGCGCGACATACAGGGTACGTTCATCGGGTGAGAGACCAATCCCATTCGGGCGAGTCATGTCACTCGTCAACAACGTCAATTCGCCATCAGCCGAGAGACGATAGACGCCGCAGAAATCGAGTTCTCGCATCGGGTCTTCGTATCGGTTCGGCAAACCATAGGGGGGGTCGGTGAAATACAAATCACCATTCGACATGAAGACGGCATCGTTGGGACTATTGAGTCTCTGGCCCTGATAGTTGTCGACCAGTGTCCGCTTGCCGCCTCCTTCGGTAACTACCGACAAACGTCGGTCACCGTGTTCGCAACAGACGAGTCGTCCCTGAGGATCGAGAACCAGGCCGTTGGAACCTGGCTCAGCTCCGTAGTCGGCGACCCCCGTGTAACCGGCGGGCTGCATATACAGGCTGACTCCCACACCTTCGTCCCAACGCATGATGGCGTTGTTCGGAATGTCGGAAAACAACAGGTAGCCCGGCTCGTCTCCGTCACCCGGCACCCAGACGGGGCCTTCAGTCCATTCAAAGCCGGAGCAAATGACATGCAGCGGCATGCCGAGTGGAATCAGGTCATCGAGTCGTTCGTCATGGCGAATCGTTTCGCCGAGAACGGGAAAGTTGAGTGTGTTTTGTGCTGTTGCGACAGAGGTGCAGACCAGCAGGACCGCGAGAGCCATGAGCGACTTGTAGGCAATCATGAATACTTCTCCAGCAGACTGAGGAGGTAAATCGAAAGGACTTACGAATTACACGACAACCCGTTGCGCTCTGCAACCGAGTCGTGTGTCGTGTTCGGAGGCGTACCGGCAGGTATTGCCGGTTTCTCCGGCAGTGTCGAACCCCAAAAACGCAGGTTTCAAGTCGATTGCTGACAATTTCGGCGATTCTCTGCTCGATCGAATCGCAGGCATACGAATTGCTGTTTCAGATTTTGCCATGTCGCGCGTACAATTCGGCGTTGCGGCTCATGGATGACGCCCCATGAAATCGGACTCTACTAAGGAGTCGAGCGATGTCATCTTACTCGGCAAGTTGGATTTTGCCGTTCGCTGGAGGGTTGCTGACCCTCGTAGGACAGAGTCTCGCCAAGGCTGGCGAACCTGTTCCCCATGTGGAGCAGACGGCCCATATTGCGCCTGCCCGAAACTGGCCCGCGGAAGGGCGGTCGAATGCGGCCGTGGATCCCGTGGTCATCCTGCGGCTGGTGACCGACCTGGGGGCTCCCACCTATCGGGTGCGCGCTGCGGCGTCGCAGTCGTTGTGGGACATCGGATTGCCGGCCATCCCTGCCCTGCGCGCTGCCTTGAATGGGGATTCCCTGGAGCAGCGCGTCCGCGCTCAGAGGCTGGTGCAACTGATCGAGATCGAAGCCTTTACTCAACGGGCGCGCAATTTCGTCGAAACAGGGCGACTGCCCAGCGATCTGAAGTTTCCCGGTTGGGAGTCCTTCCACCTGGAGATCGGCGACGACCGGGCAGCACGCGAAATCTATGCGGGAATGGTGGCAGCCGAACCCGAACTGATGTGGCAACTCGACAATTCACCACTCGAACTGTCGCGGCTGGTGGAAGACCGCTGCACCGATATCGTGCTGATTGGTCAACTGGTGGCCCCCGCAAACGGTGCCGGCTCGACTTCTCCATCCGTCGGGACGGCGTGCGCACTGTTGTTTGCCGCTTCGCTGGGTGAAGTGCGAACCAACTATTACACGTCCAGTTGCCTCAATAACCTGATCCTGATGGACGACCTGGGCAGGCTCCTGGGCGAAACCTCGCCGCAGCGCGAACCGCTCCGGCGACTTGTCGGACTCTGGATTCGCAGTTGTGAAGTCGCGTCACCGATGCAGAGGCTTAGCTTGGCTGCGAGGTTCGATCTCCCGGAAGGACTCGATGCGGCACTCGACATGATCCATGCACGCGTCGGTGGCAGGCAATTGCAGTACGCAATTTTCTATGTCGCCAAGACGGGTGGCTCGGACGAAATTGCACTGCTGGAAGAGCTTTTGCACGACGAAACCGAGCTCGACACCCGCCGAACGAGCGACGCCATCGTCACCACTCGAATCCAGGATGTGGCACTCGTGGCCGTGCTGCACCTGACGGGTCAGAATCCAGTCGAGTATGGATTCGACAAACTGCGCGACAACAGCCAGTTTCTCTATCAGCCCGATACGGCGGGATTTTCCAGCGATGAAGCCCGACGCGAGGCACTCATGAGCTGGTGGCGCTGGCGATCAGAAAACCTGCGAGAGGTCTTTCCGGCCCCGATCCAGGCGATCGGCGGGTCGGTGCTGTAGCAGGGAGCCTGAAGCACGCAGTGACCGGGGATCGGGCGAATCGGCGCGTTTGCTCCACAACAGACGCAGGATTGATTAGAATCCATCCCATTCATCGACCATCCTCCCTTCACCGTAGCCTCAACAATGATCGACCTGCTGCTGCTCGCCGTCATTGCAGCCGTCACGTGGTGCGTGGCGAGCGAAGGAGCTTGGGGCTCGGCATTGTCGTTCCTGTCGGTGCTGATTGCCGGCCTGCTGGCAATGAACTACTTCGAGTGGCTGGCGCAGATGCTGGAAGGCGTCGCCTCGTCCAACGAATGGCAACATCGCTGGGACGTGATCGCTCTCCTTGGGTTGTTCGCCGGATTGACATTCGGACTGAGAGCGTTGACCGAACAGATCATGCCGACGTTCGTGGCGGTCCATCCGATCGCCTTCAACGTTTCGCGTTGGGCATTTGGATTGATGACCGGCTACCTGACCGCCGCCATTTTGCTGACGGCTCTCCACGTCTCACCACTCCCCCGCAACTTCTGGGGTTTCACCCCCGAGCGAAATAATCTGGTCGATGCCGCTGCCCCCGACCGTCAATGGTTGGCCTACACGCAGTACGTCTCGGAGCGCATTCTAAGACAGGGACAGTACGGGCCCGTCTTCGACGGCGATCAGTTCCCGGCGATTCCCGGTGGGCAACCTCAAACATGGTCGTCGTTTCCAATGCGGTATGCGATGCGGCGTCAACGCTACGAAACGTACGCACCGCCGGTGGCGGCACCGCCACCGACGAGTGGTGCTCCTGTGTCGCAGCCTCCCGCAGGTGGGGGCGGTGGTGCCGCGCAGCCGAGTTTCTAACGCAGCGGACCAAACGTCGATGCGTGTCGGCCAAGCGAACGTCACTACGGTGCCGACGATCTTACGCTCGACACCAGGGCCGTGGTGCGCAGCCGAAACAGTATCCAGACCGCGCCGACGGCCTCTTTCCAGTTGATCTTCGAGGAACCGTGCCGGCGTTCCTCGAACGTGATCGGCACTTCTTCGAATCGACAGCCGACTTGCCGGCAGCGAAAGAGAATCTCCTCGAGAAACGCATACCCCTTGGCGCGACATTGGTCCCAGGGAATGTCGTTGAGTTTCGACACGCGGTAGCAGCGAAAGCTCCCACTGTTATCGCGGGTCGAAAGACCAAGCATGATGCGAGCATACATGTTGATCAGGCGGCTCATCACCATCCGGCGCCAGTTCCAGCCCACGATCTGGCCTCCCTTGGCATAGCGTGAACCAATCACGACGTCGGCCGACTCCATTTTTGCGACGATGTCGGGAATGAACCTCGGTGGATGCGAAAAGTCGGCATCCATGTTGAGGACGAAGTCGTATTCGCGTTCGCATCCCTGCCGCAATGCGGCAAGGATCGCCGTCCCGAGGCCCAGTTTCCCTTCGCGCGTAATGAGTTGGACGTGAGGATCTGCCTTTCCCAGTTGAGCCACCAGATCACTCGTGCCATCCGGCGAGTTGTCGTCCACCACGAGAATGTCGGCAGCCGGGACGACACGCCGTATCTCGGGGATCAGCTCCTGCAGGTTGTCGCGCTCGTTGTAGGTACACATCGTCACCAGCAGGCGAGGCGGTTCATCTGCTGAGATCGGCGGCGGTGAGTCAGTCTCGTTCGGCGGCATCGGGTGGAGAATGCCGCGTGAAGGCGGTTACCGCAAGCCTCGCCCAGTTCCCCCTCAATGACAATCGGCAAATCCCCGTTCCCCAAGGGCCAATGACCTGTCCCACGACTCTCTGCTCCTTGCTGACAAAAACGGGCCGGCCGGCCCACGTGTGTGAAGGCGGGTTCGTTCGATCTGGGTGCAGTGGCTCGTCGGCTCATGGTTGTAGCGGTCTGACGTTGTGTGCACACACCCCCGGTGGAAACGGCCTCCGCTCCGGTTGGCGACACGCTGCAACTCACGCCGGCGAATCGCTCCGAACGACTCACCGAAACACCCCTCAGACGGTTACTCGAACCTTCTACACCCACCGTCGCGGTTGCGCGGAGCGGTTTTCGGACTGAGGACTGAGGATGCTGTGCGGTTTGGAACAAACGTCGCCCCGAAGGGGTCTCGAAAAATAGCCCAGGAACAAACGCAGCGTCGCTCTCGGTTCGCGAACATTGTGAAAGGCAAGGCCCCGACAGGGGCGACAGAAACTCGCAACGCGGGTCTCCCTGGCCCCGACATGCCTGCCCCGGCGACTCCCAACGTCACGAGAACGTCTGGTCTCGTGCTAACCCTCTTCCCGCACACCGGGAACTCTTTATCGAAGTGCGTTCCCTACAGTGGAAACGACTTGCTTCTCGATCACATGCGGGTTGTCACTTGTGTTGTTGTCGTTTGGAGGAAACGAATGCACCGATCATCGACCCGCTCATCAGCCCGACAATGCCGCCCGCACCGGCACCTAGCAGGACTGGGACACCCAAGAACAGCATGTGCATGGACATCAGAGTCAAAGGCTCGAAATGTGGGGTACCGGGCTCCGGCAATTCGATCTCGGCGGAAATCACCGTGTAGGTGATCCAACCGCCGAGTATGATTCCAACCATTCCGCCCGCAATTCCCCCAAGGCACCCGCCAAGTCTGGAGCCTCTTTCGCGTTTACCCATAACGAGCCTCGGCCTAACCTCTATTTCACGTAAGCGCCCACTTTATTCGACAATCATCGCCTGGACTTACCCACGTTTGGTGGGCGCTCTGTGGGGAGTGTAGACTCCCGTGAAAGGAGCGACAGGGATGAATCAAATCGAAACGTCAGTGAGCAGACGTCGGGAGGCCAGCGAATCGCAATCCCGACGCCGCACCTGTGAAGATACCATCGCGCCGAACTAACTTTCCACTCCGCCGCCGTTGCGAAAAGCTCCGTCCGAACGGGGTTCATGTGCATGTATTCGGCAGGGTGGCGGGTGCGCACTGCGTAGCGGAAGCACCCGTGGCGTGATCCGGGGGCTTCCGTTTCACGGTGCGCCCCCGCCACAGACCTTTCTCCGGGTCATTCAGACATCATCGATCGTGGGGCGGGAGCCGTGCAACTGAATGGATCGCGGAGGGTGAAGCTTCTCGTTGCTGCGCAACCCAGCCAACAACCGGCTGGGCCACCCGCCTGACATATATCGATAGACCGACCGCTACACTCGCTTGTCAGTCAGCAGAACGGCTCCCGCAGTCGCGTTGTCATGTCGTCGGCTGTCGCAAAATAACCCCAGCGTCCGTGGCGCATGTAGGAGAATTGTGCCAGCATATCGGAGGGTGCATCGCACAGTTCTTCAGGCATCGGATGCGGAAGCAGTTGCTTATAGAGCAGACTCCGCAACACAAAGTCAACTTCGCGACGTGCAAAGTCGCCACTGACGCACTTCACTGCATCATAACTGATCGAGTGGACCACCATTTCGTGACCGTCGACGCGAACACGAATGCGATACGTCACCTCGCCGCTCCAGCTTCTCACAAAGTAGATAAAGTCGTCTTGCCTGAACAGGTCCCATTTGTCCTCGAGCATTAGCGAGAGGTACAGCACTCCAGCAGTATGCTTAACGTCGTGCGGGTAGCTCAGCGAACACGCATCGTTCTGCCATGAAGAGTAGTCCATATCCGCGAAGTGACTGGCCGTCAGAGATCGTCCGCGCACGAATGAATCCAGTTGCTCTTTCGTTTGAGCTGTGGAGGTCATCGCCAGACAGAACGGTCGGCAGTCGAGACATCTGACCCCAAACGGGCTGGCAGACTCGCTGATCCATGCCAGGTTCTTTGAATCCAGTTCGCGCCAGTCACAAGGGACATCGTCTGACAACGGCGGATCGGGTGGCGAGATGCCATGCACCATCGGATCAGGCGATCCGGGCCTGCGAAACCACAAGAGATGCGACGACGGAGCGGGACTTGGCGCGAACAGCTTTCTCAGCCATGTCAACATCTGGACCTCACGAGTTCGTCCTCCGACGCGAGCATTGTCTGTTCACCATTCGATCTGCCGGGTGCCTGGGGTCAGGTTGCCGGGAGTTGGAACGGCTGTCAATGTGAGGACATCGGCAACCTGCCCCCAGCAGTCAGCATCGCCAGGTTCAGTCACCACTCGACTGTGGGCTCCCGTTGGTCGACCACAGCCACCCGTCGCAATAATCACATCGTGCCATCGGATTCGGACGCTCCTATCAACAGGGGGATGGAAGCCTAATTTCTATTTGGTCGGTACTGAATATCGCTCCACGCTGATCGGCCACAGACAGACGTCGTGCATGCACATGGTTATGTGGCCGGCTCGTACCAGACTGACAGGAAGAGCTGCATTGGACCGCAGCTTCCCCCCGCGGCTGACTGCTTGATATCGATGACCTTGATCGAAGCGTTTTCCTTGAGCCACTCGGCGACCTGGCTTTCCAGTTCATCCAGGCTCTTCCGATCGATCTTGAAGTTCGTGCTCGACTCGAAAATCTTCACTTTCATAGGTATCAGTCCACTGCCGTCATGTGCGGCGTAACTTCGATTGTATTGAGGCTGATCTGGAGAACATTCCACTCTGGTCGGCCTAACGCCGCGTGCCTGGAATCAGGTTGCCGGGCGTTGGCTCGGCTGTCAATGCGAAGGCATCGGCAACCTGCCCCCAGCAGTCAGCATCGCCACGCTCCGTCACCACTCCGCTGTGGGCTCCCGCTGGTCGACCACAGCCACCCGTCGCCGACGCTCGGGTGACCGCCTTGTTCGGCCTTGCTCAGATCGACGACGAATCAGTATTGCGAAAAACCTCGAACGACGACAACCGTCCCGGTACGCATTTGAGCCAAACGTCCAAGCCAAGATAGTCGTCGTCGCGGTCCACGCCGGCCTTTGGATGCTCCAAGCAGTGGCACTTGATACCAATTTGAAACCACACCGGATCGCGGTGCGCAAAGTACGACTCGGCAGCGATATAGTAAGTCCCAGTCATGCGTAGCCGATCGGGAAAGCTCTCGCCATCACCATACAGTCCTGGCGTGTTTAGGTAGTTCTCGATCTCCTGGTGCAGAACGTTGCCTTTGAGCGAGGGTCGATCGTCCGTGCAACGGTATTGGTGAATACTCACCGACCAGTCCCCCCTCCGACGTGAACGGTCGGGCTCCGTTCCCAATCAGTTGCTCGCGATCCGAGACCGCCCACACCGTCACCACCGCGTGCCTACCTTGCTAAAGGTCTTGGAAGTCTTGTTTAAGAGCATTGAGTGAGGCAGTTGGTGCGTTCTTCTTGCCTTTCCATCCGGGAAACCCTGCCGCCTTTAATGTTTGACGCAGATGATCGAGAAACGTCCGCCGGCATGTCGGATCATCATCGTTGGTGACGAAAGCGTCGATCGATGGAGAGTCTGTGATCGGCAGGTTGTAACTGCCGGAACTGCTGTAGCTGGCTTTATGCCGTTGGCGATCCGCGTACACCTTGTCGAACGGCTGGAGCATGCGCGTCCAATCGCTGGAGTCCAATACGCAACGGCGAGGTCGAGCAACTGCACCGATTTCACCACTCAAGGCCGTTGTATGTGTGTGGCTGATGATGTGTGCCCATCAAGCGAGAACGCTTCCCACGATCTCGTACCATGAGCGGTAGATCATTGGCACGAAACGGCCACATTCGGCCTCGAATGCATCAACTTGGGCTGCAGCGTCTGCGGGTGCTGGTATTCGACGATACTCGGGCATTGCGAACATGTAGTTAGCGGTGCCAAGGCGCTCATTTAGCAAGTCGACGTTGTGAAGCGCTTTACGCATGAGCGTATCGACGAGGCGCTTGAGTTCGGCCTTGTCCTGGTCGTCCTCCAGCAACAATACGCCGAACTTCCTTTTTGAGTAGACCGGATAAGATTCCACGCTGGTCACGTAACGACGAAATCGCTACTTTCGCCGAGTACTCTCGGATGACTGTGTCACGAAACTGTGATGGTAATGTTTCCGTCAAATGATGGTTTTCGCTCTGAGAGTTAGGCCGCAACAAGTCGGCCTCAAACTGATCATCCAGTTTATCCGAGACTAACACGGACTCCGTCGCCTTCCCGGAATCGCCGGGTGCCTGGGGTCAGGTTGCCGGGAGTTGGCTCGGCTGTCAATGCGAAGGCATCGGCAACCTGCCCCCAGCAGTCAGCATCGCCACGCTCAATCACGACTCCGCTGTGGGCTCCCGCTGGTCGGCCACAGCCACCCGCCGCGTTGAGTGCCACTCCGTCGACAAGGAAGTCCCTGACTGCAAATCCCTGCACCTTCAAGGAACAGGCGATTCCTCGGCATCGGGAACTGGCGAGCGATAGGGCATCCCGGCTTGGTAGAGTTCCAGTCGCGATCGATACTCAGTCAGATTCGCTCGCCCCTCGTTCTCGGCGAGTTCGATGGCCTTCGTCTGCCATTCGACCGCTTCAGGGAACTGGCATGCCTCAGCATAGGCAGTCGCGAGTGTGTCCAAATCGTTCGGCGAGTTCCACTCGCTGATTTCGCAGGCCTGGGTGGCATAGTCGATTGCGAGCTTTCCATCGCGAACTTCAGCATCGGGACAAGTTGCCAGAATCCAGGCAAGAGCATTCAAGGCGTTTCTCTCTTGCGGGTCAAGCCGATCGGGTCAAGCCGAATCACTTCGTCATAGTCGGCAATCGCGAGATCGAAATCCCCTTGCGCTTGCCATGCATTTCCGCGGTTATAATACGCTATGGCATGGTCGGGATCGATCCGAATGGCTTCGTCATAGTCGGCCATCGCGCGAGCGACATCGCCCTGGACTCTCCAGGCAAGTCCCCGACTGATAAACGCGTCGGTATAGCGCGGATCGATCCGAATCGCTTCGTCGTAGTCATCCATTGCGCGAGCGACGTCCCCCTGGCTATGCCACGCGACTCCGCGATTATAATGAGCACCCGCATCAGTCGGAAGAATCCGAATTGCTTCATCGAAGTCCGCAATTGCCCGATCGGCATGGCCCTTGACACGCCAGACGAATCCGCGACGGATATATGCGTCAGCGTCAGACGGATTAAGTCGAATCGCTTCATTGTAGTCTTCGAGCGCGCGATCGAGATCCCCTTGCGCTTGCCTCACGATCCCTCGATTGCAGTGTGCATCGGCGTCAGCCGGATTGAGTCGAATCGCTTCATTGTAGTCTGCCATCGCGCGATCGAGATCTCCCTGGAGATGCCACACGTTTCCGCGATTGTAATGTGCCAAAGGATTATTCGGTTCGAGTTGAATCGCTTCGTCATAGTCTGCCATCGCTCGATTGAGGTCGCCCTGATAATGCCACGCAGCACCGCGACCCATGTACGATGCCGCATCAGGGCTGAGTCGAATGGCTTCAGTAAAGTCTTGAATCGCGAGGTCAAACTCCGCTCGTGCCGTCCAGACGACGGCACGATCGTAATAGGCGCTGCTCGAATCTGGATCTTGGCGGAGTTTCTCCGTAAAGTGTTCGATCGCCTGATCATAGGGGACCACATCAGCGCGATTGAGGTATCCTCGCGGTTTTCTGATCAACAGACTGTCCGCCTCCGCTCGAACCACTTCGAAGGTATCTCCCACATTCGCAGTGTCCACGACGTTGCTGTTGCGCTTGATCTCGGCACTCCAGTGGATCACGGTCACACGATCGCCCGGTGAATATGTCTGGGCAACCGCGGACACCTCAATCAGATAGAGGACTCCGAGCAGAGTGCAGATTTGGATCACACCATTTGAACGATGGAACGACATCGGTTTCTCCTGAAGCTGAATAAATCCAAGTCGGTACCTTGTGCTACGCCGGGTGCCACTTCTATGAAAGTCCGCCGGGTGCCTGGGGTCAGGTTGCCGGGAGGCGGCTCGGCTGTCAATGCGAAGGCATCGGCAACCTGCCCCCAGCAGTCAGCATCGCCACGCTCCGTCACCACTCCGCTGTGGGCTCCCGCTGGTCGACCACAGCCGGACGTCGATGTCGCCTACCATGGATCGGGATCAATTGAAGCAAATAGCTGTGCGATGCTCCTTACTGAGGCGACATGCTTCATACAAAGTTAGCCACACACCTTTCTCGATCCATAACGGGGACTCGGTTTCGACGGTTGCATGAATCTCTTCGATGGTTGTGTCCGACAATTCTTCAGCGTCACTGAGAGCCAGACAAGGTGCCATGGCAATCAGTTCCTCATGCAGTCGGTAGCTGGATCCAAGCAAGCCGCCTGCAATGCGCATCTGATTCTTGGCATCAACGATTACATCGGCGAAGTCAATCGGTAAGTAGAAGCCTTCGCAATCGGAGTGGCAAAGCAGATGGCTATCGAACATGCACGACTCCTCTTCAATGGCGGGATCGGACGCGGGATCCTGATCTTTCGGGCATGGTGTCGCCAAGCGCTCCGGATTCTGTTTCCAGCGAGCGTACGCCCGTCGCAAGCAATGCAAGAAAGAATATGGAAAGCTCCCGATAATGGATCGATCATCCAACGGGGGAAGTGATTCCGGCTCCGAGTGCGCAGGTAGGCCCAATTCGGCGAGAACGGCGTTCGCCTTCGCCAGAGATTCGCGCAGCCATTCAGCACCCTCTTCGTCGTTGTCAAGAAGGTCCGCCAACATGCCCACTTCAACTGCGAGTCCCATACCCGATGACCCCTTGCGGCAGAAATCCTATTGAGGCTGACTTGGATAACATTTTATTCTCGTCGGGCTGAAGCGCCGGGTGCCTGGGGTCAGGTTGCCGGGAGGCGGCTCGGCTGTCAATGCGAAGGCATCGGCAACCTGCCCCCAGCAGGCAGCATCGCCACGCTCAGTCACCACTCGACTGTGGGCTCCCGTTGGTCGACCACAGCCACCCGTCGTCGCCACCCCTTATTGTTTGGGTACTGCATAGAGCTCGACTCGACCGCATTCAGTACACATTTGGCCCCGAAGATGCCCTGCCGTTGGGAATCGTTTACCCCACGCCGTTCGCTTGGAATCTTCGGCAGTGTACTGGAGTTGAATATGGTGACTAGCAACGCTCTTTTCGTCGGTCACACCCAATCCCATCCCTGATTGAGTAGCGTCTACAATTTTGATCAGTTCCGTTTGTCCGCCGCAGTCAGCACATGCAATTGGCTTATCGTCCATCGCAGTTGTTCCTATCTATTGGCTGGAGGTTTATTTTTTCGACATAACTCATACTTCGGCCGACCGGTCGATCCGCCTAACATTCCGGTCAATCGGCTCTCAAATGGCCTCTCTCGGACTTCCTGTCCCTTCAATGCAGCCGCTGAACTCTCCCCTCACCGCACAAAAATAAACTCCTTCGTGTTCAGCAGCACGTGGCAGTATTCGGTCCAGGCGTCGGCGTGTTCGGTCGTTGTGCCGGTCTCGGAGGCGCGTTGGAGTATGAACTCGCGGCCGATCGTCAGTTCGGTCCCTGTGGGTGGGCGGGAGAAGGCTGAGGTGTAGAGCCAGGTGATGCGGTTGTCGGTGTCGGATTCGGCGGTCTCTGCGAGCATGCGCCTGGCCCAGCGGCTGGATAACTCGTGGACCAGCGGGCTGTTCATCAGGGTGAGGGCCTGCGCGGGGACGTTGGAGACCGATCGGCGGCCCACTGTGGTGTGCGGCAGGGGGAAGTCGAACGCCTGGAACATCGGGTCGAGAAAGTTTCTGCGGACGGAGATGTAGATGCTCCGCCGACCGTTGCCATCGAGCGGACCCGATGTCCCCGGACGGCCGCGCCCTTCCATGAACGCCGTCAGATGCACCGGCACCGGTGGCCCGTACATCGTTTCGTTCAGGCTGCCGGCGATGGTGAGCATGGCATCGCGGATGATCTCGCCTTCCATGCGTTTGACGTTCATCCGGTGGAGCAGCACGTTGTTCGGATCGGCCTCCTCGGCTGCCAGATCGGTCACATCGCTCGACATGCGATAGGCTGATGACAGGAGAATGAGGCGATGAATGTGCTTGAGTGACCAGTCATTCTCGACCAGTTCGTTCGCCAGCCAATCGAGCAGTTCGGGATGCGACGGCATCTCGCCGAGATAACCGAAGTCATCCGGCGTCGAGACGATGCCGCGACCGAAGTAGTGCAGCCAGATACGATTGACGATGACACGCGGCAAGATCGGCGTCTGCTCGGGGTCGACGAGTTGCAGAGCGAGGTCGAGCCGACCGCTGGTGTTGGGATCGGAATGCCGGACGCCGATGTGTGCGAATTGATCCGAGTTCTCGCCGAACGCGATTGTGTTCGAGACACCATCGACTGATTCCGGCAACGACACCGCCACGCCTGTCTCCGGACCTTGGCCGTGAAAGACTTCGAGGAACCTTCGAGGAACGACATCGCCCGCCTTCTTCCAGTTGCCGCGAATAAAGAGGTACTCGTCCTCTGGCGAGATCTCCATCATGCAGGGAGCGGTGGCCGACTCGTTGCGGATGGAAGCGATGAGTTCGCGACGTTCAATCAGGAACGGCGTTGAGACTTCGGTAAAGCGAGCGCGAGCGGCTTCGGAGTCGAGGCCGAACAATTCGGGATGCTGTCGCATCCATTCGGCCAGTTTCAAGTGTGTCGCAGTCTGGCCATTCTCGCGATTCAACGCCGCAAGAGTATGCACGAGGGTGTCGGTAGTCGATTCGAGAGCCTGTTCGTTGGTAAAGTCGGCGGGCAAAGGCCACAGCGATTCCCACCATCCAGTCGGGTAGTTAAAGCTGTCCAGAATTGGCGCGCGGTCGCTTTGAACAATCTGCGCAATCTCCAGAGGTTCCGTGCCTCGCAGCACGATCTGTAGATGTGCCCGATGCCCTTGATAGCGCGTGACGTCATGCTCGACCCATCGCCAGCGCGATCCCTGTGGATCATCTTCGGGCAACGGATGCTCTTTCATCAAACTGCCGTGCAGCGGGCCGTTGTTGATCGTGTGGGAGTCGACTTCGACATACGTGCGGCACCCACCGCGCAGATAGATGTAGAGTTTGCCTGCCGTGATATCGAAGCTCGGTGTGCGTAGTGAGCGTCCCCCCCGTTCCCAGCCATCGAGTCGACCGGGATCGTCGATCGTGCCGGGAGCATAACTGAGGCCGTTCCAGATCGGATCGCGTCGCATGACTGCTTCGGAGACAACTCGGTCAATCGGCTCACCGGGGTCGTCGCTCAAGATCAGATCGCCTACTTGCAACTCGCCCGTCCCGAAGCTGACGCCATCCTGAATGGGCGAGTGCCCCAATGAAAGTCCCAGGCCTGTCGGAAACGCGAACGGATTGCCGGAATAGATCATCTCTAACAGCGGTGCATCCTCACCGCTTTGTGTTTGCGCATCGCGCGCGCGCCGCGTCTCGATTTCCATCAACCGGAACTGCCGTTTCAACTCGTCAACGGGTTCAAGTTGCGCTGCGATATGCAACGGGTCGTTCAAGACATGTCGCGCCCGCAGCAGGTGGGCCGTCCAAAGTGTGAGAAGGTCCGCGTCAAGTTCTCGCTCCGTCGCCAATTGGGCGATTTGCTGACGCTGCTCGTCACTGAACTGTTCTGCTGTGAACGACTCGCTCCCTTCGACATCGCTGGTCGCGATCCACTCGCGGGCGGCGATTAAGATTGTTGGCAGTTGATCGACGACGGGTTGCGACAACTCGGCAAACGACTTGAGCAGTTCGGGGCGCGCGCGGTCGTGGAGCTCATCAAGCTGGCGCGCGATGTCACGATTGTGATCCATCGTCTCGAACCGTGCCTGGCGGTACGATGTGCTTTGCAGGTAGCCCTGCAGGGCGTAGAAGTCGGCGGCGCGGATCGGGTCGAACTTGTGATCGTGGCAACGGGCGCAGGCGACCGTCATGCCGAGAAATGTCTTCGAGAAGACGTCGATCATATCGGCGAAGCGGTCGGCTTCATCTTGCCGAATATCGACGGGAGAATGGACCCCCTCACCGAAGAACCAGAAGCCGGTCGCCAGAATCGATTCGTTGGCCCCGTTCTCGCGATGACGGGCGTGGTACTGCGTGCGAGGTTGCGTCTGGGTGTCGCTCGCTCCATCATCTGAGCCAGCAAAGAAATTCGTAAACGGAGAATCCGCCAGATAGTTGGGATCGATCGAATGCGTGGTGCCGTCAGCGAGTGCGACGGCCACATGTTCGGTAATTGCGGGCCGCAGCAGATCGCCCGCGACTTGTTCGACGACGAACTGGTCGTAAGGCAGATCGTCGTTGAAGGCGCGAATCACGTAGTCTCGATAGTGCCAGCCGTTGGGGACATCGGCATCGAACTCGTGACCGCGTGAGTCGGCGAAACGTGCCAGGTCGAGCCAGTGCCGACCCCAGCGCTCGCCATAATGAGGCGAACTCAGCAGGTGATCGATCACCGTTTCGTACGCCGTCGGCGACGTGTCGGCCACGAAGGCAGCGGTGGCTTCCGATGAGGGTGGAATCCCAATCACATCGAGATAGACGCGACGGATCCAGACGCGACGATCGACTTCGCCGGCTGGTGCCATGCCCGATGATTCCAATTGGCTCAGCAAGAAGCGATCAATCGGTGTTCGGCACCATTCGGACTGATTGACTTCGGGTGGCGCGGCATCACCGAGTGGTTGAAACGACCAGCGCTCGGCGCGGTCTGCAAAGTCAAACTCTTCACGCGAGGCGGCTTCGGTTTGCTCGTTCGGCCAGGGGGCACCCATCTCGACCCAGCGCGTGAGCGTGGCGATCGCGGCATCCGACAGTTTCCCATCGGGAGGCATCTGATAGCCCGAAGGGTCGTAACTGATCGCCAGAATCAGTTCGCTCTGCTCAGAATGACCGGGCACGATCGCCGGTCCCGTGTCGCCACCTGTCAAAATCGATGCACGCGAGTCGAGACGCAGGTTGCCTTCTTGCTCTTCTGCTCCGTGACACTGGTGACAGTTTTCAATCAAGAGAGGCCGCACATCGGATTCGAAGAACTCCAGTTGCTCGGCAGTGAACGCGACTTCCGGATCGGCCTCCGTTGTCTGGGAGTCGTCGTCATTCGCAGCCACGTACCATGTCTCTGACGGCAACCGAGGTGATTCATCTTGAAGTGAATCGTCGACATCCATCGCCAGCGGTTGATTCGCAGTTGCCGGTTGCAACAGATCGCCGGCGACGTGTTCAATCACGAATTGATCGTAGGGGACATCGGCGTTGAAGGCGCGAACGACGTAATCGCGATAATGCCACGTGTTGGGAATGTTGTAGTCGTACTGATGCCCGCGCGTTTCGGTATAGCGGGTGAGGTCGAGCCAATGCCTGGCCCAGCGCTCGCCGAATCGGGGTGAGGTCAGCAGCCGATCGATCACGCGCTCGCAGGCATCGGGAGCATCGTCGGCGAGGAACTCACGTACTTCGGCGGCAGTCGGCGGGATGCCAATCACATCGAAGTAGGCACGGCGAATCCAAAGATCGCGATCGACTTCGTTGGCGGGCGAGAGTTCCGCGGCCTCGAGACTGGCGAGAACATATTGATCGAGTGGAGATCGGCACCACTCAGGGCGCGCGACTTCGCGCGGCTCGTCGTGACTCAATCCGAGATACGACCAATGTTCCGCGCGGGCAGCAAGGTCGAACTCTTCGCGGGCGACGCTGGTCGCTGCTTCATCGGTCCACGGAGCCCCCATCCCGATCCAGCGCGTCAACTTTTCGATCGACTCTTCCGGAAGCTGACCCTCCGGAGGCATCTGATATCCGTTCGGGTCGTAACTGATCGCCAGCAACAACTCGCCGGCATCGAGTTCACCCGGGACGATGGCAGGACCGGTATCTCCGCCGGCGAGGAGCGCGTCCCGCGAATCGAGACGCAGATTCCCTTCCTGCTTCTCGGGGCCGTGACAGGACTGACAATGTTCGACGAGCAGCGGCCTGATGTCGGTTTCAAAGAAGGCGATCTGCTCGGCCGTAAAGTCGACGGGCGAGGCGGCAGGATCTGGGTCCTGCGAAGCCGCGGTGACAGCGATCAAAAGGCCGACCGCAAGTGCGAAGCCAATACTTAAGTTCGAACGAATCACAATCCAGTCCTCTCGAAGCGGCCGGCACATCTATGAGGTGGCGGGCGCGACCGGGGCGTCGGTGTCGGAAATCGGTGCCTCCTCCCGCAATACATCACGATACAATGCTGAGTAACGTTCGACCATACGCGAGAGGCCGAACTTCTTCTGCACGAACTCTTGCCCATGTCGACCGATACGGCGTGCCATCTCGGGGTCGTTCAAGAGTTTCAACACGGTCTCGCCCAAGGCCTTGCTGTCGGCAGGAGGGACCAGAAGCCCGGTGCGGTGGTCGTCGATCACTTCGTCGACGCCTCCCGAACGTGTCGCAATCACCGGTTTGCCGCGGGCCATCGCTTCGAGCATGATTGTTCCCAGTCCCTGGCGAATCGACGGCATCACAAAGATATCCATCGCCGAAAGCGATGCAGAAAAGTCGAACACGTTCGGCACAAACGTCATGTGATCGACCACTCGCAACTGGCGGGCGAGTCGACGCAGATAGGTCTCGTCGGGCCCGGCTCCTGCCGACACGAACTCGCAATCGCCACGAGCAGCCAGAATGATGGGGAGAGCTTCGACAAAATAGCGGAAGCCCTTCGACGCCTCCATCGGCCCGGCGGTGCCAATGACGGGGGTCTTGCCCACCTGTAAGACCTCGAAACCACTGTCAGCAACATCGGTTTCGACTCCACTGGGAATGACGGTGACAAGATCCTCGGGAATCTTGTCGTTCGCCAGGAGTTCCTCGGCCACCGAATCGCTGACGGCCACCACCCTTCGTCCCCAGGTCGTGTCGAAGCCGAGCGATTCTCCCTTCCCCAGGTAATCGTGCAACGAAACGATGTAAGGGAGCTTGAGTCGCGCACAGAGCCAGCGACCGAGGGGCAGGACGCCGCGATGTTGGATGTGAATCAGGTTTGGGGGATCGTTCCTCAGATCCCTCAGCAAGAAGGCGCGCACAAACGCGCCGGCCGCTGGATTGTTTAACAGCGGATACTCGAACAGGTCGATCGCCTGTCGTTGCGACGCACCCAACAGCGAGGCGTCGCTGCAGACGACGACGGCATCGACAGCCTTTTCTCTGAGGTGCTTGCCGAGTCGAAATGTTTGAGCCGACCGACCCCGCGTTTGAAAGCGGTCGGTCAACATCAACACGCGCGGCTTCGACTCGGCCATAAGGAGTGTGGTGAATTCCACCGACGTGGATCGGAGGGCGCGTCGCCGTCAGGCCTGCCGACCGCGACGGGACAACGGAGGCGAGAGAATCTCGTTAAGGATCACGGCCTTCCGAAAGGCGTGCGCGTTACGCAGTTCCTCACCGATTGATGCCGCCAGGCTCGACGACGTCGACTCGGTATCTTCGGTAGAACTTCCCAAGTGTTGCTGCACCATCGCGCCGATGGCATGAGGCAGGTCCTGCGCGACGTGCTGCGAGATCTGGTCGACCATGTGCGACGCCACATGTTGCCGCACGCCCATCCCCAACGTCGAGGATGTGGTGCGCGGCGTCACCGCCGGTGCCGGTGTCCGCACCGGTTGGGCCTGCGGCCGTGCGGGCTGTGGCCGCGCCGGCTGTCGAGCTTGAGGCTGTCGCGCCTGCGGCTGCGGGCGTGCCTGTGGTTGCGGACGGGCGGGGGGACGTCGTTCGGGAGCAACACGTCGACGCGGGGCTTCTTCGATCACTTCGATGTCTTCGTCGGCAATCATCCCCGCGTTCCCACGGGCAGGCCGCTTCCCCGTCGCCTGCTGCAGAAACGTGTCGATCTCCCTCTGAACCTGCTGGCGTTTCGGCTGCGGTCTGGGCCCGGCCCCTGGCTTGGGACCAGGATTATTCTGCCCCCCAGCCTGGTTGATCACCCAGCCGATCACCGAGATCACCAGAAAGGCGACCGCGACGAGCCCTTCAAAACCGGCTGCGAGAATGGGAGGAGGGAGAGACATCGGGCCAAAACTCCACGCGTCGAGACAATCATTTGCACGAAGACTTCCCTATATTCAACCGAAACCACCGTCATCGTGCAAGATGCAGCCGAAAGTCGGGGTTGGAGAGGGGTATTCGGCAGCGACTTTATTACATCTTCTCCCGTACGCCGATCCCCAACAGGTCCAGGCCTTGCTTGATGAAACGGCCGGTCAGTTCGACGAGCTTCAGTCGGCTGAGCTTCGTGGCGTCGTCCTCGGCCTTCAGCACCGGGCACTGGTCGAAGAATGTGCTGAAAGCGGATGAGAGATCGAGGAGGTACTGCGTGAGGAAGTTCGGTTTCGCTTCGCTCGCCGCCGCTTCAAGCGACTCCTGGAAACGGCACATCTGCAGAGCGAGCAGTCGCTCGGCGGGATGGTCGATCGCGATCGCCCCCTCTGCCTTTGCGATCTCTTCTCGCGAGTAGCCTCCGCGACGCAGGATGCCGCAAGTGCGGGCGTAGCTGTACTGCATGTAGGTGGCGGTGTCCCCCGTCATGGCGAGCATCTTTTCGAGATCGAAGATGTAGTCGCTCTCTCGATTGTGTTTGAGGTCGGCATACTTAATGCCCCCGATACCAACGATCTCGGCAATTTCGCGTCGCTCGGCTTCGCTCAGTTCGGGGCCATCGGGCTTGGCATCGTCATTCGAGGCGACGATCTCCAGAGCCTTGGCGATCGCTTCTTCAATCAAACCGATCAGGCTGGCGACTTCGCCGGTGCGGGTCTTGTACGGTTTGCCATCCTGCCCCATCACGGTGCCGAACGGAATGTGCTTCATCGGCACATGGGAATACTTCCAGCGCTTCGCCGTCTCGAACAGCATCTGGAAGTGTGATCCCTGACGGAAGTCGACGACGTAGAGAATCGCGTCGGCCCCGAGCGTTTCGACGCGATACTGAATCGTCGCGAGGTCGGTGGTCGCATACGTGAAAGCACCATCGGCCTTCTGCACGATGAACGGGGGTTTGCCTTCTTCAAGAAAGACGCACTTCGCCCCTTCACTCACGGTGACGAGGCCATGTTCGTCCAAACTCTCGACCACACCTGCGAGCCAGGGATCGAAGAAACTCTCGCCGAGCGTCATGTCGAAGTGAATGCCCAGTCGATCGTAGACGACATTGAGTTCTTCAAGACAATAAGGGAGGAACTCGTGCCACAGCCGTCGGTTCTCGGCATCACCGGCATGAAGTTTGGCAGTTTCGTCACGCGACAGTCGGGCAATGTTGGGATGAGCCTCGGCGAGTGCTTTCAGTTCCGGCGATGACTCGACACGTTCCACCTTGCCGCGCAACGATGCACACTCTTCCTGCAGTTCTTCAAGATTCTTGCGGGCCTTCTTGAGCGACTTGTCGTGTTCCTTCTTCTGGTCAGCCGCGACTTCGGTCGACTTCAGCCGCTCGATCTCCTGTTGTTTTTGCGACAGCAACTCCATTCGCGTCGGCAGGTCGACCTTCGCGACGTGGTAATCGCTGAGTTGATTCACGAGCTTATAGAGCCTCGCGAGTTCCGCCACTGGTTGCGTGGCGTATGCTTGCTGATCGACGAAGTTCTTGTATCCATAGAGGATCATCCCGAACTGCGTCCCCCAGTCGCCGATGTGATTGTCACTCTGCACATCGTGGCCGAGGAACCTCAACAGGCGATCGATCGCCGCGCCGATGACGGTGCTTCGCAGATGGCCGACATGCATCGGCTTCGCGACATTGGGGGAAGAAAAGTCGATCACAAACTTGCGAGGCGCGCCCGCGGGAGGGACGCCGAGCCGAGCGTCCTGGCGAATCTCCGCGAGTCGCGTTTCCATCCAGTCGCGACGCAGCGTGAGGTTGATAAACCCCGGACCGGCCACTTCCGGCTCCGTGCACAGGTCCGCAACATCGAGCCGCTGCACGATGTCTTGAGCCACTTCACGCGGGTTCTTGCCGAGTTTCTTCGCCAGCGGCATCGCACAGTTGGCCTGAAAGTCGCCGAACTTCGGATCAGCCGTCGGCCGCACCATCGAGGCGAACTCCTCGGGCGAGTCGGTCAGTTCGACCAACGCGTCCGCGAGGCGGGATTGCAATTCTTGAAGGATGTTCATCGCCGCAGGATACGTCGGCCCTCCGCCGAGTGCCAAGCAATGAGATTCCCGTCACTCGCGCGGCAGAAGCCGAGGGGAAATACGTCGGCTTCAATTCCGTCTATCGGGCCGCGAAGCCCGAATGGACGAAGTCGGCACGCCCGTTGCTCCATCTCGTAATGGCAGTTGTCGGCCACCGGCCACCGTATTTGTCGTGTAGCGGTTGTCGATTTCAAAACCGAATTCCGCAACTTTTACAATCAGGATTGATCATGAGTACAAGTTATCGTCCGGCACCAGCCGAATGTTATCTGCGGAAGGCATCTGAAGAACTCGCTCGGTCAGGAGTTCCATTGCCGGTTGTCACATTGGCAATTCACGGTGTCGGCGTGGGCGAGTTCGCGACGCAGGTTGTCGAACTGAGTTCCGCGCTCGCATTTCAGTTCGTCCCCGCTGGGAAAGAATTGAACCTCTGGATGAGCTACTGGCGCACCCCGTCGAGCCTCCTCGTCGATTTGTACGACGCAGTTTGGGGCGTTGGCACCCCGGAGGAACTCAAAGGCCTGCGAGACGACCTCGATACCTGGAGCGAGAAATCCGTCGAAGAGAGACGGCTGTCGCTGGTCGAACTGGGTGACGACTTCTTGCGGACTGCGTTGAGGGAAGGGGCGCCCTGGATATCGACACAATACGAGTCGGCACTTGCTCAGGCGTACCACTCGACCGACCCCGCGCTTGAATTCACTTCGAAGAACTTGACGCCAATTATGTTCATGCTCGGCATATGGCTCAGGTCGTGGATCGTGCTCGACAAGGACTGCAGCGAAGTCTACGGGGCGGCCGTGCGCGGCGAAGCGCAGGCATTGCGCGAGATCAACGAACTGGATCGCTGGGCGCGGCTTATGCCAGAAATCGCGAAGCATTTCAACGAAGGCTTTCTGGATTCGAGCGCGAAGACACAGGACTGGGGCACCGACGTGTTGAATCAGACTTCGCGATCTCGTACGGTCTCGTGGTTGAAGTCGTTGATGGCATCGTGGCTTGTCGACTTTTCGACAGGTCTTGCGAAGACAATCGGGTGTGGCGCGATTCATTACGGCGACGTCTGGAGACTGTACCAGGCGCAGGCGAAGGATCATGGGCAGGCTCAGGACTTTGACCTGCCCGAGAAGCTGGAGCTGTTTGGTAAAGAAGTGAGCCGCCGCCGAAAGGAATTCCCGTTGGAGGCGTTGGACAAGATCGCTCAACAAGCCGTTTAGTTCTCAGCGGCGGATTCACGAGTTGAAATGCACCATGGCAACGCTCAAACGAGCTCTGGCGGTCTCACGTGAACTGGCGGAATGAGGCGCTAAGCGGCGCGATTTCCGCGACATGCGCCTCGGCCTCGTCTTCCGTCGAACCCTTCAGAAACTCACCCGGCGGGATGAGGCGGAACGTAATGCCGATTGAATTGGTCGTCTCGACATCGACCCCCAGATGCTCGGCCCACTCGGCCTGATAGCGCGCGGCTTCGTCAGCGTCGAATGGGGCTACTGCGGTTGAACCTCTCCCACCGGCCCCAGCGTACCGCCGTCCCAGATGATCGTGCATTCCGGCAACGCCTCGTGCAGACGCTGAATTCCTTCGGGGGACACTTCCGTCTGGTAGATCAACAGCTTTGACAGACTCGTGATGTTCTCCAGGTGCATAAGACAGTCATCCGTTACGGGTGTGACGTGTAGTGTCAGCGTTGCCAGTCTGGGCAACGAAACGAGGTGCGCGACGCCTGCGTCAGAAATCAACGGCAAACTGTCCAAACCCAGAGATTCAAGAGACTCCACCTGTGAGAGTGTCTCCAGCCCTCGGTCCGTAATCTCCCGGCAGCCATCGATGCCCAAAAACACGAGCCGGGAATCGACGAGATGTTCGAGCCCAGCATCGGTGATGTTCGTCCCAGAGACGAGTAGAGATTGGAGCGAAGGATGAGCCCCCGCCCACCGCAGCGTCGCGTCGCCGATCCGCGGATTTCCAGCGATCTGAAGATCCCACAGTTCGGGCAATGCGGCCAAGTGAGCCGCACCCGCGTCGGTAATTTGGGTTCGAGACAGTCCCAGGAAATGCAGACCATTCAGTCCCGCCAGGCCGGGGCAGCCCACATCGGAAATCGCCGTGTCCGCGAGTTCCAGATTCGTGAGTCCTTCAATCTTCGCCAGCTTGTCCACAGCGGCGTCCGTAATTTCTGTGTTGTCGAGCCGCAGGCTGTCGATCTCCATTCCTGCCAGAGCATCCAGAGCCGCATCGGTGATACCACTCCCGTCCAGTCTCAATGCAAACAGCGTATCGCGAACACACAAAGACCGTAGAGTCTGCAAATCGTCGGCGTTGATGCGGTTCAGGCCATTCAGGTCAACGATGTCCACAATGAAAGATCTGTGGGAATCTGGAAGTTCATCAATCGTGGTAACGAGCATGTGGACATCATCCACGTAGATCCGAACGCCTCCGCCCTTACCCAGCACCCACTCGGCGAGTTCGCGATCGGTTGCGCCATTCACAGGCACCCACGTCGCCCCGTGGATTTCGCCGTGATGGCCATTGCCGGAGGAGTCGAAGAGCGTCTCTCCCTCACCCTCATCGAAGTGATAGAGCGCCAGCGTGTGTTCGTCGGGTTCGAAACGCTCCTCGGGAGTGAAGTCTTCGGTGTAGCGGGCAATGTTGGAGATGCGGACTTCGTCAAGACTGCCCTGGAAACAGCTCGAAGGCCCCTCGAACGTCATTCCCAACTGTGAAAACATGTATTCACGAGAGATGATGGAGAAAGGATCCCCTTGTGCCTCGGATGCGATCACGCCGTCCAGGAACAATCGAACTCGCGTACCGTCGTAAACTGCCGCGACGTGGACCCGCATTCCGTTGCATTGAGACACCACGGAACCAGGCGGGAATCTGCGCGCCCCGCCGGTGGCATTGGGCAAACTATGGTAAACTTGCCAAATCAGGCCATCCCGAGTCTCATCAACTGACAGCAAGCTGATATGCATCGCACTGGTATAGATCAGTGTCCCATGTCCCTCGGTCCACTGCGGCTCCGCCCAAGCCTCGATCGTCAATGGATGTGAGCCATCGTACTCGAGCGTTCGTATCTTTACGTAGTCGTCGATGCCATCGAACTCCAGGGCATGATTCTCGGCTCCCGGCCCCAGCGTGCCGCCGTCCCATACGATTTGGCAGTTGGGCAATGCCTCGTGGAGACGCTGTGCTCCCTCGGGAGATAATTGCGTGTCGTGGATGCGCAGCAGCGTCAAATTCTTGAACGACTCCAATGTCGGCAAGCAGTTGTCGGTCAGCGGCGTGCTGTGTACATCCAAATGGACGATGTTGGGAAGCCGCACAAGATGGGCGATTCCATCGTCGGTGATGGGCAAGCTTGAGAGATTCAGGCTGTCCAAAGTCTCCACGCGCGATAGGACTTCGATTCCGCGATCGGTGATACCCGGACAGTCGAGTACTTCCACACGCGTGATCCCTGAACTCAGCAAGTGCTCCAGCCCTTCATCCGTGACTTGCGTGTGTCCGATGAACAACGAGTGCAACGTCGAATGCTCTGCCGCCCAGCGCAACGTCTCGTTTCCGATTCCCGGGTTCTCAAATACATGCAGTTCCCCGAGGTTCGGCAATGCGGCCAACTGAGCCGCACCACTGTCGGTAACCTGGGTTCTTGAGAGGCTGATAAATGTCAGACTGTCCAACTGGGACAGTGCAAGGCAGGCTGCGTCAGTGAGGGCTGTGTCCGAGAGATCGAGCGCACGCAGCCCACCAATGGTCGACAATTTGGCTGCGGACTTGTCCGTCACGTTGGTATTGCCCAGCGTGAACAGTTCAATCTCCATACCCGCCAAAGCATCGAGCGCTGCGTCGGTGATTCCGGTCCCTCTCAGCATCAGGCCGTAGAGCGAATCTCGCGGGCAGAGCGTGCGCAGCATTTGGATATCCTCGTCGCCGATGGATTCGACGCCGTCGAAATACACATGATCCACATGGATCGGGGTCTCTTCACCCGGTAGTTCTTCAACTGTGCGGATTGTGACATCACCGGTCCCAGCGTTCGTCAACACCCAGCCACCCTTCCCCAGCACCCACTCGGCGAGCTGGCGGTCCGACGCGTTGTCGATCGAGGTGACGGCATCGGCATCCCAATTCACTTCGCACCCCGGCAGCCCTTCACGCAACCGTTCGACGCCCTCGGCGGTGATCGCCGAGCCTGTCAGAAAGATCTGCACGAGTGACTTCATCTGCAGCAAATGGGGGATAGCGTCGTCGTCGACCGCTGTCGCGATGAGATGCAAGTACCGCAGGTTGGGCAGTTGCGTCAGGTGTGCAATTCCCGCGGATGTGACGGCTGTCTTCGTCAGATTCAGATTATCCAAGTTGGGAATGTTGGCGAGATGCACCAGTCCAGCGTCAGTGACTGCGGCAGCATTCAGATTCAGCGTATGCAAGTGCCGATGTCCCGCGAGATTCATCAAATCTGCGTCTCCAAATCCAGTCTCACCTACGTTCAGAATCTCAATTTCGGTCAAATTGGCGAGGGGGCTCCAGTCGTCAACCTCGACGATGGGCCCGTAGCTGAAGTGGATTGCCGTCAATCCCGTGATATGACAAATCGAGGCAAACTCGTTCGACGTCAATCCATCGATCGTCAATCTCAGGCTTTCCAGATGCTGCAGCGAGCCAAGTGTTTCAAAGAACCGTTCGCGATCTCCAGAGGGGTTGAACAGCCCGAGGTAGGTGATATTGGAGTTCTGACCGAGATACTCCAATCCGTGGAAATCGAGTGCCCCCTCGATGAAAACGTGATTGAGAGTTTGATGGGACACATAGTGTCGCAGGCACTCGCCGCCATCGCGCAGTGAACATTGCAGTTGTTCCAGCGTGGTGATCAGAGCGAGAGACTCATAATCTGCGTCATCGGCGTCCGTGCTGCGAACATCGATATGCCGCAGGCCATGAATGCGTTGCAGTGCAGCGAATCCTTCGTGGCCAATGCCTCTACTGAGTGAGAGGATCAGGCTGTGAATCCCCTGGCTCCGCGAGAGGGCCTGCATCAGTTCGGGTGAAAGCTGGCAATGGGCAAGCTGCACCTCCTCCAGCGGACCGACATTGGTGATCAGCCGCGCAAACTCCTCCGCGAACTCAGAGGCACTGAGATCGAGATTGTGGAAGTCGATACTGGAAATCAGGAACGGTTCACTCGGAAGATCGTCAATGCTCAGAAGTGCCGTTGTCGCGGTTACAGATCCGAATCGGGCCACAGTTCCGCCATGGTTGAGCACCCACTCTGCCAGTTCGCGGTCGGATGCCACCTGCGGCGGTATCTGGGCGCCATCTCCCACCGATCGCGCAATGCGGAACCCAATGAAATGGACCGGCCGTGAAGGCAACCAATTCCCCCGCGTGGCCGAACGACTTTCCAGAGCCGAGAAGTCGTAAGAGCTGCCCCGTATGACTCTTGTGATCTCGAGCACAGGTGGGAGCGGGTCGACTAGGGGCGACAGCTCATACCAGGTTGGACGTAGCGAGTCGTAGCAAAACTCCCAGACGTTGCCATAGACATCGAACAGCCCGAACGGATTGGGAAGTTTACTGCCGACAGCATGCGTGCTGCTGGACGAATTGCCGGCATGCCAGGCGTAGTCGTCAAGCTGCTCGAGCGCTTCGCCAAAGAAAAACCGTCCCGTTGAACCGGCCCGAACGGCGAACTCCCATTCGGCTTCGGTAGGTAAACGATATCCGTCGCCGGCAACCCAACGGGCATTGCCCCCTTCGATCTCATAGCAAGGTGTCAGGCCTTCCCGGATGCTCCAGTCGATTGCAGAATCTCGATCGCGTCGATCCAGCCCATTGTCTCGACAGGCAACTGGCTGGTATCGACATTACTGACACGGCCGCTCTTCGCGCCCCCGTGTGAGAAGGCACTGGGGTTGGCCTCCATTACTGCTTCGTATTGTCCCTGCGTCACTTCGTGTACCCCGAGGGCAAAAGGTCGTGATAACCGGACCGTATGCTGTGGCTTTTCGTACGTAATCCGCGTGTCATACGCATAGTTGTTGACGGCATCGAGCCGTTCGATCTCGTCGATGTACTCCTGCGCTTCCTCCTCGGTCGAACCCATCAGAAACTCGCCCGGCGGGATAAGGCGGAACGTCATGCCGATCGAATTGGTCGTCTCGACATCGACCCCCAGATGCTCGGCCCACTCGGCTTGAAAGCGCGCGGCGTCGTCAGCATCGAAGGGAGCAGCGGCGAGTGAAGGCGGGTCTGATTCGTCCGAAGGATCGCCTATGAACCGGGCCACGATCGGCAGCTCGCCTCCCGCCTCGATCTCAAAGCCACTGTCGGCATCGGTCAGCAGTGTGACGCCGCCGATGGTGACTTGCAGTTTCTCGTGCTGGCCGGGGGGGACTGCGACGGTGACGACTTGTCCGTTCTGAGTCGTGATCGCGGCTCGCTCGCCGTCGATGTCGACACTCACATCACCCGCCACATCGGCGGGAATCGTAATGAGGAGCGTGCCGTCGCGGGTTTGAATGCGGATGATGATGCCCGTCATCACAATAGCCGACGGGAGAAATAAGATCCCGATCCACACCGCGGTGGATTCCACTGCCAGCCACCAGGGAACCACTCGACAAGCATCGCGTTGAAGGGAAGGGGCGGCTTGACAGCCTCCGCCGTTGGCGAAACCTTCGTCGCCTCGGCGGACCCGGTTTGAAACGTGTCCGGAACGCCCTGCTCGGTAATGGGTGGCGCAACCAGCGTAGTGGGAGACCCCAATCCGGCTACGAACCGTTTCAGCCCCGAGTCGCTCGACAGGCTGTTGCCCGTCGAAGGGAGAAACGAACCCGATCCTGCAGCAAATGTTACGGTCTGCGAGCCGCTCTCCGTGCCGGGGACGAACCTCTGTAGGTCGGCGATCACTTCGCTCATCGTTTGATACCGCTGATCGGGGTTGCGAGTGACCATGCGTTGAAAGACCTGTTCCAGTTCGGCAGGGACATCGGATCGATGAGTCGACAGCGATACAGTCTCGGTGCTGGTTTCGGCCAGCAGGGCCCGCATCTTCTTGCCGCGCGTGTCTCCCTCCAGCATGCCGCGACCCGTCAGCAGGTAATGCAGCGTCGCCCCCAGGCTGTAGATATCACTCCGCGCATCGGCATGCTTCGTATCGAGAGCCTGCTCGGGAGACATGTAGTCCAATGTTCCCATAATGATGCCGGTCCCTGTGAGTTCGGATTGCTCTTCGAGATTGCCGGCATCGATGCGCGCGAGTCCGAGATCGAGCACCTTCACCACTCCTTCTTCATCCAGGAGCAGATTCGACGGCTTGATGTCGCGATGCACGATCCCCTTCTGGTGGGCATACTCCAGACCACGGGCCGCTTGCAGTACGCAGTCGGCAGCGACATGGGGAGGGAGGACGCCGTGCTTCTTCACGAGTCGACCCAGGTCGTGCCCCGAGACATGCTCCATCACCAGGAAGTGGACTCCCTTGGCTTCGTCGGCATCGTGAGCGGTGACGATGTGCGGATGGCTGAGCTTGGCCACTGCCTTCACTTCACGATGAAACCGCTGGCAGGAGCGGGAAAAATATGTCAACAGCGCCAAAATCATCAGCGGCAGGGCAAAGGCCACGACATTCGGTGTTATCCAGCCCGGCAGACCGGTCTGTTCCACAAGGCCCGACAATCCGGGAATCGCGGCGGCAAGATCATATCCCTGCAGGGCCGGGATACGTTCGGCGGCCATGTTAAAGACATTGATGTCGGGCAAGGCTGCAAAGAGCGCCGGGTCAACTTCCAGCATGAACAGGCGGATGTCGGGCCAGGCAAAAAGCACAGTCATGATCATGAAAACGATCATGGACAGCCACCAGCTTGTGGCACGGGTGATGCCGCTTCGCGCCAGCACGGTCGTGGCGTCGGGCGCGGTGCGGGTCCAGGCATTGCGATCATGATTGATGACGGAGACAGGGCGCGATCCGTGGTCCGGACCGCTTTTGCGCACGCAGGACCGTGACGGTCTCGCCGGTTTCCAGCGGTGTATCAGGCCGGGACAGTCGCAAAGTATGGGTTTCCCCATCTGCATCGCGGATTTCGTGCTCACCGCGCCGCCCGCTTTCGCCGGTCACGCCTGGAGAAGCATAGAAATCAACGCGTTTACGCCCAAAGCCGAGGCTGGCGTGTGCCCCCGGAATACTCGACATGAACCCACCCTCTTACATTTTTGCATGGCCAACCGGGCCATCATTCTGGTCCGAAAACGCCGGACACCTTTCTCTTATACAAGAAACAGGCCGCCGGAGTCAGGGGAAAGGTGCAATCCTTGTCTGCGCGTTGCCAGCCCCTACATTGTGTCGCGTCGCCCCGCATGCTAACCGGCGGCGCAATGCTGTCCCCTATCCGGCCGGGAGTCCCCGCCCCGGAGGGCCAAAGCTCTCCCGATCATCCTGATGGAAGGACCTTTTATGCCTGATTACCAAGTCAAAGACCTGTCGCTGGCCAAATGGGGCCGCACCGAAATCGACATGGCGGAAATCGAAATGCCGGGCCTGATGGCGCTGCGCGAGGAATATGGCGCGGCACAGCCGCTGAAAGGCGCGCGTATTGCCGGTTCCCTGCACATGACCATCCAGACCGCGGTGCTGATCGAGACCCTCACCGCGCTGGGCGCGGAAGTGCGCTGGGCCTCGTGCAATATCTTCTCGACGCAAGACCATGCCGCGGCCGCGATCGCCGAAACCGGCGTGCCGGTCTTCGCCCACAAGGGCGAGACGCTGGAAGAATACTGGGATTTTGCCGACAAGATCTTCACCTGGCCGAATGGCGAGACCGCCAACATGATCCTCGATGATGGCGGCGATGCCACCATGTATCTGATCCTCGGCGAGAAAGCCGAGAATGACCCGTCCGTGCTGGGCGAGCCGAAATCGGAAGAAGAGCAATACCTCTTTGCCCAGATCAAGAAGCGGATTGCTGCAACACCGGGCTGGTTTGCCAAGGCCAAAGCCAGCATCAAGGGCGTTTCCGAGGAAACCACAACCGGCGTGATGCGTCTCTATCAGATGCAAAAGCGCGGCGAACTGCCTTTCCCCGCCATCAATGTGAATGACAGCGTCACCAAGTCGAAATTCGACAATCGCTATGGCTGCCGCGAGAGCCTGGTCGACGGCATCCGCCGCGGCACCGACGTGATGATGGCCGGCAAGCTCGCCGTCGTCGCCGGCTATGGCGATGTCGGCAAGGGTTCAGCCGAATCCCTGTCGCAAGCCGGTGCACGTGTTGCAGTGACCGAAATCGACCCGATCTGCGCGCTGCAGGCCGCCATGGATGGTTATGCCGTCGTGCGCGTCGAGGATGTCGTCGATGATTGCGATATTTTCGTCACTGCCACGGGCAATAAGGACGTTCTGACCGTCGATCACATGCGCGCCATGAAAGACATGGCGATCGTTTGCAATATCGGCCATTTCGACAATGAGATTCAGGTCGAGGCATTGCGGAATTTTCAGTGGACGAATGTGAAGCCGCAGGTCGATCTGGTGCAATTCCCGGAAGGCAACCGGATCATCCTTCTCTCCGAAGGCCGTCTGGTGAATCTCGGCAATGCCAATGGTCACCCGTCCTTCGTGATGTCGGCCTCCTTCACCAATCAGACGCTGGCCCAGATCGAATTGTGGCTGCGCGGTGAGCAGTACAAGAATGAAGTCTATATCCTGCCCAAGCATCTGGACGAGAAGGTCGCCGCCCTGCACCTGCCGAAGCTGGGGCGCAAAGCTGACCGAACTGTCGACCGAACAGGCCGATTATATCGGCGTCGAGCAAAAGGGCCCCTACAAGGCCGAGCATTACCGCTACTAGGCGGTTTTGCCAGATTGCATGAGACGTGCCCCGGACGCTGGTCCGGGGCATTTTCTTTTCCGGGAAAGCCGCTAGCTTGCGCCCATGATCCGAACGTTTGTCCTGATCGCCCTTCTGGCCTTGTGCGTCAGCGCCTGTTCGTCCGTGGCCTCACTGCCCGGCACCGAACGGCTGGATCCGCGCTCGGAACCCTTCATGCCGGCACAACCCTTTCCGGTGCCGGCCAATGTCGAACGGCTGATCGGGCCGGAGGATTGTCAGGGCGCACAGCTGGCCGCCCGCGAATTCGAAATGCCGGTCTATCCGGCCCGCGCCTATGCGCGCGGCCTTCAGGGCTGGGTCGTGGTGCGCTTCCATGTCTATGACACCGGCCGCCCGCATCGCGTCCGCTCGGCGGAATCCGTGCCCGCCGGTCATTTCGAAAATGCGGCGCCGTGCGGGCGGTGGAAGACTGGCGCTTCGCGGATGCCGGATGCGGGCTCGCCCTGTCCAATTGCGTGGTGTTATTCGAGTTCCGTAACGGCACGGTTCGCGTTAGATAACGCGTATGGCTGAAGATGATTTTACCCGGCTGCTGGATGAAATTCCGCTGCTTTACAAGGTTCGCGCCTTTGCGGACGGGCTGGCCGACGCGCGCCTCTTCATGCGACTGGGCGATCCGCTGGACGCGCGCGAACGCGATCTGGTTCGCACCTATCTGGATGGCCTTGGGTTTCCGCACGCCGATGCCGGGTTGTTGACCAATTGGGAAGATGCGGCGATGGCCGCCGAGGCGATGGATTTCAACCCGGAGGGCTGGGAGGCGGAGGAAATGCTGCGCGCCGGTCTGGTTTCGGAAGCTGCCATTCGACTGGACGAGGAAGGCATACAAACCGCGCTGGAATATGTCGGCCTGAAAGCCGGTGAAGCCGCGCAGGACGCCGTCGCCTATTCAGCCTCGCTGGGCGATATGGGCGATGAAGCGGTTCTCAATGCCGCTGCCGGATCTCTCATGCAGGCCGCAAACGGGGCCGCGCTGGTGATCATGGCCGAAGCGGAAGATGATGATCCACCGCATCCGTTTCTGGCGCGCTGGCGTCTCTTTGTGCGCGGACGCTGGCCGGTGGGCCTGGCGGGCTCGACCTATAATATTCTCTGATTGGACTTGCCGATGACGACGCTTTCGATTGCCAGCTGGAATATCAATTCGGTGCGCTTGCGGGCGGTGCCGCTGATTGCGCCCTTTGTGGCGGCGACGTCGCCGGATGTGCTCTGCCTGCAGGAAATCAAATGCCAGAACCATGAATTCCCGGAAAAAGCCTTCCGGGAGATGGGCTATGAGCATTTTCATGTGCGCGGCCAAAAAGGCATGCACGGCGTGGCGATTGCCTCGAAATATCCGCTGGAGGATCTGGGCGATGAGGCCATCTGCCCGCGCGAGGAAGCCCGGCATCAACGCGTCGGCGTTAAGGGTGTCGAACTCCACAATTTCTATATCCCGGCCGGTGGCGATGAGCCCGATATCGAGACCAATCCGCGCTTTGCCCACAAGATGGAGTTTCTTGGCCGGACGACCGATTATTTTGCGGCGCGCGATACCGCCAAAGACAAGATGGTCATTCTCGGCGATTTCAACATTGCGCCCTATGAGCACGATGTCTGGTCGCACAAACAGCTTTTGAAAGTCGTTTCCCACACGCCGGGCGAGGTTGATGCGCTGAATGCCATGCTGGCGGCCGGTGATTTCATTGATGTCGCCCGCGAAGTTATTCCCGAGCCGGAAAAAATCTACACCTGGTGGAGCTATCGCTCGAAGGATTATCGCGCCTCGAACCGGGGCCGGCGACTGGATCATATCTGGGTGACCCCGGCGCTGAAAGATGCAGCGCTGGCACGCGGCCGCGACGGTTTCCGGATCTATGAGCCGGAACGCGCGCGCGAAAAGCCCTCCGATCATGTGCCGATCGTGCTGGATCTGGTGCTTTAGCGAAACCGCAGACGCGCACCCTGATGTGGCGCCGTTATCGGTCTGGCGTTCATAATCGGCCTGGATGATCGCGATTTCATGGCGGAAACGCTCGCGTTCGGCTCAGACCGCTGCGCGCACGGTTCGACAGGACGATGCAGGCGGAATTGCTGCCAGACGATCGGACAGACTCATTTGCCGCACGCCGAAAGCGGTCGACATGGCCTTGCTCATGCGTCCCGGAGTGCGGTCTTAAATCGATGCCACTCGGCCCGCATGGCATGGCGGGCCCGCGCGTTTCCTCGCGCCAGAGCGGATAGGTGATGTCGATATCCAGCGTCAGATCGATCTGCATCAATCGGCATTCGTCATCGCCGAACGCAAAATCATAGCGAATATCCACCCCGCCGACGCGTTGTCGCCATGACGGTCCTGGGTCTGGCCGGTTGCGAAAGGTACTCGATCAGATGCTCGGGCGACAGCCGATGACTTCATAATGGTGGATGTCCAGCGTTTCAGAACGCGAGACAGGCGTTTGGGCCGACGCAGTGGCAGAAATTGCAATCAGGCAGGCAAGCCCGGACAGAAAACGCATCGAACACCACTTCTAACAGAATAAGCGCTAATCCTGCCGGTTGATGGAGTACCTGTCACCCTATGCCTTCAGAGCATCGGATCGGAATCCAATACGGCCTCACGACTCAATCATCAAAGAGGTTGCGGCGATCATCATTGTTGTGAAATTTGACCTGCGCGTTGTGCATGGCCTGATCAATCTGCAACGCAGCAACCTGCAAGGCCGTCTGGTAGGCGGCACAATCGTCACCGGCCGGAAACTCGGAAATCTGTGCGGCGATCTGGGGCCGTACTGGTCGTTTCAATGGTCTGCCGGCCATTCGGTTTCCTTCTCAAATTGTGGGGGGGGTGGCTGGGAAAAGAGTGGGGGAGACGCCCAACTGAGAAGACACGGGCCACCCGCAGGGCCAGGTCGGTGATTAATAAAAGTGAATGTCGACCGATAACTCATCACGTCGATATGTGTGACTAGGGGTTGATGGACTACAGCCTTCCACAGTGTTTGTCCATCGATAGCCACGTAACGATGGTACAGCGTGAACTCGATCTGAATCTCTGTCCTGGGCATGCGCCGGTTCTTTGCAGACAAAAACGCCAATCGCGCCTGCCAAAACCACAGCACTTGCCCTGATGGCAAGCCAATGGCCATTTCCTACATCGATCATCGGCGCGAAGTCGGAGCGGCCAGATCATAATGGACCCCTTCCGGTTTTATCTCCGAATCGGCAACGGCCGAGAAATGCGCGGCATTCCCCCGGATTGCCGGTCATAATCGCGATGGGAAACCTGCAATGCATCGATCAGGGCAGACACGGTTTCGTCGAACCGGGCCTGTAACGCGTTACAGCCTGCCTGCGGCGGGATCGCTTCCAGACGCTGCGCCACGATGGCGGCGCCTTGGCGCGAGATTTCCAGATGCCCCTCGCTGTGCAGCCTTACCTGTTCGACATAAGCATCCCAGCGGCGGCGCAAGGAGCGATTGGCACGTTCATAATCCGTCCATTCCGGCGCGGAGATGATCGTATGTGCGGTCATGGAGCCACCTGCCAACCAGCAACCTTCGCCGGCGCGCTGGTCAAAATAAGGATAGGCCTGAATTTCGAACGAGTAATCAGTCCGCATGATCATGTGCGAATTGAGATGCTCTATGAGCTCCGCCTCGTTCCGACCACTGATCTGCCAGTTATCCTCACCTGTGGTAATGTCCAGCGTCATCGTCGATTGGGCATTTGCCATTCCGGCAAAACCCAGCGCCACCAACAGCGCAGCGAAGACATTTCCGGTTTTCATGACTGCAAGCGATACCCGCCGCTTTCGGTGATCAGCAGGCGTGAGCGGGACGGGTCCGGCTCGATCTTCTGGCGCAGGCGATAGATATGGGTTTCCAGCGTGTGGGTCGTCACCCCGGCGTTATAGCCCCAGACCTCGTGCAGCAATTCATCGCGCGAGACCGGCTTGCCGCCCGAGCGATAGAGATATTTCAAGATATTGGTCTCTTTTTCGGTGAGGCGCACTTTTCGTTCATCAGCGGTCAAAAGCAGCTTCATCGAGGGTTTGAACTCATACGGTCCGATCTGGAAAATGGCATCTTCGCTCTGCTCATGGCTGCGCAGATGGGCGCGGACGCGGGCGAGAAGAACCGAAAACTTGAACGGCTTGGTGACATAATCATTGGCGCCGGATTCCAACCCCAATATCTGATCGGCATCGGTGTCCTGCCCGGTCAACATGACGATCGGTGCGGCCACGCCATTCTTGCGCATCAATCGACAGGCTTCGCGCCCGTCCATATCCGGCAATTCGACATCCAGCAGCACAATATCGACGCGTTCGTCGCGTGCGATCTTGATACCCTTGGTGGCGGTGTCCGCATCGCGAACCTCGAATTCATCATGAAACCCGAATTGTTCGATCAGGGTTTCGCGGAGGTCGTCGTCATCGTCGACGCAGAGAATCGTCTTTTTAGCGCTCATAGTGTGATCATGCCATTTTTTGGACGGGAGGCAATTCCTGCCGGTCGGCTGAAATTCCCCGGCAGAAATGACCGTGTCATCGATCACGGTCAAGCCCACAAAAGCGTGTTCGACCCGTCATCACCCCGTGAAAAATGGCCGCAAAATTGCATGGTTAACGCCCGACACGTATGGGCGAGTGCGCCCGGCAACGTGAAACCTCCGTGGTGGGGGAGGCGACCGGGACGCCGTTTGAGTGATTTTTCACTTGCAGGCGTCCCGCGCCAACCGCTCGAATTACGCCGCTTTTCCGGGATATGACAGGCCATGACCCGATTTATCGTGACCCCGGATGGCCAGTTTCAGATCGGCGAAACCGTGTTTCGTGCTGCTCTGGGCAAGGGCGGCGTCAAACCGGAAGGCGATAAAATAGAAGGTGATGGTGCCACGCCGCTCGGCGAATATACGCTGCGGCGCGTGCTGTATCGAACCGATCGCGGCACAGCACCGGCCACGGCCCTGCCCGTTCGACCGATGCGTCCCGATGATGGCTGGTGTGATGATCCGGCCAATGCCGCCTATAACCGGCCGGTGCGCCTGCCCTATCCCGCTTCGGCGGAAGAGATGAACCGCACGGACGAATTATACGACATTGTCGTCGTGCTTTCGCACAATGATGACCCACCCATTGCGGGCAGAGGATCGGCGGTCTTCCTGCATTGTGCGAAACAGGACTATTCGCCGACGCTGGGCTGTGTCGCACTGGCGCGGGCGGATCTGGAATATGTGCTCGCACGGAGCCAGGCCCGGCGATACGCTGGAAATCAGGTGTCAGGCCGGTTCCCGAACAGGGCCGAGCCCACCCTGATGCTGGTCGCGCCGAATTTGATCGCCGTTTCATAATCCCCGCTCATCCCCATTGAGAGGCCTGGATAGCTTGTTGGCAGCGGGCCAGCTTATTCAGAAAACGGCGAAATGCGTCCCGGCGGGTCGTCTTCGACCGGCGGAATACACATCAGCCCGTCAATCCTGAAATCATGGTCCGTGCGCAGGGTGTCAAGAAATCCGGCCAGATCGCCGGGTGCGATCCCGGCTTTCTGGTCTTCCTCGCCGGTATTGACCTGCACATAAAGGCGCGGGCAATCGCCCGGTCCTGTCCATGGCCTTGCGAAGCGCGGCGGCCAGTTTCAGCAGATCCAGCGTTTCAATGACGTCAAACAGGGAAACATCCTGCTCCGCGTTTTTGGTTTTCAAGGGGCCGATGAGGCGTAAATCGAGATCGGGATAAGCAGCGCGGCGTGGCAACCAGCGCGCTTCGGCTTCCTGAACGCGGTTTTCACCGAAGATGCGCTGGCCCGATGCCAGCGCGGCGTCGATTCGATCCTCGGGTTGTTTCTTGGACACGCCGACGAGCGTGATTTCGCGCGCGGATCGGTTTGCGGCCTTCGCGGCGGCGTCGATGCGCTTCAGGATGTCATTCCGGCGCGCGGCGAATTCGGTTACAGCATCAATCATGGTCTCTCGCACCTATTCCCATGCCGCCGCTCTGGCAAGGCTGGCCGCCAGATGGCCCGGTCTTCCAGGCCGGCTGCCGCCACTTGTAGCGCTGACGGACCCGGACCGGACGCCGGATGTCATCGCCTGTGCCGCCGGCCTGCCGCCAGGCTGTGCGCTGATCTATCGGCATTTCGGCGCGGCCGAGCGTTTTACTGTCGCGGCCGCCTTGTCTGCCATTGCGCGGAAACGCGATCTGACTCTGCTGATAGCCGCCGATCCTGAACTGGCCGCAGCCTGTGACGCTGATGGTGTGCATTGGCCCGCCAGATATTTTCGTTACGCCGCCCGGTGGCGAAAGACGCATGGCAAAGCGGTGATGACGATGGCGGCGCATGATCGCCGCGAGGTGGCAAACGCCGCGCGCGCCGGCGCCGATGCCGCTCTCCTGTCGCCGGTCTTTCCAACGCGCAGTCATGGCGGGGCAGACGGGTTGGGCGTCGGCCGGGCGCGTGCACTGGTTCAGGCCGCGCGACTTCCCGTTTATGCACTGGGCGGCATAACGGCAGACACGGCAAAGCGTCTGGCAGGCTCAGGATTTTCGGGACTAGCCGCTATCGGCGGGCTGTCGGCCTAGAAGCGCAGGGCGGATTCGAATTTGACCTGCGGCTCACGCTCATTGGATTGCGGGCCGAGGATCAGATTATCGGTGTTCGAAAACCGAACCGAACCGCCAAAGCGGAAGCGGGAATTCAGATCGAAATAAGCGCCCGCTTCAATTGAATCGAATCTCGAAGCGCTGGTCTTCGCGGTCATCAATGCCGAGAGTAAAGCCCCAGCTATTGCCACCGGAAAATTCGAACTCATTGCCGGGCAGATCAAGATCCACACCCGGGGCGCTATCGGACGAGAAGGTAAAGGCCTCGTACCAGGGCTGGGCATCGGAATCCGTCGAGGCGCTGACCGCATCCTGAGACGCGAAAGCGCCCGGCGCGATGGCAATTGCCCCCGCGACCGCGAAAGCGATCGTCCATGCCTTTAACATCTGGCTCATGCCATAATGCCCCTCAATTCCGGAACACCTTACCCAAATAAGCGTCAAACGCGAAGAGGCGAATCTCAGAATTACAACGATTTAAGATCAAACTTTCTGTCTGTTAGTTGCGAAAGCTGAGCTCCAGAAAGGCATTGGTCGCACTTTCCTGCATAATATCAGTTGTTTGGGTCGTTGACACCACAAATTCACGATCCGCATTGTGTAGTCCAAAGGTCACACTGAAGTGATCGCCCACAAGGCGTGAGAGCGTCAGCTGGACCGAATTTTCAGATTCCTGAAGATAATCATCTTCCGCCCAAGCCCATTCACCCCCGAAACTCCAGTCCCCGACATCATAACGGGCGGCCAGAGCCAGAGCCTGATAATCCCCGTCCGATACGCCATTACTCGCAGTCCAAACCCGACACGCCGAGCGAAATCCCAACCAGTGACCACCGCAATTGCGCGCCAAGCGCCGTATAATCTTCAGAAAATTCAACCGAGAGCGGCGCGCCGGTCACGGCATTCACCGCTGCTTCGATACGACCGGACTGCGGGAAGGTATGATCAAAGCCTGAGACCGGCCTCGAAGACATTCTCCGTGCTGGCCGAGCCCGCACCGCCGGAAATGGCATCATTGAGACAATAATCGATACCCGCAATAGCGCGCTTGCCGGGGCGAAAGAGGCCGAAGGCGCGCAGGCCGACAATGCGCGGCGTGGAATAGAGAATGGACGGGCCAAAGCCCGATCCGGCATTTTCCGTGCGTGTCAGGACCTGATCGCCCAGTCCCAGCGGGCCGCCATCCAACCGGATATAGGCGGACCCGGTGGGCAGGTTGATGGCTTCAACCCGCGCCGCGCCCGGTGTCAGTCCGGCCCGCCAGTCACCCCATCCGGTTTTCAGGAAAATATTGAGCCGCTCCAGCGCGACAGCCTCGCGCCGGCTTGCGGCTTGTCCACCACGATAGCGACCAGTGGCCAGAGATCGCTGCGGCGCGCCCAGCACTGGCCCGGCCGTATTGGCAAAGCCATCCCGACGGATATCGCTCTGTGCATGCAGGCCCAGTTCTGCGCCCCAGCGCCAGCCGTTTTCGGAAATGCCTTCCCACTCGAAGCGGGTTTCGAAATCCCGCCAGAATATGGCTGCCATCATCGCCGCCCGTAAGGACAAGAGCGGCATCCGAGCGCAAGCGAAATGCGACGTTTGCGAACGGTTCGGACGAATTATCGGAATTCTGGAAAGAATGCGCCGGCGCGGCCGCGAGTGCTGCAGAAAGCGCGGAAAATAATATCGCGCTGTTTTTCTGCGTCATTTTGCCTCTCGCGGCCCCGCCGGTCGGCCCCGTCCCCCCGGACGAAGACCTCAATCCACACTGCTAACCCCCTCAGCGTCAAGCAAGCCGCGCGGCAATTATGGCAAGAAAAAGGCGGATGTGGCCTGAAAGCCACGATAGTAAATTGCCAGATCGCAATGAATAAGGTGCGGGCGGTGGTTTCCATGCGCGAAGGAAATGGTATAGATCAGCACGCATTCGGGCTGTCAGGCTTGAATACCCCCCGGGTTCTCATGGAGATCGAGAGATGAAGTTCAGCCGCTCCCTAACCTTGCCGATTCTTGCGCTATCTGTTCTGGCGCTTGCGGCATGCTCATCCTCGCGCGGAACACAATCCGACACGGATGGCCGTAGCGGCCTGCGCATTCCGGGAATGTCCAACAATTCCGAGGCCCAGCGCCCGGCCGGGATCGGCGTCAATAGCTATCTGTGGCGCGCCAGCCTCGACACGATCAGTTTCATGCCCCTGCGCGAAGTCGACCCGTTTGGTGGCGTCATCGTCACCGACTGGTATGCCAATCCCGGATGACGAGCGAACGCTTCCAGCTCACGGTCTATATCCTCGACACCCGCCTTGCGCGCCGATGCGCTCTCTGTTCGTGTTTTCCGCCAGGAACGCGAGAAACGATGGTGGCTGGATTGATGCCACCGTGACCAACCCGCAACCTCGCTATCGATATCGAGAATGCTATCCTGACGCGGGCTCGTCAGCTCCGCATTTCGCGGCTGGAAGAATTAGGACGCCCGGGCAGCCCTGCACGTGCTCAGGCCAATGTTTCCATGAGCCGATATAATCCCAGTGAAGCCGAGCCCAAATGGCAAGGCGTCTGGGCAGATCAGGGCGTGGATTCGTCGCGCCCTCGCGCCAAGCATCTGATCGCAAGCCGAAATACTATGTGCTTGAAATGTTTCCCTACCCGTCGGGGCGAACATGCACGTATCGGTCATTCGCGCAACTATACGATGGGCGATGTCGTCGCCCGCTACAAACGCGCCCGCGGCTTTGATGTCCTCCACCCGATGGGCTGGGATGCTTTTGGTCTGCCGGCGGAGAATGCGGCGCGCGAGCGCATTGTGCCTCCCCGCGACTGGACGCTGAAGAATTTCGACGTCATGCGCGGCCAGCTGCAGCTGCTGGGACTGAGCACTGGACTGGGACCGCGAGATCGCGACCTGCGATCCCGGCCTATTACCGGCACAACAGGCGATGTTCCTGGACTTCGTGCGACAAGGCCTCGTTTATCGCAAGGACGGCTGGGTCAATTGGGACCCGGTCGACAATACGGTTCTGGCCAACGAACAGGTGATCGACGGGCGGGGCTGGCGCACCGGCGCGCTGGTCGAACGGCGCAAGCTGGACCAGTGGTTCTTGAAGATCACCGCCTTCGCCGACGAGCTGCAGGCCGCACTGGACGGCCTGGACCGCTGGCCAGACCGGGTGCGGTTGATGCAGGAAAACTGGATCGGCCGGTCGGTCGGCGCGAAGATCCTGTTCGCGCTTGACGGCCGGGACGAGCCGCTGGAAGGTCTTCACCACACGGCCGGACACTCTGTTCGGCGCCAGCTTCCTGGCCGTATCGCCCGACCATCCGCTGGCCGAAGCCATCGCCGAAGAAAATCCGGAAGTCGACCGCTTCATGTCGAAGAGTGCCGGCGCTGGGTACATCGGAAGAAGTAATCGAGACGGCCGAGAAGCGCGGAATGGACACGGGCGTACGGGCCCGGCACCCTTTTTGGCAGATACTATCTTGCCGGTCATATCGCCAATTTCGTGCTGATGGAGTACGGCTCGGGCGCGATTTTCGGCTGTCCGGCGCACGATCAGCGCGATCTGGACTTCGCCCGAAAGTACGGCTTGCCGGTCACGCCCGTCTTGTGGCCAACCGACGCCACCATGGTCACCGATCGGCAGGCCGCGGATTGGGACGATGACCTGCGTGACCGGTTCGACGAGGCGCCACTGCAGGATGTCGACGGGCGAGGCCGGCTTATGCATGTCGGTCGAACCGCCTACACCGACACGACCCGGTCACACTACACCTATGATCTGGGTCCACTGTCGGACGGACAGCCCCTGTCAGTCGATGCCGCCAAGGAGATCGTGGTTCAGGCATTGGAGCGTCGCCAGTTGGGCGAGGCGGCGGTTCGTTATCGGCTGCGCGATTGGGGTGTTTCGCGTCAGCGCTATTGGGGCTGCCCGATCCCGGTCATGTATCGGGTCGAGGATGGCGCCATGGTGCCGGTGCCAGAAGACGGATCTGCCGGTCGAACTGCCCGACGACGTCGACCTCGACCAACCCGGCAATCCGTTGGCCAATCATCCGACCTGGAAATTCACCACCTGCCCGAAAACCGGCAAGCCGGCGATCCGCGAGACCGATACCTTCGACACCTTTCTTCGAAAGCTCGTGGTATTTCCTGCGCTTCTGCTCGCCGCGGCCTCGGACGCTTTCGACTGCCGATGCTGCGGACATTGGATGCCGGTCGACCAATATATCGGCGGCATCGAACATGCCGTGCTGCACCTCCTCTATGCGCGCTTCTTCACCCGGGCGTTGCTACGATTGCGGATTGATTGATCTGCCGAGCGGCGAACCGTTTGCCGGTTTCTTCACGCAAGGCATGGTGACGCATGAAACCTACAAATCGGAGGCCGGAAAATGGCTGGCCCCGACCGAAATCGACGAACGTGACGGCAAAATGGTGGATCGAAACCGGAAAAACTGGTCAAGGTCGGCGCCATCGAGAAAATGTCCAAGTCGAAAAAGAATGTCGTCGATCTCGACGACTTCATCGACACTTACGGGGCGGATGCGGCGCGCTGGTTCGTTCTGTCGGACTCACCGCCGGAACGCGATGTCGAATATACCGATGGCGGTGTCGACGGCGTCTGGCGCTTTGTGCAACGCCTGTGGAGTCTGGTGGATGATTATACCGGGCAGAGCACAGCTGATCTGGGCGATGTCAGCACGGCCGGGCTGGATTTGCGCAAGGCGGCGCACCGCTCGATCCGTGATGTCACCGATGCGATTGAAGGTTTCCGATTCAACTCCGCGGTCGCGAAAGTGCACGATCTGGTCAATAAT
>CALOES010000052.1:0-91221 GCA_942492405.1 uncultured Planctomycetaceae bacterium
GAAGGATCGCAGCGACTCGACGTGTTGGGTCTTTATGACAAGGAGCGAGAGCGATACAGATTGCTAATCGCTCTTTTGTACGAAGACACCTTCAGGTGACGTTGTCGCGGTCAGTCGACACCAAACGCTGAAAGCAACGCTCTCGCATTGAAGTAGGATTGGTTCGGATCATTGGGAGCGGCGATGATCGCGGCATGAACAATCTGACCGTCTCGGCAAAACGCCGCCTCACCCCATCCGGGTGGTGCAATGGCCATGCCGCCGTAGAGTTCTTTGATCTCCCTCAACTGGTAGACGCCGGGCGAACCGTCCACGTCCACCACAATCAATTCAAGGTCGCCTGCTCCTCTGTCATGGAGTGCCTTGGTGAGCTTGGAAAATGCGTTCAAAGACGGGCCACTCCAGAACGCCACCAGGAATAGTATGCCGTTCTGGATGGTGCGAACAATGTCGGCATCTGCATCGGCCACATACCGAATCGATGACGACGGACACTGTGATCGCTTTTCGAGAATGTGAAGTCCGTCTGAATTTCCAGCCACCGCGAATTTCTCCTTAAACCTTCGTCACCCGCCCTCGACCGACAGTCGTGTCCCCCTCCCTGATCTCGAAGGGCATGCCCACGGCGATATGTCTTGAGTGAACTTCGTCCCAGCGCTGCTGCGAAAACACGACCACTGCTCGCACTGTCATCCCGAGTTTGACCATCTCATCGTCGGCCTTGTCGGGAAAGTATTGAAACCCGTCGTAGTCGTTCCCGCCGTAGTAGAACTGCCCTCGATAACCACTGAACACGCCAGTTCTTCGGCCACCTTCTTCAGTGGTTAAGTAACGGACTTCTGCTTCGATTGCGTGATCCTCAGGGTACATAGGGGCCCTACTCGCCGATGGCATTGACTAACACCCGCTTCGTCCTGCGGTCATGAAACCCGTTCGAGTTTTCGAAGGAAGGCAAGTTGTTTCTCAGTAAGCCACGGGCGGTCTTCTCGCAGATCCTCGATATCGGCATCAACACTGTTGTTCGCAAAATTGTCGAGGATCGCAAGAAACAAGTGGAATGCACCATTAAAGTCGTAGGGGACGGGATCGCCGGAAAAGTTCGTGAACTCTCGAAGGTAGCGTTCCAAGTCGTCGAAGGAGCGGATGTGTTCGATCTGCATGGCTATTCCCCGATGACCTTCACCAGCACGCGCTTCGCCCGGCGGCCGTCGAACTCGCCGTAGAAGATTTGTTCCCAGGGGCCGAAGTCGAGTTGGCCTTTTGTGATGGCCACCACCACCTCGCGGCCCATGATCTGGCGTTTGTGATGGGCGTCGGCGTTGTCTTCGCCGGTGCGGTTGTGCAGGTAGCCTCCGCTTGCGGGGTTGCTCCCCGCATCGAACGGAGCCAGACGTTCGAGCCACCGCTTGTAGTCCTCAATCAGCCCCGACTCGTTGTCGTTGATGAAGACACTGGCCGTGATGTGCATCGCGTTGACGAGACACAGCCCTTCTTGCACGCCGCTCTCGCGGACAATCTCTTCGATCTTCGGCGTGATGTTTTCGAACGCCATCCGAGCGGGGAGGTTGAAGGTGAGGTATTCGGTGTGTGATTTCATGGTTTCTGAGCGATTCAACTCGCGATTTGATTCACGTACACCCACCAGCCGGCCCAGAGAACAACGGCGGTGTAGACGCCGGCCATCAGGTCGTCGAGGAGGACGCCCCAGCCTTTCGGCAGTGTTTCGAGTTGCCTGCAAGGCCATGGCTTCCAGATGTCGAAGAAGCGGAAGACAAAGAAACTCGCGATGGCCGTCATCCAATTGAAGGGGACGAGCGCGAGAGCAATCGGGAAGGCGGCGATCTCGTCGTAGACGACTTCCCCGGGATCCTTGTCTTCAAAGTATCGCACACCCAAGCTGCAGATCGGTCCGCCGATAAGGGCCATGATGAGCGCGGGGAGCAACAGCCACAGGCCGTCGCGCCCCATCAACTCAATCAGTCCCCAGACGAGGGGCGGACCCCACAGGCTGCCGAAGGTGCCGGATGCAATCGGGGCGTAACCGAAGCCGAAGCCAGTGGCCAGCCAGAGGATGGGTGTCTCCCACGGTTTGAGCCGCGGGCGCGCTGCGGAGCCTGCCTGTCCTTGCGAAGCATCAGGAGTTGTGGTTCCTGTCGCATCCGTTCGGACAGGTTCGTTCATGGCATTGAGGAAGTGGCGGTTCTCACGTCGCGCGAAATGCCGCGCAGGGCATTCCCCACACGTCACTCGGCATCTGGAAGGGGGCCGAAGTTGCTGCGTCGCGGCGGGTCGGGATAACGGAAGCCGGTATTCGGATTGTTCTCGTCAAACGCGAACGCATCGCGGTTGGCGAGGAAGTGCTTGACATAGCTGATCGGAATGGCGAATCCGAGACCTTCGGATTCGAGAAGTTTCATGTTCGTCACGCCGACGACTTCGCCGCGCGCGTTGAAGAGCGGTCCCCCCGAGTTACCGGGATTGATGTGGGCGGTCGTTTGAATGTAAACAATGCCATCGAAGTTGCGGTTGGTCGTGCTGACGATCCCCTGCGAGACCGATCGTTCGAGACCGAGCGGGTTGCCGACGGCGAAGACGTCTTCACCCTGTTCGAGTTCCCAGTCGTCGGCAATGAAAGTCGGAGTGAACTCGTAGTTCGCTTGTTCCGGTATCTGCAGCAGAGCGAGATCGAAGAAGGGATTGAGTGCCAGGATCTGTACGTCGTCGATCCGGCGTCGACGAAAGTCTCCTGTCTCGGTCCGATCAAAGATCGTCACGGTGATTCGGGTTTCCCGTTCGACGACGTGGTAGTTCGTCACGCAATACCCACGATCGTTGATGATGAACCCGCTGCCGAGTCCACTCGTGGTTTCGACGAGGACGACTCCTTCGCCGAATTGATTGACGAGTTCCTGAATCGACCGCACGGGAAGATTCGCGATCTGGTAAACGTCGCTTTCCTGTTCGAGGGTTGTGTGATCGGCCTCGGAGGATCCGCGCCGATTAAGGATTTCATTAACGGGAACGCGTACGACATCGACGCCGACGTCGACGAAGATCTCTTCGGCGGTCTCCTTGAGGATTTCCCCTTCGATCCGTTGGCCTCCGCGAAGTTCAATCACTTCGGCATCGGCCTGGGACACACCAGGGAGCAAGCAGACGGCAGCCATGACGAGCAGTCCGTGTGGAGTCGAACAAATTCTGGGCATAGTCACGCCTTGATGAAACTTCACGAACCAATGTTGAGGACAACGCATTCAAGAAGATTTAGTCATCCCTCATTCCCAAGCGTACTCGACGCTCGACCACTTCGCCACCGCGCAGCAGTTCGACAATCACTTCTTCACCCGGGTCGCAGCGCCCGACGAGATCGACCAGTTCCTCGATGTTGCCAACGCGGCGATTGTCGAACGTGACGAGAATGTCGTCGACGCGTATGCCATGCCGCTCGGCCGGGTGACCTTGCCAAACTCGTGTGACCTTTAGCCCTCGATCGTCGGCGACCCCCGTTAGCCCGAGTAGCGCCCCCGAATGAGTATGAAACGTTTCCCCCGCCACCATCCGATCCCAGCCATCGTGATAGATGCCGATCGGAACATGGAAATTCATCTCGGTGTCTGGACCGATGCGACTGTGAATCGCGATGACATTGCCATCGAGGTCGAACATTGGACCTCCCGAGTCGCCGCCGATCAATTCGCAATCCGACTGCAGCATTCGCGAATTGAAGTAGATCAATCGACCGAGGCGATAGACGGGGCCGCGGTCTCGCTGAAACCCGCCTGGGTGTCCGACCGTCACGCACCATTCGCCGAGTCGCAGCGAATCCATCGTCCCCATCGAACTGAATGCCCAGTCGGTGCGGTCGGAATCGATCTTGATGAGCCCGGCATCCATCGTTGGGTTTCGGCCCAACGTGGTTCCCTCGGCGGTGCTGCCATCGGAAAAGCTGATGCGGACGCGTCGCCCCGGCTCTCCGCTGACGTGGCCCGCCGTCAGGATGTAGCCATCGGCCGTTACCACGACGCCGCTGCCGTAGGAATTACGGATTCGCAATCCAACGGTGCTCGCCTTCGTTTCCTCGACCAGCGCGGTGACGCGGGCTTCGATGGCGAGGAGATCTTCAACCGACTCGGGAGTCTCCTTGTCGAGCGGTGAAGTCGCCACATCGTCGGCGATGGTCTGCAACGCCAGCATGGCACCGCACATGACGATGCCGCAGAAAATCAATCCCTTGTGTCTGATGCTCAACATCGAATTCCTCACACCATGAGACGGTTGGCCGCCTTTCGCTTCGCGAAAGTGCGTCGACGCAATTCATGAGGTCTCTCACTCACTCGTCCTCTTTTCGATTCCCCGCTCTATCACGGAGCGAAAGGCAACTCAGCCGACGACGGGGTTTCTCAGCGATCCGATCTGAGAAATGATCGCCTCGACTTCATCCCCGGGATGCAGGAACTTCCCTTTGGCCTTTCCCACGCCGTCGGGTGTTCCCGTCGAGATTATATCCCCAGGTTCCAACGTGACGAAACTGGAAATAAACGCGATTATTGCCGCCACGGGGAAGATCATCCCGGTGGCCGGGGAATCCTGCTCGATTTCGCCGTTGACTTTAAGTGTCAGGTGGAGCTCCTGCGGATCGGCCACTTCATCCGCAGGCAGAACGCAGGGGCCGACGGGGCAGAAGGTGTCGTGCCATTTGCCGTGCAGCCAGTCGAAATAGCTGTCTTTCTCACGTTCCGTCCGCTCGGGATTCGGCTTGAAATTGCGGTCGGAGATGTCGTTGACGACTGTGTAGCCCGCAACATAGCTCAGAGCGTCGGTCTCCGAGACACCTTTGCATTCGCGACCCATCACGACACCCAGTTCGATTTCCCAGTCGATCTCGTCGGGGGAGATGGCGGGAATGCGAATCGGGTCACCAGGATTGGTGAGGGTCGTCGACGGCGGCTTGATAAAGCAGTAGGGAAATGTTCGCGACCGTTCTTCGGCCCGGCCGCCCCCTTCTTCGATGTGAGCCGAGTAGTTCCCCGCCAGCAGGATGATCTTGTTGGGCTTGGGTTCCGGAACCAGCAGGTTGACCGACGACGTTTCGAGACAAGCAGTTTCCCAACTCATGGGATCGAGTCCGGCAAAACGGTGCTGCAACGTGAGAATGGCATTGCGATGCACTCCGCCGGGGAGCACAGTCAGCAGACTGTCGATCTCGGGGAGCGTCGTCTCGGTGACACGAGCGGCAGCCGACAGTGGCAGGATGCGGTCGTCGAGATAGAAACCGATCTGGGCACCGGAATTGGTGGCGTAGCGACACAATCTCACTGTGATCTCCTCCGAGAAAGGGAAGGATGGATGCGGGAAGGACAGGATACCGCATGTCGCGCGAGATGCCTAGAAGCGGTCGCGAATCTGGTTCGGGAGGACGAAGCTTTTGCGTAGCCAGACCGAGAGTGGACGTGATTCGTGGGTTCCGGCTCGGCAGGAGCCTCGCCCGCCCGGATTTGAAACTGCTTCTTGGGAAACAGCACTTCCATCGCGATCCGTTTGAGTACGTTCTCCTCCATGAAATTGACTCCTCTCCACTGATACGAACCATCGGCCCCGTTCAAGTTGCGCGAGCAGTCCTGAGAGTCGAGAAATGAGAGACGAGGTCGTGACTCCTCGCCCCTCGTTTCGCTTCTCAGCAACCCTTTCCAGCGGTTCCCACAACCAGGAAACCGATCGAAATCCCAATCGCACAACCGATCGAGTTGCGCGTGCCCGTCGGTGTCGTTTTGGCCGTCGACATGTCCATCCATCTTCATTGTTGCGATCCTGCCGTTTTGGCGGTCAAGAGTCCAAGAGTACAACCGTAGAGACACGCACTTCGTGATACTCTTGCGATACTCTTGCTCGTACTCTTGAAATACGCTTGCTCTCCGGTCACCGGTCCGCGCGGACGATGGTTCGTCGGAATACACGGTCCGTCTACCCTCAGGTGCGCGGTTGCGCCCGCAGCAGTTCCCACCGGCGCAACAAATCTTCAAATCCTCCCCCTCTCCCCCACTGAAAATCTTTGCAACACAAGGACCAAGGCATGTGGAACAGGAGTGGAGGTCATCGATTACTGCGGCAACCTACGACGCGAAGGTGAGCTCGAGTGCCACTTGGGTCGGCACTGCGTCGGGAGCGATCCCGCACCGTGCCTGGCTCGAAGCCAGATGGGGCAACCTTCGCAATCTCGAAACACCCAACAGGGCTAAGCCTTCAACGGCCAATGCTCGTATAGAAGACTGGGAACCCCGCAGAAATCATTAAACCCCACCCCTTGACTCACAGCGGACTTTCATAGAAGCGGACTTTCATAGAAGTGGCACACGGTTGTAAGGCTAACAGTGCCGCCCCGCCGGAATCCAATCTATGGAGACGAAGTGCACAAAGACGAGTGACCGAAACTTTTCGATGCTACGATGTCGCTTCCGGCTGCGATTCCTGCTTCACTCGCGTACAATCAATGCATGCCTTCGAGTGATCCCCTTCCCGCCTTGCAGCAGCACCGTGTGTTTGCCACAACGCGGTGGAGCATGGTCGTGTCGGCGGGTCGGCAGTCTTCGCCCGAGTCAAACCGGGCATTGGCGGCGTTGTGTGAGAGTTACTGGTATCCGCTCTATGCCTATGTTCGCCGTCGAGTGAGCGATGTGGCCGAGGCGCACGACCTCACTCAGGCGTTCTTCTGTGAGCTGCTCGAAAAGAACTACGTCGAGTCGGCCACCCCCGAGCGTGGGAGGTTTCGCGCCTGGCTCATCACGGCGTTCAAACACTTTCTGTCGAAGGAATGGGAGAAGGCCAAGGCTCAAAAACGCGGCGGCGGACAACTCCCCATCTCGCTCGATTTCGATGCGGCCGATTCGAGTTTGAAAATCGAGCCCGTATCGGCCCTCACGCCCGAGCAGTATTACGATCAGCAATGGGCCATCACCTTACTGGGCCAGATCATGGACCGGCTGCAGAGTGAGTTCGAACAATCAGGCAAGCAGACACAGTTCGAAACACTCAAAGGCTTTCTCATTGGTGACCATGCGGGAGCGACCTACGCCGACGCGGCCGCCACGCTCGACATGTCGGAAGAAGCCGCCCGCAAGGCTGCCTCGCGCATGCGTCGCAGGTATCGAGAACTGCTGAGGGAGGAGATCGCCCAAACCGTCTCCGGTCCCGATGAGGTGGACGACGAGATTCGGAATCTGTTTGTGGTACTGGAGAGGGAGTAGGCAATTGGCAGTAGGGAGTCGTGGTGGGTCACTTGTCATTAGTCATTTGGACCAGGATCATCGATCCCAAGTGACCAATGACAAAGGACAAATGACCTTTCCCTCATCAACAATTCGCCATCGGCGAAAAAGTTGGTCACACTTCGGCTGGTTTCCGTCAGAAGGATCTGAAACGTACCAGCGAGGACTCTGATGACTGAAGCCAATACCTGTCCGAAATGTGGTGGCAACCTGCCGGGGAATGCTCCCTCCGGCGTTTGCCCCAAGTGCCTGATGCTCGCCGCGATTGTGGGGGATGAGAGTTCCCTGCCCGACGGCAGCGGAGACGTGTACGCCATCACGACGCCGCAGCCCCCCGGGGGGTTCAACCCTCCGGCTCCGACCGCGATCGCAGCCCATTTCCCCCATCTGGAGATTCTCGGCGTCCTGGGGCACGGGGGGATGGGGGCCGTCTACAAGGCACGACAGACGAAGCTCGATCGTATCGTGGCTCTCAAGATCATCCGCCCCGAGTCGGCTGATGACCCCACGTTTGCCGAACGCTTCAATCGCGAAGCCCGCACACTGGCGCGGCTGAACCATCCGAACATCGTAGCCGTGCACGATTTCGGAGAGGTGCAACTCACCGATCCCAATCAGACCGGCAAGCCGCGAACGCTCTACTACTTTCTGATGGAGTACGTCGACGGCATGAACCTGCGTCAGTTGATGGAAGCCGGCGATGTGCGACCTCAACAGGCTCTGGCCATCATCCCTCAGATCTGCGAGGCGCTGCAGTTCGCCCATGATGAAGGGATCGTCCATCGCGACATCAAGCCCGAGAATGTGCTGATCGACTCGAAGGGGCGCGTGAAGATTGCTGACTACGGGCTGGCGAAGCTGGCGGCACGTTCGGAAGAAGACTTCACTCTGACGGCAACGCATCAGGTGATGGGGACGCCGAGATACATGGCTCCCGAGCAGATGACGGGTTCGCACCACGTCGATCATCGGGCCGACATCTATTCGCTGGGCGTCGTCTTCTACGAAATGCTGACGGGCGAAGTCCCAATGGGTCAGTTCGATCCCCCGTCGAAACGGGCGCAGATCGACGCCCGGCTGGACGAGATCGTGCTAAGGGCCTTGGCGCGCGAACCCGATCGCAGGTTTCAGCGCGCGAGCGAGATGAAGTCGAGCGTGGAAGGGATTTCGTCTCCGGACATCGAACGCACAGCGGTTCCGCAACAGCCGCCGCCATCCCGCGGGATGTCGACGATCATGGAGCGCGAAGCCGTCGCGGCCTGGCATTGGGTGGTGGGTCAGCCCGCAGCAGAGAAGAACCAGCCGCAACAGTATCCAACGATTCTGGTGTTTCTGCTTTCACTCGCCGGCAGCCTGTTGGTGCTGTTGCCGTGGATCCAGGTGGAGGTCGGCGGTCGCACGCTCACGTTTGCGGGCTCTGAATACGCCTCGGGCATTGTGTCTGCCTTGATCTTTGCGTCGATGACGTTGTTGCTGATCGCGATTCCGGACCGAATTCGCGTGAGATTCGGATGGAATCTGTCGACATGCCTGCTGGCGGCAGCCGCCGGGATCGCGCTCTTCGTCTTTCGAGATGAAGTGCGGTATACGATTGTCCGCACGCCGATCGATCCATCCGACGACGCGGACGAGAGTTCCGATTCGATCAGCGCGATTCCGTGGTTGCCGACAACTCTGGCGGTTGCAAATCCTGGTTCGCTGTTGGCGTACTGGCAGGCCCCTGAGTCGCCTGTGCCTTCATCGGATGGAGCCTACGACATTTCGGGAGACCACTACCCTTCCTTTCTTTACCTTGTCCAACACAAGATCACGTTTCTCCCAAGCTACTACGGTTCATTCGGAATGGCGATCGCGCTGCTGGTCATTGGTGCGACCGGCATCCGCCATTCCATCGCCGACTCGAAAGATGTCGAGGAGAAATCGGGATCGATCGGATCACCCGTGGCGCGCCTGCGATTCGCGGCCGCCAATCGCAAAGAACTTGGTCCGCAGATCGTCGCCCATTTCGAGTCCTTCGGTTATCGGCTCGAGCGGCAGACGAGCGGACAATGGGTCTTTGTTCGCGGTGCCAAGGGGGTGTACTCGTTCGACATTCGCGAGTATCACACCACGCTCACGGTGCTGACGTCGTTTGCTCGCGAGGGCTGGATGTGGATCCATTGCGTCTGGTCGGTCCGCACAATGGGCGCGTGGATCTCAAAGAAAGATATCGCCACGCTCGAAGCCGAAGGTGACGAGTTGAAATCGATGCTGGCCGATGAGGCGGCCGCATCACCACCGCCTCTGGGTGCTCCCAGCGGGACGCAGTTGCACGATTCCTCGGTTCCTGCTGTCGATACGCCGACGCAATTGACAACTCCGCCGCCATCACTGGGTGCGCCGTTTTCGACTTCACAGCCTGGCACATTCGATTCCACCACCGGGAAGCCGATCGATTTCGACGAAGTCTATGCCGAGGTCGAAGGCCCTGCGCTCGCCATGCTCGTCGTCGGCGTGTTGATGGTGATCGGCAACGCGATCGCGGTTGGCATCTGTCTAAGCAGCCGGACGGAAGACGAACTGGCATGGATCGGCATCCCGGGGATCGTCGTGGGACTGGGGATGTTCATCGGCGGTCTCAACATGCAAATGCTGTGGTCTCGCGGCTGGTCGCAACTGGGAATGATCGCAGGCTTCATCCCCAATTTCGGTTTGATGCTGTCGGTACCCATTTCCGGCTGGAGCATGGCTGTTCTCAATCGTCCACACGTTCAGCAAGCGTTTCTCCAACGTCGTCGACAACGATGGAACGCACGCACAGTGAACGATCCGTCGCAAAGAGATCAGGTTGATCTTGTCGAAATCGAATCGGACCTCAGCGGCCCAGCGATCGGAATGCTGGTCGTCGGCTTGCTGATGTTGATCGGTCACGTGATCGCTGTCGGCATCTGTCTGAGCAGTCCATCTGAAGACGAGATGGCCTGGATCGGCGTACCGGGGCTTATCGTGGGACTGGGGATGTTCGTCGGCGGACTCAATATGCGCATGCTCCGTTCTCGCGGCTGGGCGCAACTGGGAGTGGTTGCCGGCTTCCTGCCCGTCAGTCCCGGCTCGCTGATCACGATTCCGATTTCGATCTGGGCGATGAAGGAACTCAATCGCGACGAAGTCCGCAGGGCGTTCATTCAGCACAGGCGAGAGCGAACGCAAGGGAGGCGGGATTCGTCACTCGCTTTGCGCGACGCGCCTCCGAGGTTTTCGCGTCGCGCCATCGTCGGTGCCCTGTGGGCCGGACTGTTTGTGCTGGCCGCAGCGGCAACAGTCGCTCCCGTGAAGGTGGTCCGAACTCCAATTGTGAATGAACACGGCGAGGCATCGATGGCGCCGCCCGTGGTTAATTATCCCATCGCGTGGGCCATGTTGTTCGCGTTGCCCATCCTGCTGGCTCCCATCGGAACGACAATTCTCGGCAGCATGGCGATCAGCGATATCAAGCATTCCCAGGGTCGCATCACGGGTCGTGGACTGGCGGTGGCTGATGCAACGGGATTTCCACTTCTCGTCTTGAACGGGGCGATCTTCGGCACATTCCTCTACGTGATGTCCGCCGCGTGGTCGATGGATTCAGCGATCTCAGTGTTCCTGTCGTTGGCGGTGACGGCGTCCGTCGGCGGCTGGTTGTCGTTCGAAATCATCCAGCGAGTCTGGCGCACGACTTATTTCGAAAGCGATGGTCAACGTCTTACCGGCGTGGCAGACTCCAAGGTTCGTACACGATTCATCGACCGACCGATGTCGTGGGGAGCCGTGTTGCTCTGGCTTGCGATTTCATCCGGTCTGGTGTTTGTCATTGGAGCAGCGACCTATCAGAATCATCGAAGCGCCTGGGGTTATCGCTACAGCCTCGAAGACGCATCGCCGGGAGTACTCATTCCCAACTCCGGAGCGTATGCCCTGCGAATAACGGCTTTTGCCTCGGGACACTCCGCGAATCAGGTTGGGGAAGGTCAAATTCGACGAGAGCGAGTCGAACTGACGATCGAGAATCATGGTCGATCTCCACATCTGATTGTCACACTTCCCGACTTCGAATTCGCCTATGACGACGGAAGCGTTTTTTCAGAATCATTTGAACCAGGCTTCAATAAGTCGGTCATGCTCGACTGGATGCGCGACTGCGGTGTCGACGTGCAGAATCCCGAAATTCAAATCGAGGCAGAGGCTCTCTTCGAATTGGTTCGGGGAGCCTTTCACACGCCGCTCGGCGACCTGGTCGACAGACAGTTGTTCGAGAGTTCTGTCGGCGATATCAGTTTATCCGTTTCGCACGAGGAGGAATGGGCCCACCTCACGTGGTGTCTGGTGGTGGGCGGAGTCTGGCTCATCGTGATCTTGCTCCTCGCCTGGTTGTGGAATGGCGTCCCCGAACGCCGTGGTTCGACGCGTTTCGCGTGGAGCGCCGTCTGGATCCTGTTCCCGCTGCTGCTCGCCTTTGGACCGTGGTTCTATTGGGAAGGCTTCGACCGACTCAAACACGAGATGGACAACGATCCGTACGGACGTTCTGCTCTCTTGCTGGCGGTCGTGCACGAAGACGCCGACGAGGTTCGCCGTCTGATTGATCGCGGAGCCGATGCGAATGACGGCTGGCGCTCTCTTTTCTGCGCTGCCGGGCTAGGCAATTTCGAGATCACGCGCCAACTGTTGGTGGCGGGTGCCGATGTTGACGCACCCGGTGATTTTGGCATCACTCCGTTGATGTATGCATCGGCCCTGGGTCACGCCGATGTCGCGAAATTGCTGGTGAACGTGGGGGCGAATCCCAATTTGCAAGACTACGGCGTGACCTCGGGATCGCACAGTGTGATCAACGACTATTTCGCGGGTGTGGGAAGCCCTGCCGGTCAAGAAGTGAGTTATTGGTGGCCGGGCGACAACCAGACACCACTGATGCTGGCCGTTCGCAAAGGACACGCCGACGTGATGCAGGTGCTACTCGATGCGGGTGCGTCGCCCGACATCACAGATGCCGCAGGAAAGACGGCCGCCGACTATGTGAACGAATCGGACGACCTGGAGATCAAACACGTCTTCGAAGATTTCGTGCAGGCGCAACAGACCGAGTCAGTGGCAAGTGAAATGGAGTAAATCGGCGATGGCTTTCGCACAATACCCATTTCAATACGTGATGCGTACAATTGAAAGCCTGGCTTTCGAAAGCCCGAGACTTCCGACGACGTTCGCATCATTGAAGCTGCCTCATGAGCAACTCGATTGACAAGCTGCTGACATCGATCCTCGCCTGCACTTCCAAGAGCAGCGACAAGGTCTTCTTCAAGCGGCTCGATCAACTCGACGACCTCGTCAAGCTTGGCAAGAAGAAGGCGAACCGCGCGACCGTGATTGATGGACTCGAGACGATCGCCAAAGAGGGTTCGAGGGCCGTCCTGGGAAGTCTGGCGATGATCAAGATGGCCGATCTGCTCACGCCGAGCGACACCGATCGCGTGCCGTTTCTGAAGCAGGCGCTAGCCGACGAGGAACTTGCCGAGGGTGCGGTGTTGTCGCTCGTCAAGGTACTCGGTGCCGACGCTTATCCCGATCTGGTGAAAGTCATCTGCAACTCGAAGCGCGGCCTTGTGACGCGGCATTGTGCGCTGGAGGCGTTGTGCGAGCACAGTGGGCAGCCCTTCATGGACGGCGTGCCGATCTATCTCGACGAAGTGAAACCCAAGCACATCCCGGTGAAAGAGGTCACCGCCTGGTCGAAGGCAGGCTACCCCAAATACGTGAAACCGGTCGTCAAGCTTCCCGATAAGGAACTCAACAAGGCGGGCATCAAACTGCCGGATGCCTATCGGCAATTCCTCATCGAGTATCACAAAGGAGGCGAGTGGGAACGGGATGAATGCTGGCGACTGATGCCGGCGTCGGAACTCTTCCAGAAGATCAATGTCGATGGTCAAAAAGTGACGAGCATTCGGTCGTTACAAGCATTCGCGAAGTCATTGCGAAACGTCTTGGAGGACAATGCAACAGAAGATCACAAAGGCAAACCCTACGCGCTCGATCGTCTCGCAGCCGGCATCGTCATCGGCCACAGCGACTCAGGCGATGTCCTCTACCTCGACCCGACGGACGATCATGCCGTCTGGGTCTTTCACCATGACGGTGGCGACGTGGAACGAGAAGCGAAGACGTTTCAGACGTGGCTGAAACAGGCTGAAAAGATTTGAACTTGCTGGCGTGGGGGACGCACAGATCACAAACGACGAATTGTGACTGAAAAGCCGCCATCGCGGCCATTGCGCCGAATTGGCCCGAAATTCTTATCAAGCAGCAAGTTTCTAGAACGTAGCCCAACGGCATCGGATCGCTTAGGATGCACGGTTGTCTATCGGAGACGACTTGGGATCATTACGCAGCGAAGAAAGTCCATGCAGAATCACAACGATTGGAATCTTCTGGCAACTCGTGTCCTGGAAGGTCATTCCCTCACTCGGGACGAGGCCCAGGCGATACTTCATGCGCCGGATGAAGAGACTCTCGAACTCTTGTCGGCTGCCTACCGCATTCGCCGTCGGCACTTCGGAAATGATGTGCAGCTCTACTTGTTGCGGAATGCCAAGAGCGGATTGTGCCCCGAGGATTGCGGATACTGCTCCCAGTCAGCGGTGTCGGAGGCCGACATCCCGAAGTACCGGTTTGACAGCGTGGATACGCTTCTCACCAAGGCACGGGAAGCGCGGGAGGCGAAGGCCCGCACGTTTTGCATCGTCGCCAGTGGTCGAGGCCCCAGTGATCGCGAAGTGGCCCACGTGGCCGAGGCGGCAAGGAAGATCAAAGACGAACTGGGGATGCACCTCTGTGCGTGTCTGGGGTTGTTGACGCCGGCTCAAGCTGATGTGCTGGCGGAGGCCGGCATCGATCGCATCAATCACAACCTCAATACTTCGAGCAAGTACTACGAGGAGATCTGTTCGACGCATACGTATCAAGACCGTCTCGAAACCTTGCAGGCCGCCCGTAACGCAGGGATGGAACTCTGCAGCGGCTTGATCGTCGGCATGGGTGAGACCAACGACGATGTCGTCGATGTCGTGATGGAGTTGAAGACGCTGAGCGTCGCTTCGCTGCCTGTGAACTTTCTGCATCCGGTCGAAGGAACGCCTCTCGAAGACCGACGCGTTCTCGACCCCCGCTATTGTCTGCGGGTGTTGTGCCTGTTGAGGTTCGCCCATCCGACGACCGAGATCCGAGTTGCCGGAGGGAGAGAAGTGAATCTGCGAACGCTGCAACCGCTGGCCCTGTACGCCGCGAATTCGATGTTTGTCAGCGACTACCTCACGACAAAGGGACAGTTGCCGGAAGAGGACTACCGGATGATCGAGGATCTCGGATTCGTGGTATCAATCGCGGCACCCCATGAGCACGAGGATGTTTGCCATTAATCGAGGGACATGGTCAGTTATCCAGGATCACATGGATGATGCAGCGCCGGTTTAGTGCCGCCTTCGCCCCTGCTGGCACACCTCACTCAACGGGCATGCCGCGCAAGTCTCGGCTGTGCAGTGATTGCGGCAGAACTCGTAGTTGGACCAACCTGACTTGCCGGAGGTGTGGCAGCGCGGCTTGCTCTTGAGGCAGTGATGCCGACCGAGTTCGACGAGTTGCGCATGGTAGTCCCGCAGCACCGCCACGTCGCGCGGCACGTGCGTGTGCCACTCGAACTGATCGTACTCGGCCGAGCCGGCGAGCAGATGTTCCAGCAGGAACTGTCGCAGCAGTGGTGCCGGCTGTTTCCAGAACCGTTCATCGAGGCGCGCGCTCAGTCGAGCGCGAGACAGAATGCGACGTGTGTACGCGTCGATGACGAATGTCGAATGCGACTCGCCCGCGAACAACAGAATGGCATCGGCCGTTTCGTGCCCGATGCCCGGTGACTCGAGTAGTTGAGTCCGCAGATTGTCGGTGGTATCCGACGCGAGGTACTCGGCCACGTCGTCGAACCCACGTTGGCGCAGGAGTTGGGCAAAGGCGACGAGTCGCTGTGATTTGGTGGGAGCGAACGAAATCGAACGGATCGACTCATGCACGATCACGAGTTCGGCATCAGCGAGTTCGTTGATTCCGTTGTAACCATTCTCGATCAATCGCTGCACGCCCTGATGCGCGACGGTCCAGTCGCATTGCTGCACGAGCAGTGCCGACAGCGTGATCTCCCAGGGAGACCCGGGCCACCAGCGCGGTTCGTAGCCGAAGTGCCGGCGCATATCGCTATAGAACTGATGCAGCTTACGCGAGACGTCGGGCCAGACGACTCCCGGCCTCCAGGTTTGCGAATGGGAAGCCATCGTCTGCTCCCGTCGCCGGCATCAGCGGTTGCCGTCGAGTCCGGCGCTGATCGCGCGCGCCTGATCAGACGAAAAGTATCGGTCGCTGGGATCGGTGTAACTCGGCGGATGATGGTTCGACATGTCCTGAGAGGCCGCGCTCGCCCAGGGATCGTTGGAGTCAGCGGCCCCGATGTCGTCGCCGACGATGCCGCCGCGCCAGGCTTGGCCCATGCGGTGTCGCATTTGAGACATGTTGCAGCCCGCCTGGGCCACGACCAAGAGCGTGCAAACGGCGGCGCAAGTCCAGCCTCGAAACGACTTCATCGGCATGTCAATCACTCCCAACGAAAGACGACAGAATTCTCCGTGGGCATGTTCTGACGGAACACCCCGTCGGCGTCGAGACGAGTGGCGGATGAACGGCAAAATCAGCCTTTTTTACACTGGTGCGAAACGACTTGCGTTTATCCGCTGATGACCTAGACGCGGGCCAAGTCACTTTTTCCAGATTGCCCATTCTTCCTAGTTGACAATGGTTGCAGATTCGATACATTCGGAACTGTCTCAGGAAATTGGTTGACTCGGCGGTGCGTGATTTGCCTTAACTGTCGACCTTGCAGCCATATACGCTCTTCCGAACCGGGAACACTCGGATGGGAGAGTTTACTTCGCTCGTGCAACCTCACTGCGCTGAGGTTCCCCAAATTGTCCTGGAGCTGATTCGGCGCGCCGAGTTGTATGCAGCCGGAGGGCTGGTGGGGGAAGCCAACTCGGCCTTCTATGCCGCCATCGTCGCGGACGACTCGCCTTACGCCAGGCTCGCCTACGCGGCGCATCTCGTGTCGCATGGCCAATGGGCGAGTGCCGAACTGCAGTTGCGGTTGGCTCTCGATCTCGCACATGCCCGAGCCAGCAACGACGAACGCTGCGCCTGTTGTCTCGCGTTGGCGACCGCGTCGGGACTCCAACACAAAGACGCGGATGAAGCGAGTTGGTTGCAGCAAGCGGTCAAATGGCAATTGGCCGATCAAGGGATTCTCTCAGCCGATGTGCTGATCCATCTCGCTTCTCATGCGATTCGACATGGACGCCTCGAACAGGCGCGGCAATATCTGAACAGTGCCGAGTCGATCTCCGGCGACGAAAACCTGCCCCTCATCCAGCTTCACCTGTCGATCCTCGACCGGCTCCAGGGAGCAGAGCAGAATGCACTCAGTCGATTGACCGAGGCGCATCGCGGATTCCGATCGGAGGGCGACATCGAGGGCTGCGCGTTCGCACTCATCAACTCTGGACACCTTCTCTGTGAGATTGATCGGAGCCGCGAGGCAATGCATTGCTTTGATCAGGCGCGTCGCATCTTCGAGACGCTCGGGCAAACCGACCGCGCCCGACAGATGCGCGGATTCTGTCGCGAGGCCGCTCACGCCGGTTCGCTACGAGCCGACGCCTGTCACTCGAACTGAAATGGAACTCGCTCTCTACCGTAGAACGCGTCACGTATCTCAAGAGGAGATCCCGTTCGACGTGTGTGGTCCCGCTCGGCAAGCGGGACCTACTGCATTTCAGCCCGGTTGCCATTCGTGACAGTCGAGCATTTCCTTCACGACGGAGCGGCGGCTGTAGCTGCGTTCGTAGATCTTGAGTTGCTGCTCGGCTCCCGTGGCATGTGGCAATTTTCGCACCGATTCGAGTTCGGGGGCGCAGCCGAGCGTTTCCGCGGTCGGCAGGAGATCGTCGACCAGCCGATCGACGGTTTCGGCAACCGTGTACTGTTTGTAGTCGCCGCTGTTGACGAGTTTGGCTCCCGCGCCGTAGCGCGCGGCGCGCCATTTATTCTGCTGCACCATCATCGGATGGTAGTCGGACTGATACGTTCCCTCGTCGATCTCTTTCGAGATGGCGACGACGAGCGTTTGAATGAGAGCCGTCAGCGCCAGCACGTCCTCCAGGTTCTTGGGGACGTCACAGACCCGAATTTCGACGGTTCCGAAGTTGTTGTGCGGGCGAATGTCCCACCAGATTTCGCGGATGGTATTGATGAAGCCCGTGGCGACCAGGTGATTAATCAGCCAGGTGTATTCGCTCCAGTTGCGCATCGGTCGCGGCAGTCCCGCCGTCGGGAGACCCTCCATAATCATCGATCGGTTCGAGTGCAGTCCGGTGGGACGACCTTCCCAGAAGGGCGAATTGGCCGACAATGCCAGCAGCAGCGGCAAATGGCGGAGCATGCGGTCGCAGATCATCACCGCCTTGTCCCCGGATTCAACGCCGACGTGAACGTGCAGCCCAAACGTGACCAGTCGGCGGGCGACATCCTGCATCAACTCGACGAGTTTGTAGTAGCGTTCGTTTTCCGTGACTTGTTGAACCCGCCACGACGCAAACGGATGCGTCGCTGACCACAGTAATCGGACGCCGAGGGAATCGGACGCCTCCTTCAGCCCTCCCAGTACGCGGTTCAAGTCGTCTCTTACTTCGCCGACGGTATTGCAGACGCGCGTATTGATCTCGACATAACTCTGCATCAGCTCCGGTTTGATCTGCTCTTCAAACCCCTGCGGAAGGCAGCCCATTAACTGATGGATCGAACTCGAAAGATCGAACGTGTCGGCGTCGATCAACTGCAGTTCGACCTCGACGCCGATGCTCGCCTTGTGATTCGAGTTGAATGTCAGAACCGACATGGAGTCACTCGTGGAATGGTGAAATGATGGCGAGTGTGGCGGCGACGCGGTGGACGCTCCCTATTCTGTCACAAGTCCCTGAGACGACAAGAGCAACGCGGCCCGCAAGAGAATCCGCGCCCCGAGAACGATCACGCGTTCATCCACATCGAAGTCGGGAGCATGCAGAAACGGAGCGCTGAATCCGGGGGGAGCGCAGCCGATCCGCAGCAGGCTGCCGGGGACGCGCGACAGGTATTCCGAGAAGTCCTCGCCTCCCATGCTCGCCTGAGTGATCTCTTGAACGTTCTCCCGACCGACGACGCGCACCGCCGCTTCTTCCAGAAACGACGTGATGCGCGGATCGTTATAGACCGCGCTGATCGGCTCGTAGAACCGCAAGTGCATCGCCGCGCCACTCGCCTCCTTGGCTCCATGCACGATCTCTTCGATGCGGTCCTTCAGCCGGACACGTGTTTGTTCATCCAACGACCTGAGAGATCCCAGAATCTCGACGCGGTCGGGAATGACGTTTGGCAACGTTCCACCGCAGACCTTGCCGACGCTGAAAACCGACGGACTGCGGGCATCCACGGAACGCGGCAGGAACTCGTAGAGGGCCGTGATGAGATGGGCCGCCGCGGCAATCGGATCTTTCGTATGAAACGGCCGAGCGGAATGTCCACCCTTCCCTTCCACGACAACTTCGACCTCGTCGCAGTTGGCGGTGAGTGTTCCGTAGCGCATGCCGACCGTCCCCCATTGGCGTTCCGGGTCGACGTGGCCGGCAATGATGGCGGCGACATCCTCGACGGCTCCCTGTTCGACCATCCAGCGAGCACCCTCGGCACTCTCCTCGGCGGGCTGGAAGATGAACCGCAGCCGGGCATTGAGGGGCGAGCCGTTTGCATCTGCCTGATGATTGAAAGCCGCGCTCGTCATCGCCGCCCCCAACACGATCGCCGTATGCGCATCGTGACCGCAGGCATGACACAGCCCGGCATGCTTCGACGCATAGGGAGAAGTCTTGATGTCTTGAATGTAGAGCGCATCGATATCCGATCGAATCGCGATGCGTGGCGTCTTCTCGGTCGGCTGACCGACATCGACATCGGCGATCACTCCCAATCCGTCGCGGCAGAGTTTCGCGTCGATGCCGGCTTCACTCAGTCGGGCGGCGATGTACTTCGAGGTTTCGCGTTCCTGTCGGCTCGGCTCGGGATGAGCATGCAGGTGCCGGCGAACCTCGATCAGCCGCGACTCGAACTCGCTCAGTTGCTGATCGAGAGCCACTTCGACGCTGGAGAACTGCGGGCTGACGCCGGCCGAGCCGACACCAAAGATTGACGGATGGGATTTCACTCGATTCGTATCGGCTGACGGTTTCATGGCGGAAAGTGGAATGGCGATGCTGCTGAGACATCTTTTCGACTTTCGCCGCCGCTGTACACATCGCCTTCGAGGATTCTGAGAATCGAGCGATACGGATGCGAGAACTTCCCGTGGACGACCTGAATGGGGCGGTTCCCAGCGGGTCTATGGTCAACACGCCCGCATGATAGGCCGTGTGGCGATCCACATGACGAAGCTGTGGCATTGGCGTCTCTTCGAGAGCGCCAATGCCCAACTGGAAGTAGCACTCGTCGTCCGACATGTGGTCGTACTCGCCGGCTTCCACGCCGCAGCCCTGGACGGGGGAGAAGGAAGGGGCGAAGGCTGCGATCGATTACGCGGCGAAGCGGTTCTTGGTTGTCCTCGAAGGCATGAGTGTTGTGTGACCTGACACCTTGAGCGCGACCTTCCGCTGGTGTGACCGACTTCGTGCTTGATACCGTCTCGAAAACACATTTATCGGAAAATCGGATTGAATCTTGCGAAACAGCACATCGATGGTCCGTACTTTGTCCGGTTGTGTATCCTGCGGCATCACAAATCCCACTTCGACGCAGGGGACGAAGTGAGAACTCGAAAACCAAGCCTTTGTTGAGAAACACCTATGAAAGTCGCCGGCGTGCAAATGGATGTGGCCATCGGGAATCCGACAGCCAACCTCGACCGGATCGAGACGTTTACAGAGCAAACGACGGCCCAGGGAGCGGATCTCACGATCTTCCCGGAGTGTGCCGTCACCGGGTATTGCTTTGATTCCTTCGAGGAGTCGCTGCCGCTGGCGGAGATGATCCCCGGTCCATCAACCGAGCGACTGACGGCAATTTGCAACCGGCTCAAGACTCACATCGTCACTGGGATGCTCGAACGCGATGGGGACCGCATCTTCAATGCAGCCGTCCTGGTGGGACCGGAAGGGGTCGTCGGCAGTTATCGCAAGATTCATTTGCCTTACCTGGGTGTCGACATGCACACGACGCCTGGCGATCGTCCCTTCGCGGTCCACGAGGTGAACGGTGTGAAGATCGGCATGAACATCTGCTATGACGTCGGCTTCCCCGAATCGGCCCGTTGCCTCGCCCTCTTGGGAGCCGACCTGATTGTGTTGCCGACCAACTGGCCACCGGGAGCGGAGTGCATGGCGAGTGCATCGATCCCATCGCGGGCGATGGAGAACGCCGTTTTCTATGCTGCCGTCAACCGCGTCGGCACCGAGCGTGGCTTTCGCTTCATCGGGCGCAGCAGCATCTGCGCCCCCAATGGAAAAGTGATCGCCGCCAGCGAAGGCGTGGACGAAGAGATCCTCTATGCCGACATTGATGTCGAGCAGTCGCGCAGGAAGCACATCATCCGCGTTCCCGACAAGCACGAGATCGACCGCCTCGCCGACCGCCGACCCGAGATGTACGGTCCAATCACGCAGCCTCACAACCTGCCGACGCCGCGAATGGTGCATGGGAATGGTTGAGGGATTCGGCTCTGTGCACTAGCTCTCCGCCATTTGAACTCCTGGTCAATGACGTCAATGACCAGGAGCGAACAGAGTTATGGTCGACGTTGAAGTCTGCAAGCTGCAATGGGAGCGATCGTGGTCATGATGCCCTCGCTGACGCGTCGGGTTTCCATACTTATGGCGCCGCCGGCGCGATGTTCCCGGCGAATGCAGCGACGATCTTGCCGACGCAACGATGACCGGCGGGGAGGTTGACGCGCAGATAGAGGACGCCGTCCTCGGTCGGCGTGTACTCGCGCGAGGCTCCGATTTGGAAGGGTTGAGGTTGCTGCTGGTTTCGTCCCTGTCCCTGTGGACGGTTGGCCGGGACGACGACGCCCATCAATGTTCCCGCAGGAATGCCTTCAATGATTTGTGTCGCGGGATCGCCGGTGGGAAAGCCGGTCGGTCCCACTTCTTCATTCACGATAAAGCGATACTGCCCTTGCGCCTCGATGCGGATCGGGCGGTCTTTCGTAAGTGCGATTCCGGTGTTGACCCAGCCGGCGGTGACGTCGACATCGACCGTGGTCTGGTTCTCCTCGAAGACGCGGTTGTCGAGTTCTTCGATCTTGGCCTGGATCTGTTCGTTCTCGGGATCGAGCGTGAGGATCGTGCGAAAAGTCTCTTTCGCCTTCTCGGTCTCGCCGGCTTCCTCGTAGCTGGTGGCGAGCGTCACGAGGTTCTGCAGGAATTCCTGTTGAAGACGCGTTGCCTCGAGATCGAGTTCTCGAACATCGGGAGTGTCGTCGTTGCGTCGCGGCCGGCCCCCTTGTGCCTGGACGACCGAGTCCCCCACGATTCCACAAACGCAAGCCACGACACAGGAAACGAGAGCGGCGAAACGACCCATGCGACTACTCCTCGAAGTGTACTATTGATCCAGCAAGTCTGATGATAATGTAAAGTGTGATCTTCTGTTATGGTAAACCCAATGCGTGAGCCGATGGGACGTGAGATTGGACGTCTCCGGCAAAAAAATCTGACTCAGGGGATGCGGCCTGAACGGTCGTGTACCGAGTAGAAACACAGACTGAAGTCCAACATCCATTGCGAGTATGAAATCAACCTCCATCGCCACCTTTTTGATCGTGGGTCTACTGACAGTCACCCCGTCTCTGGCCGACGATATCGACTACGACGCCGTGCGTCCGTTGCTCGACCGCTATTGCATCGACTGTCATCAGGGCGAGACCGCCGAGGCGGGGCTGACGCTCGACTTGTATCAGCCCGAGCACGCGGCGACTCGCGACCGTGAGATCTGGAAAAAGATCCTCGTGCGCGTCGACATGGGCATTATGCCCCCTCCCGATTCGGAACAGTTTTCCGACGAAGAGCGGGCAGACGTCATCCGTTGGATTCGCGATGTCGCGATGCACGTCGACTGCAGCGGACCCGCTTTCCCCGGCAGAGTCACCGTGCGCCGACTCAATCGGACGGAATATGGTTACACGATCGAAGACCTGCTTGGAGTCGAAATCGACGTCTCCGAAGAGCTTCCCACCGACGACGTCGGCTATGGGTTCGATCATATCGGCGACGTGTTGTCGCTCCCTCCCGCGCTGCTCGACCGCTATCTGGCGGTGGCTGACATGGTCGTCAGAAAAGCCATTGTCGTGGCCGATGAAGAACAGGCTCCTGTCCGCTCGTTTGATGGCCGCTCGTTGGCATCTCAGGGGGAAGTGGGACGCGACTTCGAGTTCGAGACGGCCGGCGAGTACATCCTGCGCGTGATCGCGTCGGCCGATCAGGCGGGGCCGGACGTGGCACAGATGGGCATTCGCTGGCGGGATGACGAACTCGTGGTGGTCGATGTCGTCGGCGAGGATGAAGAGCACCCCTACGAAGTGCGCGTCCCCGTCGACGAGGTCGGAAGCTATCGATTCTCGGCCTCGTTCCTCAACGACTACTACCGCCCCGATGATCCTGACCCCGAACTGCGCGGCGACCGCAACCTGAAGGTTGCAAGGCTGGAGATTGTCGGTCCCATCGGAGTGCTTCCCGAGAATCTCCCCGAGTCGCATCGCCGCATCTTCATCGAGACACCCGCAGCCGACGCCGATCGGGAAGAGCAACTGCGGTGCGCCCGTGCTAACCTCGAACAGTTCGCGAGTCGGGCATGGCGACGACCCGTCACCGACGGCGAGGCGCAACGGCTCGTGGGATTGGTTGGCTTTATGCTGGATGAAGGAAGCTCGTTCGAGCGGGCCATTCAATACGCCGTCCAGGGCATCCTCGTCTCGCCGCACTTCCTGTTTCGCGTGGAGCAGGAGCCGACGGCGGATGATGCCGGCGGCCTGCGCGCACTCAACGACCACGAACTAGCGACACGTCTGTCGTACTTTCTCTGGCGCAGCCTGCCCGACGACGAACTGCGTGAGGTCGCCGACAACGGTCGGCTGAACAACGACGACGAACTCCGCAGGCAGGTCGAACGCATGCTCGCCGACCCGCGCGCCGCGCGCATGACCAACGATTTCTGCGAGCAGTGGCTGCAACTCCGACTGCTGGAAACCGCCTCCCCCAACGGTCGGCGGTACGAGGCCTTTAACGACGACCTGCGACGGGCGATGCGCGAAGAGACGCTCACGTTCTTCAATCACATTGTCGTGGAAGACAGGCCGCTGATCGAACTGCTGTCGGCCGATTACACATTCGTCAATCAGCAGTTGGCCGCGTTGTACGGCATCGAAGGAGTCGAGGGAGACGACTTCCGTCGCGTGCAAATCGATACGCTGCAGCGCGGCGGTCTGTTGGGACATGCCAGCATCCTCACGATCACGTCGAACCCGACGCGTACCTCTCCGGTGAAGCGGGGCAAATGGATTCTCGAGAACCTGCTCGATGCGCCTCCGCCACCCCCTCCGGCCAACGTGCCACCGCTCGAGGCGGTCGAGGCCGATCGCGATACGCCGCTCCGCGAACGGATGGAGATTCACCGCCGCAACCCGGCGTGTGCGGCTTGTCATCAACTGATGGACCCGATCGGCTTCGGCCTGGAAAACTACGACGCCATCGGAGCCTGGCGCACCGAATCGCGCGACGTGCCGATTGAAGCAACTGGCACATTGCCCGACGGCCGCAGCTTCGAGGGACCGGCGGAGCTCAGACAGATTCTGCTCGAACGCACGCCCGACTTGCGTCGCTGCATTGCCACGAAACTGTTGACATTCGCCCTCGGCCGCGGACTGGAGTATTTCGACGAATGCACGCTGGCGGAGATCACGCAGACGATGGAGCGCGAAGGCGACACATTCTCATCGGCCGTAATGTCGATCGTCCTCAGCCGCCCCTTCCGCATGCAGTCGGCAGAGCGGTTTCCGGAGTGACGATGGTTGCCACATGTCGTTAGTAGTGTCATCTAAGCCGCCGGTGTTGCCCATGCCGTCCCCGGCATTTCGTAGGCGGATTGGGACGTAGCGCTTTGGGAACGCATTGCCGTGAGCGATCGCCATGCGCGATCAATCGCTGGTCGATCGTCACGTCGACGATTGATTTGGGACCATGCACCTCGCCTCAAGCCGGAACGCCACAGAGGGCGTTCACTGCAGACGGCGGCTACCTGCGGCTGCGGCATACGGCTCATCGAACCTCTGGCCGTCAGCCTGCCTCTCTCTCGTCTCTCATCCCTCAACCCATCAATACCGATAGTAATCGGGCTTGTAGGGGCCTTCGACGGGGATGCCGAGGTAGTCGGCTTGCTTCTGGGTGAGCTTGGTGAGTTTCACGCCGAGCTTGCCGAGGTGCAGGCGGGCGACTTCTTCGTCGAGGTGCTTTGGCAGCACATGGACACCGAGTTCGTACTCTTCGGCCTTCGTCCAGAGTTCGATCTGTCCCACCACTTGATTGGTAAAACTGTTCGACATCACGAACGAAGGATGTCCCGTCGCGCAACCGAGGTTGACGAGTCGCCCTTCCGCGAGCAGCAAGATCGACTTGCCATCGGGCCAGGTGTATTTGTCGACTGGGCCGCCGACGTCGGAGTCCTTCTTGATGTTCTCTTTCTTGATGTCCTTACGCCCTTGCATGTAGGCGACGTCGATTTCGAGATCGAAGTGGCCGATGTTGCAGACGATGGCGTTGTGCTTCATCGCATCGAGATGCGGCCCGCAGATGATGTCGCGGCAACCGGTGGTAGTGACGAAGATATCGCCGACCGGGGCTGCTGCTTCCATCGTGGTCACTTCGTAGCCTTCCATCGCGGCTTGGAGAGCACAGATGGGGTCGATCTCGGTGACGATCACGCGAGCGCCGAGTCCATCCATCGCGTCGGCACAGCCCTTGCCGACATCGCCGAAGCCAGCGATCACGACGACCTTGCCGGCCACCATGATGTCGGTAGCTCGCTTGATGCCATCGGCCAGCGACTCGCGGCAACCATACAGGTTGTCGAACTTGCTCTTGGTGACGGAGTCATTGACATTGATGGCCGGGCAACCGAGCTTGCCGTGCTTGTGCATGTGATAGAGACGATGGACGCCCGTCGTCGTTTCTTCCGTCAGCCCTTTGATGTCCTTAAGCATCTCGGGGTATTTCTCGTGAACCATGACGGTCAGGTCGCCGCCGTCGTCGAGAATCATGTTCAGGTTCGAGCCATCGGGCCAGAAGAGCGATTGCTCGATGCACCAGTCGAACTCCTCGGCGGTCTCACCCTTCCAGGCGAAGACGGGGATGTCTTTGACGGCCAGAGCGGCGGCAGCATGATCCTGCGTCGAGAAGATGTTACAGCTCGACCAGCGGACCTCGGCCCCGAGTTCGATCAGCGTCTCGATGAGGACGGCGGTCTGAATCGTCATGTGCAGACAGCCGGCGATCTTGGCTCCCTTGAGGGGCTTCGACTTGCCGTACTTCTCCCGAAGTGCCATCAGGCCCGGCATTTCGATCTCGGCGAGCTCGATTTCCTTGCGACCCAGTTCGGCCAGTGCGAGGTTCTTAACTTTGTAGGGGAGGAGTTCGATTGGTGTGGCAGTGGACATGGATCTTTGGTGTTGTGAGTGTCGCAGAAAGCGGAGAAACGCGGATTTTCAAGGGCTTTTCACCCCGAGAACCCATTGGCCATCTTGAAGCCAATCCGCTGAGCCATAAGACGATAGGACATCGGAGGGCGGGCGGCAAGAAGGATAACGGGATGTCTCACGATTGAGGGACGCTGGAGGGATTTTTCATGAATGCCATCTCCTTCGGCCACGCCCCTTATTTCCGCGGATGCAGGCCCTTGCGGGCCACGAAATAGGTGACGAAGGCATCGACGATGTGCTCGAAGAGAATCACCAGGCCGGCGATGACGACGCTCACCACCAGTTGCCCGCGTTGCATTTCCGCGAGTGCGATGGTCACGATGATGAACCAACTGAAGACGTAGCCCAGCAGTTCCCACCAGGCGAGCGCGGTGTGCCCAAGGAGGAAGTCGCCCCACGAGGGAAAGATCAAACTGCGGAGAGCGACCTGGGTCGGCGACCAGAATTCCTGTCCGCAGGGCTCGCATTCGTACTCGTGCTTGGGAACGCGGGCAAAACAATGCGAACAGAGATTCTCCAGCGACTGTGTCGTCTGAGGTCGAAATCCTCGCTGGCGATACGTTTCCAGGGCCTCTTCGAAGATCGTCGGCATCGTCGTGCCATCGGTCTTCGTGAACCCGCCGAACGCCATATTCCGCCCGTCATTGAGTTTGAGAGTCAGTGAGCCGAGCCATGACCGTTTGAACTTCTTGATCTCGCTGTAGTAGATCATCCAGAAGGTGTGTTGCGGCTTTCCCTTGCCGTCCGAACGGAGCATGATGATCCGGGCGTTCGTCAGCACAAACACCGTCTGGTTCAGCATGGCGGCCCACAAGGCTCCCATGAACCACATTTCAAAAAACGACTGCTGCACTCCCTTCGCGACATATAGCACTTCTTCGCCGTTGAGCAGGACCTTGTGCAATGTCGGCTCGACCTGAGCGATGAGCTTTCCCTTCTTCTTCAGCTCTCCCTTGGCCCCCCAACCTTTCAGGCGCGGGAACATCGTGTCGAGGCGATAGGGAATCGACGCATCGAGCGCGATGCCGAGTTCTCGCAATCGCGCTTCGACTTCGGAGGTGTCGGGTTCCGCCTCCTCCAGTTCGTCAATGAATTCGTCGTACATCGCAGGTGGTGGTCTCGGATGACATGAGAGCGAATGGATCCCCCGAAGGGCATCATGCGGGCAGAGTATCATTTCTTCGAGAAAACGACATTTGATTCGACACTTCCCGGTGGAGATCTGATGAAGCAAGATCTGACGTGACCGCAGCACGCATCGATCGCAATTGATCCATCTGCTGCGAAGCGGTATCGTAGAGCTTCATCGCTGATCGCCAATCACCCGCACGGAGACGACCAACCATGTTGCGCATTCTCGGATCGCCGAGACGGTTGTGTGATGGGGTTCGCCGACGCGACTTCCTCAGGGCGGGGTCGCTGGCGGCGGCGGGGTTGTCGCTGCCGCAGCTCTATCATTCGCAAGCCAAGGCGAGTGACACGGCTCGTCCGGGGTTCGGGTCGGCCAAGTCGTGCATCCTGCTCTATCTCTATGGATCGCCGAGCCAGCTCGAAACGTTCGATGTGAAGCCCGATGCACCGCTTGAGATTCGCGGCGAGTTGGGGACCATTCCGACCGTGCTGCCGGGGTATCATATTGGTGAGTTGCTTCCCCGGACGGCGGAAGTCCTGGACCGTTGCACGATCGTGCGGTCGATGACGCACCCTTACCCCGTGCATGGCATCGCGTATGCGACCACCGGCCTCGAAGACCCAACCGGCTCGATCGAGTTGTCAGCCCGCGACCCCAAGCATTGGCCGTTTCTCGGTTCGGTGATCGAATACCACGATCAACAACTTTCGCCCGGTTCGTCGCCGGAGATTCCGCGCAATCTGGGTTTGCCGTTTCCGCTGTCGTCGCGTCGCTCCGATCAGCCGCCAAGATCGGGGCCGTACGGCGGGTTCTTCGGGCCGAGCTACGATCCGATCTGGACCGAATTTCAAGGGACGGCGACGCGAGGTTTCGTACAGGAGAATCGCGGCGTCGTGCGGGAGATCTTTGATCCGTACATCGGCATCGATTCCAACTGCTCCTTTCGAATGTCGTCCGATGGCCAACTGCGTGAGGAACTGACGCTCGACCGGCTCGATCGCCGGCGTTCGCTGCTCGATCAGTTCGATGAAGTGCGGCGAACCAGCGACTCGCAGCAACTGGCGAGCCTCGATCGGCATCAGCAGACGGCGTTCGGACTGCTCACATCAACGAAGATGCAGGAGGCACTCGACATCACGCGCGAATCGATGTCGCTGCGTGACGATTACGGCATGTCGCTGTTCGGTCAAGGGGCATTGGTCTCTCGCCGACTCATCGAAGCCGGTGGGCGGTTGGTCAGCCTCTTCTGGGATGAGTTCGGCCTGACCGACTCGGCGTGGGACACACACTATCAGCACTACCGCCGCATGCGGGAAGAACTGTGTCCATCGTTCGATCAGGGGTATTCGGCCCTCATTCGGGATCTCGATGAACGTGGGCTGCTCGATGAAACACTCGTGGTCTGCATCAGCGAGCATGGACGAACGCCGAAGCTCGACAACGTGACGGGTGCGGGACGCGGCCATTGGAGTCGGGCCTATTCGGCGATCTTCGCGGGTGCCGGTTTCGGACGTGGTCAAGTTGTCGGCGCGACCGATGCGATCGCGGGAGACGTGGTGGAAACGCCGGTCTCTCCGAAAGACATTCTTGCCACGGTCTATCACCTGCTCGGCATCGACCCCGATTCGACGATCCCCGACCGCCAGGGCCGCCCGCATCGTATTGCAGGCTCGGGCGTCGTGCGGGACGAACTGCTGGCGTAGGTATTCTGCGCGTTGGCCCTGCGAGCCTGGGGATAGTCTCGCCTACTTTTTGGCAGACACGAAGGGCGTCTTCAGCATGCCCCACACGGTCTGCCAATTGGGGGAGTCGTATTCGTCGAGGCCGAAGTGCAGGGTGTGCAGATCGTCTCGCATCGTCATTGAACGGGCGAGGCGGTCCCAGAGGGAGAGAATCGTCGAGTAGTTCGAATCGGTCTCCCGTCGTTCGCGCGAGTGATGCATCTTGTGCATGTCGGGCGTGACGATCAGCAGCCTCAGCCAGCGGTCCCAGCGACCGAGCGAGATATTCGCATGATGCAGTTGCGTGTTCGCCACGACGAGCATCTCGTAAACCACGATCTGCCAGATCGACAACCCGAATAACGGGACCAGTCCCAGTCGCAACACATTGGAGCCGACGTGTTCGCCGATGTGAAACCGCGTGGCCGTGGTGACATCCATCTGATCATCGCTGTGATGCATCCGATGAAATCGCCACAACACCGGCACCACATGATTCGCGCGATGCCAGACGTACATCCAGGCATCGAGCAACAGCAAGGCGATGGCCATCTGCCAGGCTTCGCCGATGGGGAGGGCGTGCAGCAGTCCATATTGATTCGCGTCGGCCCAGTCACACACCAGCACGGTCGCCGTCCCGAAAGCGAGCGGGAGAATCAGTGTGTTCGCGACAGCCAGCAGCAGATTGTGCAGCGCATGCTTCAGTCGATGCACAGGTCGCTCAAAGAACGGCCACCAGGTTTCCCACAGCCAGAACGCGACCAACAGCACCACGGGGAGGGCGCGTCGATAGTTCAACAAGGACTGCAGGTCTTCGGGCATGGTCACGACTGCCAGAGAGAGCGCAACGCTGCGAGCAGCCGTTCGACTTCTTCTCGGGTATTGTAGTGCAGCAGGCCGATGCGGAGCGTGCCATTCGGTTCAAGGCCCATCGCCTCGGTGAAGGGCAACGCGTAATGATTTCCCGGCCAGACGAACAGACCCTCTTCAGCGAGTGCTGCCCCGAGTTCTTGCGGCGACTTCGAAGGATGCGTGATCGACACCGTCGGCACGCGCTCCTCAAACCGAGCAGGATCGCGGATGCCCCAGATCCGCACGCCCGACAACTCGCTCAGCCCCGCGAGCAAAGGAGCCAGCAGCGACTCTTCATGTTTGCAAATCACGTTGAACGCGGCATCCAGTTGGTCTCGGCGTGAACTCTCAACGGAAGTGACTGACGACGACTGGCCGAGGCTGGCGATGTAATCAATCGCGGCCATCACGCCGCAGATCCCTTCGTGGTTCTGCGTTCCCGTCATCCAGCGACCGGGCAAGTCGTTCGACGAGGGGCGCAGCTTGTAGGGTTCGATCGCTTCGAGGTGTTCACGCTTTCCCCAGAGAATGCCGACGTGCGGGCCGAAGAACTTGTAGGCTGAGCAGGCGAGAAAGTCGCAGCCGACGTCTGCGACGTTCATTCTGCGATGCGGTGCGAAATGGACGGCATCGACAAAGACGAGAGCCCCAACCGCATGCGCCATGGCGACCAGTTCACGCACCGGATTGACTGTTCCGGTGATGTTCGACGCCCAGCCGACGGCCAGCAGTTTTGTGCGATCGGTGATGGCGCGCCGGGCGCTCTCCATGTCGAGTGTGCCGTCCTCGCGGTTGACTTCGATGTGCTTGACGACCGCGCCGGCATCACGAGCCGCCAGTACCCAAGGAGTGACGTTCGCATCGTGGTCGAGTCGCGTGACGACGACTTCATCGCCGGCCTTCCAGGTGCGTCCGAGTGCCCTACTCAGAGCCAGAGTCAGCGATGTCATGTTGGCACCGCAGGCGATCTCGTCCGGATCGTCGGCTCCCACGAAGTCGGCCATCGCCTGACGGGCGGCACTCAACAGTTGATCGGTCTCCTTGCTCGTGGCGAACGGCGCACCACAGTTGGCATTGTGCTGCAGCAGATACCGCGACACCCCCTCCGCCACACTCGCCGGCACCTGACTCCCCGCCGGCCCATCAAAGTAGGCGACCGGATAGCCATTAACGGTACGGGAAAGAGCAGGGAACTGACTGCGGATATCGAGCATGACAGGCTTGAGGTGTGAGACTCGAGGCTTGAGAAAACGTGAAGGCGCAAGTGTAACGAACAACCCCTCGTTTAACGCCCAGCCGACAGGCACCGGCGGATGGAGGAGGAAATGTCGCGATTTCGGAAGTCGAATGACGACAACTTGCCGGTCGCATTATGATGGCTTGCGAAGTCACTCTTGCGCTGAGGAGGCGACCATGTCCCGCGTCGAATCTGCAATTGGCTCGAAAGTCTCGGGCAACGGCGTCGGCCTTGCCTCGCGAAATCGATGTCGCTGGTTTCCATGGTTTTGGCAGACCTGGCTCGCAACCGGTGTCGTTGCCTATGCGATGTGGGATCTACAGACAGATTCCTACCCGTTGATGCAGAACGTGCGACCCGACTGGTATGTCTACGGCTGGCCGATTTGTTTTGCCACGAGCGGTCGCGGTCGATTCAACTTCTATCTTGGGTTCAAGACAGGTTTCCTGATCTTGGACCTATTCGTCGCGGCATTGCTGGTGGCATGTACCGCATTCGCCATCGAAGCGATTCTTAGACGATTGCCGAAACTAAAGCCCATCGATGTCGTCGGATTGGTCGTGGGCATCAGCCTGGCGGCCTTTGTGATCTCCGATGAGTTCAGTCGACTGCTGACGCTGGTGTTCGGCTCCATTCCTCCCAAACCGGAATACTCGCCCGTTCCCGGTGACATCCGACTTATTTCTCGGATGGATGAGTTCACATGGATACCACTTGCATTCGGAGTTGCAGCCGTCGGATTCACGTTGATTAAGCTCCCGCTGATGCCGGTCGACAATTTTGTGCCCGAAGGAGACGACAGACCCGATCTGGATTCCACTTGGACGCGTGTGGATCAGAGATAGAAGCCGTCATGAGAGCCCAGCCGGCGGGCGCCGGCGGATGGAGGTGTCGGCCGCCCCACTCCCGTCCTCGTCGTGGTCGCACTCGCCAGCAACATAGAGGTGTAACAATCAACGGATGGTTACAATCGACTTTCTATAATAGCTGCCTGCGCGAAAGGCTGAACTTCTGCGGCGTACTCGAAACAGACGGAAACTCTGAAGAACGAACTCGTTCGGTGAGTCGAGGGGATTTGAATGGCGACCGACCCGCTGCCAGCGTCCAATGAAGTAGGTCAACGTTCCAGCGGCTTTGGAACTGTGGCGCGCGTAACGACGGTAGCACTCGCAGCAGGTTGGCTGGTGCGAGAATGGCACCAATGGCCGAACGGGTCTGCGATGCTCGGCCCACTGGGGTTCGTCTGGTACAACGGCCCGAGCGCTGCCAATCTCGCGTGCTGTGCCGTTGGGCTGGTGCTGGTGCTCGCTTACCCGGTACGGCCTGGTGCGATAACGGCTGGCGTTTCCGTGTTCGGCCTATTCTTCTGGGCGTTCATGGGAGTGCTGGCGCTGGGCATCGGCTGTTAAGCACATTCGTAAGGATTGAAGCTCCCCCTTCCAACCACCAATTCTATCCATCACCCCATACTGCACGATGCACCACAGCGCCTGCGGCTGGGCGTTAAACAACTCTGGTTATCAGCCATCCGGCTATCGGCCATCCGCTCCCCCTTAGTCCCCCCGTGGACGGGGGGAGATAAGAGAGACACCTCAGTCCATCACCCCATACCGCACAATACACCACAGTGCCTTCAGGCCGTCGCGGACGCCGATCTTTTTGCCCTGGTCGTAGGTGCGGCCGTGATAGCTGATTGACATCTCGAAGATGCGGCAGCGACGGCGGGCGACGCGCGCGGTGATTTCGGGTTCGAAGCCGAAGCGGTTCTGCTTGAGCTTGGGGGCGACCTCCTGAATCACCTCCCGCTTGAAGAGCTTGTAGCACGTCTCCATGTCGGTGAGGTTCAGGTTCGTGAAGCAGTTCGACAGCGTGGTGAGAAACTTGTTCCCCAGGTAATGCCAATAGTACAGCACGCGATGGGGCTGGTCTCCGAGGAACCGGCTGCCGAACACGACGTCGGCCCGATCTTCGGCAATCGGCTGCAAGAGCCTGGGGATCTCGCCGGGATCGTATTCGAGATCGGCATCCTGAATGATGACGGCATCCCCCTTCGCCTCGAGAAACCCCGTCTTGACGGCCGCCCCCTTCCCTTTGTTCTTCTCGTGGAACCGCACGACGATCGTGTTGAGAGGATCGTTCCACTCGCGAGTTTCGTATTCCTTGAGGAGATCGGTGGTGCCGTCCTGACTGCAGTCGTCGACGAGCACGATTTCCTTTTTGATCGGCACGGCCCGAATGCGATCAAGGATTTCGGGGAGCGTCTCGCGCTCGTTGTAGATCGGCACGATCACCGAGAGCACGTAGTCCTTCGGCAGGGCGTAGAAGCCCAACTGCCTGCAGGCCCCATCCCCCAGCAACTGCCGGTGTGCCTGATACCACTCTTCACTGTAGGGCAAGCCATGCATATTCAATTCACCGCGCGCGGCGGGAGGTGTATTGCTGAATGTCGAAGATGAGGGAAGGTCGTTCATGCTGAGTAGGTCCAGCCTGCCGGGCTGGACCTTGGCGTATTGAGTTGATCGTCCTGCCAGAGGTCCCGCTCGGCAAGTGGGACCTACTTCCAGGAAGCATAGGGCCATTGGAGGTATTCGTGAACCAAGCCCGCCTTTACGGGATTGTTTCTGATGTACGCCACTATTCGCTCGTCCTCTTCATCGGAACGAGACCAGTGGTCGAACCACTCTCGTTGCCAGAACCGGTAGGTCCCTTCTGCCGGAAGGGACCTGTTTTCACGCTGGAGTTGCATCGCTCGATGCCCCGTCCAGCGCTTGAACTCCTCCATCGTCTTCTTCAGACCGCGCCGGCCGATCTCGCAAAACAGATGAATGTGCGTTGGCATCACGACATACTCAAACACGTTCCAGTCACCGCGAGCTTGGCGGTGATCGATTGCGCTCATCAACGTTTCGGCTACTTCGGGTCGTCGCAGTGAAGCATTCCGCGGGGCGCGATCAAGCCATCTTTCCATTTCAGCGAAAACAGCTCTCTGAACGCGCAGCCAGCCCGGTGACTGATGGCTGTCGATCCGCCGCAAGTCGTCAGCGATAGCCTGCACTCTCTTTCGTCCCACGGCCGGGATCGCGCCGGCGAGATGCAGCGTGATGAAATATCGCCCGTCCTCGACTTCCCAATGAGGCAGTCTTCCACACCAGAAGGCGATGGTTTGCGGCTTACGATTCATCAGTCGGTCCAGCCTGCCGGGCAGGACCTCGGTTGCGCGCCGACACCGACCGTTCCAGTTCCCAGTGAACGAAACCTACTGATGAAGAGACGCCGTTTCAACGTGAAATCACACTCCCTCCTCCAGTCCCGTCCGACAAGTAGGTCCCTTCTGCCGGAAGGGATCTCGATACCTGGTTGACGGTTCGATTTTGCGTTGGCGTTCCATCTGACGAGAAAGCATGGAACGCATTCGATGCCCCTTCCCCGCCTCCAGGTCCCGTCCGGCAGACGGGACCTACTTGGCTGCATGGCTCCTTTTGACAGTCTTTGCGGAGTCTTGATACCGTTACTGCAACGCTTTAGATCTGCTGCTTGCCCTGCACATGTCTAGCCAATGGACCCCCACCCACTCGCTCGCGACAACACAGAACGCCAAGCCGCTGAAGGTCTGTCGGCGGCATGCCGTTGGTTGCTCATTGGAACACTCGGGATTGCGGTGATCGAATGGCTCATGTTTGAACTTCTGCGAGCGCCCTACAGACCTCCTTGGGACATGCGGACTGCTCTTGGTCAGGAGAAGTACGATCTTGTTGGCCTCATGTGCGTCGTCGCCGCCGTATGGTTGCTCAGCACGATCACACTATTGATCTTGGAAAGATTGACGAAGCGCGATTACATCGCATTCGTGGCACTTCTGGTCGCCATCTGCGCGACATACGCATTGATCATTGCGAATCCGCCGTGGCCCGTGACGCCTTGGAACTACATATTGACGTAGCAAGCGTCGGATCGACGTTCACACGGGATAAGCCGAAGCTGCAGACACACCTACGCCGGATCGATCAGCGCATCCACGAAGTCATCTGGCGAGAACAACTCCAGGTCGTCGATTTTTTCGCCGACGCCGATGTACTTCACCGGGATGCCCATTTGCTGGCGGATGGCGACGACGACGCCTCCTTTGGCGGTGCCGTCGAGTTTGGCGAGGACGATGCCGGTGCATTGGGCGGCGTCGGAGAACTTGCTCGCTTGAGAGAGGCCGTTCTGCCCGGTGGTTGCATCGAGCACGAGCAGGCATTCGTGCGGGGCTCCGGGGATCGGCTTGCTCATCACGCGATGGATCTTGCCGAGTTCCAGCATCAGGTTCTGATGCGTCTGCAGTCTTCCGGCCGTGTCGACGATCACGACGTCGGCTCCGACTTCGACGCCGCGTGCGCAACCTTCGAAGGCCACGCTGGCAGGATCGCTGCCGGAAGGCTTGGTGACGATCTCGCACTTCAGTCGGCCCGCCCACATCGTAAGTTGTTCGACTGCTGCTGCTCGAAATGTGTCTCCCGCCGCGAGCACGACTTTCTTGCCCGCCTTCTGCATGAAGTTCGCGAGCTTCGCGATCGACGTCGTTTTGCCGACGCCGTTGACGCCGCAAACAAGAATCACCGTCGGCCCACTCTCGGCCATGTTGATCGGTGCCAGGGGGTTCGACATGTCCCAGTTGATGTCACCCGATCCTTTGAGGATCTCCTTCAGCTTGTCCTTAACGAGCTTCCAGATCGCATCGGGCTGAATCGTTCTGCCGCCAAACTTCTCACGGAGTTCCTCGACGATGGCAGTGGCGGCGGTCACCCCCATGTCGGTGGTGATGAGGCCCCGATGAAACTCTTCGAGTTTGACGTCGTCGAGAATTTCCCCCTTCTTGAGCAAGTCGCGGACGTCGGTCCGGAGCATGTCCTTCGTCTTCTTGAGGGCACCCTTAAGTTTGTCGAACAGTCCCATGGATCAATGCTGATGTGTGTCGTGTGCGGTAACAGGCCGAGCGAGCAGGATAGTTTGTTTGCCGACCGATGGTGAGCGAAGGGTCTGGGTTCCTGGCTTAGGACTTCAGGCTTCAGGAAGCGCCTCTCGAACCGGAGTCTCGCGAACGGTCGGAACGCAGTTTACGGCTCGTTTTCCCGGGGTCTGAAGCCCGGAGCCTGAAGCCTCAAGAATCCCTGTAACACCCGACCCCGACCTCCGCTCAGCATGTCATCGAGGACGAACGCGAGACTCGAACACAACACAAACAACACACCATCAAGGACTTAGCAATGAAGACTCTCCTCAACGCCTGTGTTTTGGCTGTCACCTTCGTCTCTTTTGGAAACATCGCCTCCGCCAACTTTGATGACGACGATGTCCGTGAGGGTGCCCAGCGAATTCAGAACCTGGCCACTCAGGCAAATGTCGACCTTCAGAACGGAAACATCAGCGTGCCGGTCGCTCAGCGGGTCTTCTTCCAAGTCGGATTCAACGGCATCGCCCAGCGGGCCCGGACGATTGCCGAACTGTCCAACTCGAACGACGAAGGTGCCGTCGAAGACGAGATGTTGCAACTCGCCCGCGAAATTCGTCAGACAGTGGCGGTCTTGAACAACCGAGCCGAACAACTCGGCAACCAGAGACTCTTGAACATCCTCGCAGTCTGGGCCGACCTGTCGGAAGAACTGGTGGATGACCTGGATTAGCGAATAGCGAGTAGTGAGTTGCGAATAGATGGGAAGTGAAGATCGAAGAACGCATGCCTCCACTATCAAACAACTCACAAGACAAACAGCGGGTGGTTCTCCTCCCATCCGCCGAATCGAAAGCCGCCGGCCTCCTCCCGGCGGCTTTCTTTTTTCATTCTTTGGCGATACCGATTCTTGTCGAACTCCACCGGGCGAGCAGATTCATTGGGGAAGACCTTTGACGATGTCTCACGTCGAGAAATGAAGTTCTATCACCGACCGATTCGAAGCACTCGCGATCTCCCGGAAGCGAAGGACTGGGGAACACGCGAGAAATCGAGTAGAATCGTGAAGATCGATAGGCCACGAAAGTGCAAACCGCGGGAGGAGTCTTGACGGATGTTTGACGTGAAGCAGTCCCGAACAGCCGTGTTGCTTGTAGAGCTGCTGATCGTGTTGTCGCTGCATGGCTCGATCGCCTTCTCCGACGACACGCCCCCCACCGATCGGCCTCCTGGCCACGTCGGTTATCGGCGAATGGCATTCGAACTGGATACGCTCGAGGGCGAACGCGTCATCCGGCAGTTGGATTTGTGGTATCCGACAGACGAGCGCGAACATCCGTATTTGTACCTCTATCAGCAAGGGAGCAATGCCGAGAATGCGGTGGTTGCCGAGGGGCGGCATCCGTTGCTGGTGTTCTCGCACGGGTTTCGTGGAACATCGGACCAGAGTGTCTACATCATGGAAGCCTGCGCCCGGGCCGGCTACATCGTGGCCGCGATCAATCACAAAGATGCGTTGCTCGGCGGGCAGGCCAACGGGATTCGGCCGCCGCGAGCGATCGACCTCGAAGACTGGAACGACACGCATTACAGCGATCGGTCACACGACATCGTCATGCTGCTCGACGCACTGCTCGCATGGAACAACACCCCCGACAATGCCTGGGAGGGGCGGATCGATCCCGATGCCATCGGTGCCATCGGTCATTCCCTGGGGGGCTATACAGTGTTGGGAATGGCGGGAGCCTGGCCGAGTTGGCGGGACGAACGCATCAAGGCGGTCGTCGTCTATTCACCGAACGTCCATCCGTTTCGCATGAACGGCGAACTGGAGAGCATCACAATCCCGGTGATGATGCAGGGTGCGACGCTCGACATCGGCATCAGTCAGTACCTGCTCTCGATCTACCGCCGACTCGAATGCCCCAAGCACTATCTGATACTGGAGGGCGCGACACACCTGGTTTGGACGAACTTCGTCTCGCTGAACACATCCACGACCGAGTGCCTCGAAGAAGACAATCCCGAGTTGGTTGTCGACTACACGATCGCGTACTTCGACCAGTTCCTGCTCGGCGAAGACCGCCGCGAATTCCTCGAGGCCGACAATCCCCGTCTGCACGACTGGGCCTGCCGGTTGAACTCCGACGCCCCGTAGCGGCGTCTGTCCCCAAACGCCGGGCCACGCACATACGCATGGACTATCAAACCGTCCGTTGCAGAGTCGTTGGCGATCCAGAATTGAGCGAGTTATGCCGAGCCCGCGACTCTGGTTCGGCGCACTCGCACCAGGGGGCGTCACCGAGCGTTGCCCCGTGTCTGGGGACAGACACGGCTACTTAACTACCCACTTTGTCGGTTCCACTCAGGCCGGGTTGAGGTTCGTGGAAGGCTGTACTTCTCCGGGAGGAATCGAGTTGGGATCTGCATACCGTGGAGGTGTCCCGACATCTGCACCCGGAATCGACGGCGGCACTGTTGGAACATCGCCTCGCGGCAGAGGAACGGGATCGGAAGGTGTCGGTTGTCCATACCGTAGGGATGTTCGATCCCGAGTAGTAGGGATTTATCGGGACTGGCGCGGTCGCCTGCGCATCGATCGCGTTCAGTCGTTCGACGATGTCCTCGGTGATGTCTCGCGGCTCGTCCGCCGAGTAGACGATGTCGCGGTTGAGCAGTTCGAGGATCTGTTCGGTGCTCACTTCACCGTCACTCACCGGATTCCGCACACGACGGACGGTATAGATCTGATTTTCACGAGCATAGGCGGCGATCATCGCGCGAATACGGCGGTACGTGTCGTAATAGATCTCTACTTCGACCTGCCGCATTTCGGTACGGGCCTGAACCGTCAGTGCATCGAACTCCGCTTGCATCCGGTCCAGTTCGCGTTGGGTCTCGACTGTGGGGTCTCCCTCAGAGTTCTGGAGTTCTTCTTGTCGCTGCCGCATCTCGTCGACCATATCCTGAATCTCTCGATCCAATTGCTCGACTCGCTGTTGCAGTCGCGCCTTACGCTCTTGAAAGTAGATTGATCGATTGAAGACTTCGCTCATATCGATCACGGCGTCGTGCCCTGACGAGGCATACGGATTGCCGCCGCCGTACGCGTCACCAGGCATGAGGGGACGATAGGGGTCGGTCTGTGGATAAGGAAAACTCTCGGCAACATCATCGGCGTCGTCGGTCGAGCCGCGATTGAAATCATCCGCATCACCCGCATCATACGATCGGATGCTGGGATCGTCTTGAAACTCCGAGGGCGCTTGGTCGTAGTCGCCTGATGTCGTCGAGGATGAGTCGCCAAACCCGAAGTCGAAGTGAAACGTCGCACTGTCCGGCGGTATGTTGCCAGGATCGATTCTTTCAAAGGTAAACCCATCGTCCAGCGTCGCCGGAGATTCTGCGACTTCGACATCCTCGCCGCCGAACAACACGTTGCCCCCATCCGGCACGGGGATGAACGAGGCGTCATCAGGCAGCGGAGCCTGTCCAAACTCAGCATAGCCTTGAGGTTCCGGTTCATTCTCGACAGGGTCGGTCGCTGTTGCCAGATTCGGGTAAACTGCCTCCTGTGCGGACAACCGGACAAAGTTGGCAACGGTGCACACCGCCAACGCGGCGACCAGAGCGGTTCTTTTCATCATGGTTCTCTCCATTGGTTGAGGAGACAGCAATCGACGCACACGTTCGGAGAGCGGATGCCCATTCGCTGCCGCGGAAAACTGAGGATGGCCACTGGGCCCGACACTGAGGGACAACAACGCTTCGGCAAACTCCGGAGCGCTCGCTTGTTGATCGTTCAACACAAACTCGTCGCAGGCCCACTCGGCAGCTTCGTCGAACCTGCGGACCATGCGCCAAGCCAGCGGATTGAACCACTGCGGCAACGCCAGCAGTCGCACGCACAGCGATCTCCACAGATCGCCCCGCTTGAGATGAGCCGCCTCGTGCAACAGAATCGCCCAGCGTTGCTCGGCAGAAAACGTCTGCCACCGCTCGGTCGGAACAAAGACCACAAACCGGCCTTTCATCAACCCACAGGCGGGGCCAAGATTCGCCAGACCCCACAACGGAATCGAGGACGACAATCCGGTCCGCTGGCACACCTCTCGCCATTGCGCCTGATACTCAGTCGGCAACTCATCGATGTCGGGCAAATGACGTTGAAAGACGACATACCGTGCGGTCCAGAGGGCGACGGTTGCCAGCATGCCGCCAATCCAGACCGCAAACAGCCAGCGTGACCAGTCGATGGCTGCGGCTGCTGGGGTGGCGGAAACGATGTCAACGGGCGCGGGTGGAGTGGCGGTCACCGGGGCCAAGTTGTCCACGGCGAGAATCGCCGCCTCCATCATCTCCAGATCGACATTTGCTGAAGGAGGCGACGGCGTCGCAACGGCATGATTATCGTCGGTGGAAAGAGGACTCCCACCTGTGTGACTTTCATCGACTGCCTGAACGACTTCATGACGAGAGAGAGAACCGCCGAAATCAATGTTGACCGCGCGGCCCTCATTGCTGATCGCGACCGTTGACGCCGACACTGTTGCCGGGAGGACCGGGCAGTCGCAGCGCCACCAGATCCAGCCTTGCAGCAGAATGACGACGCAGGTCACACGATGCACGACCGGCGACCGCACCCCCCGCAACGCCAGGAGAGCCAACAGACTCGCCACGCTCAGCCACAACGTGGACCACAACAAGGCATCGGGTGAAAGAATGAAAATCGTCATTGAACGTTCGATAAGGCGGATGGCAAATAGCCGGAGAAAACGTTGGACGTTAGTTGAACTCCAAATGACCAATGACAAGTGACAAATGACTTGGCCCAACTCCCTACTGACTACTCCCTCTCTTCTTCTCCGCTTCGCGAATCAGCGAGCGCACTTCCGCGATCTCGGCTTGTGTGAGTTCTCGATCCTGCAGCAAGTGTGCGATCAGCGGGACCACGCGCCCCTGCGTCACATGGTTGAGCAAAGTCGAGAGGTCATCGCCACTGACCTGCTCACGACGGATGGCGGCCTCGTACTTCCCGGGGCGGCCTTTTGTTTTGGTCGCCAGCTTCTTGCCGACCAGCCGATCGAGCCGGGTCTGCACCGTGGTGTACCCGACCTGATGCCCAAGAGCTTCTTGCACCTGCAGAATGGTGACGCCATCGTTCGCCCAGAGGATTTCGAGCAACTCGATCTCCCCTCGCGAGAGCCGGGGCGAATTGACTTTGCGTTTGGCCATGACGATCCGTTCTCGACGACTGCGGGAATGCAACATCCCGACGACTACGACATCGTTCGTAATCACGAGATGCTACGACAGGTGTCATAGAACGTCAAGAGCGATTTTCCAGGAAGCACTCGGTAGCCGGGCAAAGCCAATTGTCATCTGTGTTCGTGATCCCAAGTCCAACCAAATGACAAAGATGATGCGCCCCTCAATTCACATCCTGTCCCGTGATCTCTTTCTCAAGATCGTCGGCATGCTGCGCGACTTCGAGGACGCTGCGGCGGATTTCGAGCGGGTCGACCGTGGCCCGTGGATAGGTGTTGAGCATCACGTAGGACGGTACGCCTTCGACATCGCGAATCGCGAGAGCTCCGTGCTTGATCTCGGAATTCAGCCGCAACGCCCGCTCGTGGTACTCGGGACCCGCCGGAGCGCACAGACTGAAGATCGACAACAGCTTTTGATCCGCAACCGTCGCGGGTTCGATGTAGACGTTCTGCCTGCGTCCGCCGGGGAGGTTCACGACCACGGTAAAGTGTTCCCTGTCGCCGCTCCAGGTGACGTGCTGCAGATCGTCGAGGGCTTCGTGCATCAGAAGTCTGAGATCCCGAATATGACCGGCGATGGCATCGAGCAGTTCGAACGCCTCAATCGCGCTGGCAGGTCGATTCGCCGGACTCCGATCCAACAACGACTCGAGACACTCGGCCACTTCCAGGGGAACTTCGCCGCGAATGGCACGCACCGATGGGACAGGGCCGTCGACCGTCATCTGGATCAACTCGTTCATCGTGCGGGCTTTGTAGGGCAACTCGCCGGCCAGCATGCGGAACAGGCATACCCCCAGGGCGTAAACGTCGCTCTGCTTCGATGCCGGCTCGCCCGAGAGAAGTTCGGGGGCCATGTAGAGCGGAGTCCCCATCAGCGGCTCGCCCGTCGGGGCCGTGCGGTCGATGAACTTCGCCAACCCGAAGTCGGCGATCTTCGGCACGCCGCGCGCGGTGAGGAGTACGTTTTCCGGTTTCAGGTCGCGATGCAGAATCCCCTGTCGATGAGCCAGCGCCAGTCCCGAGGCGAGTTGGACTGCAATAATCAGCGCGCGTTGGGGTGAAAATGTTCCCTCGCCGAGCGCCTGCCTCAGCGTGCGGCCGGCGATGTATTCCATCTCCAGAAAGTGCAGTTTGTCGGCCTCGCCGATCGCGTGCGTGGTCACGATGTTGGGATGGACGAGAGCCGCTGCCGTGCGGCCTTCATCCCGAAAGAGACTGCGATAGCGATCGCTCTGTTCGGCCAGTCGGGGCGACAGCACTTTGAGGGCGCAGACGCGATCGAGGTCGCGATGCCTGGCCAGGTAGACCCAACCCATCCCGCCACGGCCGAGGAGTTCCTGACAGTGATAGATATGCAACTGCCCCCCGACGAGACGTTTGAGATCGTCGTCCTCGGGAGGAGGCAGGTGCCAGAAACTCTCGGTATCGTCGGGGTTGTGCATCTGGCACGTGGGATCGTCGATCGACACATCGAGTGGATCGGCTGCCATCACGTCTCCTCGATTGCCACTCGGAATGAAATGAGAACCTCAAGCGATGCCCCATGGAGAACGACCCCAGAGCAGGCGTTGAGCATAACACAGCCAAGCGAGGGGTCACCACTGAGGCGTTTCAACCACGAGATTTTCTGACGCTCAATCGCACCTAAACGTCCCAGTCGAGGTTTCGCATCATCACCAGGCTCAGCCCGGCGACGACGATGTTGCCAATCAGCCATAGTGACGGGCCGGGGATGGCGACAATCACATCCCAGATGTATTCACCCCGCAGGAACGGAAGGAATACCAGCCAGCCCAGGTGATTGATGAGTGACACAAGTTGCGTCGGCCATTCCAGGCGCAGAAACGATCGGCCGCGAAACGCGATCGCGATCCAACTGGCCCAGACGAAATAGCCGCTGATGGCGAGCAACGATCCCGAGATTGAAAAGATCGTGTCATCCCGTTGGTATTGGTATGCGGGAATAAAGATTCCGATCGGAGTCAGAATCAGCGGCCAGGCGAACAAAGCATAGAACGCTCCGAGCACAGCCAGGATGCCGAACAACACTCGAACCGGCACGGGCAACTTCGGGATGACGTCTGGTCGAATCACCGGTGATGCGGGCGCTGTGGACATCATCGGACGTCTCCATTCAATCAGAGATCGCGCGAAACCTGGAATACCCTTGCCACTCTGGATCATCCTGGAAACTGAACTCGACGGGAAACGGGGCGTGCTGACCTAACGCCTTGTTGACCAACTGCATCGCCTCGTGAACATCACTGGCATACCACTGCCATTCTCGCACGCCATTGCCAGTCACCACGACTGTGAGGAACGCTCGTTGCGCATCCTCGAAGGCCGGCGTCAGCAATTCCTCAAACTCGGCCATTCGATCCGTGTCACCCTCTGACGGCATCCCTTGCTCGTTCGGAGATTTGTACTTCCAACTGACCGCCAGCAAGTGCGGGAACGCGCTTTCCTGTGCGAATTCAGGGGGATTCTTGCGGACGCGAAAGATGAGCGGCTTCCCTTCGTCCTCGCCAGTCGCAACAAACCACATGTCTCCGGAATTCATGATATCCCCTTGTTGTGAAGTTGAGGATGTGGCAATGGTTTCGATGTGAACCAAACGACTTCGAGCCAACTCACGGCAACTCAACCTCCGGCTTCTCCTGCTGCACCATCTTTTTGAGTTGCTTCACGATCTCTTCGTCCGACGAGAGCGTCCCGGCTTCCTGGGCTTCGCGATGGGTGGCGACGAAGGCGTTGAGTTTCTCGTCGAATTCGGCGAGGGTCTTATCACTCACATGATCGAAGAAGAGTACCCCTTCGATGTGGTCGTATTCGTGCTGCACGCAGCGGGCGGGGAGACCCTTCAGGCGTTGTTCAAACCGCTCTCCCTGCAGATTGAAGGCCTCGATGGTGATCTCGTGCGAGCGTTCGACATCGCCGTAAAGTTCGGGCAGACTGAGGCAGCCCTCCTCACCGTCGATAAAACCCTTTGGCTTGCGAAGAGTCGGATTGATGTAGACCTGTTCGACCCCCGGCTTATCGCGGTCTTCCCCAACGCAGGTGATAAACAATCGAAACGGCAGTCCCACCTGATTGGCCGCCAGACCGATGCCGCGCGACTCGCGCATCAACTCGAACATGCGGGCCACGATCTGCCGCAACTGAGCGTCAATTCGAGTGACATCAGCCGACTTAAACCTCAAGGCGGGGTGGGGGTAGTGAACTATCTGCATGGGGCGGGTTGACTCAATCAATAGCAACGGCGGGAAATTCGAGGCTCCAGGATACACGTTTCACGCGGTGCCGTCAGGTGAGGGTCTGCCTGCATGCAACGTGATCGCATGCATCCGAGTTCTGTGCGAGTTCGAATTCCCACTTCCCGCTAGCCGGCATGTCTCACGACGTGGTTTGGCTTGGGCGTTTTCGTGGTCGGCGCGGGTCGTCGCGCGGCGGCGCGGTTCCCCAGGCTGGCATCGATGTGCCCCTCCCATCAAACTCGGCCACGACTTGCCGACACCTGTGCGGCTGAAATCACAGCAACTGGTGCTTACACTCTGTTATCACGAGAGTGCACCCCGCGGCCGACTCGAATTCATTCCACAACAGAGTCTACGCTACCTGGAGTCGTCTCGTTTCAATCCACTGGTGAGAATTTCGGGCTGGGAATCATTCCCGCAGACAGCATCTGGTTCGTATTGATCATCTCTCATCAAGTCTCTCTCGCTGACGCTTCGGATAACCGTGAATTCACTTCCTCCCAGTCGAGACGACCTCGCGACCTCCTATCTCGACAGTCTCCAGTTCACACCCTACCCGGTGCAGGAGGAGGCTCTGCTCGCGTGGTTCGCCAGTGACGATGGCATTCTCGTCTCCGCCCCCACGGGGACCGGCAAGACGCTGATTGCCGAAGCGGCAATGTTCGAGGCCCTCCACACCGGAAAGACCGCTTACTACACGACGCCCCTGATCGCGCTCACCGAGCAGAAGTTTCGAGAGCTGCAGGAGTCGGCGATCCGCTGGGGGTTCTCGGCGGATGATGTCGGCCTCGTGACCGGCAACCGTCGGGTCAATCCCGATGCCCGCATCCTCGTGGTTGTTGCCGAGATCTTGCTTAATCGCCTGCTGCATCCCGAAGCGTTCGACATGACGCACGTCGCCAGCGTGGTAATGGACGAGTTTCACAGCTTCAACGACTACGAACGGGGCGTCGTCTGGGAACTGTCGCTGGCGATGCTCCCCACCAGCATTCGATTGATGCTCCTGTCGGCCACCGTGGGAAACGCCGTCGACTTCGTCTTCTGGCTGAGGAGGTCGCACGGACACAAGGTGCAACTCATTCAAAGCACCGACCGCAAGGTGCCTTTAACGTATGAATGGGTCGGTGACTCGCTCCTCAGTGAACATCTCGAAGCCATCGCGGATGGAGATGATGAAACTCGCCGCACCCCTGCCCTCCTTTTCTGCTTCAACCGTGCCGAGTGCTGGTCGGTGGCCGAGCAACTCAAAGGGAAGGCTCTTCTCGCGGATGGTCAACGAGCTGAACTGATGTCGGCCCTCGAACGCTACGACTTCTCCAAAGGGGCGGGGCCAAAGCTGAAACCGATCCTCACGCGCGGTATCGGCGTCCACCATGCGGGAGTGCTGCCGAAGTACCGCCGTATTGTCGAAGAACTCTTTCAACGCAAGCTGCTCACCGTCTGTGTCTGCACCGAAACATTGGCGGCGGGGATCAACCTCCCCGCACGCTCGGTGGTGTTGACATCCCTCGTAAAGGGACCGCCGGGGAAGAAGAAACTGATTGACGCGAGTAACGCGCATCAGATGTTTGGTCGCGCGGGGCGACCGCAATTCGACGATCGCGGTTACGTCCATGTGCTGGCTCACGAAGACGATGTCCGCATCGCCCGCTGGAAGGCGCAATACGACCAGATACCCGAGAACACGAAGGATCCCAATCTCATCAAGGCAAAAAAGCGTCTCAAGAAGAAGATGCCGACGCGGAGCCCGCAGGTGCAGTATTGGAATGAAGAACAATTCCAAAAACTGATCGCGGCTCCACCCGCCAAGCTCGCCAGTCGCGGCGAACTTCCCTGGAGGTTGCTGGCTTACCTGTTGAATGCCTCTTCCGACGTGTCTCGATTGCAGAAGTTCGTTCACAAACGACTCCTGGATGACAAACAACTGCAGCAGGCCGAGAAAGACTTGCAGACGGCGCTGCTCACACTCTGGACCGCAGGCTTCGTGGCGCTCGAACCACCGCCACCTGATGCAGTGCAGCGCGCGATCAGTCCGCCGGAAACAGTGCTGGAGGCGTATACACCGAAGGAACGCCAGCCGCTGCAGCTCAAGCCGAGCGAGACAGTCACTGTCGATGCGGAACCCGAAGCCGACTTTGGTGATGGACTTGTTTCAGTGGAAAGCGACAGCGTCGAAGAGGAGGAACTCGCTGCCCCGGAAGCTTCGAACGCAACACCTGCCACTCCTGAGGAACCCGTCGCCGAGCCTCCCGCTGAAGAACCGCCCGCCACAATGGGTTCGTTCGGCGCTCTGTTGCAACAGGCGTTGAAGGTCGACAAGCCCGACAAGAAGGCGAAGCCACCCAGCGTCAAGCAATCTCTGGATGCCAAGGGAGACGAAGAAGACGAAGGGCCGCCACCGTATCAGCCCGACTGGGCGCAGCCGACGCTCGAACTCGAGAAGCTGCTCGTCTTTCGCAGCGTCCATCCGTTGTACGGCTGGTTTTTGATTCGTCACTTGGGGATGGCTGATCAGAACGAGCGCATCCAGGCCTTCGAGAGCGTGCTGGAGATGTCGGCCTCGGTCGGACCGGCGGTGTACGTCCCCGGTCCCGATGAACTCCCCGCCGGCGCGCTCGCCCGGCATTACCTGGATGAAGAAGTTCTTCGCCGAGGCTTGGCCACTCCGCAGGAGATCGATCCGCCACCGCCGCCGAAAGATCGACCGCGATCATTCGAGGAACGTCCTCCCAGGCCGTTGACGTTCGCGGGCAAGCTGCAACGGCTCTTCAACTCCGAGTTCCCCGGTGTTGATGTCCGCGTCTGGCCGGTCTGGGTCGCGGGAGACGTGCTGCACTTCGGCGACTTCCAGAAGTACGTCACCAGTCGCGATCTCACGAAGCAAGAGGGTCTCATCTTCCGCCACCTGCTGAGGATGATTCTCCTCTGCGGAGAGTTCGCGCAGCTCACGCCCCCACATCTGTCGAGTGCGATCTGGCAGGAAGATCTGGGAGAGATCGCCGCCCAACTGACCGACATCTGCCGCGGCGTCGATCCCGAAAGCACCGACAAGATGCTGGAGTCGGCCGAGCAACCCGACCCACTCGCAGTGACTTAAGTCGCCTTTCGCTCCGCGAAAGTGCGTCGGCTGCAAGTGTGACTTCTTATGATCTTAACGGGTGGATCCGACCGAGCGGCGGATCTGCATCCTTGCCTCGGCTTCATGCTCCATCGATAATCGACTCGTATGTTCGACCCTTATCACATCTGGCTCGGGATTCCGCCGAAGGATCAGCCCCCTCATCACTATCGACTGCTTGGTATCGAACTGTTCGAGTCGCATGCCGACGTGATCGATGCGGCGGCCACTCGACAGTCGGCCTACCTGCAGAGTGTGGCGACGGGCGCACATCGAGCCGAATCGCAGCGACTGCTGACGGAAATCGCCGCTGCCCGCAGGTGCCTGCTCAACTCCGATCGCAAAGCCGCCTACGACGCCGATCTGCGCAAGGCGTCGGATGCAGTTGCCGAGGTTGATGAGGCACCGGCATTCCCGACGTTCACCGAGCCTGGGGCCGCACCGAAAGAAGCCGTTGCGCCGGCTGCCGCGTCGCGGGCAAGACGCACTCCACGGGCGAATGGTGACTCCAAGACCGCGCCAACCAAGGCCGCGATTCCCTGGAGTACGCTGGTTGCCGCCCTGTTCGTCGTCATTCTGTTTCTTGTCTGGTGGAACATGCGCGATGGCGAAGAGGATGCCAACTCTCGGACTCTCGACGCCGACCAACAGGCCGATCTCATCGAGCAGGAACAAGCCACCGACCCCGGGCGATCATTCTTTACGGACTGAGGACGCAATCGGATTGGGGTTTTCCGAAATGCCATCTAGCGATGGAGAGAACGAAGGCTTCCTGCCATCAGGCCTTGAACAATCCCCATTGACACACCGATCGTTCCCGCCGACGATTCGTGGCATCAGCCAGGCCGAAACGACGCTCAGGGAGTGAGGATGCCACGCACAGGCAATCAGGAGGATCGCAGTTTTATCTCACGGTCATCGCGGGTACTCCCCGCGGTTGCATTCGTTCTAGTGTGCGGGTTCGACAACCTCTGCCTGGCCGCCGAGGGGAGACTGTTTACCGAGCAGGGCGTCGATGTCCGCCAGTTGCTGAAGGCGGGGGGATGGATCGGCTACGTCATCATCTTTCTGAGCTTCGGAATGCTGGCTCTCATCATCGAGCATCTCTTCAGCATTCGTCGCGGATCGTTGCAACCGCGCGGGCAGGCGGAACAGCTCTTTCAACAACTGCAGAACAAGCAGATCGACGTGGCCCTCGCTCAATGCCGCAAGCCGCCGAGCTTTCTGGGGCATGTCGTGGCGGCTGGATTGGGTGAGCTTTCACTGGGGCATGCCGCCGTTGAGAAGTCGATGGAAGACGCGTCGGCCTCCGAGGCGGCCCGGCTGTTTCGTAAGATCGAATACCTGTCGGTGATCGGCACCCTCGCCCCGATGCTCGGGTTGATGGGGACGGTCTGGGGCATGATACAGGCCTTCGGGGAGTTCGCCGCGAAGGCCAACCCGACGCCTGCCGACTTCGCGCCCGCCATCTCGGAAGCCCTCGTCACCACACTGCTCGGCCTGTGTGTCGCGATTCCCGCACTCGCGGCGTTCGCCGTCTTTCGCAATCGCATCGACGAGTTGGTCGCCGACGCATCGCTGACGGCCGAGCATGTGATCGGTCCCATTCGCCGGGCACTCGCCGAACAGCGCAAATCGGCGAAGGCCGCGCCAACGGCCGATCCCGCGCCGCGCCGGCCATCGATTCCACCGATCGCGCGTGAGCAGGAGCCGTCATGAAGCTGCCGGTGCGTGTGCGTGGTCAGGGGTTGTCGTTCGACATCACGCCGCTGATCGATATCGTCTTCCTGCTCGTGATCTTTTTCCTCGTCGCGTCGCACTTCGCTCAACGTGAGAATCAACTCGCCATCGATCTGCCCGATCTCGAAGACCTGGCGGAGCACAACGACTCACCACGCCGGCTTGTCGTGACAATCACGGCCGACCGCGCGTTGCACGTCGGCGACCAGCCGACTGACCTGCAGCATATCGAGTCGATCCTTCAGGAAGACGCCGCCGAGGATCCCGCAAACTTCGAAGTGCAAATCCGCGGCGATGCGAGCACGCCTTACTCGGTGATCGAACCCATCATGCTCCTCTGCGCCGAACAAGGTGTCACGCGCGTCGGGTTCAAGGTGCATCAAAGGGAGTGATTCTGTATGGAACGCTCTCTCATGCGGCCGACGCACTTTCGCGGAGCGAAAGGCGACTATCTCTCACTGAACATCGCATACTCACGCGCGTAGTCCAGCGACTCGGACTCGTAGATGAGCAGCCCAAATCGCAGGCGAAGAATCTCCCCCTGACGCACCCAGGTTTGAACGAACGGCTCGCGCTGTTCTTGAGGTTGTCGGGGGAACGGGTTCGCGACAACCAGCCCGTAGTCGCGGGCGTGCATCCAGCAGGGACGCGGATTGTCGGGGTGAGTCATCAGCAATACGCCGGCGCGGTTTCCGTCGATGAGGACCGAGTAGTCGACCCAGTTGGCTTCCTTCCCCCACACGCCGGCTCCATTCTCGTCGCCGTGGTTGTTGAGGATGCGTCCCGCTCCCGTGTCGACGCGAAAGGCGGAATCGAGCCGCACGCCGAGTCCCGATTCTTCCTGGTCGCCAAAGTAAAAGTCGCGATCGGGATTGCGGTAATGAATATCGATCGCGAGCAGCATCCCGCCCTCGTGCTTCGCGAGCGAGTAGCTCACATCTTCCATGCAGACCAACGTGCCATCGGCGGCTGCGTATCGATTACGCACCTCAAAAGTGAGTGTGTCATCCGCGACCGTTGGCTCCGCCAGGAATCGGTCATGCCGCGTGGGAGTGTCGAGTCTCCAATAGTCGTGACCGTCGAGATAGCCGTAGCTGATCCAGACGCCGGGATGAAACCACGGATGATCGTTGTTCTCCGGATCGGTCGCCGGAAACGGCCGGGCAATCGGCTTTCCCGAGAGCGATCGCACATTGACCCATGCGGGCCGCGTCAACTCTGCATGCTGATGCAGATACGTGCCGACGGCGATGCCGTCACAGGCGACATCGATCCGGTCGGCGTGACGTTCGAAGGACCACATCAGGGAAGGAATCAGGGGTCAGGAATCGGGAGTCAGGAGTCAATATGGAAACCCGACGCGTCAGCGAGGACGGGAGGCACAGCCGACGTGTCAGGAGTCAGGAGTTCGCGATCGGCCAACTCACACTCAGTTCCACTGCGAATTCCACATTCCTGACTCCTGTCGCGCATCACAGAATCGCCGGGCCTTTCACTTCGATGCCCTTGAGCATCATCTTTAGTTCTTCGACGTTCGTGGAGACTTCGAACCCGGTCGCTCGGCTGACGAACTCGTTCTGGATGAAGTAATAGATACTGTCGTTAAAGAGCTGCATCCCTTCTTCCTTGCCGATGCGAATGGCGGCAGTCAACTTGTCGTCTTCTTCGTCGAGAACCAGCTTCTTGATGATCGAATTGAACTTCATGATCTCGACGATCGGCACGCGTCGTGGTTGATCGCGAATCGTGGGAAGCAGTTTCTGCCCGACGATACCTCGCATGTTGAAACCCATGCTGGAGCGAATCGCCTTGTGCATGTCTTGCGGGAAGAGGTCGAGAATACGACCAATTGTCGAAGCCGCCCCCGAGGCGTGAATCGTTCCGAACACGAGGTGTCCCGTCTCAGCCGCGTGGATGGCGGTTTCGAATGTTTCCCGGTCTCGCATTTCGCCCACGAGCATAATGTCGGGGTCTTCGCGGACGGCATGCTTCATCGCGACATGGAAGTCGATCACATCCATGCCGATCTCGCGCTGATTGATCAGGCACTTGTCGGCCTTGTAGACGAATTCGATCGGGTCTTCGATCGTGAGGATGTGATACCGCTCGTTGTGATTTACCCAGTCGAGCATCGACGCGATCGTCGTACTTTTTCCCGAACCGGTCACGCCTGCGAGCAGCACCATTCCCTGGTCGTACTTGCAAAGTTCTTCCATCACCGGAGGGAGATAGAGACCCTCGAAGTTGGGAATGTTCTGTTCGACCTTACGAGCCACCATGCCCGGCTGCCCCAACTGCTTGAGGAGGTTCACACGGAAACGCCAGTTGGCCCCTTCATAAGGGACGACGTGAGCGAAGTCGGCACCGCCCGTTTCGGCCATGATCCGCTTGTTGCGGTCGTCCATCACCTCGTTGAACATCTTCCACATCAACTCTTCGCTGATGGGGGGCATGCTGAGTTCCCGCAGCGACCCCTTAATACGCAAGATCGGCGGCTTCCCGACCTGCAGATGCAAGTCGGAAGCCTCGTGCTTGATCTGCAGCTTGAAGAGCTTATTGATCTCGAAATCGACGTTTTTCTTCGAAGGCCCCAGCACAGTGGGAGCGGGGGCAGGAGCCGAAGCAGCTTTCGCGGGAGCACTCGACATGGGTCGTGTTGGATGGAGTGATTCAGAAACGGAATCGTGACAGCCCAATCATACCTCCCGCTCGGACCAAAGGAAACGTGGGAGGGAAGCGGGATTTGTGACAGACGGCTGATCGATGCGGACAGCCGACCCGAGCGGAAACCTCAGTCTCGCCTAAGTTGCGCTTCCATGTGCTGGAACCGGAGAAACGAGCGACGGGACTAAATCTCGCCGCTCATTTCCATTTCCAGCAGACCTTTCCACTTGCCTTCCGGCCATCAACCATAAGCCAACAGCCATGAGCGAGCGCAAAACCACCGCCTGGGCCGATCGACCCCTCCGGGGGAGTTCGTGGCAAGGATGACGCAGTGGCTGATGACACGCGTCGGGCAGTGAAACTTTATTGAGTGCACTCATAACGACGGGCAGGGCAATACACCTCCCTCCCGCCGGCGACCACTGACAAGGTCATCATGAGAGTGTGGCATTGGCTTTTCCAGCAGGATTCGACGGAGTCGGGCGGACTCACAGTGAAACCAAGCCTCCGAAGTGCGCAATGCGGGTTTTTCTGTTGCGCAGAGCACCGGTCACGCGTCCGCGAAGTAACGTTTGCGACCGCACTACGCTTGCCCAAATAGGAACCTGATTTCTTCGGCGATTCAATCGTTCGCGAGTTGCGGGCGAGCGCGCCGGGGCAGGTGTGTTTCTGTTCAACCCGCTCATGCTGAGCACAATGCAGGAGAAAAACATGACAAGTTTCAAACGCTTCTCTGTCGCCATCGCAGTGATGGCCTTGGGAATGATGGCACAAGCCGCCGAGGCCGCGCAACAGATTACGGTGCGCACGCTCGACGCCGACACCAATCAAGCCCTCTCGGGTGTCACTGTGACGGTGCGACATGCCGATGGCACGCAGCAGACGTTTACCACGAGCAACCGTGGCGGCTACACGTTTCTGGCCGAGCCACGCACGACGATCGAAATCAGCGCATCGATGTCGGGGAACAATCCGAGCCACCTGCCGACTTCGCGTCGTTATCGCGTGCCGGCATATCAAGGCGTCGTCAACTTGCTGATGGAGCCGAACGCAGACCAGATTCCGACGAGTTCGGTCATGTTCCGCGCCATCAACGCCGAGACAGGTGAAGTCATCAGCGGGGCGATCTTCATCGTCACCAAAGAAGGTTTCGGCAGCCAGTCGAGCGTCGGCAGCAGTGTCGTCGTCTCGGCTCAGGTCGGCACCAACGTCCATGTCCGCGTGGTGAAGGGAGGCCAGAACGGCTTCGACCCCGCCGAGATGAACTACACGATGCAACTCAACAATTCCCCCGTAAGCATCCTGATGACGCCCTACTAGGCATCGTCTGTTTGGATGCGGAAATCGATTCGCCCCACACCCCCGGCTCCCGTCATAGGAACCGGGGGTGTCTTGTTTGGAATCGATGGAAATCCTCTGTTGAAGGTCTACGCGGTCATTTCGCTCCGACGCAGTAAACATGCCGCGTGCCGACGAGGTAGAGGCGGTCGCTCGATGCGGCGGCGGAGGCGTGGTTGGGGTCACTGAGATCGTTTGTGGCGAGGAGCTGAAACTCGTCGCCTGACTGGATGACGCAACTGACGCCGGCCGAGGCGAAGTAAAGGCGGCCGTTCGCATCGGCGAGAGGGCTGATCCATGTACTGGTGAGTTCGTCGAGCCGCTGGTTGTAGACGAGTTCGCCGTTGGATGCGTTCCAGCACTTCAGGACATTGGGATTGTGCAGTCGATAGACGCGTTCATTCACGATGATGGGCGAACCAATCCCTTCGGGAACCTGTTCGATGCGCCATTTGATATGCGTGCCGGTGACATCTCCTGAACCCGTCGGAACAATGGCAATGCCCGGCCCGCCGCGGCCGCTGTCGCAATAGATGATGCCGGCACCGTACGCAGCCGAGGACGCATCGCCTCCGCCGCGACACCACCAGATGCGCTCGCCGGTGGCGGGATCGAAGCTCTGTACCCCTTCATCAGTTTCGCCGCCGCCCGAGGCGACGATGATGAGCTGCGACTTGCCGGTGACGTCAATGAGAACGGGAGTGCTATGAGCGAAGCCGGTGTTCGGGAGCGGCGTCTGCCACTTGATGGATCCGTCGCTGGAGTTGAATGCGATGAGCCGCGAGTCCTGCTTGTTGGCCATCGCGCAGAGCATAAGGACGGTCTCCTCGAACACGACCGGGCTACTGCCGATGGTGACATCGAACGTGTACGGATCGATGACTTGTCGCCAGACGAGGTTGCCGTCGAAGTCGAGCGCGGCGATAACGGATGATCCAAAGACGACGTAGACGTAGTTGCCATCAGTGGCGGGTGTCGGAGCGGCGTAGCCTCCGCCGGGTCCGCTGCGGAAGTCGTTCCTGAGCCACGGGCCGGGTTCGACCGTCATATCCCAGAGCAAGGTGCCGTCACTCGTGTCATAACAAAGGACGTGATGTTCAGGGATAACGTGCTCGCGGTCGGTGACGGTGTCGTCCCAATGAGCGGTAGTGACAAAGAGCTGGTCGCCCCAGACGATGGGGCTGGCGTGCCCTTCGCCGATGAGGGGCGACTGCCAGACGATGTTCGTGGCCTCATCTCCACCCCACTCGATGGGAAGGCCCTCACTGATTGAATAGCCCAGCCCCGTGGGTCCACGAAAGCCCGGCCAATCTTCGGCGTCGGCGATTGTGAAGAGCAGGAGCGCGAGGACGGGAGAGGAGAGTGGCGAGAGACGCATCGGCACGATGTTCCTTGAAGGCAGGCGAGTGGAGTTGTTGATTTCTGCGGAGCTTCCAGTCTTCTCTGCGAGCGTCGGCGTTTGGTTCCCACTATGTAAGCTTCATTTGTCGCAGCGCCCACTCGGCTGCCTTCGACACCAGCAAACTTGCATCGATTGCTGCCCGCGAGAGGGCCGTGCGAATTGCGGTTTCATCGTTGGCGTAACCTTCACGCAGTCGGTTCCCTAGCACGTAACAGGCGTTTCGCAGAATGGCGTCGCGGCCGGTTCGCAAGAGGGGCGTGCCGCGAAATCGCTCGCGGAATTGTGTCTCTGAAAGCGACAACAGTTCGATCAGTTCCGCTTCATTGAATCGCCACGACTTCTGAAACGCCGGCTCATTCGACTTCGGAGACTTGCGATTCCACGGGCAGACATCCTGACACTCGTCACATCCGAAGAGCCAGTTCCCGAGGCCTTCGCGAAGTTCCTCCGGCACCGGCTCGTTCCGCAATTCGATCGTGAGATAGCTGATGCACTTTCTCGCATCGAGTACGTACGGAGCATCGAACGCATTGGTCGGGCAGACATCGAGACAGGCCGTGCAAGTGCCGCAATGGGCCGTCTCGTGAGGCACGTCGGCCGACAGGTCGAGATCAGTCAGCAACGCGGAGAGAAACAGCCAGCTGCCGGCACGCTTGTTGATGAGCATCGTGTTCTTGCCGAACCATCCGAGTCCCGCCTGCCGCGCGAAGTCGCGTTCCAGCAATGGTGCGGTATCGACGATGCCGCGAGTTCTGCAACCGGGTTGCAACTTGTGAACCTCTTCCGCCAGCGACCGCATCCGTTCGCGAATGAGGTCGTGATAATCCCGCTCACCCCACGCATAACGGGACACGCGAAACGCCGATGACGGTGATACGTCTTCACGCTCGCTCACGTCGAACGTCTCACCCGAGTTGTAGTTCATCGCCAGCAGGATGATTGACTTCACCCCCGGCAGCACGCCCTCGGGATGTGCGTAAGCATCCTTGCGATCTTCGAGGTACGACATCTCACCCGCAAACCCGCGATCGAGCCAGGTCTCGAATGATGTGAGAGTCAATGGTGAAGCAGCGGAGGTAATGCCGACGAGATCGAACCCGAGATCGCGCGCGGCGAACTTAAGGCGGCTCGCCAATGCGGCCTGCGCGGAACGTTCGGCATCAATGTCGCTCGGGGTCGGCATACTCTCGCGACGATACGCTTGATCGGTCGCAAGATTCAATCGAGACCCGTTGTCGCGACCAAGCTCTCTGCATCACTCGTCACCCGCAGGGCGCGCTGACTCTCAATTCTCCCGAATCCTCACGCCTCCCTTGCTTACGCCGCGGGCCAATGTGACAGCCGCGATTGCGACCGTACTACGCCGCCTTGCGACTCGCATCGCTCCGTTGAATCGACCACTTCGCGGCGGCGACGGCCTCGGTGAGTGTGTCGATCACGATCTGTTGGCGAGACTCACCCAGTTCGGGATAGATCGGCAGCGCGAGGACTTCGCGACTGGCGCGTTCGGCCTCGGGGAAGTCGCCTGCGTGGTAGCCCCAGCGCTCGAAGCAGGGCTGCAAGTGCAGCGACTGTGGATAATAGACCGCGCAACCGACTTTGTGCTGACGCAGCGTGGCGGCAATTTCATCCCGCATCCCCTGACCGACGCGAATGCAGTATTGATTGAAGACATGTTCGCGATCGGGCGCGGTCGGGGGCGATGTCACCAATTCGGTCAGTCCACGCTCTGCAATCGCTTGTGTGTAGCGGGCGGCATTCGCGGCTCGGGCGCGAGACCAGTCATCGAGATGTTTGAGTTTCACCGACAGCACCGCTGCCTGCAGCGCGTCGAGCCGGCTGTTGATGCCCGCTTCGACATGTTGATATCCGCCGACATCGCCGTGGACTCGCAGTCGGCGAATGCGCGCGGACAGATCCTGGTCGTCGGTGGTGATGAGACCGCCGTCTCCCGCGCCGCCGAGATTCTTCGTCGGGAAGAAGCTGAAGCAGCCGATCGTTCCCAGCACACCCGCCCGGCGTCCACGATACTTCGCGCCAAGAGCCTGAGCGGCATCTTCGATGATGGGTAAACCATGGCGGACGGCGATTCTCCACAACGGTTCCATCTCGACGCACTGGCCGTACAGATGCACCGGCATGATGGCCTTCGTATTCGACGTCACCGCGTCGGCCACAAGATCTGGATTCATGTTGAACGTGTGCGGCCGAATGTCGACGAAGACCGGTTTCGCGCCTACGCGCTCGATCGCTCCCGCAGTGGCGAAGAAACTGAACGGCGACGTGATGACTTCATCACCAGGCCCGACGCCCAAGGCCATCAATGCCAACAACAAAGCGTCTGAACCTGAAGCGCAGCCGATGGCGTCGAGGGAATCGCAATAGGAAGCCGCCTCGGTTTCGAAGCGACTCAGTTCCTCGCCGAGAATAAACTGTTGCGTATCGAAGACCCGCGTGACGGCCTGCATCACCTCATCGCGAATCGTCGTATGCTGCTCGACCAGATCGATAAAGGGAACCGGTTGTCTCGGCTCCGGCGACGGCGTAGAAGCGTGTTCAGCAAATGAAAGAATCTCTGGCTGCGACATGTTGCGATCCTTCGCGACAAACCCGCCCTGCGGTTTCGGCAGCCATCAAGCTGCCTGACCCCCGAGCATCTCCCCTTCGTGGGGAACCCAAAACCCGTGGAAAAGTAGGCCGATTATGGAAATGTGTCAATATGGAGGACCGCAGACTCGCCCGTTGCCACTCCGCCAGCCTCAGAATCCTAAAACACCGGCGGAAACGGCGATTCAACCGCCCCCCGCTTCCGAGAATCCCGGGCCGTCCCCCTCCGCAGTTCAGTCCGGAAGCGGGTGTCTGGATGGAGGAAAGACGGTTTCTGGTCATCAGCCAGATCACGAATCGCCATCTTTCCCGTCGCGTTTCCCGATAGTTACCGACGGTGTCAATCGACGTACAGGAATTCGTTCGAGTTCAGCAGCACATGGCACAGATCGGCCAAAGGGGCGTCGACGGTCTGGGGGGTGCCGAACAGCGAGAGCGACGGTTCATCCACCGAGTCGTTGAAGGTCCAACGTACCGCACCGTGGGCATCTGGGGGAGTTGCTTCGGTCTGCTCGGGGGGTGAAATGCTCAGCAATTCGTTCGTGGCAAGGAGGGCGGGGGTCAGTCGCACGTCGTCGATCCAACCGTCCCAGCGATGCGAGTCGCTGCCGTCGCGTCCGCCGAGCGCAATTCGTCGTTCGCCCCAGATCCCTTCGACGACGGTGTGAGCCGCGTTTGCCGACTGCACGACTTCCTGTTGCAGCAGATCCTTCACATGAAACGTGATACCCGCTTCCGAGGTGTCTTCCAGATCGATCGTGACGGCGATGGCGTACGGGCGATCGACATCCAGCAGGATGCCGGAAGGAATGACTTCGTAATGCTGATAGCCGTCCTCTCCCAACCCCACGAATTGAAGAATGAGGTTCTGCGGCGTGTATCGCGACTGCGCGCTGGTGACGCCGATCGACCAGCCTGAGTGCTCGGTGTTGCCGTCCCAGCACGAGGCGATTGTGCGCACAGTGGCGTCGGGATAGACCGACTGCAGATAGACGATTGCCTCGAACGTCCATTGTCGCGGCGGAGCGCCGGTCTCGGTGTCGGCGACGAGGCGCGTTTCGGTCAGCACGGGGCCGTTCGAGTCGGCATCGGCGACGAACAGCGCCGGACTCGTTCGGTGCGGCATCTCGCCGCGCGTCGGACGAGAAATGTCTTGCGAGAACCGCTCGCGCCCTGCTTCCAGAAACGCCAGCGCCGATTCCGCTTCTGCCGGAGAGGGCGTGCGTCCGTAGGCCAGTTCCCAGGCGCGCTCGATCAAGGAATGATCGCTTCCTGGAACTTCATCGAGCAGGCGCGTGGCGAAGGCTTCACCGCGCGCGATCGTCCAGTCGCCGTTGATCATCATCAGCGACTGCGACGGCGTGGTGGTGATATTCCGCTGGCCAATGCTGGACACGCGAGCGGGCAAGTCGAACGACTGCAGCAGGGAATCAAGTGAGTTGCGCGAAAGACGAGTAAAGATACTGCGGTGCGGTGAGCTTCCCGCTGCCGACGCCGGCCCGCCGACCCGCTGTTCGAGTTCGCCACTAACGGACAGAAAGCTGTCGCGAATCTGCTCGGCATCGAGTCTGCGGATGTTCTGACGCCAGAGCAGTCGGTTGGCGATATCGATTTGTTGAGCCACGTCGGAAGGCTCGATCAGCGACGATTGTCTCCATGTGGCTGATGAGACGATTTCGCGATGGAGCCATTTGAGACTCCAGCCATGTTCGACGAATCGCACGGCCATCCAGTCGAGCAGTTCGGGGTGGCTCGGCGCTTCCCCCAGGTGACCGAAGTCACTCGGCGTGGCCACCAGACCCACGCCGAAATGCTGTTGCCAGACGCGGTTCACAATGACGCGGCTCGTCAAAGGGTGATCGGGTCGCGTCAGCCAGTTGGCGAGCGCGGTGCGACGGCCAGTCGAGTCGAGTTCCGAGTCGGGAGGGAGGATGTCGGCCGGCTCGGGATCAAAAATCGTGAGGAAGCCCGGTTCAATCTCACCCAGGCGTTCTTTATCGGGAATGAAGACCGGCGACGCATTGCCGGCGATATCGGTGACCGTCGGCCCCAACGGCAGCGGATCGGGTCGCATGTGGTCGAACTCTTCCAACTGCGCGCGCAGAGCTTCCCATTGTGCCTTCTGTTCGTCCTTCAGTTTTGTCGCAACCTTGGCATGCTCTTCGAGCACCTGCAGATAAACGAGGTGCGCAATCTGTTGCTCCATCGGCGTGCGTTCGTCCGCAGGCTTGTTCCAAATCTCCTGAATGTCTTCGGGGAACTTAATGACGGCATCTCGCTCGAGGGCGGCCAGATGAGGGGCCTCGATCTCATCGATCTGACGGCGAATGTCGGCGGTGGCGGCTTCCCAGTCGGCCTGTTGACGCTGGTATGCGGCGTAGTCCTCGGGCGTCATCAACGGAACGTCGTCACGAAACGAGAGATTGGCGAAGAAGGCCTGCAGGCGGAAGTAATCTCGCTGCAAAATGGGATCGAACTTGTGATCGTGACAGCGGGCGCATCCCATCCCCAGTCCGAGAAAGACGTCACCCGTGGCATCGGTAATGTCGTTCAGCATGTCTTGCCACTGCGTGCGGGCATCGCGCTGGTTGTACTCGTAGATGCCGTGACGAAAGTAAGCGGTTGCGACGCGGGCATCAGGATCGTCGGGGGCGATCTCGTCGCCGGCGAGTTGTTCGCGAACGAATTCGTCGTACGGCTTGTCGTCGTTGAACGCGCGAATCACGTAGTCACGATAACGCCAGGCGTTGTTGCGGTAGGCGTCCTGACGAAAGCCATCGGACTCCGCATAGCGCACCAGATCGAGCCAGTAGTGGGCCCAATGCTCGCCGTATCTGGGTGAGGCCAGCAGGCGGTCGACCAGTTGGTTGTAAGCATCGGGGGAGGAGTCGTTGACGAAGGCCTCGACTTCTTCCGGCGTCGGAGGCAATCCGGTCAAGTTGAGCGTAAGCCGACGAATAAGCGTAGCACGGTCGGCCTCGGGCGCGGGAGAGAGTCCCACGGCTTCTTGTCTCGCGAGGATGAAGCGATCGATATCGCTGCGGCACCAAGCCTCGTTGATGACATCAGTAACGAGTGGGTCGACAAGCGGCTGGAAGCTCCAGAACGCACGGTCTTCATCGCTGATGGCCGACTCGGGCGAGCGTTGAATCGCGGTGCGGTCGGACCCCGGCCAGGGGGCCCCCATCGCCACCCAGTCGACGAGGATGGCGATTTCGTCATCCGTCATCTTTCCATCGGGGGGCATTTCGTACGACTCGTAGCGAACGGCCTCGACCAGCAGGCTGGCATCGACATCACCCGGAACGATCGCGGGGCCGCTGTCTCCACCACCCAGAATGGTGCCGATGTGGTCGAGTCTGAGGCTGCCGCTCTGTTTTTCTTCGCCGTGACACGACTGACAACGCTCGACCAATAGCGGCCGAACATGCTCTTCGAAGAACTGCAACTGCTCTTCGGTGGCCTCGACAGGGGTTGCAGTATCGTCGGCGGACAGTGGCAGAGCACCCGCAAACGCCCACACTGCGGCCCACACAGGAATCGATCGAAACAATCGCATGGCAAATCGGCTAGAAAGTCGTTGCAGAAACCGATTTACGTTAATCGATGGGTTGCGGAGAGTCCAGACCCTGATTGCTGTGATGATCGAAGAAGGTGAGACCAGGTTTTTGAGGGTGAAACGACTTCTGGCTGACAGCGGTTTCCGGAATCTCGCCTTTTGGAATGGCTTGTTGTTTGTGGTTGTCGCGGGTAGAGTTGAAATTGAGACTCAGTCCCCATTTGGCTCCCCGCGACTCCTCCTCACCCGCGAAGACTTCTCCATGACGTTGGCCGACATCAGAAATGCGAACCCCGTGCGGGTCATCGATCTCCTCGAAGGAAGCATCGCCAGCGACCGGTTGGCCGAGATGGGATTCTTGCCGGGCACGATCGTGCAGCGGGTCGGACAGGCTCCTGCGGGAGACCCGATCGTGTTTCAGGTACGCGGCTTAAGGCTGGCCATGCGTCGCAGCGATGCGCAGTCGATCGCTGTAGAACCCACTTAAACTCTTTCGACTGTCGGTGGCAAGATGAACGCGGTGGATGCCGTCTCGCGACGCACACTCAACGTGGCTGTGATCGGCAAACCCAACGCGGGCAAAAGCACGCTGTTCACCGCAATGTCGGGCATTCGCGTGCGGACGGGGAACTATCCCGGCGTCACTGTCGAGCGCAAGATCGGTCTCGTCAAACATGCCGGCAAGGAACTCCACCTGATCGATCTGCCGGGAACATATCATCTCAATGCGGCATCGATCGATGAGAAGATCACGGTTGATCTCCTGAAGCACGGTGATGCGCGTCTCGGCCCGATGGATGCGATCTTGTGCGTGGTCGATGCCACTCAGCTCGAACGCGGACTGGTGTTGATTCATCAACTGCGTGAGCTGGGGCTGCCGATCGTCGTCGCGCTCAATATGCACGACATCGCGAAGGCGCGCGGCATCTCCATTGATGTCGAGAAGCTGGCGCATCGACTCGGAATCGCGGCCGTCATTCCCACAGTGGCGCTGCGACGTGAAGGTGTTCGCGAACTGCTGGGAGCGTTGACCAGTCTCAGTGAAGATCGCGTCGAAAAAGCGGCGTCGAGTGATCCGAAAACAGTCACGTCGCCGGGCGATCGATTCACCTGGGCTGAATCGGTGATTGCCGAAACGGTACAGCACACACGTCCGCATCGTTCGCTGACCGATCGCATCGACCGTGTCCTCACGGGAAAGCTGACGGGGTTCGCGATCTTTCTCGTGGTGATGTTCCTCGTCTTCCAATCGATCTTTACCTGGGTGGGACCGTTGACGGATCTCACCGACGTTCCCCTGGCGGCGGCGAGCGACTTCGTCTCGGCCCGCGTCGATCCGGGACCGCTCCGCAGTCTGCTGAACGACGGCGTGATCGCCGGCGTCGGAGGCGTAATCGTCTTCGTGCCGCAGATTGCGTTGTTGTTCCTGATATTGGGCCTTCTCGAAGATTGCGGCTACATGGCGCGGGCGGCGCTCGTTACCGATCGCTTGATGTCAAGGTTCGGACTGAGCGGCAAGTCGTTCCTGCCGTTGATGTCGTCGTTCGCCTGCGCGGTGCCGGGGATCATGGCAACGCGCGTCATCGAGAATCGACGGGACCGCTTCATCACCATCCTTGTCGCACCGCTGATGAGTTGTTCCGCTCGCCTGCCCGTCTACTTGTTGCTGATTGCGACGTTTGTCCCTGCGACAATGTATGGCGGCTGGCTGTCGCTGCAGGGAATTGTCTTCTTCAGCATGCTGATGCTGGGAGCCGTCGTTGCGATCCCCGTCGCGTGGCTATTGGGCAAGACGTTCTTTCGAGGAGAGCGTGGTTCGTTCTTTCTGGAGCTTCCCGACTACAAAGTTCCGTCGATTCGCACCGTGCTTTGGAAGACGTATGACGGTGCAAAGGAATTCGTCGTTCGGGCCGGAACGCTTATCTTCGCGGCCACGGTCGTCATCTGGGCTCTGGCCTACTATCCCGGCGACCAGTCACGACGACATGCGTTGGAGACACAGATGGAGGCATTGCCCGAAGACGATGACGCGGGCCAGGCGGCGTTGTCGGATGAACTCAATATCGTGTCGCAGGAACTCATCAACGAATCGTATCTCGGACGGGCGGGTCATCTGATTGAACCGATCGTCGAGCCGTGCGGCTGGGACTGGCGCATCGGGACGGCTGCCATCGCTTCGTTCCCCGCGCGCGAAGTCGTTGTGGCCACGTTGGGGACGATCTTCAGCCTTGGCACCGAGGTTGATCTGGAGGATGAAGAACAGTTCAAGGGATTGGAAGCCGCATTGAGCGAAGCGACGTGGCCCGATGGCCGACCGCTGATCACCCTGCCGGTGGCATTGTCGATTATGGTCTTCTTTGCGTTGTGCGCACAGTGCGTGTCGACGCTGGCGATCATGAAGCGCGAAACACAATCGTGGCGCTGGCCCCTCTTCAGCTTTGTCTACATGACGGCCCTCGCGTATGTGGGGGCGATCATCACCTATCAAGTCGGAACGTATCTGCTGTCTTAGTCTCCAGGTCAGACTCCCATGCCGTGGGAACCTCAATCATTGCTGGTCTTTGCCGTCGTGGCGACTGCAGTCGCCTACCTCGGCTGGCGCGCCTGGCGGACAATTCGCGGCCGCGCCGGCTCGCATTGCGGCAGTAGTTGCGGAGGCTGTGGCGACAAGTCGCTGGTAAAACTCGACGCTCCCGCCGACCGGCCGAGCAGTCATGCGTCGCATAGGAGTAGGGAAGACTCATTGAATTGAGTCTCCCCTGCCTCCGAATCGGACGGGCGGATCTCCCGCATCCGGCTCTCCAGTTGATGGTCTTACCTTCGTGAGGATTGCGACCTCGACGAGACATTGCCATCGCCCGAACCAGCCACGATGATGCAGGGAACGCCCACGTCTCCACATCGCATCTTCCGCCATGCCCCGACCGCGCCTGCTGCTGTTGTCACTTATGACGGCCCTGCTCGCCGCGACCGGGTCGAGGTTTGCACATGGTGACGACGACTTGTCATTTCCTCCGGCGCTAAGTCATTCCCTCGCCGACTTCGGACATCTGACGTTCGGCAACATCGTTCCATTCCAAGACGATCCGCACCGTTGCCTCATGTGGTGGCCAGGCGACGATGCAGTCGTGTGCGAAGAAGTACTGGGGCGAACTGGTGCCGACCGAGGAACGTTTCCCGCTCAGTGCCGACGAGGTGCTCTCTATCGACCTGGATCGAATCGTCACCCAACACCTCGATCCTGAAGTCGCAGATCGATTTCATTCCGGCACGGATCGATGGAGCCGAATTGATCGGGTGAGCGGTTGCCGTGCACTTCTGTCGGCTGGCTGAATGAATCGCTCCTGGATCGGCATCGATGGCATCGCGATCGTATTCCGCAACTCGTTGTGCGAGATACTCAGGAACAGGACGAATACCGCATCGACCTGGAGGCGTGGCAGGGTCACCATGCTCAGCCGCTGTTTGTGGAGGTCGAGGGCGATGTCGCCACTTTGGGGTTCGATCTCGGCCCGCACCATGACGATGCATCGCAATCAACGCATTCCGCCGTTGGCATCTGCCGCCTCGATCTGGCAACTCGCGTCTTGCAGTGGCGGCACACGCAGGATTCACTGCGGGGGGCGGTGTTGTGCATCGCCGACCGCGAAACGGACGCCGAGGCCGATGAAGACTCACGTGATGAGCGCTACCTCGCGACAACCTCAGGACTCTTTCGCATGTCCTACGAGGCCGACGGCATCGTCATTGAGCCCGAGCTGCTCACGTCGATGGAACTGGCTGTGTTCGACTCATCTTCGCATTCGATCTACTTCACAAAAGGCTATGACTTCTGGCGGGTGCGCTGGCCCGAGCTGGCCATCGAGCTGGAGTATTCTCACTCGGTCGATCGTCCGATTGACAACATCGCGATTCTCTTCGACGGCACGATCATCACGCGAAACTACCTGCAGCTCTTCGCGGTCAACGAACATCAAAGAAGCTATCACGAGGCGATCGACCGGGTCACTTCACTGCTGTTTTCGCCTGATGGAGAGCAATTGGCCGTCATGGGCATGACCAATACCACGCTGTTCAACGTGAGCGACGCCGGAATGAGCCGGGACTCGCAACTCAACAGTACCGAAGTCGCCGCCTTTACTGCGGAGGGCACGCGCATCGACTTCGAGTACAACCTGCATTTCGCCGGACTTGGCATGAGTCGCCGCTTATTAAACGTGGCCGAGGTCTGGCCCGACGGGAAATGGTTAGAGTGGTACGCCGATCCCGCCCAGCGAGACGATTTCCATCGGTGGCCCTTCGAGTTCGACCGTCCGCCCTTTCTCTCTCCCGATGTGCGTCATGCCATCGTCCCTTACCAGGACACGCTACTCGATGCGCAAGGCGCGCATCTCCTCGATATCCCCAAGAATGTCATTCAGAGACTCGAAGACTCACTCGCTGGCGGCGTTTTTCTCCTGTCGATCGAGGACGAAATGAGCGATATGTCGCTGTGCATCATCAACGCGGACGACTACTCGGTGCGCCTGATCGATCCGCAGGTCTCCGAGAGAGGCTGGTTCTCGACTCCCGTGCTGCTCGATGACGAGCACTTGTTGGGATTCCTGTATGACTGGGATGCACCACCCCATTCGCCAGAGCAGTTGGTAACGGTGACGCTCGATGGTGACGTCGTTCCCGTCGGCGGTCGCACATGGCCGCGAGTCGACTACGACATCCACACGACGCCCGACCGCAGGTACGTCGCCTTCCTGACGGCCGACGGCCTGGTGCGGCTCGATACGCAGTCGTGGGAGCCAGCGACGTTTACCATCCCGCAGTTCACAGATACTGATGCCTTGGAGATCGACACCATTCGCTGGGAACTCACTCCCCAAGGCGACGGCGTCGCGTGGGTGAAGGATGCCACGCTCTACTTCACGCGGTTTGCGCCCTAATGACTGTCGTCGCTCGGAATCTTGCCATGGAGATCGAACAGGCGAACTTCAAGGAGCCTGTTCCCTGGTCGGCATCTGGATTACTCCAGGCTCAGTGTCTTCTTGACGTAGTCGATATCGAGTCGGCGCTCGGCAAGCAGCATCGTTCCAAGCAATGGAAACGCACCGTCGTTAGCCACGACTTGTGTGCGATACTCCTTTCCAAACCATTCCAGGAGGCAGGAGTACGTCTCTAGTTCGACCGTATGACCGTCGGCGAGCACGGCGTGCGCGGTCGATGACTTCTTGAGTTTCAACCTGCGAATCTCATCTCGTGGGATCACAAGCCCGCCGTTGAAGGCCGTATCAACCCAGACCTGCAGCGGTGTCTTGAAAGATCCCTTCGTTGCCGACACGGAAACATCAACAAGCGCTCGCAACTCGGCGTCGACGATTCCGTTCACTGGCGGCATCCTCCTAGATGAAGGGCGGCTCCATGGCCGATGCGGATCGTATAGGTCAGCCGATCGTCGTGAGCGTCGAGAGCCGCGTTGACGGCCTCATCGAACGTGTCACCCAAGTAATAGTCGCCCGACTCAGGCTCAATGGCGACGTATCGACCGCATTCCGTCGATTCAAGCCGCTCACGTAGCCGCGACTCATAGAGTTCATTCGCTTTCGCAATGACGGTCTTTGCTGCGGAAGAAATCATGATGGACACCTCGTTTGTCGATGCTTTACTCGATTCTAGCATATCGATCATATCGGTGAGAAACGCACTCTTTCATGCGAAGCCCTTCGATGAGGCTTTGAATTCCCTCACCCCCGTCCGAGGCGCTCGTTGCGGTCGAACTTCAGCATTTCGTCGATCAGTTCGTCGAGGTCGCCGGCGACGACCTGGTCGAGGCGGTAGAGCGTGAGATTAATGCGGTGGTCGGTGATCCGGTTTTGCGGAAAGTTGTACGTGCGGATGCGGGCGCTGCGGTCGCCGCTGCCGATAAGCGATCGCCGCTGGTCGGCTCGTTCCTGATGGGCCTTCTGCTGCATCGCTTCGAGCAGCCGGCTGCGGAGGACGCGCATCGCCTTCGCCCGGTTCTTGTGCTGACTCTTTTCATCCTGACACTTCACCGCGATGCCGGTGGGAATGTGCGTGATGCGGACGGCGCTTTCGGTCTTGTTCACCTTCTGTCCGCCAGGCCCTTGCGAGCGCATCGTCTCGACCGACAAATCCTCAGTCTTGATGTCGACTTCGACCTCGCTCGCCTCGGGCATCACAGCCACTGTCGCGGCACTCGTGTGAATGCGGCCTTGCGTTTCGGTTTCGGGAACGCGCTGTACTCGATGCCCGCCGCTTTCGAACTGCAGCCGATGGTAGGCCCCTTCGCCTGCCACCGAGAACACGACCTCGCGAAAGCCCCCGATGTCGGAAGGTGACGAGTCCATCAGTTCCATCGTCCAGCCCTGATTCTGAACGTAGGTCGTATACATCTGGAAGAGATCACCCGCGAACAGGGCGGCTTCGTCACCCCCGGTCCCCGCGCGGATTTCCATGATGAGGCCGCCACGCGTGATCGAATCGCCAGCCGTCGCCAGTTCCTCCAGCTCTTCGTTGAGCGTTTCGTACTGTTCGCGAAGCTGCGTCAGTTCCTGGTCGGCATATTCACGAGTCTCGGCTTCCTTCTCTTCGGCCACCATCAGTTCGGTCGCCGCGATGTCGCTCTGCAGCCGATGGAACTTGCGCATCACCTCGGCGATTTTGCGCAGCCCGCCATATTCCCGTTGAATCTCGATCATCTTGGTCGGGTTCGACAAGATCTCGGGATCCTGAAGCATCTGTTCGAGTTCCTCGAACCGAGCGAGCTTGGCTTCCAGTGTGGGGAACATGCGGAGTGTGACTGATTCTGACGGTGTGAAGGCATCGCCGACGGCGGATGCAGCCTCGGCTCGCGGGATTGTACGCGAGATGTCGCCACGTATGAAATGGAGGGTTTCTGAACCGCCAAATCTTTGCTCAGCGAACTCCGCGCCTCGGCGTGTACTGATTGAAGGCAGGTATCACGCAGAGTCGCGGAGGTCGCAGAGGAGGAGGGACGACCATGCTTCCGCAGTCGTCGAGTGTGCAAGGTCGCTGGAATGGACAGTCACACATCAGTCGATCGTTTCCCTTCCGTCTCGCGTGGTCGGCGAGTGACCAGACGTTTGTCGAGGTAGAGCGCGATCGCGGTTCCGGCAAGACAGCCGATCAGGCACCAGAAAGGGACCGTCCATCTCTCGGTCGAGTAGTTGGGTCCGGGATTCGCCATGACATAAGCGATCGTCATGTAGCCGATGCACCCACCGATGAGGGCGGCAAACATTACGATTGGTGCATCCATGCCGAGACGTTCTGCGCGGTAGAGCGCGTACAGCGACGCCAATGCCGGCGCGGCGTACCAGATTGGCCCGAGCGCGGCCAGAGTTTCGCAGATTCTCCACAAGTGCGTTTCTCGAATCGGTTGCTGATTCGCCAATTCCAGACTCAGAAACCCGATCGCATAACCGATGATCGGCCACACGAAGAGCTCGTCACTATTGCGAAGCGGCTTGTTTATCACGATACCTGACAATGCGGCAATTGGTCACGAATCCGATCGATCCCCGCGCGGGTGACGAACGATCCCGTCAGATGAAGTTCCTCCAGGTTCCGAAACTGGATGATGTGATCGACGGCCTCATTGGTCACGAGCGTGTTCTTGAGGAACAGCCATTCCAGATTCTCGTTGCGATGCAGTTGAGGCAGACCGCTGCCGTTCACCGACGTGTTGTCGAGATCGAGGCACCACAGGGAGTCGATTCCCCAGAGTCGTTGCAATCCTTCATCAGTGATTGCGGTCTCCTCCAGATTGAGCATTTCAAGCCGGGTCAACTTGCCGATGTCGCAGAGTGACCGATCTGTAATGAGAGTATTCCCCAATTCCAGCACCTCCAACGAACGCAGTCGGCCTATCGATCGCACGCCGCGATCGGTTACCGGCGTATCGTTGAGCAGCAACTGAGTCACACAGCCCAGCACAGAAATGCGGCCGACTTCATCATCGGTAATGTTCGCGCCGCAGGCATCGATCACCCATGCTCCTGCCTCAGTGTCAAATCGGACTGATGCACCGAGCGACCGCAGTTCCTTACGGACGTAGTAACTCGAAGTAGGCTTGGGCTCGTTCAGCCAGATCAGGCTGCCGCACGCGGGGCACGTCGCGTCTCCGAAAATCGAGAACACGACGACAACAATCTGCCCGCAGATCCTGCACCGTCGACTGGAGCCATCAGGAACGAATGCCGTCAGAGTCATGCATCACCTCACGCCATTGTTGATGTCATCCCTCACTCCGCTGGCATCAGATCCCTAATCCAGATGTTGCGATACCGCACCGGGTTGCCGTGGTCCTGCAGCAGGATCGGTTCGCGGAGGGAGTGAACTGTGTAGTGTGGCGGCTCATCCCAGAACGTGCCGCCGATGAGTTCGAAGTGATTCTGCACCACCACGCCGTTGTGCAACACGGTGACGTATGCCGGCGACGTGACATTGCCTGCTTCATCGAATCGCGGCGCGGTGAAGAGGATGTCATACGTCTGCCATTCGCCCGGAGCACGGCAGGCGTTCACCAGTGGTGGATGTTGTTTGTAGATCGAACCACACTGTCCGTCGAAGTAGGTATTGTTGTCGTACGAATCGAGGATCTGTACTTCGTAGCGGTTCATCAGGTAGACGCCGCTGTTGCCGCGACCCTGTCCGCTGCCGGTGACTTCGCTCGGCGTGGCGAACTCCAGATGCAACTGGCAGTCGCCAAATCCCTCTTTCGTGGTGACCGTGCTGCTGCAGATGCCGACACCGTCTTCAATCGTCCAACCTTCGCCGCCGTTCCACTGCGACATGTCGGTGCCGTCAAAGAGGACGATGGCATCGGAAGGGGGTCCATTGTCAGTCCCTGGTTGAATGATCGCCGGCTCGGGCCATTCGATGCCGCTCTTCCATTCTTCAAAGAACGCGGCCTTCGCCGACCAGCCGACAACGAAGAGGGTGAGCATCAGACAGACAGAACGCAACGAGGGCAGTCTCGGCATGGTTTGGACTCCAAAAATGGGATGAATCACTCGTTTGAACATCGATCGGCAACCGAAGGCGACAGGGTTCCATCGAATTCCGTCGGTGTAACGTAATTAGTGAGTGAGATTCTTGGCGACCCAACGCCCATGTGGTGGAGGAGGCGTCTCTCGATATCTCGGGATTACGAGTCGCTTTCGCCAAAAAACTGGATCAGCAGTGCGGTACGACCTGAACTCATGGTAGCTGGCATCGTGAAGTTGCAACTTGCCCGATTTCTTCCATCCTTGCGGAACCGTGGCTAAACTCTAGACATCTTAATCGTAGTTTTATTTGTGTTTCGTACGTTGACGGGTCATTTGGGTGATGCGCTCCACCCGAACGTCTCGGCCTCCTGCGCGAAGGGCCGAGGGTATGTTCACGACAATTCATTCTCGGGAAAGAAATGGACTCCCGACCTCGTGGCTCCTGACCGGGGCTGTCGAAATCGTGGTCGTGGCCGGGCTGTACGCGGTGGCGGCCTTTCATGGTCTTGCATTCGCGATCCCGCCGGGCAACGCGAGTGCCGTCTGGCCCCCCTCTGGCATCGCTCTTGCTGCGTTGATCTTGCGATCGCCTCGCGTGATCCCCGGAATCTGGATCGGGGCATTCGTGGCGAATTGTCAGACAGCGGTCTCTCCGATCACCGCTGCCTCGATGGCCACGGGCAACACACTTGCCGCGGTGCTCGCGGCACATCTGTGTCATCGCAGTTTCGACACGAAGCATCTTTGGAACCGGCCGCGCGACGCCTTCCTCTGGCTGTTGATCGCCGCCAGCTCAAGTATCGTGGCGGCCACGATCGGAGTGGCGAGTCTGCACTTCAGTGAACACATCACGCGCTCGGAACTCTGGATGAACTGGTTCACCTGGTGGTTGGGTGACCTGACGGGCATGATGATCGTCGCACCATTCTTAATCGTAATGTGCCGCTGGGCGATGGCTCCAGAGTTTCCAGAGCGACCTGCCGAGATGGTCGCATCGTTTGTCCTGTTGACGTTCGTCTGCCTGGGCTTGTTCGCCGGTTGGCTTCCAGAGGGAACCGCGGAAGGACTGCTCTATCTGCCGCTCATCATCGTCCTCTGGCTGCTGCTGCGCTGTCGGCTGGAATGCGTGTTGACGGCCAACCAATTGATTGCCGTGATCGCCATTTGGGGCACATCACGCGGAGTGGGGGCATTCGCGACCGAGGCCGATTCGTCATCGCTGCTCGATCTGCAGTTATACCTTAATACATATGCCTTGATGGGACTGGTGCTGAACGCCGTTCTGACCGAGCGTCGTGAGAACGAGCAACGCCGAATGGAACTGTCGGCCAAGGTCGAATCGAACGCAATTCAGATGTCGCTGGCTCGAGACATTCAGCGGGCGCTCTATCCGAGGGAGTCGCTTCGCGCCGAGCACTACATCTGCGCCGGCACCTGCCGCGCCGCGGAAGCCGCTGCCGGCGACTACTTCGACTACGAACTGCTTCCCGATGGCAAACTGGCAATCATGCTGGGGGATGTGAGCGGTCATGGCTTCGGGACCGCGCTGCTGATGACGCAAACCCGTGCCTACACGCGCGCGCTACTCCGATCGCAACCAAGCCTTGTCGATGTGATGCGCACTCTCAACGAATACCTCTGCGATGACACGCGTGTCGAGCACTTCGTGACGTTCGTACTCGTGCGATTCGATCCACGCAACCGCGAGTTCGAGTATCTCGGTGCCGGGCACGATGCCATCTTGATTCACGCCGACGGAACACATCGGCCGCTGTATGCGTCAACCATTCCGCTCGGGTTGAGTCGCGATATCGAGCCGGTGTCGTCGACGACGCACGCCGCGCAGCCGGGTGATCGACTCATCATCTGCACCGATGGCTTCGCCGAGGCCCTGTCGCCGCAACGTGAGTTGTTCGGACGCCAGCAGATGCTCGACCTGTTCATCAAGCACCGCGAATTCGATCCGGAAGAGCTCCTGCGACTCATCATTCGCGAAACGACTCGCCATTCGCGCTCCGAAACCCCGCACGACGACCAAACGGCGATCGTGCTGGGTGTGCTGTAGAGATGAAGCCCGTTTCCCGCCAGACAGCTTTCCCGGACAGACTCGGCGACGTCGCTGAATCGTAGGAGGGAAGTGGATTCGGGGATAAGAGGTTGCCGCGTTTGTCTCTGCCGCCGCCGCGTAGTATTCTCAACTTCCCCCATCTCACTCTTTCACCGTATCTTTTTGAGGTGAACCGATGCGCCAGGGAACCAGCTTTGTCGTTGTGCTGCTGATTGCGGGAGTAAGCGTCTCTCTGTCTGGTTGTGTCCCCACATCGGCTGGTGCCGACGGGGCAGAGGCGACTCAGGACACAGGCGAAGTTCCGACGACGACGATTGCGCCGGCTGTCGATGAGGAAGATGTGCTCCCGGTCGTGGGGATCGATGAGGTCGCGCCGTTTCCGCTCAATCAAGTCGTCGACGTCGATCTGGAGAACGTCACCATTCGCGAACTGGCCGACTGGATTCATGAGGAGTTCGATGTGCCGGTGGCAATCGAGGAGTTTGATGATGGTACCGACCGCCAGGAGCGTGCAAGGTTCACGATCCAGGGAAGAAACCAGCGGTTGTTCACGATTCTAGGGCGCTCGCTCTATGTGAAATTCGACAACGAATGGCTCGACTTTGGTTGTGTTGTTCGAGATGGCGTCGTGATTCTTGGGCGTGAGGACTCTTTCATCGACCGACACGAGATAGTGCATTACGACATCTCTGACCTTGTCGATCGCGGGATCGACGTCGACGTGCTGAAACAGATGATCTACGGATTCATGAGCAACAATGGAAACGCGATGTGGAGGGAAGTCGACGGTTTTGGTGGTACGATCAATTTCTTTCGGGGCTTCCTTGTGATCTCGCAAGTACCCAGTGTTCAATTGGAAGTCGCACTTCTGCTTGCAGCTCTTCGCGAGCCGCGTGTGCTGGTCTTGCGCCTCGGCATTCTGGAAGACGACCGGCAGAACGAATTGCGACTGAAAGAACCGATCTCGCTTACATTGACCGACGTTCCCTTTGTAGATGCGATTCGGCAGTTTTCCGAAGTGTCGGGTGTGCCGATGCAGGTCCACGGACTTGACCTACAGGATGAGGGCCTTCACGTTGACGTTCCAGTCTCGCTGTCGGTCTTCAACATTCGTGCAGAGTCGGCGCTCAATGCACTGCTAGTTGATTTCAATACACAGAATGGATTACACGGCGATCCTGTCGTGAGATGGCTCGCAGAAAACGGTCAAATAGTGATTACTGTCTATGGATGCGGCGGGCAATCCACTCGTCTTTATGACGTCTCCGATTTCGTCAAGTCCGAGCAAGATCAGATCGCGTTCAATCGCTTGCTCGAGGACTATACGGATGGCAGCGTGACGCCGGGCGAAGGAGTTTCCGGAGAATACGTCCTGCTCGAACCCGGATGGTTCCTGCTTCGCGATGATGAGTATGCCATTGCGAGAATTGACGAAGTGCTCGCCAAGTGGCAATCCCTGGGGCTGAACGACCCCGAGCGAGATCGCTTTCCCGTGGATGAGCCCTCTCCGCCGCCGATGCCGATGATCTTTACATATCGCTTCCTGATGCATGTCGATACGGCGACGGATCTCCTGGGCTACCTGCCAGCGCACATCGCATCAGGCACGTGGCGGGATGCCGATCACCCAGACGCGATTGGGAAGATTCATATCGTCAGGCTGGGGGCGATGGAGTATACGCCAGAGGAGTCGAGGGCTGAAGAAGTTGAAACGGCTGACGCAACCGAAGAGCTGACAGATGCGGATGTGATGGAGTCGGCTTCCGAGGATGGAGACAACGAAACGGAGCCATCGGATGGGTCTATCGAGTTTCCTGCCGCCTTATTGATAATCGAGCATCAGCCTTCGGTGCTGACTGATGTCCGCCTTGAACTCCAACGCCTGTCGCCCGAATCGTGGAGTGAGGGTTCAGAAGGATTTCATCTTCAGATACCGATTCGAATCGTCGACTATGGCGGAGGAGGGGGTGGCTTCGGTGGCGGTGGTGGCGGGTTCGGTGGCGGTGGCGGGTTGGGTGGCGGGTTCTTTCAGGTGCCGTGAAAGGTATGGGTGGCGAATCGCTCAAGTGCGAACTGCACCCGCTATGCGCCGAACAACGATTTCACGGGACACGAAAACCCCGGCAAGTCGGGTTCTGCCGTAAGCGTTTCGCTGATGGTGAAGAACTCCGGTTCTCTCGCAGGCCGATGAATCGTCACCGTTTGATGATCGGGGTCGATGATCCACACCTGCTTCACGCCGCAATCGAGATAGAGCAGCGTTTTCTCGACGACGGCTTCATGAGTGTCGGATGGGGAGAGGATCTCGACGGCCAGAACTGGTGGGCCGTCGTAATAAGAGACGCTGTCGTCGAACTCCTCGCCGGCAAAAAGCGCGAGGTCGATGCCTACGATCGTGTGAGGATCGCGACGGAGTCGGCAGCGTGCCTCACCTGCCGCAATCTCACCCTCCATCGTCGTCTGATTGTCAAACCAGCGACCGATCAGCCGATCCACGAAGGAAATCGTACGGGAGTGCTTTCGACTGCGAGTGGTCATGGGGCGCTTCCTCAATTCACCATTGATGAGTTCCCACGTCTCATTCTCAGGCTCATCGCGCAAGAGTTCCAGGAACTCTTCGGCGGTCAAGGATTCTGGAACTGTGGCGACGGACATGATGTGGCGCCTCTTCTCGTTGAACGATTTCTCGTATCTGCGTTGGGGTTGATTATAGACGTTTCCCAGGGTCCGATGCGACCGCATTTCAGTTTCGATGGGCATGATTCCTCGAGTCAATCGGCACGCATCGCAAACTCCTCAATCCAATCCACCGCCTGCTGGTTCGCCTTTGTCGACTTGCAGCGGGTCGACCACTCGTCGCAGCGGGTGCGGGCTTCGGGCGTCATCAATGGCCGGAGAGCTTTTGCCACTTTCTCAGCAGACGACTTCGACGGCACCCAGTCTCCCGCACTCAGTCGTTTGATGCGCGAGCCATTGTCGCGCTGGTCCCAGGCGAAGGGGAGGATGAGTTGCGGCGTGCCGGCCGCGAGAGCTTGGGCCGTCGTTCCGAGGCCGCCATGATGAATCACCGCTCCGCAGCGCGGGAACAACTCGCGAAACGAGGCGTACTCACACCGGATCACACCTTCGGGGAGTGATGCCGGCACTTGATCTTCAAACCGCGACAGCAGAATGCCGCGCACGCCGAGCAATCGGCAAACCTCGGCCCCCTTCTCAAACATCTCCTTGCCGTGCAGCATGCCGGTGCCGAACGTGACTGCTACCGGCGGTTCTCCCGACTCAATGAACTCGATCACCGATCGAGAGAGGCCGGCATCGTCGCCGCCGTCGAAGTCGCTGAAGCCTGCCGTCTTCAGATTCGTCGGCCAGTCGGGTTGCGGCGGCGCGTACCAGTCGGGGAAGAGGCCGATCGTCATCTGTGGCGAGAAAGCCCAACGGGAGACTTGCTTGATCTTGGCCAGCCCATACCCCTTGCGCAGCCGATTGACATGCCCGCCGATCATGAAGTCCGCCACCGCTTCGAGCGTGCGAAAGTGAGCCCGCTTGATGATCGTCGGCATCCATGTCGGCATGTTGAAGCCCACCATGAACTCCGGCGGGGCATGGCCGCTCGGCACGAGCCACGGCATCGGAAACATCGTGATGAGCGGTACCCCTTCGACTTCATTCAGCATGCGTGCCCCGAAGATCGGCGGATACGCAATGATGACCGTCTCCGCCCCAACGAGCGACTTGAGCATGTCGTACTGGCCGATAAATCGCCCTTTCGCCCACCTCGCACCGAGTGCCGCACTCTTAACGGGGTGCCACACATCGGGGTTGCCCATCAGTTCGTGCGTGTCGGCATTCGAGATCAATGAATGAAACTCGAACCCGAATCGATCGGCCTCGCGGGCATACTCCTCATTGGCGACCAGTGTCACGCGCCTCCCCCGCCGCTTCAGTTCGGCCCCGACGCCGACAAACGGGAAGACATCGCCGTAAGTACCCATGCTGACGAGAAGGAAGTGCATGGGGTGTATGGTGCAGGCGGAATGATGTGGCGGCAAGGGACGACGGTCGTCGTTGGTCATTGGGGATGCTGAAGTTCGCGATAGGACACTGAATGATTGTCATGCCGCGTTCCCCCGCAGTGGCATTACGGAGTGTGGCTTGAGATGATTACGCTGCCATGTGTTGCCGTTTGTTGTCCCATGTGCTCGAAAGCGTTCCATGCCCGTCCGTCTGCTCGTCACGAGTTTCCTACTGATGTCGACAATCTCTCCGATCGGACAATCGGCGCTTGCCGACGGCGATTCCGCCGCACTGCCTCGCAGCACGCCCGAGGCTCAGGGGGTGTCGTCGACGGCATTGCGAGAATTCATCACCGCGGCCGACGAAGTCGATGCCATGCACAGCTTCATGCTGGTGCGGCATGGTCATGTCGTGGCTGAGGGATGGTGGACGCCTTACGCCCCCGAGACGCAGCACATTCTCTATTCACTGAGCAAGAGCTTCGCATCAACTGCCGTCGGGCTGGCGATCGCGGAAGGTCATCTGAACGTCGACGACACCGTGTTGAGTTTCTTTCCTGACGAAGCGCCGGCGGAGCCTTCAGACAATCTGCGAGCGATGCTGGTCCGTGATCTGCTCAGAATGAATACCGGTCACGAGAGTGAGCCGGCTCTGTTTCGTCCCGATCCCAACTCGCCGCCGGGAGCAACGTGGACCGAGAAGTTCTTCATGCATCCCGTTGCGTTTCCGCCCGGCGAGCACTTCCTGTACAACTCGCCCGCCACGTACATGCAGTCGGCCATTGTGCAAAAGGTGACGGGCATGACGCTGCTCGATTACCTCGCCCCCCGACTCTTCGAACCACTGGGGATTGAAGACCCTTTCTGGGTGTCGAGCCCCGAAGGCATCAATGCTGGTGCCTATGGACTACAGGTCCGCACCGAAGATCTGGCCCGCTTTGGACAGTTGTATCTGCAACAGGGGGAATGGCAGGGACAACAGTTGATCCCCGCCGACTGGGTTCGCGAGGCGACATCGCTGCAAACAACGAACGGGACATCACCCACGAGCGACTGGAATCAGGGGTATGGCTATCAGTTCTGGCTTTCGCGTCACAATGCCTATCGCGGGGACGGAGCCTTTGGTCAGTACTGTCTCGTGCTTCCTGATCAGGATGCCGTCGTCGTTATCACCAGCGGCGTGCGAGACATGCAGGGGGTATTGAATCTCGTCTGGGACAAACTTCTCCCCGCGTTCAACGATGCTCCCTTGCCAGAGGACGAAGCCGCCGAGCATGAACTGCAAACGTTGCTCGCTGGTTTGACGATGACACTGCCAGTCGGTGAATCGCATGTTCCAATGGAGTCCAAAGTCTCGGGGCAGTGGTACAAGTTCCCCGAAAACGATCGCGGCATCGACGCGATGTCGCTCGCATTCGATGGTGACACAGCCACACTGCGTGTCCGCCAGGGAGATGTCGAGACAAGCACGCCGGTCGGGCTCGGTAGATGGCCGGCGAGTCAGACGGGATTCGCCAACGGCATCAACAACATCCTCGGAGCGCCCGACGACCCGTTGATGTCGGCTGCCGGCGCCTGGTCGATGGACGACATCTTCACGATCAAGCTCGTCGCCTGCGAAACGCCGTTCTATGCGACACTGACATTCCAATTCGACGGCAACCAACTGCTGCTCGACGCCGCCCAAAACGTCTCCTTCGGCCCCAATCAACAACCGCAACTGGTGGGCGAAGCAGCGACTGAGTGACGACGACTCGCGTCTGTTTTTCGAGGGATGGTCATTATCCTTCGACTTGCGACGCCCATTCTCAATTCCTCGGCACCGCGCAACCGCGACGGGTTCGGTAGACAAACCGTGTGTCACCGAATCTGGAGTGTGGGATGGAGTTTTTTCCGGGGGATATTGCTGCGTGTTTCGGGGTCGACGTTACCAGCCGTGTGATCAGTTTCGCGACAGCGTCACTCTTCTCGCCGCGAGGGCTGCGTCTGGCTCCCTCGCATGTCGCCCTCTGCTGTGAGTACGCCGGGCAAATCGTCTGGGTCGAATCGACGACGCTCTGTCCGCATGCGTGTTTGATTCGCGGACAGCCAACGGATGGCGTGCAGGCTCATCCACCGCTGGTCCGAATTCGTGACTACATCGATGTCGGCGGTCGCGTCGACATCTATCGGCTGAGCGACATTCAAAGCCTCACCGCCGCCGAGTCGCGGCTCCTCACGCGAATCCTCATCGAGCAGTTCGCCCGGCGGGCCATTCGATACGATCTTGGCGGGGCGATGCTGTCGGGGACGCGCGTCTTTCAACTCACCCGCTGCTTTCCGAGCGCCAATCTCGATGAACTCTTTTGTTCGGAGCTGGTCGCCGCCGTTCTGATGCGACTGGGACGCATGAATCACGCCAACCCGACGCGATTCCATCCCGGCCGACTGCTGCGCGCGCTCGTGAGGCAGGGAACGTATCGCCGCGTGGGTCGCTTTTCGGCTGCTCGAGTGTCGAGAAACAACCAGAACTCGTTGAACGCCCAGCCGCAGGCGCCGGCTGGAGTCCGAGTGGAACTTCATTCTTGAGGAGATTGATCGTGCGGCGACATTCGAGTTTCAACTTGTTCACTGTGATTGGCAGTCAATCATCCCGGACGCTCAGAGCATCCGGGATGCTGGCATTGCTGGCGTGTTCACTGTTTATCGTTACCTCGGCGGCGATCGCCCAAAACTTCGCTTGCGACGATGCCGAGATCGTCGCGCGGGCCGAGCAGGCGCGATGTTATTCAGCAATCTACTGGTCGGGGGCAGAACTCCCCGGGCGCTGGTCGGTCCCCTGCCCCATCGTCGTCACGCTGGCTGATCATAGTGGCGGCGGCGCAACGACGTTCACATTTGCTGGGGGCGAGGTCTATGGCTGGCGAATGCAGGTCAGCGGTCGGCGGGAAGCGATCTGCAACGATGTCATTCCGCACGAAGTCGATCACATGGTGAGGGCATCGCTCGTCCGCAGACCGATCCCCCGCTGGCTTGATGAAGGTTGCGCGAGCGACCGAGAGTCCGAAACATCACAACAGCGATTGCGTGCCGAGGCTCGCAGGCTGATTGATTCGGGCACGTTCACAACAATCGACAACGCATGGCTCGATGCAATGGATTACCCCGGCAACAGCGCGGAGGTTGCCGCCCTCTATGCCGTCGGACATTCCCTGGTCGAGTTCCTGATCGAACGCGGCGGCCCAGGGAGGTTGCTCGACTTTCAACGCGACCCACGCCTGCCGAGCGAGAAACTTGAGGCATTCTACAACCTCCGGCCCGCTGAATTCTTCGCCGTATGGCGGGAATGGATACTTGCGAACGAGTCGAGCGCCGATGCCGTTTCAACAGCAACCCTGCACGCCGTCGAATGTCCTCTGCTCTCGCCGGGCAGCGTGTGCGACTATGACGACCCCAATATGCTGACGGTCTACACGTCTCACACTTGCGGGCCTTGCCGACAGTTCTGGTTCGACCTGCAGACCGATGCCGAGTTCCGCGATGCGATCTGTGCGCGATTCCACCTGCACCGCGTCGACGTCGATCTGCAACCGATCGTCGCCAGGCAGGCGGGGATCGACACGGTGCCGACGTTCGTCACGCGACAGGGTCGCGTCGTCGGCTACCATGGCAAGGCCTGGTTGATCGAGAGGCTGAATGCGTTGATGCCTGTTGTGTCTGAGGGCGCCGCGATCAACACGGATAATGCGTCGCCAACGAATGAGAATCCAGCGGTTGATGAAGTCGACGGTACCCTCTCAGCCACTGTCAGTGAATCCGATCCAGAACGCGACACGATCCCAGAGTCAACGGCTTCGATTCCGGCGACGACTCGGTCATCGATCGACGCGCTGCCGATCGCGTTTACGCTGCTGGAGTGGTTGGGCATCGTCGGAGGATCGGCGGCCACGGGGGGCGTGGGGACGATCGTCCTCTGGGGTGCGCTCCGATTTCTCAAGAGACGTCGACAGCGAAGGGAGTCGCGTGTTGCGAACCATGACGATGTGAGAGTCGCGAACGAGACGTCGACTCCGCCCGGCTCTGGGGTGTGCGATTCGACCCAGGAGGTGACCTTGCGGGCTCCCTTTCCCCGCAAGCTGGATGAAGCGTGTGAGCTACTTGCACTCGGACGATCAGAAGGGCGTGTGGCGGTACTTGACACGCTCCGCGGCATGTTCCTCGACGACGAACTCGACAAGTTCGCATCAGCAGGGAAAGACCAGAACGCGTGGAGCAAGCAACTGAAAGACGCCATCGACGCCCGCGTCGACGAAGTGGCCCCACTCAGCGTGGAGATCGCTTGAGACGGTGAGGAATCGTCGTCGAGTCTGTCCCCAGACTCGGCAACCAGCCCAACAGATCCGCCGTAATCGATGGGCACGGCGACCGGCTCACGATAACGAAGTGCCGCGAGTCGAATCCTCCCGCAGGCACACATCGTCTGGGATGATGCCTGATTGACCGTTGGCCTCTCGAATTGGGCCTCGACGACAACTTCCACGGCCATTGAGACAGACGAATCCCAGGAACAGAGTCGCGCTTCTCGTCGAAATGGGCCACACGCTTGCCACACTCAACTGGATCGTTGGGAGCCGAAGGGACTTGGCACTCCGCAAAGAGTGCAGCGAAGAAACATGGACTTACCCACGACACCGCGATCGCTACCACCACTGGAAGGCGTAGTCCTTGAATGCCTGCACGGCCAGACGATGACCGTCGGCCGACGTCTCGTCGAGTCCGTCCACCTTCGCCAGTTGCGACGACAACAGTTCGTCGGCGAACTGGTATTCGCTCCAATGACTTTCGCGTGGTGTACGCCGCTCGATTCGATCGAGTTGCAAAGCCAGCAACCCGCGGACGCCATCTCGGATGATGGCATCTTCACACTCCAGCAGCGGTGCGAGTTGCAACTGTCCCTCGCTGCTCGTGGGGTGCATCGCGATCTGCACGCTGGGAGCGAGATTGCCCGAGAGGACTTGCCGCACGTTGAACTGATTCACCCAAAGATCAACCGGCAGCACAACGAACAGATACGCCGCGAGCGACACGGCCCAGATCTGTCTGCGGAAGAGCCACAGAAAACTCTTGTTCCAGGTGATCTTCGCCAGCACCAGCGCAAAGCCCGCGATGACGGCCAGCACGCCGAGCATCGCCACCACCCGCATGCGAGTCATGCCGTTGAACTCGATGTAGATGAAGAGCCGATGAAACACCGCAGCCGCCAGCAGCAGATTGAGTCCCGACCAGATCCAGGCGAGCGTCTTCAGTCGGCCGACCTGCGGATGGTTGAGCGTCGCTCCCTGAAAGATTGTCGAGAGCATCAGCGTCGACAACGCCAGGGCGACCGTCAGCCAGAAGGCTCCTTCATGCGAGTAACCCGAATAGTGAAAGCCTTCGGGGAACTGTCGGAACCAGAGTGTGTGAAACTCGAACGCGAGATAGGCGCTGAAGAGCGCGATCACCGTGATGAGCGTGTTGCGATAACCCTGATAGAGCGGCAGCGACAGCCCTCCCGTCGCCGGGCGAGGTTCTTCGCCGGCTCGTGTGCAGTAGCGGTGCAGCCAACCCGGCCGCAGCCAGGCGATCGCGACGCCGGCGACGAGTACCCAGAAAGCGACTTCGAGCGAAGTGGGAAGGTACTCGCGCCATTGCTGAAAGAACTCGCTCAGTTGTCCGCCGATCCAGGTCCAGTGATCGGGGTTGGCTCTCAGGAAGATTGTCGCAAACAAGACGAGCGCGAGTGCCGGCAGCCCCACCGTCACCCACATTGAAGGAGGACAGCCTTTGATGTTCTTGGTCGAGCGTGCGTAGTCACCGAGTCCTCCGAACATGGAGCCGGGAACCGAAAACAAAAACATCCCCCAGTTTTCGAGGTAGGGACGTAGCCCCGACAACGCCATCGCTGCCGCCACCAGCAGGACCAAACCGACGAGCGCGGTCGTCACCGATCCACACCACACCAGCCGAGCGGCGAGCACCACGAGCAACGGGAACAACACTCGCGTGGTGCAATCCCAACCGCGACGTGCCGCCCCCAGCGCGAGCAGTAACGGAGTGACAACAAGCACAAGTCCCCAGCCTGCGAAGCCTCCGCCGTGATAGATCGACAGATCCCAAGCGACGACGATCGACAGCAAAGCGAACAGCTCCAGCCAGCGAACCGCCGGGGGATTCCCTTCAAAACGCGGGGCCATCGGGAGCGCACCATTCTCGTGCGGTCGCGGTACTGTCTGTGTCGCAAACCGCTGCGATTCGGCCGAGGCCGCAAGGTGTTCCGTCGACATCGATTCTCCCCATGAGGTGCCTCATTCCTGGCACATCTTTGTCTATACGCTAGCACAACGCCCCCTCAACAGGCAGACCTTTCGGAGCGAAGCAGAATTCCAGGAATCGGGGGAGGGAGACTGTTTTGTCGTCCGGGAAGCTTTAGGCATCCAGGATGGTGGCGCGCATATCCGGTTCTTGTTCATCGGCTCGCGCTTTCGCTCCACGCTTCCTTCAGACTGCGCCTCGCGACGACGCCCTTGCGCTTCACTTTCCTTCGCCTCCATCAGGCTGGAACGGGGACTTACACCCCGCAAACTGCCAAACATGCTCGGCACACACGAAAAAGGGGCCGGCCCACTTTGTGAACCGGCCCCGTCGAGAGAATTGGATGTCGGATGACCGCGTCATCCTGCGTGGCAGCGACTACTCCGCTTGCGGGGTCTCGTCGCCGCGAATCACGATGCGCTGGGGTTGCGTCTCGGGCTTCTTGGCGAGTTGAACCGTCAGCACGCCGTTACGCAGGAAGGCGTTGGTCGCGGCAGGATCGACGTTGATGTTGTCCGACAAGCGGACCACGCGCTCGAACTTGCCGTAACCGCGCTCGTTGTGGCTGACGCTGGTTCCCTCAGCCAATTGAGGGCGCTCGCCGCGGATGTAGAGCTTGCCCTGTTCGAGGACCAGTTCGATCTGGTCCATCGTCAGGCCGGGAACATCGACTTCGACGTTCACATGCTGCTCATCTTCCCAGAGCGTCATCGGAGCGACGGCACGAGAGCCTTGACCGAAGGCCCGATCGATTTCGCGACCCAGATCCTGCATGGCGAACCAGGGGTGCTGGGCACGTCCACGACGGGGGGTCTCGCAACAACCTTTAGACATTGACTGACGCATGAAAAACTCTCCTTTTGAATCTGTTGGCAAGTTCCGGACGACACGCCGGTTCCCGCCGATGTCGGGGTGAAGTGAGTGTGAATCCAGTCGCGACTTGGACGCCAGGAGACAGTGCATGTGGCGTGCCAATCGAATATTCACGCGATTGAGTCGTTCGCAACTCGTTTATTTATAGATGGTTACACATTACGAGACTGCGACATCAACGCCCACACCAAAGGTGTCAACATGGCAGTTGTTGGCCGAGTGCTAGATTTCAACAAGCATGTCATTGTGGCACAACTGGGTGACGCGAAGCCGATCTGCCGGCTGCGAGTTGAAGGTTCTCGCGACCTGTTCCGGCAACGCTTGTTGGCAGTCGGCACTGAAACCGCAGTCATTCCGCAATGACCGACAACGATTGATTCACTGGAAACTTCGATGCTAGATTGTCGTTTCCTGGATCATCACGCCGCGAAATGGAGAGGCTCCATGTGGGAGAACATGCGATTCCGTTCCGACCGGGAGAATGCCGGTGTCGTGGCGGCTGCCTTCGTCTGCACATTGGCCGGCGTCGGACTGGCGGCGGCGGTGCTGCTGGCCACTCGCAACTCCCAGGGGCTGATGTTGAGCGGTGGCGTGCTGGCGTCGGGCTTCGTGACGGCCGCGATTGTTCTGCTGGTAGGCCGCGCGATCGCTGCCTCCGAACGTTCGAACTGGTTCTTTTTCAGCAAGCAAAATCCTGAAGAATCGGTCAACTATGAGCCAAGAATTCGCAAGTCGAAACGTAGTTCCTCAGGCACACACAACCCGCCGAGCGTCGCGGACCTGCAGGAGTTGAAAGAAAACACCAACACCTGGGTTCCCACGGGCAAGTTCCCCAAGCGAAAGTGACACATGGTAACCCGACGCGTGAGCGAGGCGTCACAATCGTCGGCGCATTGATGGAGTTAAACTCTCCCGCGGAAAACGACGGAACTCGGAATAGGATCAGGAGCGTCAACTCAGGCGGCGATCAAGAACTAGAATGAAACCCTCGCTCTCGCGACGGGTGACCTGCACATTGATACTTCTCTCCCCGTGGATATCAACGAATTCACTAAGCGTATCGAGATCAACGAATTGCTGGCGGCCGATTCGGTCCGGCAGTTGAAGGCCGACTTTACGTCCAGCGAGACCGTCGATCTGCACGGGTTGACGCAGAAGCTCCTTAAAGGGGGAAGTCTCACTCCGTTTCAAATCGATTGCCTCACGCGCGAGCCCCCCTCGCGCTTGCGTTACGGCGACTACACATTGCTCGATCGCATCGGACAAGGGGGCATGGGAGCCGTCTACAAGGTGCGGCGGAGGAAGGATGGCAAGATCTTCGCCCTCAAGATTCTCTCGTCAGCGAGTATGAAGGATCTGGAAGCCGAGAGCCGCTTTCGCCGCGAGGTCGAGGCCGCTTCGCAATTGACGCACGCTCACCTGGTGGCAGCCGTCGACAGTGGTAGCGAGGACGAGGAGTCGTACTACGTCATGGAGTACGTGCCGGGCAACAACCTCACCGAAGTGGTGAGGTCGCACGGTCCGCTCCCCCTCAGCACGGCGGTGAATTGCATGATTCATGCCGCCCGCGCGCTGGCGTATGTCCATTCCAACGGCATCACGCATCGCGATGTGAAGCCCTCGAATCTGATGCTCGACACCGCCGGCAATGTGCGCATCGTCGATCTCGGCCTCGCCCGGCTGACTCATCCCAATCAGGAAGACTCAGGGATTTCGAAGACGGCGCTCACGCGCACGGGGGCAGTGCTGGGGACGGTCGACTACATGTCCCCCGAACAGGCGATCAATACGAAGAAGGCCGACCATCGCAGCGACGTTTACAGTCTCGGCTGCACGCTCCATTTCTTGTTGACGGGACAGGCCCCGTTTCGCGGCGACACAATGATGGAAGTCCTCGTCGCCCATCGCGAGGATCCGATCCCTTCGCTGCGGGCAGCACGGTCTGAAGTGCCCCATTCGCTGGAGCGGCTCTACGAACGGATGCTGCAAAAGAAGCCCGGCGACCGTCCCCGCAACATGGAAGAAGTCCTCAAGGGCTTCGAGTCGCTCAAGGCCGAGCACGGCATGGCGTGGATCATGGACAAGATGGTGGCGAAGCGCAAGCGGTGACGGATGCCACGCAAGATTCGCGAACTCATTGTCGAGTTGGAGCAAGCCGGATTCAAGAATCGCGGAGGGAGGGCAGTCACCGCAATTTCGTTCATCCCAACGTCTCACGACCGGTTACAATCTCTGGAAACGTGGGAGATGACGCCAAACACTATCAGGAACGCGCCGTTGCGGACGCCATCAAGGAAGCCCAAGAGTGAAAGACACCGCCCGATACGTGAAGATCATCGAATGGTCTGAAGAAGACCAATGCTATGTCGGCAGTTCGCCTGGTTTGGTGTACGGCGGATGCCACGGCGACAGCGAAGAAGACGTGTTTCGCGAACTGTGCGAGATCGTCGAAGAGACCATTCGGCTCATGCACGCCGATGGGAAACCCCTCCCGCCGGCAACATCTGGAAGGGATCTGGCGAACAAGCTGCATCTCATCACGTAGCACGGACCACACTGAATCACGTCAACTCCGTAGTCGCCAGGTGGTCCAGACTTTCCTGACTGGACGATTTCGGTAGGCCGTGTCGATTTGCCATGAGATTCCGCGAAAGACTGACGACTACTGGTGTTGCAAGGACAAGGATTGCCAACATGGATGTCACAAAATGGAAACTGCTTTTCGCTCTTGTGATGTTGAGCTCGGTGTGCGGTTGCGAACAATCGAATCAGCCTGAGGACCGGGTCGACAACATTGAGACGGATGTCAATGACACGAACGAGCTTGCCACATCCAACGAGGCTAGTCGACTTCCTCCGGTTTCAGAAACGCAGAGTGTAGTCCCTTCAACAGGCGTTACGTTCGAGGAAGTCGTTCCACCGTTTCTGTTGATTACAATCTTGAAGGTCGGTATGCCGGCTGATGGGCCCGGACATCGGTATCTGGGACACGACGACACCTGGCACTATGTCGCGGCAGGACAGTCTGATCGTGTTCTTGTTGGGCCCGTGGGCAGTATTAGTCCAGAAGAGTTGAATGTCCTCCTCGACAGGGAGGAACAACTCACGGAGCTTCTCGGCCGGGGATTTGCTGATCCCCCTCCCCTGAGTGCTGCCGTCCAGGCGTTCTGCGAAGCGCATTCAATGACAACAGCAGCGTTCGTCGATGACGCCACTGATGCGAATTCCGAGCCACTCGATCTTCGCGACGCGGATTCACCGTATCCGGAACGAGATGGACTTTTCTTCATCACAGTTGCGCCGGATCTCGCGTTCTATTCGTTGTTGCAGTATCCAGTTGACGGGCATTTGCTGGGAAACAATTACCTGGGACGCGACGCGGAATTCCATTACATCGCAGATGAGTGGGATCCCTTCATTTGGTGTTGCGAGATTGAGCACATCGACCAGGATGACTTGCGCGCCGTTGTGGAGAGTCAGGATGAGCGACAGGATGCGTTCTTTGCCGATTCTCTCGCAGATCCAAACATCCCATTCGCATCGCACCCTCAACAACCGGAACAACGGGCATGGCGCGAATCGCACGACTTCATTCAGTTAGAAGACCAGTAGAGGCAAGAACCTCACTGAATCACATTAACTCCATGGGCTATTCTGAAAATCATTCAGACAGGAATGCCTGGACCACTTGAAAATAACTGGAGGACGAACGACTACTGGTCTCATTCGCTGGCGTGTCGCCGTGTGCATCGGCCATAGTGTGGCTCCTCATGCATGCCGCAGGCTCAAACATCGAAGATGCTCCCTCCGCCGATTCGCGTCGGCTGCGGGTGATGCTGCTCATCCCCACGCTCGACCGTTCGGGAGCCGAGAAACAGTTGATGCTCCTCGCCACCCGGCTGCCGCGCGAGCAGTTCGACATAAACGTCGTCTGCCTGACACGCGGCGGACCCTATGCCGAGTCGATTCAGCAGGCGGGGATTCCCGTCACGATTCTCGGTAAGCGATTGAAAGGCGATCCGAGGGCGTTGTGGAAGCTGAAAGCACTCATCAAGGAGCAGCAACCCGACATCGTTCACAGTTGGCTCTTCGCGGCCAACGCCTATGCCCGCCTCGCGGTGACGGGAAGGCAGCGTCCCAAAATCGTTGTTTCCGAGCGGTGCGTCGATTCGTGGAAGAGCCGCTGGCAACTCTGGCTCGACCGCCGACTCATTGCGCGCACCGATGCGATGGTCGCCAACTCACACAGCGTGGCCGACTTCTACGAGCAGCAGGGGGTGCCGCGATCGTTGATGCATGTCATTCCTAACGGCATCGCCGTCTCGTCCTCCGAGCCGCTTGATCGTCAATCGCTGCTCAATGAACTGAAACTTCCAGCCGACGCGAAGCTCGTCGCGTGTGTCGGTCGCCTGGCCAAGCAGAAATGCGTCGGCGACCTGCTGTGGGGCATCCAGGTGCTGAGGCAAGCCGACCCGCGAGCCTATCTGCTCGTGATCGGCGACGGCCCCGAGCGCGACGATCTGGTCGAGCGCGCCCGCAGTCTCGAATGTACCGATCACGTGCGCTTCGTGGGACATCGCGAAGATGCCGACCGCATACTCCCGTTGATCGACGCCTACTGGCTCGCCAGCGCCTTCGAAGGGATGTCGAACAGCCTGATGGAGGCGATGTCGCTCGGCATCCCCGCGATCGCCACCGACATCGGGCCGAATCGCGAACTCATCACGCATGGCAAACACGGTTATCTCGTCAACCCGAACGACGGCGTCGGCTTCGCACAGTACACGGTGAAGCTCTTCAATGATCCCGCACTGGCCAATCAGTTAGCAACAGCCGCGAAAGAACGCATGATGGAAGAGTTCAGCATCGAGCGGATGGTCGAAAGGCACGTGGAACTGTATCGCAGACTGGCAGATTCGATCGCACAACCCAACAACACACATGAACGTTGACCGAGACCTGCTGTTCGGCCTTCTGGCTGTTCAGTGAACTCTTGCCTGTCGCAGGAGGCACTTCGTGATCGTCCTCAGGGATTGGCGAAGTGACCCATCGCAAACGCTGGCCGACGTGCTGCGGAGGCAGGGGGCGATGTCGGATGAGGCGGTCGATCTCCTGCAACGGCTGGTGGAACTGCATCTGCAGCGACATGGCGACGATCCTCGGCAGTCGCTGGCGGCTCTGAGTGGATTGAGTGCCTTGCGGCATGAACTGGAACAACTCGGTGACGTCGAGATCGCGGCGACGCTGACGCACATTCCTGACAGAGCGGCAGCGGAGACCGTCATCCCGTCGCAGATCGATTCCGAACAGACGTTCGTGCCATCGGAGGGTGCGTTGACGGGAGATGGTGCCCGGCTGCCGCACGGGGAAACTCGCTTTCGCATTCTGCGGCCGCATGCTCGCGGCGGGTTGGGGGAAGTCTTTGTCGCCCGAGATGAAGAACTCAACCGCGATGTCGCCCTCAAAGAAATTCGCGGCGAGCATGCGGACAACAAAGACAGTCGTGGCCGGTTCGTGCTGGAAGCCGAGATCACGGGCGGCTTGGAACATCCGGGCATCGTGCCGGTGTATGGACTCGGTCAGTATGCCGATGGCCGACCGTACTATGCGATGCGGTTCATTCAGGGGGACAGCCTCAAGGAAGCGATCGGCGCCTATCACTCGAGCAGAACGCCAACGCATCGGACTCCGAGCGAACACTGCAGCTCCGCAAGCTCCTGGGCCGGTTCATCGACGTCTGCCAGGCCATCAGCTACGCCCACTCACGCGGCGTGCTGCACCGAGACCTGAAGCCCGGCAACATCATGCTGGGGAAGTATGGTGAAACCCTCGTCGTCGACTGGGGACTGGCGAAAGTCAAAGGGCGAGAAGATGTCGGAAGCGCTGAAGCGGAACAGTCGCTGCGCCCCCTCTCAGGTGAGGGTGTCACTCCGACCATGATCGGCAGCGCCCTCGGCACCCCAGCCTACATGCCTCCCGAGCAGGCGGCAGGCAAACTCGATGAACTCGGCCCCGCCAGTGACGTCTACAGTCTGGGAGCCACGCTCTATCACCTGCTGACGGGGAAGGCGCCGTTCCAGGCCACCGCAAGGACGAAGTGCTGAAGCTCGTGCAGACGGGACGGTTCCCGCGCCCGACTGAGATCAAAGCCAACGTCCCGAAGTCGCTGGAAGCCGTCTGCCTCAAGGCGATGGCCCTCAAGCCGCGTGACCGCTACGTCACGCCGCAGGATCTGGCCGACGACATCGAACGCTATCTGGCGGATGAGCCAGTGAAAGCGTTCCCCGAGCCGTTCACGCGTCCGCGCGAAACGGTGGGTGCGGAAACATCCGACGCTGACAACCACAACGGCCGCCGTCGTGCTGCCTGTCGGCCGTGGGCCTGGGGACGTTCTCCAGCATCTTGAGCGGCAAGAACACCGAGCTCAGTGGTCTCAATGACGAACTCGGCAATCGCAACACCCAACTGGCTGACAAGAACATCGAACTCGATCAGGCGAATCAAGACCTCATCGCTGCCAACGCCCGCGAGCACGAAGCCCGCACGCTGGCCGAGACGAACGAACAATCGGCCCGCCAGCAAAGCCAACTCGCCCTGCAGACACTGACGAGCGTGATCTTCGACGTGCAGGAAGAGTTTCGAGAACCTCCCCGGCGGCGGCGAAGTCCCGCAGACAGACTGCTCACACATCACTGGAGAAGCTGGAACAGGTGCGACCGAGTACGTCGCGCAGGCGACGGTCGACCGCAATACACGCTGGTGGCCATCGGCGGTGATGGGGGACGTTATTCTGCAATTCGGCGTCGAGGAGGAGACGGAATTCTCATGTCCGATGAGGCCACGGAGCCGGAGCGTGTCACGAGAGCAGAAGCGCGGTGGAACTGTCAGCACAGTTCTATGCGCGGGCCCTCGACATCGCGGAGCGTCTGGCGGAGGACGACCTGACCAATATCGAGGCACAGCGTGATCTGTCGATCTCGTACCACAACCTGGGGGACGTGCAGCTCCAGTTGGGGGACACCGAGTCGGCGCTGGAGTTCTACCAGCAGTGCAGCGACATCCTCGCGCGCCTGGCGGCGGCCGATCCGTTAAATAGCCCAGGCGCAGCAGGATCTGTCGGTCTCGTACGACCGGCTGGGGAACGTGCAGCAGCAGTTGGGTGACTGGACGCAGGCGAAGGCTAAGGTACTAGCCAGCAGTACAACGACATGTGCGAGCGTCTGGCGGCGGCCGATCCGACCAATCTGCCCAGGCCACACGGGATCTGTCGATCTCGTACCATGCAGCCTGGGGGACGTGCAGATCCAGTTGGGCGACACACAGTCTGCCCTGGCGTTCTACCAGCAGTCACTCGACATCAACGAACGTCTGGCGGCAGTCGATCCGACCAATGCCATTGGCGGCACGCGTGAACTGTCGATCTCGTACTGTGGGGACGTGGAGCTCGGTTAAGGGAGACGCAGGCGGCAACAGGGGTTCTACCAGCAGTACAACGAAATGTGTGAGCGTCTGGCGGCAGCCGATCTGACCAATAGCCAGGCGCAGTGGAATCTGGCGATCTCGTACAACAGTCTGGGGACGTGCAGCGGCAGTTGGGGGAGGCCGCAGGCGGCAACAGGTACTACCAGCAGTACAACGAAATGTGCGAGCGTCTGGCTGCGGCCGATCCGACCAATCTGAGCGCGGCGTGATCCTCGATCTCGTACCACAATGGAGGACGATGCGGCTCAGTTGGGCGACGCCGTCTGCCCGGCAAGGGTTCTACCAGCAGGGGCTCGACATCGATGAGCGTCTGGCGGCGGCCGATCTCCGACCGATGCTTGAAGCGCAGTTGGATCTGTCAGTCTCGTACCACAAACTGGGGGACGTGCAGCTCCAGTTGGGGGACACGCAGGCGGCGGCTGGGGTGCTGCCAGCAGTAGCCCCGAAATGTGTGAGCGTCTGG
>CALOES010000053.1:0-4554 GCA_942492405.1 uncultured Planctomycetaceae bacterium
GACCACTGGCTGGCCGACCATCCTGAGTCCCAATTGCAAATCCGCACCACCGAAGCAAACAAGAAATCTGCCCGCCGCCGCTCACGACGAACTCAGCGCCGCAAAGCACTCCAACGCGCCGGAAACAATCGCCAATAATACGGCCCCGTTTGCAACGCTCACAAATGTTTCGTAGTGCGATCCGTGAGTTGCAAAGTACGAATCGATCAAACCGCTGGTAAACGGCGAATGCATCAACGCCAGCCCCCATTACGCGATCGAATAGCGGTGTTGTGTCGCTGGGGGAGTTCCCAAGGGCGTAATAAGGAATCACGTCAGCCACCATGTGATGCGCGAGGTCGTAACTGTCGTCAACCCCATCCGCGTAATTGGCAGAATAATTGTAGGTGCCAAGGTTTGCCGCATCAGTAACCAGCAGTCCATCGGGGCCATAGACTGCTTCCATATGTCCATCTGGTGAAATATCTATTTCGCATCTTCTACACACATCTGGAGGGTTGTGGCATGGTGATATATTGCCCGGCTCGCACCGATAGGAGTCACCCCCACCCCGCCGCTGCTGCCCTCCATGTGCAGGCGGCAGATGGATTGTATTCGATTCGAATGAGTGCATATCCATGATATCGGTATATTGCTGGATTGCTGCATTGCCCAGGTACGCGACCTCAGTCGTAAACCATATCTATTCCAGATGAGATCGTATCCGATCGCGGACATTGCAAGGTACAATCCATCAATGAGGTAGATACTGTGGACTGTAAGCACCCACTACGTCGTCGACATGCTGGCATATTCAAGGACGTCGGTAGCTTAATGGTGGTTGCGTGATAGACACAGGCAGAGAGGATCGACCATGCGGAGTCAAGGGGCTTGAGCGGTGACGAGGGTCGTCCAGTGGCGAAAGGGCCAAGGCTGCGGATTTGGCTTCAGATAAGTCGTCCAGGGTAAGGTCATGCTGCTCGGCAGCAACTCCCTGTGCGAGGATCGTGAATTCGGAGTCGGTGTCTTTGGCAGCCTGACGGTCTTCGTTGATGACATTAGTGGTATGCGAGGTCGCGGCTCCCAAATAGCTGTGGACGAAGCCGTTCAAGAAGTTGGAGAAGTCGTCAGCCATCACTTTTTCAGCGTCGACATCATCGTCGGCCATCTGCTTCCAGGCACCAGCCGCTGATTTCACCGCGTTGGCGGCGGCGGTCGCAACGCTATCGACCCAGGCGACTTCGGCGGCGGCTGTCTGGCTGGTTGGTTGCGAGAGTAGCGGCAGCCGAGACTGTGCTGATATAGCTGGTGATGGCATTGCCCTGATCAGTCGCCAACTGAGTGGACTCGCCCGCGATGTTGTTCATCGTGGTCTGAATGTCGCCAGCCATGCTGCCGATGTATCCCTGGTAGGCGGATGCTTCGGCGGTGACAGCGTTCTCGGCTGCAGTCGCCATCGCGTTGTAGTAAGAGGTCCATGCTCCGGAGACGGCGGCCTGGTCAGGATCGCCTGGGAAAGCGGCTGCGTAGGCCGAATCAACGGCGTTGTTGAAGGCCTGCGTCGCTGATGATCCAGTGGGGCCACTGAGTTAGTGTATCCGACTTCGGCACTGACCAGATCCGTCAGATACGTGCTCGCTGCAGCCGCAGCGATCGTCGTCGAGGCGATGTTTGCTGCCCGCCTCGTCTAATGGCAATTGGCATTTGCACTGGCATAAGCATTCTGTCGTGTTTCTTCCTCGGCAGCCAGATGTCTCTGAACCCGAAGTTTTACGAAGTTAGTGAGTGAGCGTTGCAAACGGGGCCGTATTATTGGCGATTGTTTCCGGCGCGTTGGAGTGCTTTGCGGCGCTGAGTTCGTCGTGAGCGGCGGCGGGCAGATTTCTTGTTTGCTTCGGTGGTGCGGATTTGCAATTGGGACTCAGGATGGTCGGCCAGCCAGTGGTCGGGGAGTAGCGGCGTCAGCGATGCCAGGTACTTGAGATTCGGTGGGGTGGGAAGATCGAACAAGGCGTCTGGATTGAATTCGTGTTGCATCAGTAAGGGCAATCGCTCGAACACGTCTTTCAGATAGGCGTAAGGATCGATCTTCAGGCGACGGCACGAGGCGGTCAATGTGTAGAGGATGGCGGCGGCATGGCCTCCGGCGGGATTTCCGAAAAACATCCAGTTCTTTTTTCCGATCACCGGATTTTTCACGGCCTGCTCGCTGGCGTTGTTGTTGATGGGGATGTTGCCAGCTTCGAGGAAACGTTCGAAGCATTCCCAGCGGGTGGTCATGTAGTTGATGGCTCCTCGCAGGTCGTGTTTCGGACGCAGCGTTTTGAGTTGCTCATCCATCCAGCTTTTGAATTCAGCCAGCAGCGGTCGCGATTGGAGCTGGCGTTGCGTGTGACGTTCGTCGTCGGAGAGTTCTCGCAGTTCGTCTTCGATATCGAACAGTCGCCAGAAGTAGCCCATCGCCGTGGCGGTTTGTTCGGTTGGGCCGAGCGTATGCAGTTCCTCGAACTTCCGTCGCGCATGCGCATAGCAGCCCGCGATCCGAATCCGGCCTTGCGAATGGGAATCTAAAAGTTCGTAGCCGATATACGCGTCGGAGACGAGCGTGCCTTCGAAGTCCGCGAAGAATGCGGTAGGGCCGGCACGTGAACGACTTTCGGTGAACGAGAAAGTCGTGTAAGGGTGCTGCGAATTTCCGAGCACCGCCCACAGGTAAGTCGTCGACGTCTTCCCCTGGCCTGGAGCGAGCATTTTGACCGGCGTTTCGTCTGCCTGCACGACGGACGATTGCAACGCGAGGAATCGCATCAGATCGGTCAGTGGAGACAACGCTTTCGATAGACGGATCATCCAGCGGCACTGCGTGCTGCGGTCGATCGTCAGTTGGCTGCGTCCGAGGATTTCTTCCAGGCGCGGGCACCGACGCGCAGCGTTGGTCGCGGCAGATGGTCCGCGAAGTGATTGACCGCCAGGCCGGCCAGCAGCGACGGACCTGCGAAGGCATTGATGATTCGCGGCGGACGATCAGCGGCCAGCATCGTTGTTTGGGTGGCGTCGTCATTGTCGACGGCCAGCATCTCGACGAACTCTTCCACGACCGTCAGCCGAGGCGGTTCCCACTCGACGTACTCACCGATCTTTTTCAAGAAGCGTCGGCCTGCGTCGCTTTGCAGGTGCTCGGGAATTTCCGACTCGTCCAGCTCGTGAATGTGCTGGACTCGTGGCAGGCATTCGGGAATCACGCGGCGCTGGCGTCCGGTTCGTTGCGACGAGGATGTGCCATCATCGTCATCTCCCTCTTTGTCATCGTCAGCGGACTCGTCGTCATGCCCTTCGTCTGCCACGCCGACGTCACCGTCGATGGAACTTTCCTCCGGCGGCGTTTCGCCCACGACGACCGCATCGAACAACAGGCCCTGTCGCGGATCATCGAAGCGTTCGCGCCGCTGACCGAACAGGGCTCGCTTCATCAACGCCATGTCACGCTGCATCGACTGCAACACCGCCTGCTGTTCATCAATCGTGGCCTGTTGCTGAGCAATGATCGTCTGCTGCTGCGAGACCACTTCTCGTAACTGAGCATTGGCAGCGGACAGTTCGATGATGACCGCATGGCATTCGGCCAGCGTCGTCGGCAGCGGAGGCGTTGAAGGAGGAGTGGTCGCGTCGGGCATAACCTTGAATCGTCAACGTGTGACACGACTTCGACGAAGATGATTCAGCGACTCGATTGTCCATAACGTCGGCGTCGCTTCGCCGAACTCAACTCAATCCCGTTGATGATTAACGACAACTGCGTGACGTCGATCTCCGTCTGCACCTGATTCGAAGATGTGGCTGGTTTTTGAAAGCCGCCGGACTCCAGCCGTTTGTACCAGATCCAGAAACCCTGCCCGTCCCAACCAAGCAGCTTCAACCGATCCCGCCGCCGATTGATAAACGCAAACCAGTGCCCCGACGCAGGGTCTTCCTTCAGCACGGATTCAGCCAGCAGACACAACCCGCGAAAACTCTTTCGCATATCGACCGGTTCGAGAAACAGAAACACCCGAGTCTGGTGAGAGAAATTCAACATGACTGCTCCGCCCCGGAAGCATCCCGGACCACTGCGAGAATCTCTCGTAACCAACTGGCGTCGCATCCCGTCGGCACGATCACCCGACACCCGTCCGGCAACACGACCTCGCAACGACTCCGCGAACCTGTTTGAGCAGCGGCGGGCAGTTCTTCCCGTAACCTCCTCCCCGGCTCAGTTTCCGATGGGTCAGGCAAAGCTGTCTGCAACTCTGCTGCGGCCGAAAGGGGAAGATCAACAGCGACAAACTTCGACGCGATGGCCACGTCATCAAGCGACTCCGAGTCATCGACTATGCCGGGGCGATCGAGTGGGCTCTGGCCTGTCGCTGCGTCGTCTGGCCTGACTTCACCGGTCGCCGCAGACGCCAACTCACGATCGGCCAGCTTCCGCCGCCAGTTAAAGAACGAGGCCGGAGACAATTTCCGATCCCGGCAGAACGCCGAAATCGAAAGACCACTCACCGCCTGATCCTGAATCAACTCACGCCAGACCTGTTC
>CALOES010000054.1:0-34204 GCA_942492405.1 uncultured Planctomycetaceae bacterium
CGTGCATCTTCCGGCTCTTCCGGCTGAGGGAATTCGTGGGGGTGACCACAGCCGGGCCTTTGGGGGATTTCATCTTTCAATTCGATGACGTCGTCGGACGAATTCTCGACACACCGGAGTGCCTGGATGTCGCGGAGCAGACACTGGTAATTGTCACGAGTGACAACGGACCGGAAATCATCGCGGTCCGTATGCGCGAAGAGTCTGGTCACTACGGCAGCCCGGCCGTGTCGCGGGCTAAAGTGCGACAACTGGGAAGGGGGGCATCATGTGCCATTCATCAGCGCGATGGCCGGGCATGATCGCGCCCGGAACTGTTTCGGATCAGACAGTGTGTTTGTGTGACTTGATGGCGACACTCGCAGGACATCCTCGGCGTGGATTTGCCCGAGGACGCCGGCGAGGACAGCTACAGCCTGTTACCCATCCTGACGGGTGAACAGACCACTGCGTCGCTCCGCGACTTCACACTCCATCAAACGATTTCGAACGAGCTGTCGATTCGTCGCGGCCCCTGGAAGTTTCTCGACCACCAAGGTTCAGGGGGGCAACAACTACGACAGCGAATTGCTGCCCTTTGAACATCACGGATCCCAATGACGATGCGCTCCTGGGCAGCTGTATCACCTCGGCCACGATCCGGGGGAGACGTACAACCTCTATCACGAACATCCCGAGATCGTTGCAGAACTCCATGAACTGCTTCAGCGAGCCAGAGCAAATGGCCGCAACGCCCCGTGAACATCACGTCTTCTGTCCGATGCGACCTGCAATCTGGGGGTTGTTTGGCCAGTGTCGTTTACGGATCTCATTAGTGAAAGATCGCGGCTCGCAAGTTCGAAGCCGTGAAAACGTGTATGTAGCAACGGCCAATGCTCACCACCGATGTATGTGGAGAGTTGACCGTGCAGGGGCGGCAGCCCGTTGCCCCAGATCGTTCTCATTCAGGGGATCGGACGACAAGCTCTAAACGATTTCCCCTGTCTGGAACTCTCAGGGTTGGCTAGTTCTTCATGATGCGAAGTCTTTGCATTAGGGTTGTCGCGCCGCTGTTAATCAATACTAACGCTTGGAAAGGCGGCCGTGCAGTTCACAGGATCAGAGACTTTGAGGCTTGAAATGCTGTGAAGCGATTGCTTGGGCGTACAAGACTTTTCGACGAAAACGCGTCTTGAACAGTGAGACGCGGAATGCTGAAAGCAACCTCGCAGCAACAGGCTGCGTTGCGAGAGTCTCGAAAGGTCTCTGATTCTATTTTAGGCTGGCCGTCCCTTACGGAGAGGGGCAGCGTGAGTATCCGACGCATCGCAGGAATGGCACCTTTCAGTCTTGTTATGATGCGGGCGACCACTTCAAAGGTCATGTCATCCTTGTTTGCGACAATGACGAGACTGGCAAGCTCGATTCGCATATCGCGGGGCGAGATTGGTTCGAGATCGAATCGACATCGGTCCCCTAGACGACATCGATCGGTTGACACTCGCTCAACAAGTTCACGACACCCATTAACGGATCGCGCGAATGAAACCACTCAAGTCGAACCGTCGTACTTTTCTCACGCAAGCTGCCGCCGGGGCCGTCCTCGCTCCGACGATCATTACGCATGCCTTGAACGGGGATGATGCTCCCAGCGAGCGCATTCGTATCGGAGTGATTGGTGTCGGCAAGATGGGAGGCGGACATCTGGGCAAGTTCCCGGGGAACGATCGCGTGCAGGTCGTCGGCATTTGTGATGTCGTGCAAGAACGCATCGACGATGCCATGGGGCGGGTGGAACGTCGGTCGGCAGAGCGGTCGGAGTCGTTCGACTGCCAGGCTCATCGCGATTTTCGCGAAGTGCTTGATCGCGACGATATCGATGCCGTTCTCATTGCCACGCCCGATCATTGGCATGCGATTCCCTGCATCCTTGCGGCTCAGGCAGGCAAGGACATCTATTGCGAGAAACCCCTCACGCACAACATTGTCGAAGGCCGCAAGCTGGTGGAGGCCGTTGATCAGAACAACGTCATCTTTCAGACCGGCAGTCAGCAGCGCAGCGAATTCGGCGGACTCTTTCGCAAGGCGGTTGAGTACATCCGCAATGGCAAGATCGGCGATGTGATGACGGTCACCGTTGGCGTCGGCGGCCCGCCCGTACCGTGTGATCTTCCGGCGGAAGATATCCCCGAAGGGACCGACTGGGACATGTGGCTAGGACCGGCACCTGAGAGACCGTTCAATCAGGTGCTGTGCCCACTCGGCGTTCACAATCACTTCCCGGCGTGGAGGAGCTACGAGGAGTATGCCGGCGGCGCGCTGGCCGACATCGGAGCCCATCACTTCGACATCGCTCAATGGGCACTTAACATGGACGACAGCGGCCCCGTGAAGATCGAACCACCGGTCGAAGGAGGCTCAGGCTTACGGATGACCTATGCGAACGGGACCACGATGTATCACGGCGGGCCTAGCGGCTGCACGTTCGTCGGCACGAACGGGATGATCTACGTCGATCGCGGCAAGATCTACAGCGAACCGACTTCTATCCTGGAAGAAGCTTTGCCAGAAGATGCGTTTCACGTGATTCCCAGCGACGACCATCATCGTAACTGGCTCGACTGCATCGTCAGTCGCGACACTCCGATCTGCAGCGCCGAGATCGGACATCGCTCCGCGAGCATCTGCCATCTCGCGAACATCGGCTACAAACTGCGTCGCACGCTGAATTGGGATCCCGCAGCCGAACAATTTGCGGATGATGCTGAAGCCAATGGCCTACTCTGGCGCGAGCTGCGAAGCCCGTGGAACATCATTTGAGTCTGCGAACATCAATCATTCAGCACTTCTTGTCGAAGCCATGCCACTTTTCTCAATTGCCGATGGTTCCCTGTTGTCAGTTCAGCAGACGAATTTCGAAAAGGAAAAGCAGCTACACCCTTGTTGAATCAAGCCCGTATATGACTTTTCAACGCGCCGGGGCGGAGCAGAAGGCGGGGGTGTAGTGGGGGGAAGACAAAACCCGCTGCGAGTAAAGAAAGTGAGGAGATAAAGTTACGGGGTTGTAGAAAAGGAGACAAGCGAAGAGGTAGAATGAAAGAGTGTTGGGTTTGAGTAGTAGAATAGAAAGTAGATTGGAGGGGGGGGAGAGGTTAAGAAGGTTTGAAGAGGTTATAAGGGAAGGCGAGGGGGAGGGGGGGGAGCGACTACAAGAGGTGGGACCCGGGTGAGTTGAGCGGATGGAAAGGAGATCCGGTAGATAAAGTGAGGTGTTTGGGTAGAAAACTATTGCTGTAAAATTGGGAGATGGGATTTAGGAGGTTGGGGGGATCCGTGCGGGAGGGAGTGGAAAATTGTGGTAGGGGTGATAGAACATAGTATTGCGTAGGATATAAGTTAGGGGCTGCGACCCTTTTGGCGCCTTTTCTTGCGAAGTTCTGTGGTGGCGTTGGGGCACTGGTGGGGTTATGGTGGGGGGGTGGTGGGGGGGAAGTTGGGGTGGGACGGGGGAAGAGGGTGGGGCCTTTTATGTGGGGGGGGTTGGGGGGGGGCGGGGGGGGATGGACGAGGAGGGGGGGGGGTGGTGGGGGTTTCGAGACTATTTTGGGGGGGGGGGGGGAGGGGGGGGGGGGGGGGGGGGCGATAGGTGTGGGCGGGGGGGGGGTTGGGGGGCGTGGGGCTGGCGGTGGGGTTGGGTGGGGCATTGAGTGGGGGGGGTTGGGGGGGGGAAGGGGGGGCTGTTAGATGGGTGGGGGAATGGGGGGGGGGGGATAGCTATGGAGGAGGTGTAGATGGGATCTTCGATTGGGGGCCTACATCCCCAGCCAGATCAATCTCCCGGTCGATGCAACGCGAATTCGGAACTCGATTGCCGGCAGGCACGTTGCCGACTCGGCTGGAGTCAGCGACTTTCCAGGAGTTTGCAAGTGTTGCCACCCCTCGATGTTCTGAGTATCGCGATCTCGATTCGTGATCGTGATTTCGAGGTGACGGGTTGTGACGCCGGCGGCAAACGCCGCGATATCGAGACATCGTGCCTCGTGCCGATCCATGGGCGACAGGGAAACTTCGGCTCCACTCCGATCGTCCACGCGACATCGCATTCTCCAGAAGTCAGAGATGAATAAGGAGCCGACCGTGTTTTCATCGTGCATCAGACTTTCATACAGCCTCGCCTGCAATTCGACAGGGACTTCGATTCGAATCGTGACCGTTTCTTCATTGGGTAGCTCCAGGGCATGCTGCATATCCCAGAATCCGGTCTGTTGACACGGGAGGCGGAATGAAATCTCCGTCGCTGCCAGCATCAACATCAGCCCGCCGATCACGCCCACCTGACGCCTGGCAGGATTGTCGATGACGGCGGCTAACAACTGGCAGACTCCGAGCATGAAGACCAGGCGCCCGAGAGATACGCCAGGATTCGTGATCGCCGCTCGACAGGAACGCTTGCAGGCACACGGTAGGCGTGAGTCGTCTCGGCGGTCCCGGTCCCGCGATAGAAAGCGGGGACTTCATCTTGACCCGTCAGGCTGACGACATTGGGTTCACTGTACTGCATCAACGCGCTTCCTTGGTCCCAGCCGTACAGGTAAGTGAAAGCTGGGCCTGGATAACCTACCAGCCATGCCATACTCCAGGCCAACTGAGTCGCCAGGACGACGCCCACTGCAATCGCACCGGTCAACGAGGCAATCGCCGAGCACGCGCTTGACCATCGCCAAAATTCGGCCTGCAGCCATGAACCACAGACAACTGCTACCGTAGACAATGTAGCCTCGGGCCGACGCCCCAGGCGCGAGCAACGTGCAGGCCAGCACTGGAGCAGCGACCGCTGACAGAACGAACATCCTCTTGCCGCGATCGATTGTACAGCACAATCCCACCGCTCCCAGCAACAACAGCAGTGGGGATTGCATCGCGGTGATGGCCTCGAGCATCGTCGCAACAATCTGGATGACGAAGTTCCCGATACCGGCCTCCGCAGCCTCCTTCCACAGCGAGAGCCGCACGCCGCAAGTAGTCCCCCTCGACGTCGAGCAGATTGATTCCGAGCGGCGGAAGGATGCAGCGCCAGATTGGCGCAAACGCTCCCGCGACGAGCAGGCCCGCCGCCAGATGACGCCAGCGTTGCCGACGGACTCCGCAGACCACGTAGACCAGTGCGAGCATCAGCCAGACGTTGTAGATCAGGCTCACGAGGCCCAAGTATGTTGCGAATGCGAGATGCACACGCCAAGGACGGCGTGCTGAGTCAACATTTTCGATTCGACTAGCATCGTCAGCCCGATCGCGTAGAGGGCGAATGACACCAGATGTGGCGTGGCGGCGTTCCAGTGAAGCGAGAATCCGATCCCGGCAGCAGCGAGCATCGTGGCGAGGCAGCAGGCGAAATCGTCCCGGTAGAATCTCGCCGTCAATCGCCAGACGCATGTCAGGCATGCCAGCAACGGGCCATGATGTTCAGCGCGATCAAGCTGTTGGGTGGATGCAACCAGGGAAAGAGTGTCGCCGCCAGCCAGGCGTATCCGGCTCGTAAGAAGCGAAAGTTGTTGTCACTCCGCACAGCTCCGCGAAACCAGTTCTCCTGTTCGATCGCAGGCAACGTCTCGCTCATCACTGGCGAGCCGTCGACCATGTACGCGAAGCCCCAGAGTGTGTTCATCTGGTTGGCTGGCACGAACGGCAGTGTGAAGTAGAGAAACCCCGTGCGGCCTGGAGGCGTCAACGTCAGGTGTACCAGCATGACGACAACCGTCCACGCACCAGCAAGTGCCAGCAACCAGCGCCCCGTGAACGAAACTCGATGGTCGGTACTTGGACGGAGGTCGGATCGCTCCTCAGCGTTGGTTGCCGGCGTTCCAACCAGCGACAAAAGTAGACCACGCCTCCCGCGACGACCGGTGTGAGCAGGTACAACGCGGCATTCATTCGTTGAACTGCAGCAGGAATCGCGTTCAGCTTTTTTTTAAACGTCTCCCACCAGCCGACGTTGGCGGGCAGTTCGGTCCCCGACAGTTGAGCCACAACGCCCCCAAGTCCCACGCGAGCCACTTTCCCAACAGGACGGCGGCTGCGGCAAAGAAAAAGCGGTATCAACACGGCGCTTTTGCCGCTCAGGCGTCCCGCGGTTTGTGTCACCAGCGGCGTTATCGTTGCTGTCAGCGGGCAGGGAAAGAGATCGATCAGCTCACCCTTGACTGCCTGTCCCAGGAAGACGAGTCCGCACAAGGCAACGCACCCGAAGCCTGCCACGATTGCGAGTAATACCGAGGTCTGCGCGGAGCCGGACGAATCGACATTCCGTTCGGTAACTTTCTGACTCGCACTTTGCAGCGGTTCGATCATCAAGACTCATGAGTGCAGGACTCGACGGCGTGAATTTGCGACAAACTATCCGCTTCGCGCGCCGTGGAGAAGCGACCGGCCTGTCGCTGTTATCGGTTCGTAGGGTGGCGTAGACTTGGCACGCCCCATGGATTCATTGAGGAGACACGATGTTCGCGAGATTACGACTGCTTTGCCCGCTGCTAGCCGGTCTCTTCGGACTTTGCGTCCCAACTTTCGTTGTCGCGGCCGATGACCGGCCCAACGTCATCGTCATCCTTGCCGACGATCTCGGATATGGCGATCTCGCCTGCTGCGGGGCGGACGATATGCGAACGCCGCATATCGACCGGTTGATGGCCGAGGGAATGCGGTTCGCCGAATTCTATGCCAACTGTCCGGTATGCTCACCGACACGGGCCGCATTGTTAACCGGTTGTTATCCCGACAATGTCGGCGTTCCGGGAGTGATTCGCACGCATGCCGACAACAACTGGGGATACCTGTCGCCGACGGCACACATGCTTCCCCGTTTGTTGAGTGACGCCGGCTATCGCACGGGCATCATCGGCAAATGGCATCTGGGTTTAGAGTCGCTGAGCACTCCCCAGCGAGCGAGGTTCGATCACTCTGTTGGCTTCCTCGGCGACATGATGGATGATTATTACAACCATCGTCGGCACGACATCAACTACATGGCTCAGCGATACCGAAATCGACCCCGAGGGGCACGCGACCGACTTGTTTTCGCAGTGGGCGTGCGACTTCATCGCATCGAGCGAGGCGGACCAAGCGTTCTTTCTCTATCTGGCCCACAACGCTCCGCACACTCCGATACAGCCGCCGGAAGTATGGGTGGCACGCGTGCTGGCGCGCGAACCAGGTATCAGCGAGCGCCGCGCGAAGCTGGTGGCTCTGATCGAGCACATGGATGCCGGCATCGGTCAAGTGCTGGAGTGCCTGGAGCAGGAAGGACTGACAGACTCCACGATCGTCGTCTTTACCTCAGACAACGGCGGTCAGTTGGATGTTGGTGCCAACAATGGCCCGCTGCGGGATGGAAAGGGAACCGTCTATGAAGGTGGTCTTAAAGTCCCTGCATGCATCCGCTGGCCGGGACACGTCGACGCCGGCACAACCACCGAACTGCGGGCCATGACGATGGACATCTATCCGACGCTGCTTGATGCCGTAGGTGCGGAGTATCCGGAGACGATTGACGGCGTCAGCTTCCTGCCAACCTTGTTGGGCGAACAACAAGACGAATTGCGGGAACTGTGGTTCTTCCGTCGACGTGAAGGGGGCGCACAGTTCATGGGCAAGACCATCGAGGCCGTTCGCATGGGAGACTGGAAGCTGCTGCAGAACAGCCCGTTTACGCCGATGGAGTTGTACAATCTTGCCAGCGATCCGCTGGAGCAGAACAACCTGATCGACGGCGAACGGCAGGTCTTCAACCAGCTCTCGGCGGCGTTGCGGCGACAGATTCAACGGTACGGCAGCGTCCCCTGGCGAGCAAAATCGCGAGTGACCGCCAGCCGTGCCCGACTGGTCCTACCTCAGACAGTGTTTCGACCGATCTTCATGCGAATGTCGTCGAGGTCAGCTCGAGACTTACGCTGTCATGCATGGGGAGGCTCGCACGGCTACCCTTGGGAACAGGGATCATTTCCTTCCTGGGACACATGCGTGCTGATGATCGACTGAGCCTCGATGTAGATGAGGTTCATTTTCCATCGCAAGTTGGATTGAGTCACAGGTTCGACCCCCAGCTGCTGGCCACTCGAGCCTTGGAGACGTTTGGCGTCGGCTTCATCGAGATTGGGCCTTTGACCGACGATGCCATCCCGCGTGGAGCGATTGAAGTCGATCAGTCGCACGAGTCGATCACGCTGCATCAGCCCGATGAAAATCCAGGCGTCGCGGAGGCCGCCCGGCGACTGGAAGGAGTGGGGCGTGTCCCAATACTGCTGCATCTGTCATCGCAGGAAGCAGGAAGCGACGAACTGCAGGCGTCCGCGAGAACGGGAATGTCGATCATCGGTGACCAATTGTCAGGTTTCATTCTGACACTGCCCGAACGTTCGATTGAAGCGACGATCGCGGGCGTTCGCGAACTACGAACGTTGGTGACAGCCGACCGCTCTCGGCTGCTCATTGTCTCTGTGAACATCTCACATCTGGAATCTGCGCTTCCCTTGCTGGCTCAATTGGCGCGGGGAAATCTGATCGACGGTGTCGCTCTGAATGGCGCGCAAATGGCGGATGGCGGGACGATCACAATCGGGAAGCCTGCTTCACGCGGCATGCTGATGGCGATTCGTGAAACGAGGACCGCAATGGGGGCGGATGCCATCGTCATGGCCAACGGCGGCGTGCATGAGCCGGGCCAGGCACTCGAGTATCTCGCGGCGGGCAGCACTTTGGTCTCCATCGACTCCGGGCTGGTCTTCGCCGGGCCGGGTCTCTTTAAGCGATGCAACGAAGCGATTTTGTACGAAAGGTTGCGATCGGCTCCAAAATCGCTCCCTATAGCAAAGGAACACTACGCCCGCTTCTCCTGGGTTTGGACCTGCCTGTTAGCGGTGGGGCTGCTGATCGGCGGGATCATGGCGATGGCGGTCGCGGTCACTCGCGTCATTATGCCCTACGACGAAATGATGACGGGACTGACGGTCAAACAGATCGATGAGATCAACGACCACCTGCTCCACTTCATGATGCACGACCGTGTCTCGCTGGCGGGAACAATGCTGGCCGACGCCATTCTCTTTCTAATGATCTCCATTTATGGCGTCCGTCGAGGAATGCATTGGGCATTGTGGACGATCTTGTCCGCCGCATATGTCGGATTCGTCAGCTTCTTTCTGTTTCTGGGATTCGGCTACTTCGATCCGTTCCATGCGTTTGTCACCGCGGTGATGGTGCAACTCGTACTGCTAGCGACTCATGCGGATCTGGGACCGTACGAGAATCCCGCACGTCCGGAATTGACGAACGACCGCGCGTGGCGGAGGGGACAATGGGGCCAACTTGTCTTCATCATTCATGGCTTCGCCATTTTCTGTGCCGGAGTCGTGATTTCGACGCTCGGTATCACAACCGTGTTCGTTCAGGAGGATCTGGAGTTCCTTAAATGCACTGCTGAGCAGTTGGTCGATGCCCATCCGATGCTGGTGCCATTGGTGGCACACGACCGGGCAGCGTTCGGCGGCATGCTGATCTCGTGCGGCGTGTGCGTGCTGTTTGCATCGTTGTGGGGATTTCGGCGCGGACACGCATGGCTGTGGTGGGCACTCGTTCTGGGAGGCACGATCGCATATGGTGCAGCGATTGCGGTGCATTGGCACGTCGGATACGTCAGTTTGAAGCACCTCATTCCCGCCTATTCCGGCATGACCACATTGTGGATCGGCGCGATACTGTGCCGTGAACATCTATGGGGAATGCCAGAGCGGATGAGTCCGCCGCCAAAGAACAGACCGTAGCGGAACTCGTGAGAGTTCCAACTCGTGTGATATTGATAGATTGACCTTTTCAGACGCGAAATAGCCTTCAGACCAGGACGGCATGAATGCCACTCACATTCGAACTTCATACCTCAACATCGATCCCGCTCGAAGTCGACTCAATTCAGGTGGATACCGTCCGTGAACAATCGGCTGACGATGTTAGCCGGACTTTGATTCAACGCGGCAATCGACAAGTGCCGATCGGGGAGTTCTTCAAAGTCACTGGCTCAGCGAACGAAGATGAGACACTCGTCTGGCAGGGGGACTGCTCGAAAGTCAAGCTCATCGGCACGCACCTTAATGGGGGCCGAGTCGTGGTTGAAGGGAATGCGGGGATGCATCTGGGTGCCGAGATGCGAAAGGGAGAGATCGTCGTTAACGGTGATGCCGCCGACTGGGTCGGAGCCGAGATGAAGGGAGGACGCATTCACATTCACGGCAACGCGGGACACCTCATTGGGGCCGTCTACCGTGGTGGACGTAAGGGGATGACGGGAGGCGAAATCCTGGTGGATGGCAACATCGGCAACGAGATCGGGCACTCGATGCGCCGGGGCCTGATCGCTGCCGGCGGCAAGATCGGCGACTTCGCCGGCGTGTCGATGATCGCAGGAACGATTCTGGCCTGTGGCGAGCCGGGCATCCGCGCGGGGGCGAATATGAAGCGCGGCACGATCGCATTTCTTGGTCGGCATCCCGTCGACATTTTGCCGACGTTTCGAACGGGCGGGACGTTGCAGACGCCGATGCTGCGTATTTTGTTGCGTCATTTGAGGAGTCTCGGATTGCCACTCTCCGAGGAGCTTGAGAATCCGACCGTCCGACGTTACTGGGGCGACTTGCTCGAACTCGGCAAGGGGGAACTGCTCGTTCTCAATTGAGGCATTGGGAGGAGAGATCAGACATGGCGACTAAGCTGACTTATTATGGACATGGCACGTTTCAAGTTGAGACGGCAGGCAAGACGATCATCATCGACCCGTTCTTCACGGGAAATCCTGCATCGCCCGTCAAGGCTCAAGATGTCTCTCCCGATGTGTTAATCGTCAGTCATGGTCACGGCGATCATGTGGGGGATGCCGTGGACATTGCCAAGCGCTCCGGCGCTTTGGTAATCGCCAACTTCGAAATCTGCGAATGGCTGGGCAAGCAGGGAGTCGAGAAGACCCATCCCATGAGCATCGGCGGTCAATGCCGCTTCGATTTCGGTATCGTGAAGCTCACGATCGCCCATCATGGCTCGATGCTTCCCGATGGCTCGAACGGCGGCAGTCCCGCTGGTGTGCTGCTCAAGCTGGCCGATGGCAACATCTATCATGCCTGCGACACAGGGTTGTTTTACGACATGAAGCTCATCGGCGAGGAAGGGATCGATCTCGCCATCCTCCCGATCGGCGACAACTACACGATGGGCCCCGATGATGCCCTCAAGGCAGTGAAACTGATTCAGCCGAAACACGTCATCCCCGATCACTACGACACGTGGCCCCTCATCGCCCAAGATGCCGCCGCCTGGGCCGATCAGGTGAAGGCCGAAACTCAGACACAGCCGGTACTGCTCCAGCCGGGCGAGACTCACTCTCTTTGAACCAAGCAAGTAGCGGAAGTCTGACTTCCGACATGGATCGCATCGGAACTCTCACGAGTTCCGCTACCAGAAAGTTGGCATGACTCACGACACTTCGCACACCAATCGGCTCATTGACGAGTCGAGCCCCTACCTGCTGCAGCATGCGCACAACCCGGTCGACTGGTATCCGTGGGGGGATGAGGCATTCGCCGCGGCCAGGGACCAGGACAAGCCGGTCTTCCTCTCGATCGGCTACTCGGCCTGTCACTGGTGTCATGTGATGGAGCACGAGAGCTTCGAGAACGAAGCGATCGCCAGGCTGTTGAACGAGCACTTCGTCAACATCAAGGTCGATCGCGAGGAGCGCCCCGACCTCGACCATCTTTATATGGCGGCGGTGCAGCTCATGAATCAAGGCCGCGGCGGGTGGCCGATGTCGGTGTTCCTCACGCCAGAGCTGAAGCCGTTCTACGGCGGCACCTATTGGCCACCCGACATCGCGCATGGGCATGCCGGGCTTTCGACCAGGTGCTGCTGGCCGTGATGACGCCTGGAGTCAACGCCGCGACGAAGGCAGTCGAGCAGGCCAGCACTGACCGAACACGTTCAGCAGATGGCGTCGGCAGCCGACCGACCCGGGGACGGAGCTGGCGAAGCCTTGCTGAAGAAGGCCGTTGAGACGTTGCGACGCACCGCCGACCGCACGCACGGCGGGTTCGGCGGGGCTCCGAAGTTTCCTCATCCGATGGACATCCGAATTCTGCTGCGAGGCTGGCAGCGTTTTGAGGATGACGATGCGTTACAGGTCGCGGTCCTCACGCTCGAGAAGATGGCGGCCGGCGGCATCTACGATCATCTGGGCGGCGGCTTTCATCGCTACTCGACCGATGCCCGCTGGCTGGTGCCTCACTTCGAGAAGATGCTCTACGACAACGCCCTGCTCGGCCCCAGCTATCTCGAAGGCTTATGGCAGATCACCAGGCGAGACGACTTCCATCGAGTCGTTCGCGAGACGCTGGATTACGTCCTCCGGGAGATGACGCATGCCGAGCGGCGGTTTCTTCAGCACGCAAGATGCCGACAGCGAGGGCGTCGAAGGGAAGTTCTTTGTCTGGTCGGAGGATGAAGTCGCCTCACTGCTCGGCGAAGAGCGGGCGACCTTGTTCAACTACTGTTATGACGTGACGGCTGGCGGCAACTGGGAAGAGACGAGCATCCTCAACCGCAATAAGACCGATGAACAAATCGCCCGCATTCGCGGTCTCGAATTGAATGAGCTCCGAAAGACCCTCGACGAGTGCCGCGGCATTCTGTTCGAGTCGCGGAGTCAGCGCGTCTGGCCGGGCAAGGATGAAAAGGTCATCACGTCGTGGAACGGACTGATGATTTCCGCCATGGCCCGCGCGGGACGCGTCCTCGGAGAGTTGAAATACATCGAGGCCGCTGCGAATGCAGGTGAGTTTCTGTGGCAGCGGCTGCGGGATGACTCTGGACGCTGGCAACATACGTGGAAAGACGGCGTCTCGAAGGTGAATGCCTTTCTCGATGATGTGAGCTGCGTCATCGACGGTTACATCGACTTGTTTGAAGCAACCGGGAATGCCAACTGGCTGGCCCGGGCGGTCGATATCGCAGGGCAGATGAAAGAGCATTATCAGTCTGCGGACGATGGCGGCTTCTATTTCACGCCCAACGACCACGAGCAACTCATCGCGCGCAGCCGCGACTTTCAGGACAGTGCGACACCTTCCGGCAACGGCACCGCCGCGACCGCGCTCGCCCGGTTGGGTTTGCTCACCGGCGATGTTGCATGGACCAACCTGGCTCAACAGACACTGGAGTCTGCCTCGGGACTGATTGCCGAGCATCCTCGCGCGGGGGCGCAACTGCTCATCGCGCTCGACTTCATTTTGGGACCGACGTGTGAAGTGGTCTTCGTCGATGGCAACCAATCGGACGACAACGAATCGCTGTGGAGGCAGGTGCAGCAGACGTTCCTGCCGAGGTCGATCTTCATCCGCCGACACGCCGACGATGATCCATCGGCCCCCATTGATCCCGCATGGATTCAGGGTCGAACCTCGTCAGCAGGGCATCCGACTGTGTATGTTTGTCAGAATGGAACTTGCCAACTCCCCGTCACCGATGCGGAAGCACTGGCAAAGGCGCTTGTTTAGTCGCCTTTCGCTCCGCGAAAGTCGCGCTGGCGCGTCATTGGATTCGGCCTAACTGGTTGTCGCGTTTCCTGTTCGACCTTCATTCAATGTATCCACACTCAATTTGAACTCCATCGCCACTTTCGCGGAGCGAAAGGCGACTCACTCTTGACACTCGACCCTAAACCCTAGACCCCAAAAATGGCTCAGCGTACGGAAGTTTTCCCGCATGTCATCGAAATGAACTACCAGGCCCGCCGGCGTCTGGGGTGCTGCGTCTACCTCGTGCATGATGCCGAGGAATGGATGCTGATCGACATCGGCTACGAAGACACGCTCGATGACATTATCGACATCATCCGGCAGATGGATTTTCGCTTGTCGCAGTGCAAGTACCTCGTGGCGACTCACGCCGACGTCGATCATGTGCAGGCGTTGAAGCGCGCGAAGGAGATACTTCCCACGGCCCAAGTCGTCGGGCATCGTCATGCGGCCAAACTGCTGGCGGCCGGTGAGCGGATTATGACCTACGCCGAGATCGCCGCTCAGGGGATCTCAATCCCGATGCCTCGGGTTGAGTTCGACAAGACGATTGATGAAGGAGACAAACTGCAGGTCGGCAATCTGAGCGTCGATGTCTGGCACACGCCCGGCCATGCTCCGGCGCAGTTGTCATTCCGGCTCAATCAACTGCTCTTCTCGGGGGACAACATCTATCGTGACGGATGCGTGGGAAACATCGACGCCCATCACGGTTCCGACCTGCCGGCATTCATTAAGTCGCTGAATCGCATCAAGGAGAGTGATGTCGAATGGCTTCTTCCCAGTCACGGCCCGATCTTTCGTAAAGAAAACAAACAACTTCAATCGACGATTGACCGCCTCGAAGAGTACACACACATGGCCGACTTCGGCACCTGCGCCGTCGACTGGCCCCTCCTGGACGAATGGGATGACGAACTCGTGAAGGGTTTCGATCCCAAGAAGGCGTGACTTGGTAGCGGAAGTCGTGAGACTTCCGAAACGTAGCGCGTCGGCGTCGGAAGTCTCACGACTTCCGCTACGAGAGATTTGACTTATGTCCCCCCTCACTCATTTCGACGACTCCGGTGCTGCCCACATGGTCGATGTGGCTGGCAAGGAGATCACCGACCGTCAGGCCAGGGCCGAAGGATTCGTGACGCTCGCTCCCGAGACGCTCAAGCTCATCCTCGACAAGCGGCTGGCGAAGGGAGATGTCATCGAGGTCGCGCGGCTCGCGGGCATCATGGGAGCCAAGAAGACCTCGGATGTCATTCCACTTTGTCATCCACTGGGTCTCGATGCCGTCGAAGTTGAGATTCTGCCCGTGGACGATCGGCGACTGCGTATCACGGCATCCACGCGTGTCCAGGGGCGTACGGGAGTCGAGATGGAGGCTCTTACTGCGGTAAGCGTTGCCGCTCTCACGATCTACGACATGTGCAAGGCTGTTGAGCGGGGGATTTCGATCGGGCCGATTCAGCTTGTCGAGAAGTCCGGAGGGCGTAGCGGCACTTGGGTCCGCGATGGGGGGAATCCCGCAGCCCAGTGATCAGGGAATCTCGATGGGAGGCCGCGAGATTACCAATTATGAACGGATACAGTTGGGCCACTTTCGATCCCGGTGGAGGTTGCTTAAAATCCATCGAACCAGCGCGAAGCAAGGGCAATAACCTCCCGATTATCATCTACCCACAGGAGAATCGACCTCATGGCTTATCAACTCCCCCCCCTGCCGTACGCCAACGACGCCCTCGAGCCGCATATCGATGCCAAGACGATGGAAATCCATCACACGAAGCATCATCAGGCCTACATCAACAATGTGAACAAGGCTCTCGAAGCCCACCCCGATCTGGCCGCCAAGCCGATTGATGACCTGATGCGCGGCCTCTCCAGCGTCCCCGAAGGCATTCGCACCGCCGTCCGTAACAACGGCGGCGGACACTCGAACCATTCCCTCTTCTGGACGGTGATCGGCCCTAAGTGTGGTGGCGACCCAACGGGTGAGCTGGGTGAGGCGATCAATACGACATTCGGTAGTGTCGATACTTTCCGAGAGCAGTTCGCGCAAGCAGCCGCCACGCGATTCGGCAGCGGCTGGGCCTGGTTGAGTGTTGGCGAAGGTGGCAAGCTCGTTGTCGAAAGCACCGCCAATCAAGACACGCCTCTCTCCGAAGGTCGCACGCCGATCCTGGGTCTGGATGTCTGGGAACATGCCTACTACCTCAACTATCAGAATCGCCGGCCCGATTACATCGCCGGGTTCTGGAACCTGGTGAACTGGGACGAGGTGTCTCGACGCTTCGCAGCCGCGAAGTAATGACGAAGATCGTCAACAGAGGTTTCCATCCCCCGGTCCTGCGCCGGGGGTTTCTCTTGATCCGACCTGCATGAAACCGCGAGACCAAAGCCGACTGGCTCATCAACGTGCCTGCCGTTCGATCCCCGGCGGAGTAAATAGTCCCGCACGCGCGTTCGGCGGCGTGGGAGGCAACCCCGTCGTCATTGATCGTGGAGAGGGAGCCTACCTGTTCGATCTCGATGGCGATCGCTTTATCGATTACGTCGGTTCGTGGGGACCACACATCCTTGGTCATCGGCATCCGGCGGTCATTGCGGCGATTGAAGAGGCTCTCAATAGGGGAACCAGCTTCGGCGCGCCGACCGTGCTGGAAACCGAACTGGCCGAGATGATCGTCGAGGCCGTCCCTTCGATCGAGAAAGTGCGGATGGTCAACTCGGGGACCGAAGCGACGATGTCGGCCATTCGACTGGCGCGGGGGTTCACGAAGCGAAACATCATCGTCAAATTCGCGGGATGCTATCACGGGCATGTCGACAGCCTGCTTGTTCAGGCAGGGAGCGGGGCACTCACGCTTGGCACGCCGTCGAGTCCTGGTGTTCCCAATGGATGCACGAAAGACACGCTGGTCGTCGACTACAACGACGTTGCCGCCCTGCGGGAAGTATTCACCCGTCAAGGTGACCAGATTGCCGCAATCATTTTGGAGCCTGTCGTCGGGAACATGGGTGTCGTGCTCCCCGAACCGGGCTTCCTCGAAAAGTGCCGAGAGCTATGCACGCTGGCTGGAGCGGTGCTCATTTTTGATGAAGTGATGACCGGCTTTCGCCTGTCTTACGGTGGAGCTCAAGAACGTTTCGGCGTCACGCCCGATATGACAACATTGGGTAAGATCGTGGGCGGGGGTTTGCCGGTCGGAGCCTATGGAGGTCGAGCCGACATCATGGCGTGTGTTTCTCCATTGGGTCCGGTCTATCAAGCGGGAACCTTGTCGGGGAACCCGTTGGCAATGGCGAGCGGCCTCGCGACGTTGCGAACCCTCAAAGAGATGAACCCCTACGAGGAGCTGGAAGCGAAAACGCAACGATTGTGTTCCGGCTTGCGAGAAGCCGCCACATCATGCGGGATCCCGCATCAAATCGCGCAGGTCGGCAGCATGTTTACGGTGTTCTTCAATCCCGATCGCGTGACTTCGTACGCCATTTCGTCAAAAAACGACACGAAACGGTTCGCCAGCTATTTCCACTTTATGCTCGATCGAGGAATCTACCTCCCGTGCAGCCAGTTCGAGGCGAACTTCGTCTCGACGGCCCTCTCCGATGAGGACATCGATCACACGATAGCGGCAGCCGGTGAGTGGTTCGCGCGAGCCAAGTGAGTCGGCATCCTGCGAGTTGTGAGTCAATTGTGACAGATTGTCTTTGAATAAGGTTGAGACGTGTTTAAGTGCGTGACATTGGTCGGTGCAACGGGTGCGGTGGGGAGCATCATGCGACAGCTCCTCGAAGAGCGCGGGTTCAGAGCGGAGCAGTTTCGGTTCCTGGCATCGGCACGCAGCGCGGGCAGCAAGCTGACATTCAGGGGCAAAGAATATCACGTCGAGATGCTCACCAAGGACGCCTTCGCGGGGAGTGACCTCGTCATCGCGTCGACCCCCGACGAAGTCGCAGCGGCGTACCTGCCTGCAGCCGTCGAAGCCGGCGCGACAGTCATTGATGAATCGGGCTACTGGCGCATGAAGCCCGGTGTCGCGTTGGTGATTCCTGAGGTGAATCCCCAGGCGGCCATTGATGCGAAAGGCATTATCGCCAGTCCCAACTGTTCGACGACGCAAATGGTGGTGGCTCTGAAGCCGTTGCATGATGCGGCCCGTGTGAAGCGGGTCGTTGTCAGCACGTATCAGGCCGTCAGCGGCGCGGGACTGCAGGGGAATGTCGACCTCCGTGAAGGGACCGAGGCGTATTTGTCGAACGAGAAGTACGAATACTCCGCGTTCAAGCATCCGATTGCATTCAATGCCATTCCCCAGATCGGCGGTCCGAAGGAAGCCGGCTACACCAGCGAAGAAATGAAGATGGTGTACGAGACTCGCAAGATTCTGGAAGACGAGTCGATCCAGATTTCGGCAACGTGCGTACGCATTCCGGTCGCGAACTGTCATAGCGAAACGATTATGGTCGAAACCGAGCGACCTATTGCTCCTGAAGAAGCCCGCGAATTGTTCTCGGCCTTTCCAGGTGTGAAGGTCTTGGACGATCTGGAGGCGGGAGTCTACCCGCTTCCCAGCACCTGCGATGGTTCTGACGATGTGTTCGTCGGTCGCATCCGCAAGGATTTGTCGCACCCTAACGGCCTTTGCTTTTGGTGCGTCAGCGATAACCTTCGCAAGGGGGCAGCCACCAACGCCATCCAGATCGCCGAACTCCTGGCGAAACATCGCTTCGGCGGTTAGAGCGTCAAGACTCTCAATGTCGACAAAGGTCCGTTGAGTCTTTCCCACGCTGCGAATGGTATCGCTGCGCGCTATTGCGTGGAGACACTGACCACGCCCTGCGTTCCCGCGCCGCGCCTGCATGTCTGGCCGTGACCGGGAATGACCGCGAACTGCGAAGCTGGCTTCACGCTTCCTTAACGCGTTCTTCATCCAGGACGAGGGTGCGGCGATTACATCACGGTAAACGCTGCATCGAATCGCGATTCGAGCGATGGAGATGAAGATCCTCGTTTATCGAGAAGTTCCCGCGCACTTCATCATTCCTTTAAACGCAAGACTAAGCTGCAGCGAACCCCAACAAGGGACGAGTGGGTTTCGCAGATTCCACAACCGTCCCGCACTCGAAGTGACTTTATCAGGAGGATCGGTCTGCGAGTTCCCACCTATTAGGAAACCTACCCAAGGACGGGCGATCAAAAATTCTTTCCTATGTTCATTGCATCGACGAATGGTTCGTCGAGGCCCGTTCTGGTCCTCTGGGACCTTCAGATTGGAGAAGTAGAATGCTTGTGACAAGACCCACGAAGCCGACCGCTAAGCGGCAAGGCTTCACCCTGATCGAGCTCCTTGTGGTGATCTCGATCATCGCCATCCTGGCGGCATTTTTGATTCCGGCAGTGCAGAAGGCCCGCGAAGCGGCTCGTAGCGCTCAATGCAAGAATAACTTGCGTCAATTCGGTATCGCACTGCATGTGTTCGCGGATTCCGATCCGCAGCATCGCCTCTGTACCGGTTCGTACGATTACCGTCGCGACGGCTGCGTCACCGAGTACGGCTGGGTGGCCGACATCGTCAACACCGGCTCGGGCAACGTTTTGCAAATGAACTGCCCCTCCAGCCCTCTCCAGGGTTGCGAGAAGTACAATGACCTTCTTGGATCAGACACTGTCGACGTTGTCGGCAAAATTCCCACTCACCTCGAGTTTCGACTGTCTGAAGGTGCCTGCAACTCGACCGACGGTCTCCTCTCCTACCCGGACGTGACCACCCATACGTCGGGCAGCACGCCCCGCGGCGACTTCATTGCTCGCTTTATGCTCGATGAAGGTTATGGCACAAACTATGCGGCCAGTTGGTATCTGGTCCGCAGCCGTGCCTTGACCGAAGACGCGGACGGAGTTGGAACAGGTGACGGCAACTTGGTGACAATTTCAGATCTCAAGGGACTGGTCGGTGCTGCCGGCCCCATTACGATCTCGATGCTCGAAACCTCTCCGGTTGCGACCAGCAATATCCCCCTCCTGGGCGATGCCGGTCCTGGCGACTCCGACGAGGCGGCCCTTCTTGCCGACATCGGCGAGTATGTGAGTGCCGGTGACCGCTTGGGTGAAGCGGCCAACGACGGTCCCGCTTTCGCCAGCGCCGCGGGTGACGACATCAGCCTGATGCCGACGGGAACAGTCATTGCCGGAGATACACAACCTTGTGCCTATTGCGATGACATCCTCCCCAGCCGTGACACGGCGGGCAATTCAGGTGCCGACGGAGTTCTCTGGCTTCAGGACACTCGCGACTGGTTCGCAGTTCACGGTGGTGGCCGTAACCTTTCCTGCAACATCCTGATGGCTGACGGCAGCGTCAAGAACATTTCGGACGGCAACGGCGATGGTTATCTGAATCCGGGCTTTGCCATGGATCCAACATTGGCCAGCGACGACGATGGTTACCTCGACAGCACCGTCGAACTCCAGCCCTTCGAGGTCTACAGCGGACCGACGATCGAAGGCGCTGCACTTACCGGCAAGTCAGTCTTCGAGTGATTCCGGTCAGTTGATTGAACTGCACAATCTGACGTTGGGCCGAAGATTGTGACGACGACTACGGCACAACGCCGGGTGATCGAAAGGTTGCCCGGCGTTCGCTGTTGATGCTTGGATTCGACATGAGAAGATGTTCATCGCGAAGAGCAAGCTCGTTGGCGAATCGTGGATCAAGCATCGAATTGAGATCGCAGCCAACACTTAACATGATCTTAACTACAAGTCGAGTCCCCTCTGGTAAGATGCATCTCATCGAGCAAACACGCTCGCGATCCACTACGACTGAACAGCACACACCAGAGCGATCAAACACGCGCTGCCCATTGAATTCCGACGGCAACCTTGAAGCGCTACATCTGTTTCAGGAAGCAACCAGCTCAACCGCCTGAAGCAACTCGATGGCCACAGTAATGACCCAACGCTGCCCAAACTGCCATGTCGAAGTAAAGGAGGGCATGGCCCGATGCAGGGATTGCGGCACCTCTCTCTCTAGCCAGGTGTCCTCTTCCATCCAGGTGTCCTCGCTTCCCACAGCGAATGGCTTGCCGATGTTCTCGAAGGACGGCAGGCTCTACACCCGCTGTCCTGAATGCGGCAAGAAGATCAAGGCACAACTCGAGCTCGCGGGCAAGCTCATCAAATGTCCGCGGTGCGATGGGCCGGTGCGCGTTCAGCACCTTCCCGATCAGGAAGGTTCAGGACGAAGTTCGACTTACAGTGGCACTTCTCCGCCGACACAGTCGACGACATCTCACGTGGGGCAAGGGCCGGCAAATTCGGGGTCACTCCCGTCTGGCCAACGGGATGCCAGTTTCAGTCAGCCTGCCGCTGCTGGCCAACCGCAAGTTGCTTCTCAATTTCCTCCGCAGGTCATTCCGGGTCAGTACCCTGGATATCCCCCTCAATACGCTGGATATCCTCCCGCCCCGTATCAAGTCCCGCCAACGTCGGCGGCGGGATATGCCACACCGGCTCACGAGTTTCCAACCCCCGTTCCTCCGACAGTCTCTCCTGGGAGTCAGTCTGCAACGGGCGAGCCATCGACACGGCCGCCATCGTTGCCTCAGCGTTCGCCAACACCGAATATGTCACAGACGTCGGGGTTGTTCTCTGGAATCGAGATAACGCGGCTGCATGCGATTTGTGAGGCCTGTGGAAAACGTGTGAACGCCGCATCGACCTTCGCGGGTCACACGGTCGCCTGTCCACGTTGCGGAGAATCGATTCTGCTGCCGGGCGAGCCACCTCAGAAACATGCGTCTTCCGCCTCGACGTTTGCGTCTTCCCACGCGTCGATGTCGAGTTCGCAGAGTCAATCGGTCGTCATGTCGGCACACTTGCTGCGTGCGGTCGAAGCGGCTTTGGTGCTTCCCGACTCGGTTCCCGAGACGCCGACAGAGGAGGTTCAACCATTTCCCAAGAAGACGCTCAAGAAGCATCTCGATACGATTGGCGAAGCCGTTGCCGACCCGAAATCAGCAAAGAAAGACTCTGCCCTCGAAGCTCTGCAGGCGATTGCTGCGTCGCACGACGTGAGTGCTGTTCCTGAGTTGATCCAACACCTGCAGCACGCAGGTGGATCGCTCAAGATGAGAATTATCGCCACATTGGGTGAGCTGAGGTGTCCGGATTCATTTGAGGCCGTCGTGCGCCGGTTGGTTGGTGCGAGCGGCCCTGAGCTGACCGCCTGCATGCAGGCCCTGGGAGCATTGAGGGACACTCGGGGCGTGCTCCCTATCCTGTATGCCATACAGAAGTATCCCGACCAGCGGATTCGCGGGTTCGATGCGATCGTGGAAATGGGCAAACCCGTTATGTCGGAATTGTCTCGTCTCGCCGCCGAAGCGGTCGATGCGGACGTGCAGTTCTCGATTGCGGAAATGCTTTCGCGATTCCCGGGCGCGTGTCCGGTCGATACGTTTTCGCGGCTGATGGCGAATCCGTCGGTCATCATCCGGCAACGTGCAGCCGAGAGTCTGGCAAAGGTCGCGGATGGCAACGCCGTCAGTATATTGATCAAGGCCCTCGACGACGAAGACGCCGTTGTCCGGATGTTTGCCGCTCAAGGTCTGCGTCTCGCACCCTCGGGGACCGCCGCCAAGGCGCTACTTAAGGCGATTGACGATCCGGACCGCGACGTGCGGCTGTCGGCATTGGGCGCGTTGGGCGAATGCGATCAGCAGGCGGTGAAGCCGGCACTGCTCAAACGCTCCGAGGATCCTGATGTTGAGGTGGCGATTATCGCATCGGAAGGACTGGCCAGGATGGGGGATCCGAGCGGAGTTCCCAGTTTGATTGACATTCTCGAAGCGCAGCCGGTCAGCAGCGAAGAAGGTTACGCACTGCGTATCGTCGAAGGCTTTCGCAAGTTGAAAGACAAGCGGACCAGTCTTCCGCTGTTGAACCTCCTGTTGTGCAATGATGCCCTATTGCGGCTGCGGGCCGTCGAATCACTCGGGCAAGGGAGTGATCGCTCCTGCCGCCCATCGCTCGAGAAGCTGCTGAAGTTTGATCAATCCGACGACGTCCGCATCGCGGCAGCCAAGGCTCTGGGAGACCTCGGCGATCCCGAAGCCCACGAGGCACTGCAAGGGGCGCTGAACGACACGACGCAAGTTCGCCTGAAGGCAGTGATCGCGCTCGGGCAACTGAGATCGAAAGAATCGCTCCCCGCGTTGCTGGTATTGCTCAGCGATCCCAGCCCGCAGATCAAGTACCAGACATTACGAGCGATTGGCGACATCAAGGACCGCTCAGCAATTTCGGCGGTCGAGTCGTTGGTCGACACGGACGACGAGATGTTGCGTCGCGCGGCCCTCAAGGCATTGCAGGAACTCGGCGATGTTCGCGATGAGTCATCGATACGCAAGTCGCTGAAGAAGCGTTCCAAGGACGAGAAGCGGGCGAAGGTCAAGACACCCGGTAAGTCGTTCAGTCTGTTTGATCTCATTCCCACGCCGCTTCTGGGGGTGATTGAAACCGTACGTATGAATCGGACAGCTTCGTTGATTTCCGTTGGGAGCATCGCGGTTGCCGCTGTCGTTGGATACATGTTTTTCTTCAGCGGCGGCACCTCGATCGCTGATGTGCAGCGCGGCAGAGTTTCGACGCTTTCGGTGAGCCCCAACGGACGCTACGTCGTGACTGGTCGCAACCGAGGACTGCTCGAAATCTGGGATGCCGAGCAGGGCGAAGTCGTCGGCAGGAGCATTGACGTACCGGTGCAATTCGTCGTCTTCGGTGCTGATAACAGCAGCCTGTTTGCCACCGATGCTGGTCGGATCGTGACGGTTCCCGTCGACAACGGCTGGCCGGGTACTCCCGAGGATGTCGCTCAAATCAGCAATCCCGTGATGCATCTCGATGTGAACGCCGACCACACGTATGCGGTCACGCTCAGCACCGATCAACTCATCTATCGCTGGAATCTCCGTCAACCCAAGGTGGAGTCGCCGTTGCAGAGCGCCGCGCCGCTGACGGCTGTGGCGATTTCCCTCGATGGGACTCAGGTTGTCGGTGCCAGCCAACAAGGGGCCATCGTCGTTTGGGATTATGAGAGCGCCTCCATCGTTGCCGAAACCGCCGTCAGTGTCACAGGCAAGTTGACCCAGGTTGCCTTCCAGCAGGACGGTAGCCTGGTTGTTGCTGGCACAACGGATGGGGAACTGATCGTCTGGGATTCCTCGGGGAGGCCGTCGCCGCGGATAGACCATTCAAACTTGTCGGCTGTAAAGGAGATATCGATGCCTGCGGGAGGGGACATCATTGTCTGTCGGTCGTCGGGCCAGGTCGAAAAGTGGAAGGTTGAAGACATGTCGGTCATCACATTTTCCACCGGTCTGGAGCCAGTTTCCTCGATGTCATTGGCGGGCGACCGCATTGCGATCGGCTCGGATGAATCGACAGAAATCGTGCTGATGAGTCTGACATCCGGCAATGTCGAACGCGATCTCGACGAATAGTCGCTTCGTCGGTTTTAAACTGTTGTCCCTGCAACTTCCCCGAAAGCTGGGGTTTTCTTCAAGAGTCTGTTGCAGCCTGCTATGATCAGTTCGCACACGGCCTTGAGCCTTGAGTGCGGAACTCAGCAGCCATTGCAGGAATCTTAGAATGGACAGCGACGAAATCCTTCTCGACGCCGAAGAACGCATGGAAAAGGCGGTCAGCGTCTTTCACGATCAGTTGCAGGGTCTCCGCACGGGACGCGCCTCGCCCGGGTTGGTCGATTCGGTGAAGGTCAACTATTACGGGTCGGCAACGCCACTCAAACAGGTGGCCCAGATCAGTTGCCCCGAACCGCAGCAGATCGTGATTCGGCCTTTCGATGCGTCAGCACTGTCCGAGATCGTCAAGGCGATTCAATCGAGTGACGCCGGACTTGCGCCGAACTCCGACGGTCGCATCATTCGGCTCAACGTTCCCCCCTTGTCGACCGAGCGTCGCCGGGAACTTGTGACGCGCATGAACAAGTTCGCCGAAGAAGCCCGCATCTCGATTCGCAACATCCGACGAGATGCCAACAAGAATGCTGACAAGAGCGAGAAAGACAAGGTGCTCAGCGAGGACGACTGCAAACGGGTGAAGGACCAGGTGCAGGAACTTACCAAGACCTACGAAGGCAAAGTCAATGTGTCCGCAGAGGCCAAGGAAAAGGACATCATGGAAGGGTAGGTGAGTTGCCGGCATTGAGTCGTCAGCCCGAGGAGTCTTCAATCACTGTCGCGGCTGACGCAATCATCCTGCCGCAAGAGTTCGACATGACTATGCGAAGCAGCATTCTTCGATGCCTTTTGCCGATCGCGCTCGTCGCCGTCACTGTCCCGGCGCAAGCTGACGATGTGGCGTTGCCTGATGAGGTCAGGCTACTGCTCGAGCGTCACTGCGTCGAATGCCACAACGACAACGACCGGTCTGGAGACTTGTCGCTGCAGTCTCGCGCCGCCGCTCTAGCGGGAGGAGTAGGTGGCCCAGCATGGACTCCCGGCAATGCCGACGGCAGCCTGTTGATGTCGTACGTCACACCTGTGGGGGGCGCGGCCGAAATGCCGAAAGATCGCCCGCCGCTGACGGACGACGAGTTGTCGGCTCTCAATGATTGGATCAATTCCGGCGCGCCGTGGCCCGACGACGTCGTGCTGACGAGACCACTTGCCGACACCGATTGGTGGTCGCTCCTTCCCCTGAACGCTCCGACCTTGCCTGAACTTTCGCCGGAGCAACAGACCTGGTGCCGGACGCCGATCGATCGATTCATAGCCGCCGCGCATGGCGAACACGACATGCAGCCCGCGCCCGAAGCCGATCGTCGCACGTTGATCCGTCGCCTCACATTTGACCTTACTGGACTCCCTCCCACGCCCGAAGAGGTCGAAAGGTTTGTACAGGACGCCGATCCTCTGGCGTACGAGAATCTCGTCGATCGGCTGCTCGCTTCACCTCGCTATGGCGAGCGCTGGGCCAGACATTGGCTCGACGTCGTCCATTATGGAGATACGCACGGCTACGACAAAGACAAGCCCCGCCCCAACGCATGGCCCTATCGCGACTGGGTGATTCGTGCTCTTAACGACGACGTGCCTTGGGATCGATTCATCATCGAACAGATCGCCGGCGATGTCGCGGGTGACGAACCGAGTGACATTGCCGCTCTCGGGATGCTCGCCTCCGGCCCTTGGGACTTTATTTCGCATGTGGAAGTTCCTGAGTCGAAGATTGACGGCCAGGTCGCTCGCAGTCTCGATCGCGATGACTTTGTTCGCACGGTGATGGAGAGCTTTGCCAGTGTCACGATCGGCTGTGCCCGTTGCCACGATCACAAATTCGATCCCATCCGGCAGGAGGACTATTACTCGCTGCAAGCCGTCTTCGCCGCCATCGATCGCAACGATCGTCCCTTCGATACGGATCCCGAGTCGGCCGCCCGGCGAAGCGAGTTGCTCGCGCAACAGATTCACCTGAAGTCGGAACTCACCGAAATCGAATTGGAGATCACTCGACTTGCAGGCGACCGGTTGGCCTCGATCGACGCGCAAGTCGCGGAACTTTCCGGAAGGCAGGAGACATCGCCAAAGCCTGAGTTTGGCTACCACAGCGGCATCGAGCCCACACCCGATGTCGAGAAATGGGTGCAAATCGATCTGGGTGAGGAGCAACAGGTTGCATCAATCACGTACGTTGCCTGTCATGATGATTTTAATGGCATCGGAGCGGGGTTTGGTTTTCCTCGGAGATTTCGTGTCGAAGCGTCGAACGATCCGGAGTTCGCTGACGGTGTGACGATTCTCGTCGATCATTCGGATGCCGACGTCACCAATCCTGGTGTCGAACCACAGGTGGTTGAGTTGGCGGTGCCGGTTACGTGCCGGTTCATTCGCGTTACGGCCACACGACTCGGGCCTCGCCAGAACGACTACATTTTCGCACTGGCCGAGTTGATTGCGCGCTCTCCCGAGGGCATCAATCTTGCCGCTTCGGCCGAGGTGATTTCGCTCGACTCCATCGAGGCTCCCGTCCGCTGGAGTCGAGTCAATCTGGTTGACGGCTACTACTACGGAGTGCAGTTTGACGAGGAATCGGCCCGTGAGTTGGCGGCCCTGAACGTCGCTCGCCGCAAGCTACTGGAAGGTGCCGTCCCTGCCGAAGTGCTCAACCGCTCGACCGCAATCACCGGCGAGCTGGCCGACATCGATGCGGAGCTGGCCGCGCTGCCGACTCCCAATATGGTGTATGCGGCTGCGACCGATTTCAATGCGCAGGGAGGACATCAGTCAACCGGCGGCCTCCCTCGCGTGATACATGTCCTCCGGCGCGGCAATGTGACTGATCCCGGCGAGATCGCTCTTCCTCGTTCGCCATCGTGTATCGAAGCGATCAACTTTGAATTGCCAGCCGGCGCCGACGAATCGCAGCGCCGACTTGCCATGGCGGAGTGGCTGGCGCATCCCGATAATCCACTCACATGGCGATCGGTCGTTAATCGTGTGTGGCATTATCATTTCGGAACCGGCATTGTCGATACACCGAGTGATTTCGGCCGTATGGGGGGAGAGCCGAGCCATCCGGAGTTGCTCGACTGGCTTGCCACGCGATTTCGCGATGATGGCGGCTCGCTCAAGTCGCTTCATCGATTGATCTGCTTGAGCAGCGTCTATCGACAAGCCTCGGTTTCTCCGCACGACTTCGGCGAAGTCGACGCCGACAACAGGCTACTGTGGCGAATGGACCGTCGCCGCCTCGAAGCCGAAGAAATCCGCGACAGCGTCCTCTTCGTGGCCGGACAACTGGATGAAACAATGTACGGACCGGGATTCCAGGACTTTGTCGTCGAGCATCCCGAGCATTCGCCGCATTACGAGTATCGACTGTTCGACCCTCGTGATGCTTCCTGTTATCGGCGGAGCGTTTATCGCTTCATTGTGCGTTCACAGCAGCAGCCTTTCATGACGACGCTCGACTGTGCCGATCCGTCAATGCAGGTCGACCGGCGTAATGAGACGATCACGCCGCAGCAAGCGCTGGCAATGCTCAACAACAGCTTGATGCTCGTAATGTGCGAGCACCTGGCCGACCGTATTCGCAGCGAACACCCCGATGACGACATTGCAGAGCAGGTCGCCGCCGCGTTTGAACTGTGCGTCCAACGCGACCCCAGTGACGAGGAACTCACCGTCCTCACACAACACGCGAAAACCCACGGTCTCGAACACACCTGCCGCGTGTTGTGGAATCTGAACGAGTTTGTGTTCGTCGACTAGGCACGCCCTGAACGGGAACATGCACGCCTGACGTTATCCGGCGATGGTCTTCGACTGACTGAGCGCGGCGCGTGCCTCCTGATACATACGCCGCCGTTCCTGCTTGATCGCCTGATTGACATCGGCAGCCGCCAGACCGACGTTGTCGGCATAGAGCTTGAGCAGTTTCTGCTCCTGGCGACTGATATTGCCGTCGGCCATCACGACATGCACGATCTGCTTGAGATGCTGAATTGCTTCGACCGGGTCTCTCGGCTTGGGGATCTTCGTCTCTGCCATCTGTGCGGACTGAATGACCAGGTCCACGTCGTCGGCCGTCATCTTGCGATGCGCCCCCATGCGATGCAGTGCATCTCGCTCCTGTTGGGAAACCTCTCCATCGGCGTACATCACGCGCGCCAAGACCGCCAGCGACAATTCTGCGTCATCGGGAGCGACGAGAGCTGCGTATGGATCGGGCTCGCCGCCGACTTCCGGCCGGGCCGCATCGTTTTGAAGGAACGCCATGTCGGCGGAATAGGGAGACACGTCATCCAATACCCAGTCGTGACGCCCGTCGGTAATCGTCGAATGGCAGTAGCCACAGACGCCGGATTCATTCACCGCAATCGGGGCACCACACGCAGGGCAACCCGAGGAGGCGAATGCCGTCTGAGGAACGCTTTTGACGCCACGCCGCCGCAAGAGCGAGAAGACATCGGTGTAGATCGCCTGCGGCCTCACGACACTGGAGGAACCGCCACGATCGCCTTCTCGAAAGGTGCCCGACCAGCGGACTTTGACCCGCACACGATCGAAGTCGTCATCGACCGTAGGAGTGACATCGATGATCTCGACGCGGCCAACGGCAGGCCCTTGCCAGAACCGTTTCGACTGCTGCATGACTTGCAGGTCGCGCTCACACTCCTGCCTGTATCGTGGCGACAGCACCGGCAAGGCTCGCCCAAGGTCACGATAAAACTCGGCCGCCCGCAATCGCCAGAACATTACCGACACACGGTCTTCGATGTGCTGCACGCTGAAGGCCGGATCGACCTGTTTCATGTTTTGCAGGCCGTTAACCGATTGCTCGTTGCCCGGGACCGACCACTCGCCCTCTTGCGTAATCTCGGCCAGCACCCAGTCGAACTCACCGGAATTCACTTGCGCTCCGCAGGCCGGGCACTTGGCCTGATCGACGACCTTCAGCGGAGAAGTGCATCGTGGACATCGCCCTTCGATCGCTCCCGGTTGGTCGATCGTCTTCGCGCCTGGCCGCCGATGGAAGGACCAGACTTCGACAAAGTCATCAGGTCGTGACGTGCCGCTGATCTTGCGACCTGTGTCGAGTGCGACATCGTAATCGACGGCCGAGGCATGGAATCGCACATGCAATGTGTCGAACTGACCATCGGTAAAGATCGCGACCACATCGGAATCGAGGATCTCGACGTTCTCAACCTGATTACGAATCCCCTCCGCCTGCTGCATCTGCACCTGGAGCGAGAATCGTTCGCGGATTCCATCGCTGATGAACGTGCGGCAACTGTCGATCTGTTGATTGCTCCATGCCGCCTGGATCTTACGAAACGCCGTCTTTGCTCGTTCGAGAAACTGAGCATTGTCAAATGCGGGATCGTGCTGACGGATCGACTGGGTGCCTCCCGCGAGCAGGGTCTGTTGTTGTCGCTGCACGCCACGACGAATTGTTCGGGTAACGCGCTGCTCATTGGCGAACTTGCCACCGGAAACCACGAAGAACAGCAAGACGAGGACCAGCGGGATCCCGATGTATGGGTGGTGGACGCAAAGCCAGAACAGCAGATAAAGCAGCTGGCCACCGCCACTTCCTCCCCCGCCGGAACCACCACCACCACCACCACCACCACCTCCCCCGCCGCCGCCGCCGAAGCCTCCTCCGCCTCCTGCCCGAGCCCAGACAACATTGGGGAATAGAGCGGCGATAACGGTGAACGCCAACAGGCAAAGAGTGACGGCTCGCACGGCGTTAAAAACGTGCCTGGCGTCGCACAGCATTCTGAGTTTCGAGGTCCGCATGACGGGTTAACGTAGCAGCACAGAGTTCGGTTCACGAGTCTTTCTCGTCGCAGGTGGTTTGGAGAGATCGCATATCATGTCCCACGCTCGCTGCTTAAAGTCGTGATGGGTTAACATGTCACAATTCGAGCATAAGAACACCGATCACATCACAGCGAAGGTTTTCTGAAGTGATTGGTCATCCATTCGAGGAGTCAATGTCACGAACCAGTTCCAGTGAAACGCCGCTCAGCGTTGTCGTCGAAGGGGGAGTCTGCCGTATCACTTTGAATCGTCCTGAACGCAGGAATGCATTGTCACAAACGTTGATGGAAGCCCTCGACCAGGAATGGACGCGGATCGCGGAAGACCGCGACATTCGTGTTGTCGTAATCTCCGGCGCGGGTCCGGCTTTTTGCGCGGGACACGACCTCAGTGAGATGACGGGCTTAAGCGAACAAGACTATCGTCAACTCTTTGAACTGTGTGCCCGGATGATGCAGCAGATACGCGCATTGCCACAGCCCGTTATTGCTCAAGTGCATGGGATCGCGACAGCAGCAGGTTGCCAGTTGGTCGCGGCATGTGACTTGGCGGTCGCAGCCGACGATGCAAGGTTTGCGACTCCGGGCGTCAAGATCGGGCTGTTCTGCACGACGCCGATGGTCCCGTTGGTTCGCAGTGTGCCTCCCAAACTGGCGATGGAGATGCTGCTCACGGGACAGCCGATCTCGGCGCAACGTGCGCTCGAGGCGGGACTAGTCAATCAAGTCGTCCCTGCGAGCGAGTTGGACGCCACGGTCAATGCACTCGTTGAGTCCATTTTGCGAACAAGTCCTCTGGTCGTCCGTATTGGAAAGGAAGCGTTCTATCGTCAACTCCATTGGTCGGAGCCGGAAGCCTACGCAGACGCTGTCGACGTGATGACGAAGAACTCGCTGTGTGACGATGCTCAGGAGGGGATGACTGCGTTTCTGGAAAAGCGCACACCGCAGTGGAAGGGGAGTTAGACAGCATCAGAGTGCGACATGAGCTTGCGGCGCAACAGGTCGACGGCGACTTTCGCCAGTCGGCTGTGCTGAATGTCTGGCGTTCCCAATAGTTTCGGTCGATGTGCGATGTTCAGCTCTCGGCCGATTGCCACGACATCGCCTTCCCTTAGTGCGTCGGGTTGATCCAAGTCAGGATAGGCAATGGCGAGACACACATCAGCATCGGCAAGTCGACGGCAATCATCGGCCAGTTGAGCAAGTCCGGTCACTTCGCTGGTGTTGGATGAGGCGTCGGCCTTCGACCTTGTTAGAAATGCATGCGCCGCCTCGTGCGTGGTGAAACAGAATCCGCCGCGAATGAGATCCGTTTCCATCTCCGACTGTGTTGCCGCACGTTGCATGCGGGAAGCGAGGAATGCTGACGAGCCGCACTCCAGTGTGGCCAGGCTCCATCCGCGCTGATGCAGCAGTTGGAGCACGATGTCCTCCAACTCCGTCATTTCCGCCCCAAAGATTCGATCGCCCAGCGCCGTATGAATGGCTGCGGAAGCGGCATCAATGTGTGTCTGGCACTCGGCGTCGTCGATGCCGCGAGCGACGATTCGCAGAGAAATGGTCGCCTCGTGGGCGGTGATGCCGACCTCCGGATTTCGGCCGCGGGCGGTGAGTTCGCCCAGGTGCTGCTCGACATCCGACTCACCGAGTCCGAAACAATGCCAAACATGCTTGCGAATCAGAAGCGACGACTGGGGAAGCCTGGGAAGCACCTGCTCTTGAAACATACGCTTCATCTCGGTGGGGACGCCGGGAAGCGATGCCAGAAAGCACGGACTCCCATCTCCTTTCGTATGCGCGTACCAGATGCCGGGGGCAGTGCCGATCGGGTTCTGCAGCGGCTCGGACTTGCTGGGAAACATCGCCTGAATGCGATTCCTCTCAGGCATCACCCGGCCGCGCGAGCGAAAGAAGCCTTCGATCGTCTCCAGCGATTCCTGGTGCAGTTTCAGTTCGTCTCCGATGGCCGCTGCGATCGTCTCCCGGGCCAGGTCGTCCAACGTCGGCCCCAAACCTCCCGTCATGACGACCAGATCGCTCCGTATCAAGGCCTGCCGCAGTGTTAACACCTGGTCTTCCAGCGAATCGGCGACGGAAGTGTGAAAGCGGACGGGATGCCCCAGTTCCTCAAGTTCACGGCTGAGCCACTGGCTGTTCGTGTCGAGTTTGGCTCCATTGGTCAATTCGGTTCCAACAGCAATGATTTCAGCGTTCAGTGACATGGATTTCGGCGATTCGGGCGGCGGAAGGAATTTCGGAGCCGGTTGTCTGGCCGTGGGATTGGACTGCGACGTACAGTACGGGTCGCGGTTAAGTCTTCACGTTCGTACATTTGTAGCGGCATCGGTCGCGACAGTGGATTATAGAGATACGATCGCCAAACAACATTTGGCATCGAGGAGGTGCCCCAGATGGCAAAGCTGATACTTCTGCAAGATGGCAAGGCCGTCCCCTTTGATCTCAATCAAGAGAGTATGATCATCGGGCGATTGCCGGAATGCGATATCCAACTCAACTCGAACATGGTCTCCCGGCAGCACGCCAAGGTGACATTCGTCAACGGTCGATTCGTGCTGGAGGATCTCGGAAGCGGGAACGGCAGCTTCATCAATGGCAAGAAGATCGAGAAGCCAACGCCGTTGGATCACGACGCTCGCGTGAAGATTGGCCCAATGAAGCTGCGTTTCGACGCCGACGACGGGTCGGTCTCCAGTTCGGAGGAAGCCGTCAGGCAGGCCACGATGGATGTTGAGTTCGCCCCAGAGGGTGCCTCCACGATCGTCGGTGCCACTGCGGCCGGAGGGTTCGGGCTACTCGATGTGCAACCACAGGCGAAACTGAAGGCGATCCTGGAGATCAGCCGTTCGCTGGCAGGCACGCACGATGTCGACGCGTTGCTGCCGAAAATTCTGGATACGCTGTTTACAATTTTTCCACATGCGGATCGAGGCGTCATTCTGCTGCAGGACGGGACCGGAGAACTGCGGCCCAAGACCATGAAGACCCGCCGTGAGGATGACGACGATTCGGTCAAACTCAGCCGCACTGTGCTCAAACAGGTTACGGAGACCAAGCAGGCGGTTTTGTCGGCCGATGCCGCAAGTGACGCCCGTTTTCAGGCAAGTGAATCGTTGGCGTCGTTGACAATACGGTCGATGATGTGCGTTCCCATGCTGTCGCTGCAGAGTGAAGTGATGGGGATCATTAACATCGATACCCAGAATGCCTTCAATCAGTTCAACAAGGACGATCTCGACATCATGATCGCGGTCGCCGGCCAAGCCGCGTTGACTTACGAAGGAACGCGGCTGCTCAAGTCGTACGTCGAGAAGCAAAAGCAAGACAGCGAAATGGATATCGCCCGCAACGTGCAGCGGGCACTGCTGCCAGAGACATTGCCCGACGTCGATGGCTATGAATTCTTCGCGACCTACGAAGCTGCCCAAGCCGTCGGAGGCGACTACTACGACGTGATTCCTCTGGAGAAGGGCCGCTATTGCCTCGCGTTCGGCGACGTGGCGGGCAAGGGTGTGCCGGCATCACTGGTGATGTCGCGGATTTCCAGTGCCGTCCGCAGTACGGTCGATCTGGTCCACGACGCCGCGTTGGCCGTGGAACGCATCAACAATCATATGTGCGCAAAAGCCGTCGAAGGTCGATTCGTCACATTCGTGCTGACAATTCTTGACACCATCGAACATACCATGACCGTGGTCAACGCCGGCCACATGTCACCGATGATTCGCAAACCCGATGGCACCATCGAGGAATTCCATGAGGACACAATCGGAATCCCATTGGGTGTCATGGAAGATTTCACTTACGAAGCCGTGCAGCGACCGATTGCCCCCGGCGAACTTGTGGTGATCTATACCGATGGCGTCAGCGAAGCGATGAACCCCAAGGGGGATTTGTATGGCATGGAACGCCTCAGAGATCTTGTGAAGGGTGCCGAGGGAAATGGCGAAGCGATTGGCAAAATCATTCGTGAAGACGTAAAACGCCACGCCAACGGTCGCGCGCAAAACGACGACATCACCATGATGGTCTTCGGCCGACTGAAATAAGTGCGTCGCTGATTGTCAGTAGCACGTAAAGACGCGTCGCGATCGCAATTCTCGACACCCAACCCCCCTGATTACCACCAACCAACCACTCACTCCCTGCTTTCCATCATGCCATCACGGATCGTACTCCTCCCCGGCGACGGGATCGGGCCCGAAGTTGTCACCGAAGCCCATTCTGTCCTGAAGGCCGTGGCCG
>CALOES010000055.1:0-17400 GCA_942492405.1 uncultured Planctomycetaceae bacterium
GTGTAGGGCAGGCTGTGCCTGCCGGATGGGCGGTCGCGGACTTTCATAGATGTGGCGCCCTTTTCTCTGAGTCCAAACACCGGAGGCACCTGGCGCAACCGCGCGCCGGGTGCCTGCCTCGCCACCTAAACGCCATCGCAGGCGGCGAACGCAATCACCGCGAGAACTCCACATAGAGGACGTGTTCGCGGACGATCCAATTCTCGGCGTTGTCGTAGTCGAGGACGATCCACTCGTCGTTCATGCTGACGAAGCGGCCAGACAGCGTGACCTGTGCGCCGTTGATGCTGTCGGTCGTAATCGAGATCGGGTTGTCGAGATTGCCGCCCAGCGCGTCGCCCGTGAAGTGCACCTTGACCATCGTTCGCGCTTCCGGCAGGTCCGGCAGGTCGGCTGGCGAATTCGTCGCAGCATCGGAATGCGTGTCGTCGACCGCATGCGTGTTGTCGACGGAATGAGTCTCACCGGCCGAATCGTCGGCATGGCTCGATTGATCGACGGCGTCCATGCAGCCGCTACTGCCAAGAGAAAGAGCCAGCAGAATCGTGTGAGCAGCCCAGATGCGTGTGTATTGCATGATTTCTCCTCATTTCGCGTGATGTGGCACGGCGGCGAATTGCCGCAGGGTGAGCGGGAGCGATGGTCCCCCGTCTGTTCTACGCTCTACAAGCTGAAATCTTAAGGGAAATCTGCCTGCTGCAGCCGCAGCGGGTGTCTTTGGTCGACCAGCAGGAGCCGGGCACAGCCCCTGAATGAAATGAGATAACTGTTTGTGGATCTCCGTTGAATTCACTCAGCGCATCGCGTTTATCGATTCAGGTCACTCGGATGAATTCGGAAGCCACGATGAGCAGCAACGTTGCCAACTGCGAACCGGCCGGAAGGCTCAACCGTAACTGGTGGTTGCTGCTTCTCTGTGTGATCGCAGCGATCGCGGCCGATTGCGTGAGTACAATCCATTTCATGACCAAGGTTGGACATCACGACGAAATCCATCCAGCAGTTCGGCTGGCAGCGGGTTGGTTTGGTCCGTTCTTCGGTCCAGTTGTGGGTTTCGTTGGAAAGGTCACGGCTTATGTCGGACTGACGATGACCTATCGCAAGTGGGCACCCGTGCTTTCCACGCTGTGTGTCGTGATCTTCCTCGCCGCCGCGGTTTGGAACTTTCAAAGCGTGGCCGGCTTGTAGGCGGCGCGTTGCCAGAGGGGGAAGATTTGTTGCGCCGCTAAGAACTGCTGCGGGCGCAACCGCGCGCCTTAGGGTAGACGGAACGTGTTCACGGACGAATCTTCGTCCGCGCGGGCCGGCAAGAGTATCGCCAAGAGTATCGCAAGCGTATCACCAGGTGTGTGTCTACTCGTACTCTTGTACTCTTGGACTCTGACCCTTCAAGAATGGCAGGAGTTCAACAATGAGATGGGATGGACACGTCGTCGGCCGGGACGACCTCAACGGTCACGCGCAACTCAGTCGGCTGTCCGATTGGAGATTTCGACCGGTTTCCTGGATGTGGGAACCGCCGGCGGGTGAAGCGATGAGAGGCAGGTCGCGCCGGCTTTATGGTGTGCTTTTCGAGGGCGATGCGCCGTCGGACTTCAGCGGAGCTCGCCGTTCATCCGTAATGCAGTTCGCAGGCTTCAAACTCATCTGCGTATTCGCGTTCCGCACGTCGGGTGGGCGTTTGCAGGAAGTGCGGGGCGGGGAGATGCGTGCTTGTTTCGGCGAGAGGAACGACTCGGTTCGCGGCGGCGGTGCCATCGGCGAGTTCTTCATCCCGCTGCGTCATCTCTTCGTGGATGATGCGGTGCCAGCGGGCGTCTCGCAGGTCGCATGGCACCCAGTTGCGGCGGGCCCACTGGCGGACTCGCAGTTCCTCAACGATATCAAGCACGCAATTTCCACGCAGCATGGAGTCTCTCCCGGTTTCGTGAGCACCGAACGGTGAGAACAAAATATTCCATTTGTGGGTATCGGCAGAAATCGCCGGTCGACATGACCGCGATGCAGGCGAATCGAGCATCGTCCGTGGAATGGACTGAAGACGCGGGTCGTCGCGGATCTGCGATTGCGGAAATGTCATCCCGCCTTCGGAAGCCGCACGTCTTCACCTCTGCTGCTTTGCGGTGGTACGGCGTCCGCGTCGGTCTGCAATTGCTGGCCGATCGAGTCAGATTCACTCTTCACAGCGAGGAGAGTCGCAGCAGCCATCGAGACAACTTCCTTTCGGCGTCGCGAGACCAGCGTCAACACCGCCGGCAAGGGGATCAGCGAGACAAGCAGGCAGCTTCCGACTCCGATCGTCAGCACCAGCCCCAGGCTCGCCAGTCCGCGATGGTCGGCAACGAGCATGCTTCCGAAACCGATCATCGATGTGAGCGAGTTGAGCGTGATGGCATTGATGACGCTCGACGACATCTGATACCGCCCGCGTTGTCGGCGGAAGTCGTGAAACGCATGCACGCCGTTGTCGACGCCGATGCCGAGGATCAGCGGCAGTACGATCATGTTGGCGGGATTGAGGTCTTGCCCCATCACGCCGAGGATACCGAACATCACGGCGGCCCCCAGAATGGGCGGCATCAAAGCGACGAGTGTGCCGCCGATACCTTTCGGTTCGAGCACGCCGGCGACCGCGACGACCAGAGTCGTGTAGACGACGAGCAGCGTATCAATCGAAAGTGTCGGCTGTTCGCCCGACATCACCAAGGCGAAGATTACGACCAGCACTGGCAGTGTTACCGAAAGGAGAATGGTACGTGTCGACAGAACGTCGGCCAGCAGTACCAGAGTGATGACGACCAGAGCGTAGATCGCTGCGTGCAGGTAGCTCTCACGAATCGCCCGTGCCGCTTCGAAGTTCTGCAGCGGTGTTCCCGTGGCGTTGGGATCGACCGAACGCACGTCATTCACGAAGGCTTCCAGCGGCTCGGCATCCCAGACTTGCTCGCGCGGATAGACACGCACCAGCCAACGCCCCCGATTACTCACGAATCGAGAACGGACCGGCTCGGCAAAGTCGTCGGGAGAAACGGGTTCGTCGTTTGCAAGATCAGCCAAAGCCGTCAACTGCGTGCGCAGCGAGTTCAGCATGCCGTACTGGTAGTTCGACAAGACTTCCACTTGAGCGCTGACGGGGATCCGTTCGAGCTCGTTCAGGAACTCATCCAGTTTGCGCGCGGCAACGACGGCATCGACCTCGGTTCGATCCTTGAGCGAAAGATACAAGTCTTCCAGTCCTCGTCCGATGGACAAGGGATCGAGTCCAGGAAACTCTCGGGGCAACGCCGACAAGTGTTCGAGCTGGCTATGAAACCCCTGGATGAGCAATCGCGTTTCGGGAGAAGGATAGGCCGGCAGGTACGATGCCAACTCTTCCACGCGTCCGACGGTGGGGAGTTCGCGATACTCTTGAGCCATGAGTCTCGCCCGCAGTGGGTCGTCGGTAATCGAAACCGCGTAGAGCAGGGAACCCTGTGTTTCGTCAAAGATGCGATTGAGCAACTGCACCGAATCGATTTCTTCGGCTTGCAGGTTGAGGAGATTGGAATCGTAAGTCACGCGAGGCTCGATACCGTTGTCGGTAATCTGCAAAGCACAACAGGCCAGCACCAAAGCAGCGACTCCCGAACCGATGAGCAGTTTGCCGGGACGTGCGGTGGTGAGTTGCCTGAGCCAGTTCCCCTGAAATGGGATCGGAATCGCCACCGCCTCGCGGCCGCGATCGGAGATTGCAACCAGTGCAGGCAAAACGACAAACGAAGTGATCGCACAGAGGAAGACGCCTCCAGCCGCAATGATTCCGAGTTCTGCCACTCCTTGGAAGTTCGTCATTGCCGCGCAACTGAATGCCAAGGCGGTGGTGACGGCTGCCGTCACGATGCCCGTGCCGACGGATGACGCTGTTTGAGCGAGGGCGGTGACGAGGTCGACCCCTTCCCGTCGAAGCTCGAGGTAGCGGGCCAGGAAATGGATGGCATAGTCGATGCCCAAGCCGACCAGGATGGCCGCAAACGACACAGACAGGATATTGAGATGCCCAACTGCCAATGTCGCCCAACCGAGGGACCAGATCACGCCGACGGCCAGCATGACCATCGCCACGAGCGGATGCCGCCAGCCGCGAAAGCCGAACAGCAGGAGCAGACCGACGCCGACAAACGAGAACGCCGTAGCCGATGCCATGTCGGCCTGTGAACGTTCCATTTCGTCGGCTTCAAGAATCGGGATACCGGTCAGGCCGATTTGCGCTCCTGAATACTTGGCGGCGGCTTCATTCGCCAATTGTCGCAACCGGGCGATGCTGCGCGAGCCGCCGCTAAAATCGGTGTTGGTGTCGATCGGCGAAACGAGAATGAATCCCATTCGCCCAGATGGAGTGATCTGATACTGCGGCGAGAAGGACGACTCGAGCGACTGACCAGCCGGCATCAGACTGGGCCAGGGTGCGACAAATCGTCCCGACTCCGTGATGTAGCTGTGCAGGCTTTCCGCGAGTGTTCGAGCTTGCGACAGTGCGGCTGCCGACTGATCCGTCGTGTTGGGAGTTGATCCAGGTCCGGCAGTTGACTCCGAGGTGTTTTCGCTCGATGGCCCCATGTTCCCTGCAACCATCATCGCCAGTTGTCGGCTGTACGACTCCAGCCCGGCACGGTCCCAATGCCCTGCGAGAATCGGGCGATAGGCACTCAGTTGCTGCAGTCCAGACTCGAGTACCGCAGGATCGAGAAACTGCAATGCCTTCGAACGCAGTCCCGAGGGATCGAAGCGATAGAAGACGCCGTCGAACAATTCCGACTCGGCTTCGATCTTCGGCCCAAGATCATCCATGATGGAACGCACGACCGACTCGTGCGGCCCTTCGACGACAACAACGATCTCCGATTGATCGCCGAACTCATCCACGTACTGGAGCCAGCGCTGGTGAAACTCTTCCGTCGGACTGATGAGGTCGGCTCGGTCGGTGCGAAAGCTCAGGAACCGAATTGAGATGCCCAAAGCGAACAGCGTGACGAGGCCCACGATCCACAGCGCGGCTACGGGATGCGTGGCCACGCGAGCCACAAGAGTCGCCAACGCCCTTGGCACCAGTCCGTGCGCACCCTCATCCAGTGGTGGGCTTTCCCTGGTGCTGTCCGGCGTACTCATCCCTGATGCGTGTCCAGCCACTCGATGCGCGAAGACGAACCTGTCGCCCGCCGATTCCATCGAGCGGGCCACCCCCTTTTGAGGATCGAATTCTAGGGGTTTTGCGACAAATGGGGCAATACGAGGCTGCGGCCGCCTTCACCCAGGATTGTCGTGCTTTTTCAGCGAGCTTTGACGCGGTTTCCAGCAGAGGTGGGTTACTCATCCACTTACGCGAGGAGTGATCGACCGGCCGCTATCCTTCGGAGTTCTCGTCTTCGATGATCCAGGGATCATTTTCGTTTAGCCGCAGGGGATCGACGATCGCATAATTGCCGTTCATCCAGCGGTAGAGGTCGACCTGTTTGCAGCGCTTGGAGCAGAACGGAAAGAGCGCACCCTCGGTGGCATCCGGGGCGAGTTCCTGGTCGCAAATCGGGCATGTCTGTGGTCGTATCATGTTCTGCCTCCGTGAATGATCTCAATTAATCTTCGGCCGCTCGGCGATGGCTTTACGAATGATCGCCAGGATCTCTTCCCGTTCGGCACCCTCCAGGGCGAGTCGCGGAGCCCGAACCGTTTCGATGCCCAACCCGACTTCAGCCATCGCAAGTTTGATGTACTGCACCAGTTTCGGATGCGTGTCCAGGTGCAACAGCGGTGTATACCAGCGGTAAACCTCGACGGCCTCGGCGTAGCGGCCTGCCGTAGCGAGATCCCACAACAAGCGATTCTCTGAGGGAAATGCGTTAACGAGTCCCGAGACCCAGCCGATGGCACCGAGCATCAGGCTTTCGAGAGCCAGATCGTCGACACCGCCGAACAAGAGGTAGCGATCTCCACAGACGTTGTAGAGATCCGTGATTCGCCGTACGTCCTCCGACGATTCCTTGATCGCCACGAGCGTCGGTTCGTCGGCCAATTCCGCGAACATTTCTGGCGAGATGTCGACGCCGTAGGAGACCGGATTGTTGTAGCACATGATCGGCAACCCGCTCGATCGGGCAACGCGGCGAAAGTGAGTGGCCGTTTCTCTGGGATCCGACTTGTAGACCATGGCAGGCAGCACCATCAGGCCGTCGACGCCCAGGGACTCCGACTCTGCGGCGAACTCACCGGCCAGTTTGGTGGTGTACTCGGCGACGCCCGTCAGTACCGGAACCTTGCCGGCAACCTGCTCAACGGTGGCTCGCAGCACATCGCGTTTCTCACTGCGAGAGAGCGAACAGTTCTCTCCCACGGTCCCCAACATAATGATGCCATGCACCCCGGCATCGAGCAGAATCTCGATGTGTTTGAGTGTCGCGGCGATGTCGAGCGACTCATCTTCATGAAACTGAGTCGTTACTGCGGGAAACACGCCGCGCCATGTAGCCGATTGCATTGCTGTTTGTCCTTAATACCGTGGTGGCCGGAGCGGTCTCGACGAGCCGCCGGTGATTCGTTTGGAGCAGTTGGCGTCAAATCGGTCTGTCCACATCTTCCGAATTCGCGCTACAATTCCTGTATTCGTTATGCATGGTATCAACGATTCAACCGAACCAGAACCGGCCGATCGCGGCAGACGGTGCCAAAAACTCGACTTTGCGGGCAAGTCGCAATCATTCGTAAAGTAGGAATTCAATGACGGACCGTTTCGATTCTCTCCTCAAACTGTCGCAGGGAATCGTACGTCAGGTGACCTCATGCAGAAAACAAATCCCTGTTTCACTCTGCCGCAGACGGATATCGTTTCGTCGATGGACGACGCTCAACGCGTCCCATCTTGCCTGGTCAGGATTCATCCCGCCGGACTGAGCGGCTCGCATATCGCACTGGGACGCGAATCGGTGACGTTCGGCCGTTCTCACGACAGCAAGATTGAAATCTCCGACGATTTCATCTCGCGGAATCATGCCGTGATCGAAGTTCGCGGCGCGGACTACGTCGTACGGGATCTGGGTAGCATGAACGGCACGTTCGTGAATGATATGCGCATTGTCGAAAAGCGGTTAGCGCCTGGAGACCAAATTCGCGTCGGAACGCACATCTTCAAGTTTCTCTCATCCGACGACGTCGAAGCCCAATACCACGAGGCTGTCTATCAGATGATGACAACCGACGGGCTGACGGGGGCATATAATCGTCGGTACTTCCAGGAGAGCCTCAGCCGTGAAATGATGCGCGCCCAGCGGCACTGGCGTCCAATCGGCCTGATCCTGTTTGACATCGACCACTTCAAGAACATCAACGACTCGTTCGGTCACGTCGTCGGGGACGAGGTGTTGCGCGGACTGTGCAAACGAGTCAAGTCCCGCGTGCGAGCGGATGAACTGTTCGCGAGGATCGGCGGCGAGGAATTCGGCATCGCCCTGATGGAGATCACGTCCGAGAAGCTGGAAGTCGTTGCCGAGGAAATCCGCAACCTCGTCGCGGCTCAGCCGTTCGACACGGCCGCAGGCTCGGTGCGTGTCACGATCAGCCTGGGATTGGGGCACACGACGGGCCAGGAACCACTGACGATCGATGAATTGTTCCAGCGTGCCGACGCCAAGCTGTACGAAGCGAAACGCGGCGGACGCAATCGATACATGGTTTAGCCCGCGTTGTGGGACGGCGGACTGCCATATAGGAATTCCAGTTGCAACAACTTGCGCTCGATCAGCCGATCGACAAACGTTGGCAAGTACCCGGTCGGATTCAGCGACTCGCCATTGCGATAGTTAAAGATATCGTGAATCACCATTTCCTTGCGTTCCGCGTCGTAGCCGGCCACCTCTGACACCTGAGTGACGACGCGCTTGCCTCCCGGCATCCGCGTGATCTGCAGGATGACATCGAGCGCCGATGCGATCTGCCGGTGAATGCTCTGGACCGGGAGATCGACCGCCATCAGCACGAGAACTTCTAGACGCTTGATGACTTCCTCGGAACTGTTGGCGTGTACGGTCGTCATCGATCCATCATGACCGGTGTTCATCGCCTGCAGCATGTCGAGGGCTTCTCCCGACCGACATTCTCCGACCACGATGCGGTCGGGACGCATGCGCAAGGCGTTCTTTACCAGATCGCGAATCGTATATTCCCCTGCTCCCTCGACATTGGGAGGCTTCGACTCCAGTGTCACGACATGGTCCTGATGCAACTGCAGTTCCTGCGTATCCTCGATCGTGACAACTCGTTCGCGATGCGGAATGAAACTCGACAGGATGTTAAGCATCGTCGTCTTCCCCGTCCCGGTTCCGCCGGAAACGAGGATGTTGCGTTTGTCTTCGACGCAGGCTCTGAGAAACATGGCCGCCGCCGGCGTAATGGTTCCCATCTCGACGAAGTCGTCCATCGAAAAGCGATAGACCGGGAACTTTCGCACCGTCAGGCAAGGGCCGCGCACCGCCAGCGGAGGAATGATCGCATTGACGCGGCTGCCGTCTGGAAGCCGGGCGTCGACGAGTGGCTGGCTTTTGTCGATGCGGCGCCCCACTTGAGCGACGATCCGTTCGATGATCGACTCCGTCACCTTGTCGGAAATGAACCGCCGGCCAGAGAGTTCGACGACGCCGTCGCGTTCGACGTAGATCTGGTCGCTCTTGACAACCATCACTTCCGAAATCGTCGGTGCCCTCAAGAGATCCTGCAGTGGTCCGTAGCCGAAGACGGTGTCCTTCAGATCCTTCTTGAGAGTCCGCAGCATCAGATAGCGGCGGAGTTCATTGTGCAAATGGGGACGCACCAGCGGAAACACCTCGGAGAAATGCTTCTCAGTCTGCCGAATGCGAGCCGACAAGTCGGGCTGCTGATCCAGTTGCAGTTTCTCGCGCACCAGCCGCAGCAAGTCCTGCAATTCTGTTTCTCGCTCGGGAACCAGCGTGGCCGGCACGTCGAACTCGTTCCAAGTGAGTCGGTTCGTGCGGAATCGCTCGTCGTCACTTTCCAGGATGAGCTGATTAACGACGAAATCCTTAAGCGTCAGTCCAATCACTTCTTCCAGCAATGGGGCGTTGTCTTCGTTGAACAGTCCCATTTCGCGACAAACGTCTTCGATATGCTTCTCCAGCAGAAGGATGCTCTCTTTGGTGCCGAGCTGGTTGTTTTCGAGTTCATACAGATCGAACCGCTCCAGCAGTTTCTGGTGCAATTTCATTTCGAGGTCCGACATCAGCGACCGCAGATGGGTCTCGAGTTCCTGCCGCGTGATCGGTGCCGCTTCGTTCGACTCGAACGTGACCGTGAAGGGCCAAATGCGAACCGTCTCGCCGGGCGTGAACGCCACGCGTTCGCCGCCGCGAATCTCCCGTTCGCCGATCATGCACGAGTTGATGCCGACGTTCTCGAGTTCAAGCTTTCCATTCTGTCGACGAACGACGGCCTGCTTTTTCGAGACGAGCGGGCTCTTGAGTACGAGCCGATTCGAAGGATCACGTCCAATCGTGATCTCGTCCACATCGAGTTCCAGCAGGAACCGCTTCGACTCGTGAACCTTGTTGTACCAGATCTTCATGGGCGGAGGGTTGGCGACACAGTCGATGCAGTATCAATCGTCTTCCCGAAATGATACTCGATCGAACGAGCTTGTCCGACCCTCCCGGCACGTTGGCGCGACCGGTGTGGCACAAGATGCCAGAATCGTTGATTCGCAGGAATTGCCTTCCACGACCCGCGGCACGTCATCCGACCTGCAGCGGCAGCAAGAATGCGTGATGTCGGAGGAGTTCCTGCTTGCCGGCTTCACCCAGGAATTGAGTGAAGTACAGGATGAAGACATAGGCCACGAGCGCCGGCGTGATGACTCCCAGGCGGATCAACCAGCGCAGCCACCAGGGGGCGAGTTTACCGCGTGCCTTGCGATCGACCGCACGATGATAGGCCCACCCCAGAAGGAGCTTCGCAGGATAGATTGTCACGATGAACAGTACGGCCACTGTCCATAACGCATCGGGAGGCAGCAGAAATGCCTTAAAGAGATAGAGCGGCAACGCCAGCACGTACACCAGCAGAATCGTGATCCCCCACGTGAGAGGAGCGTGACAATAGAGGTTACGAACTTCGCGCAGTTCGAAGGCGGCACTCAAGCGGTTCTCTGCGGTCAAGCGAGCCTGGAGGAAGGGCACCCACGCATGCACGATCGCCAGTAAAATGCCGCCCATGATCGTCATGAACACCGGCAGCCCCTCCTGTCGGCTGGGTGCGAAGTACAAGAGCGAGGGAATCAGCAACCACGCGAACGCGCCAAGAAAGCCTTTGATGCCAAGAATGAAGTTTTCTTTCAATCTCAATCGTCCGACGAACTCGCGCACATGCCGGCTGGCGGTTTCCAGGTAGTCGCCAGCTCTCAGTCGACTGATCAACCAGCGCAGATTCTTGATGGGCCGCACGAAGCAACCGAGAGAACCGCCGCGAGCGAGTGCCAGACAGAGGTGTACGGTGATGAGAAACCATACGACGCGCAGCACGTTGCTCAGAACAATAGACGTGCCAGAACCGGGTTCGATGATCTGTGCATCCCCCGCGACCCAGGCGAGGACTCTCAAGGGGAGCAGCCAGAGCCAGATCCCCAGGCCGATGGCTCCGATACGTGGCGCGAGTTTGAAGAGAGGGAATCCATCCCTCAGCTTACCGCTGCGGGCCACGCGCCCTTCGACTTCCAGCAAGTATCCCAATGTAAGGAAGTTGACGATCGGGATGGCGGCCATCACCGACAACATAAAGACCAGGCTCGCCAATCCGAACGTGGCCCGTACCAGCCACAGCAGGCACCGAATGGGGTGTCGCCACGGGACTGGGAACGGGGGGAGCAAACCCGCTTCTGGTCCGGCGGCAGTCTGGTTCTCGTTGATCGGTGATATCGCAGGTGCCGCTGTCGGCGATTCCTCGATTGCGTCAGCATCCGACATCATCGGTGATAGGCTCTGAGTCGGCATGATGCGGGCAGTCGTGCTCATCGAACTCGAAACGCGGCGGCATGTCCTGTATTCACAAGGAGATTCGAGGGAACATACCATCTTCGGATGCCGCGAGTTTCAGATTTCGATGAAACAAACTGGGCGAGTCCAAGGTAAACTCCAGCGGAATCGATGTTTCCCGTTCCTTTTTCCGCCAGATGTCGTCGAATGCCCGCAAGTCTCAAATCGCGATTGTCGGTCTGGGTACTCCCCCTCGCAGTCATCGGGGGAGTCGCTTGGCTGACGCTCTGGGCCGCCACTCCCTCGATTTCGACACGCCCACTGCCGGATTCTGCCGACCTCCGCGGTGACGAGAGCATTCGCGAAACGGCCGCGCTTATCGATTCGTTCCTTGAAGGCCGCTGGGTCGATGACGGTTTGACACCTGCCGAGTCCGCCGACGAACTGGAGGTTCTTCGGCGACTCTCCCTCGCGCTGCACGGGACCGTTCCTTCACTCGAAGAGATCCGCAGCTTCGAGGCGGACGAGGCTTCCGATCGGCTTGACCGTTGGGTCGGAGCGATGCTTGTCGACAACCGATTTAGCGATTACTTCTCTCAACGCCTTTCGCGAGTATTCGTCGGCTACGAAGAAGGACAGTTTCTGGTCTTCCGCCGAGACCGCTTCAACGAATGGCTCGCCGAGCAACTCGCTGAGAATGTCCCCTACGATGAACTCGTCCGCACGCTGATTGCCTCCACAGGTGTCTGGACCGGCGAACCCGAAGCCAACTTCGTGACGATCGCGTTTGCCAATGGCGATTTCGATGAGAATAAAATGGCGACTCGCACGGTGCGGGCGTTTCTGGGTCAGAGCATGGACTGCGCCCAATGCCACGACCACCCCTTCAGCCATTGGAAGCAGTCGGAATTCGAAGCAATTGCTGCCTGCTACGGACAGGTGCAGCTCTCGCTGGCGGGAATTCACGACAACCACCGCGCCCAGTACATCGTCGACGATACTCGCACTCTGGAACAGCGCGAGGTTGCCCCCGCTGTCCCGTTTGCACCCGAGTCATGGCCTGGCGAAGGTTCGCCGCGTGAACGTCTCGCTAGCTGGGTTACCAATCCGAGCAACATTCGCTTTCATCGCGCGACCGTCAATCGCATTTGGGGCCTGATGTTCGGTCGGCCGTACTATCAGCTTTCCGCGGTCGACGATCTCCCCGACCCGGGTGACCCCGACTATGCCGATGAAACACGCGTACTCGATATTCTCGCTGAGGACTTTCGCGATCATGGCTGCGATCTGCGCCGATTGATTCGCGTGATCGCCGCGACGCGCGTGTTCCGCATGTCGTCGATGCATCCCGATCCGGACCTTGATCTCACAAGAATCGAACAACACGAGCGGGCCTGGGCCCTCTACCCACTTGTTCAACTGCGGCCCGAACAAGTGATCGGTGCCATGCTGCAGGCCGGCAGTGTGCAGACAATTGACCAGAACTCTCATCTGTTCGTTCGAACCGTGCGTTTCTTCCGTGAGAATGGCTACATCAATGAGTTCGGCGACCCGGGTGATGCAGAACTCGAAGAACATACCCGCACGATCCCGCAGGCACTGTTACAGATGAACGGTCAACTCGCCCGCGAACTCACCGAAGCCAACCCGCTGACGGCAGTCGCCCGCATCTCCGGTATGTCGTCCTCACCTGAGATGGTGTTGGAGAATTGTTTTCTCGCCTGTCTGGCTCGTCGCCCCACCGAGTCCGAGCGTGCGCACTTTGTACCGCAATTGTCTCAATCGGAACTCGATCGTCAGGACGGCGTGATTCAGGATATTTACTGGGCTCTCTTCAATTCGCCGGAGTTCTCATGGAACCACTGATCCATCGGCATCGCGAAACTTCGCCACTGGCGATCGTCAGTCGTCGTCGCTTCCTGCAGGTCGCGGGAGGACTCGGCGTGTCGTTTCTGCTGCCCAAGTTGGCGGCTCGCGCTTCCGACGTGCGAGGAGTGGAACGTCCCAAGTCGCTGATCGTGCTCTGGATGCAGGGTGGTCCCAGCCAGTTAGATACCTGGGATCCTCATCCTGAAAGCATTCACTCGGGACCGAATCGCGCAATTCCGACCAGCCTCGATGGTTTGTCGATCTCGCATACGCTCCCCGCGCATGGCCGAACAGATGCAGCATCTGTCGGTCATTCGTTCGCTGGTCTCGAAGGAAGGAGACCATGCCCGTGGGACGTACTATCTGCAAACCGGCTATCGTCCCGACCCGAAGCTCAAGCATCCCTCGATCGGGGCAGTGCTGTCGTACTTGCTGAGGGATGAGAATCTCGAGATCCCGCATCATGTGGCGCTTGCACAAGGGGGTGGTTTCTCTTCACCAGTCGGTGGGTATCTCGGAAGCGAATACGATGCGTTTCGCGTCTTTGATCCCGGACGCAATCTCGACAACATGCGGGCCGAGGTCGACGGCATTCGTCAGGAACGTCGGTTGGAGAATCTTGATGTTCTCACAGATTCGTTCCGTCGAGGGCGACTGCATCAAGTCAATTCAACGCAGCATGAAAACGTGATTGCCGATGCCCTCGAAATGATGAGTTCTCCACAACTGCGAGCCTTCGACATCGATCGCGAATCGGCCGACACGCTGGCACGCTACGGCGACAGCCGCTTCGGTCGCGGCTGCCTCGTTGCCCGCCGACTGGTCGAGGAAGGTGTGCGGGCGATTCAAGTCAATCTCGATGGCTTCGACACGCACGCCAACAACTTCGAATTGCAACAGCGCGGGCCAACGAACTCGATCCCGCTTTTCTCGGCACTCATTCAAGATCTGATTGAGCGCGATCTCTACGACTCGACTGCGGTCCTCTGCATCGGTGAGTTCGGACGCACGGCTCAGATCAACCCTGTCGATGGTCGCGACCATTGGCCGAACGGCTTCTCGTGCGTCCTTGGAGGGGGCGGCCTGCGATCGGGTCTCGTCATCGGTGCCACCGATCCCGACCGACAAGTGGAGGACAAGACGATTCCGCCGACCGATCCTGTCGAAGTCTTCGATCTCTATGCGACACTGCTGCAGGCGTTGGGGGTCAATCCGGCCGACGAGTTCTACACATCCATCGGCCGCCCGATGAAATGGGCCAGCGGGACGCCGATGGAGCGGTTGCTGTTGTAGCCCATGGCGGAACCACAGTAGCCCGAGCCGCCAGCAAGGGAGGCGTGAACGCGGAGGGCCAATTCGCGACGACGCGTCCCTGCGGAGTTCGATCCGTCTTAGCGCTCCACATCTGCTATCATCGTCGCTCAACATTGAAAGCGAATGATGGCCGAATACTTCGACGATCAAGTTCTGGACAAGCTGCGCATACCTTTTATGGGTATGGCGACTACGCGCGCAACTGGTTCGTCGGCATGGAAGAAGGTGGCGGAAATTCAGTAGTTGAGATAGAGCAGCGGCCTGAAAGATGGGTAGAAAGCGGTGAGCAAGAGACCGTCGATTTAGTTGATCCCGACTGCGATCTGGAGACGACACCATTCTTTTGTAAGAAGGCCAAGATCCAGCCGACGTGGAACAAGCTCATCCGAATCCTGTTGTCGAGTCAAGGGAGCGTCCCGACGACTGAACAGGTCCGTCAGTATCAACGATCGTCATTGGGTCGGCACGGCGGCGAAAACTGTCTGGTGGAGTTGTTGCCTCTCCCGTCGCCGTCGATGCGGCATTGGATCTACGGAAATAACTCGAAACTCGAGTATCTGAAGAATCGCAAGACGTATCAAGAACACTGCTTGCCTTGGGCGCGTCGAACATCTCAAACAAAGGATTGCCGAGCATCTCCCCGCTGTTGTTATCTTTTATGGATCCAGTTATCGAGAACACTGGCACCGAATTGCCGGCGTCGACTTTGAACTCGATGGGGAAGTGTATCTTGGCAGAAATGAGTTCACCGTGTTTGTGATCACCAAGCACCCAACTGCCAAGGAGGTGACCAATGACTACTTCCATAGGATCGGAATGATGATCGCGCGGCCACTGCGAAGTCAGATTCATACGATTTCGAGTGCTTCAAGCGACGATGGGCCAGTTTCGCATGCGTGACGACGAACTGCTGCAACAATTCGAGTCAACGACATTGCCCCACGACCAATGGACGCATCGAGCACATGTGAAGGTGGCGTTTCTGTATTTGCGCGATCATCCTTTCGACGTCGCCTTGACGAAGATGCGAGTCGGTATTCAGAAGTACAACGCGGCTCATCAAGTTCCCGATGGGCCTCTTGAAGGCTACAACGAAACGATGACTCACGCATTGATGCAACTGGTGTCCGCCACAATACAGGTTTACGGAACAGTCTTCACCACGCCTGATGCCGACACATTCTGCGATACACATCCGCAACTCCTGAGCAAGCACATCCTCAGGCTGTTCTACTCGCCTGAGCGTCGCCTGCATCCCGATGCCAAAGCCAGATTCATCGAACCCGACCTTGCTCCGCTGCCGAAGGTCGACCAGGAATGAGCCACGACCATCATCATCACCACGCAGCCAGCGGCAATCTCAAGGTCGCTTTCTTGTTGAATCTCGTCTTCACGCTGCTTGAAGTGGCTGGCGGAGTCTGGACCGGCAGCATCGCGATTCTCACCGATGCCTTACACGATGCCGGCGATTGCTTCTCGCTGGGACTCGCGTGGTATCTGCAATTGCTTTCGGCGCGGCGCCCGGATGCGAAATTCACGTATGGGTATCGGCGGTTCTCCAGTCTTGGCGCGCTCACGACGGGCGTGGTGTTGGTCGCCGGCCTGTCGGTCATCATCTGGCATGCCGTCGAACGGCTGTCGCAGCCTCAACAAGTTTACGTGCCGGGGATGTTGCTGTTCGCGTTCGTCGGCATTGTGTTGAATGGAGCCGCCGCGTGGCGACTGCGTGGAGGACATTCACTCAATGAAAAGGTCGCAAGCTGGCATCTGCTTGAAGACACGCTCGGCTGGGGAGCAGTTCTTGTCGGCAGCCTGCTGATGCTTGTCTGGGACGTGCCGATCATTGATCCGATACTGGCACTGCTGATCGCGGCGTTCGTGCTGTGGAACGTCTTCCGGAATTTGAAGCCTGTCATGCTGGTCTTCCTGCAAACCACGCCACACGGTTTTGATGCGGCGGAATTCGACCGAAAAATGAAGGAAATTCCCGGCGTCGTCGGTTCGCATCACACGCATACGTGGACTCTCGATGGAGAGAGCCACGTTTTTTCGACGCATCTCGTGATGCAGCGTGAATGCAGCCGCACGCAAATAATTGTCGCCAAGCAACAGGTCCACGCGCTCCTCCGCGAGCAGCACTTCGCTCATGTGACGGTCGAGGTGGAACTCGAAGGCGAGACGTGCGCCGCCGATCACGAAACCATCGTCTGTCGATCTACTCCGCGACATGAACAGCAGCAGTAGGTTTGCGATGCAGACGACGCGCGCAATGCGCATGGCATGGACGTCGCAGATTCTGGCAATCGGAACTGATCGCGGTCAGCGCATTGCGAGACGCTCGAGCAATGCGATCTCAGCAGGGTCGAGTTGAAAGTTGAACACGCCGAGGTCTTCCCGCATGTGTACCACATCAGTGGTGCCGGTCAATGGGAGCATGCCGACATCCAGAGTGAACCGAAAGATGATCTGCGGTATCGTACGGTCGTGCCGCTGCGCGATGCCGACGACTTCACGCGAACCGAGAACATTGCGGTTCGCTGTGAGCAACGAAAACCCTTGGTAGACGATGCCGTTGTCGTTGCAGAATCGTCGCACTTCGCGGTCCCATCCTAGAGCGGCGTAACAGCGATTCTGCACGAAGTGTGGTGGAGTGACGGCGTTCGCGCACAACAGCTTCAATTGATCGAGCGAAACATTGCTCACTCCGACCAACCGCGTGGCCCCGGCCGCATAGAGAGCCTCGATCGCCCGCCACGCCGACCAGTCGTTCTTCGTGAGCCCCTCCGAAGTACTCGGCCCATGCAGTACGTAAGAGTCGATGCGTTCGACGCCGAGATGTTCTCTTGAATTCTGGAACGACTGCTCGACCTGTCGCTCGATGGGAGCCTGCGGATCGTACGGAAGTCGTTGATCCTGCCCGGCCCGAAACGTGAACTTGGTCTGCAGGAACAGGTCGTCGCGAGAGATCGCTCCCTTCGCGATTGCTGCCGCGATCGCTTCACCGACGCCTGCCTCAAAGTAATGCTTCCGCTGATTGGCGGTGTCGATGCCGCGAAAGCCCTGGAGCGATCGCAAAGCGCAACCACCCTGGGTTCGGTCCTCTTTCCAGGCCGTGCCGTAGAGCAAAGTGGGGAGGGTGACGCCGTTGAGTTCCATCACTCACCTCCCAAAAGCAAGCAAAGTGGACAGGGGCGGAATCGAACCGCCGACACCA
>CALOES010000056.1:0-71871 GCA_942492405.1 uncultured Planctomycetaceae bacterium
ACGGTTCGCTGGTTGTCAGAGATCGAAGAGACGTTTTACGACAAGCTGACCAACGTCGATTTGGTGACACCGCGCGCCTCCACCAAACTGATCGCGTTTGTCGAGGCGTACATCGCTCTGCGCAATGACGTGAAACGGTCCACGTCAACCGTCTGGGCGCAGGACACGAAATCATCTTCAACGGTACTTCGGCGATCAAAGGACGATCCGTGACATCACCGTCGGGGACGCCAAGGACTTTCGCCGCTACCTGAAGGATCGCCCGCTTGCGGAGGACACCGTGCGCCGCACCTGCGGGATTGCGAAACAGTTCCTGCAGGATGCGGTGGATCGTGGTATGATCCAGAGCAACCCCTTCAAACACCGCGACATCCCGACCGCCACGGGGGCGGGTGATAAATCGCGCGAGTTCTTCGTCACGCGTGAACTTGCCGACAAGGTCATCGAGGCCCTGCCGGATGCCCAGTGGCGATTGATGTTCGCCCTGGCGCGCTACGGCGGCCTCCGTTGCCCTTCCGAGGTATTATCACTGCGTTGGGGTGACATCGACTGGAACGGCCAGCGGATCGTTGTGTCGAGTCCGAAGACGGAGCATCACGAAGAGGGCGCAAGTCGGGTCATCCCACTGTTTCCCGAGCTGAGTCCGTATCTCGAAGACTGTCACGAACTCGCGGAGGAAGGCAGCGTGTTCGTGATCAGCCGCTATCGGAAATTCGATTCCAACTACGGCGTGCTGCTCAACAAGCTGGTCAGACGCGCCGGCCTGCCGACCTGGCCGAAGCCGTTTCAAAACCTGAGGGCTTCCCGGGAGACGGAGCTGGTCGAGAAGTTCCCGATGCATGTCGCGTGCAAGTGGATTGGCAACTCCCAACTGGTGGCGGCCAAGCACTACCTGCAGGTGACCGACGAGCACTTCGAAAAAGCGCTGCAAAAAGCGGTGCAGCAACCGGCCGAAATGCCGCGCAAAGCGTCGCAACCAATCCGGCCAATAAGTGCAAAGACCCGTGTTTTTCAGGGCATTGCGTCCGTTTGCGGGTCATTGCGTAAGTACCGAGTGGGCGATGAGGGACTCGAACCCCCGACATCCACGGTGTAAGCGTGGCGCTCTAACCAACTGAGCTAATCGCCCTTGCGACTTCCGCAACGCAATGTACGTCGAGGCTGTGAGGCTGTCTACATTGACACTGGGCCGCTGAGAATGGTTCAGCCCATTGCAGCGGCTGCGACACTTTGAATTCGACTTGTGTTATGGTTGTGGTGCGTCGACCAGGCGCTCGATAGTGGCCATCTCGAAGAGTCGGAGGACTTCGCTTGTCCAGAGTTGTTCCCCGAGTTGCTCGATGATCTTGCCACGCACATCTTCGAGACTGAGTTGTCCTGGCTGGCGGTCGGTCACCTGAATCAGATGGACGCCATACGGGGATTGGATTGGTTCACTTAATTCACCGATCTCCAGGCCGAACGCGACTCGAGTGACTTCAGTTGCCAGATCGCCGCGAAAGTTGACGAAACCGATATCCCCTCCCTCGTCGGCAGTCGGACTGTCGGAGTGGTTGCGAGCGGCTTCCTCGAAGGTCATGGAACCGGAAGCAATGTCGTCGTGCACGCTTTGCAGTCGTGCTTCGGCATCCTCCCAATCACTGATCGGGGCGTCGCCATCTACGGTGATCACAATATGGCTCAGGCGTACCTTCGTCCCATCAAGTTCCATGCGATGTTGGGTGAAGTAGTCGGCAATCTGGTCTTGGGTGACGACGCGCCCAACATAGCTGGACCATCGGATCGGCAAAGCTTGTTCTTCCCGCAGCGACTCGATCGTTCGACCGAAGCGAGCCAGCACTTCGTCGAGCGACTGGCCGCGGGCTTCGACGACTCGTTGCAGAAGTTCGACACGGGCTTCGACGGCGTCCTCATCGACTTCAACCTGCCGTTGATCAAGCCACTCGGCAATCAGTACCCGCTCGATCAGTTGATCGAGCAGCCGTTGTCGAACCTCGGAGTTCTCCCTGAGTTCCGGACGAAACAGGACCAGTTGGAGTTCGAGATCGGTCGATGTAATCGTTGTTCCATTCACCCTTGCCAGTACACGTTCGTCGTCCGCAATACCGCCACGACTGAAGGCGCCACAAAGACAGATGGCAGCGACAACCTGAAGGGTGCGACTCCAACCGGACAAGTGTGCTGACTGTCGACCGAAACTTCGTGCGATTCCTCTGCCGCGTCGATGGACTATCGACTGCTGGCCAAACTCGTCGTACATATCCGACCCTCCTGTCTGCCGGGTGATCGATCGTCTTGTTTGCTCAATCAAGTCCCGCGAGTTTATTGGAAATCGACTCCAATGCATTCGAGAGTCGCTCGCGAATCGAATGCGGGACTTCAGCATACACTTCGAGCATCTCCGGAGTCAGTGCTGCGTTGCAACGATCGAGGGATGCCGCCACGCGTTTCCAATCGGAGACCGACTTTTCCTGAGGTGAGTCGTCTGTCATTGCGGTTGTCGCCTTGCCGCGTGCTCCTTTACCGAAGGGAGCATAGGGCTCTTCACCCTCGCTTTCATCAGACTGCCTCGCGGCTGACAACATCGCGGAGTACTCATCGCCGCGATCACCGTTCGACCTGACTCCCGATCGTCCCTGGCCGCGCGATCCATCCGGATCGAGGACATATCCCGATTCGACTGCGAGAAACTGCGGGTCGGCGTCGAACGGCGGTTCCTCTTCGCTCGCTTCCGTCAGATCCTCGCCGTGCTGAGCCCGTCGCCAGGCCTTCATCTGCACGACGGTGGCCTTGATGTCATCGGCCCATTTCAGGCAGTCGTCGGCATCGTCCCAGTTGAGTGCCGCGTAGAAGTGAGACCACTTCAGAGTCTCGAACTGATCGGCCAATTCGCCAAACCGCTGCCAGACGCGCCGGCGCTGATAGACCTGATCTCCCGACAGTCCGATGAGGGCTCCAAAGTCGGCATCGGTGCGTCCGCGCGAGTAACGCTCGGTCCACTGTTCGGCACAGGCACCGATTTCCCAATGACATCGGCTGAGGGCTTCACGGGCTCGATTAACGAGATCAGCTTCCGATTCGGCCTCGACGAGGGCGAGACGTTCCGCCATGGTGACAGTTCCTCGATGCTAAGAACTCCAGCGGCGGCACCGGTGCCGCCGTCCGAAAGCATCGGACCCGTCGCGACTCCATCCGCTACCGCATGGAAGATTTGGACAAGCACAGCGCCACTCCCTGGCGAACACCACTCCTTCAGATCAGCGATTATGACAGATCAATAGTCGTGCGACAGTCAGTGAGACGATGTGTTGATAAGTCGTGGAACAGGCGTGGAGAATCGTCGAAGTCACGCACGCTGACCTGCATGCTTCGAGGAATTGGATCTGAGAATCGCATACGAACAGTCAACATAATCGCGAAGGCTCGCGGCCAGTCGTGAAGCAAGTCCAGGACTTATGGCAGTTGGATCGTGGCAAGCAAAGTCTGCCCCACCTTCCCAGCTTGCCATGCCTCACTGACCCTCCCGATTGGTGGTTCCGCTCGACTCGGTGTACGTAGAACGCCGATGACTGAGATGACCCATTGGCATCAGCAGGGACGGAGAGGTCGGATGCGCGCGAGGCTCAGGATCGTCGACTACATGTCAACACGAGGCGTCTCGATCGCCCTGGCCGTCGCTTGCGTCGCAATCCCGTTCATTGCCGCTGCTCAGCAGATGGGGCGCATCTATCGGGGCGGCGTCGAAGAGACGCACGCACAAATCGTCAGCGAATCGCAAGCCGATCAGCAGTTTCTGTATGTTGTCGCTGGCGATGTGCGCAATCCCGGCGTGTTTCATTCCAATCGTTCAACCGTCACCGCCGCCGAATTGATCGATCGCGTCGGCGGAACCGTTGCGCTCTACGAGCCGATGGTGCATCGTCTCCGCGGAGCTAGAGTCGTGGAGCGACGCAGCCTGCGAGACGCTGGCGGTTGGGAGTTTCCCGCCGGTGACATGTTGTTGGTTGTCGGACAACGCGGCGTTCGAGACCTGCGGATTGAAGCGGCCGGCGCGTCGAGCACTCACAGCCATGCTGTCTGCCTGGGTCTGGCTCCATTCCCGATTGTGATCCCGCTCACTGAGGGACAAGCCACGCTGAACGACCTGACAGACATGCTCGGACAGCCTCGCGAACTGGGAACAAATTCCGTCGTGCTGCCCGTGAGAGTCTATCCTGGTGAACAACCACTGGCATTCGACCCGGGAACGCTCGTGATGTTTCCGCAGCAGGAGGTCAGTCACCTTTCGCTGAATGAACGTCTGCTGACGTTGCCTGCCCCTCTGGAGTCCGCGACTTCGGCAATTTCGAATGAACATGCCATGGTGCCCAATCCGGTGATCGTCGCGCCGGCGGCGAACGTACCCGACCTGCCGGCTCCATCGCTATTGCCATCGCATCAGCCCACAGTTGAAGCGGCTCCCAGTCCTCTCTTCATACCTGCACCTTCAGTACCGACGGCCTCGACAGTACCGCCGATGGAGATACTGCGTGATCGTGAAGAGTTGCATCCTCCGCAAGCGCAAGTTCGGCATTCGGCACATACTCAAGCGGTTCCTCCGGCCTCTTCGACACCAACAACAGAGGCACAAGCACCGAGCACTCAAGAGTCGCAACCCGTTCTCACGACGACCGATCTGGCTGTGGCGAATTCACTCGGTGGCGCCGACGACAAGGGACACAGCCTCGCCGAAGTGGCCGCCTACACCGGCTGTCTGGCTGTCATTTGTTTGGCGTTGGCGGGCATTTGGTCCTATTGGGATCGACTGCCCTCAGCTGCGACTTCGACCGCGTTCGCAGAACAGGCGCAAAGTCGCAACGGCGTCGACACAATCACTCCACGCGAAGGGGTCGATCATGTCCAGGCCCTGATCGACAATCGACTTCCCATCATCGAAGAGAATGTCGAGCTTTCTCCTGCACGACAATTCCAGGGTGTGGCGACGGCGCAGCGACGATTGCGGCTGGATTCGGCACAACCACTGGCGGGGCCGCATGCCGCGTTTTCAACGTACTCTCCTAAGAACAGGCCTTCGTCTCGCGAGGCTGTGGTGGCCGCCCAAGAATCTGACGAAACGGATTCGCGTTTGATGCGCCGCGTGATGGCTCATCTTGCGGTCAAACGCGACCGCGCGCGTCAAGAGTCCGATTCCAACGACCACGGCGTTGATACTGAGACAGACCGAGAACAGACGCGACGGGAACGCACAGAAGGGAGCGCGCTCGAGAATGCTCTGCGGCAAGTCATGAGAAAGGAACGCTCATGAATGTCGCGCTCGAACTGGGTGTGCGCGAGTTTCGCTCGCTGCGCCGAGAGGGACAACGGCTGATCGGTCGACGGACTCCTTGCGCCTACGTCACGCTTCCACCAGGTGCCGCGGAACGAAAACTGCTCGAACAGGCACGAATCAGTTACTCAGTCTGCCAAGGGAGCCTGCTGGTCTTGGGGCAGGCTGCCGTTGAACTGGCGCGGTCGCTCAAGGTTCCGTGCCTCTCTCCGTTTGAAGAGAATCGACTTCCCAAGCAGGATGGCATCGCCCGGCAGGTCGCCGCTTCGTTGATCGACTCGGTCCTCCCGCCGGGAAACCCGTCGATCGACCGATGTTGTCTGACTGTACCGGGAATCGAATTTGGTGACGTCGACAGTCATCCCTCCGAAGGAACCGTGTCGACCGGCGCGACGCTGGAGCAGTTCGTCAAGCTGCGTGGTTACAACACGACGTCGCGATCTTCGTCGTACGCCGTCGGACTGTCTGAGTTGGGGCGCGACGGCCTGACGGGCATCGCCATCCACCTGGGCGCGGGGAAGTGCCAGGCATCACTTCTGCACCGTGGAATCGAACGACTGCAGGCCGGCATCCCACGCGGCGAAGACTCGGTCATCAATCAATGGGCGCGCAGTCGCAAACGTTTCCTCTGGGACCATGAGGGACATTGTTACTTGCATCAGACCGCGGTGCGAGAATGGAAGAACCAGCGGCAACCTTCACTCGACCGTCCCGTCGATGAAGATGAGTGCGTCTGGAAGGAGTGTGTCGAGGAACTGCTGATCGATCTGATGTCGGTGACGGCCTCCGGACTCGTTGGCAGCATCGGAGCCACGGTGAGACGACAGCCCATGGGCATCGTCTGCGAGGGAACGTTCTGCGCTCTGCCCGGTTTTGAATCACTCATGCACCGTGTGATGGCCGCCATCGGCTGGCCGACCGCCTGCCGTGAGATTCGCATTGCCGAGGATCCAAACTTCACCGTCTCGCGCGGCCTTCTGATTCACGCCGCGAGTCTGTCGGAGACCGCGCAGCCCAAGAACGACGCCGCTTGACGTCGTCCCGGAGCTGGGTTCTCTCGTCATCCCGCCGCTGATCCTTGGCATCCCGTCGCTGTAACCAACTGGCGATAAGCATGCGCTGGCTCCTCGGTCTAGTCACGTCGACGGCTGGTTGATTGCTCACTGGAGGCTGGACATCAGTGTCACTTTCACCCGAATCCTCGGTCTCTGAGAGAAAGTTGCCGCCGGTCGGATGATTCGGGCGGGAATCTGGTCTATTCTCGTGAATTCCGCCAAATCGTACTTCGGCACCTGATTCACGAAGGGAAGTCATGACGGCACACGCCCGCTGGTCATACCTGGTTTTCGCAGTCTTGCAGTTGACGGCACCATTCGCGGCCCGCGCCATTGCGGATGATGCTCCTGCACGCCCCAACATCCTGTTCATCTTTACCGACGATCATGCCTCACATTCCATGAGTTGTTACGGCTCCGATATCAACGAAACCCCCAATCTCGATCGCATTGCCAACGAGGGAATGCGGTTCGACAACTGCTTTGTGACCAACTCGATTTGCGGTCCCAGCCGGGCGGTGATCCTCACAGGCAAATACAGTCATCTGAATGGCTTTCGCGTCAATGGTGACCGCTTCGATGGTTCGCAACAGACGTTCCCCAAATTGCTGCAGGGTGTCGGCTATCAAACAGCCATGATCGGCAAGTGGCATCTCGAAACCGATCCCACCGGCTTTGACTACTGGAACATCCTGATCGGACAGGGACCGTACTATAACCCGCCGATGATCTGTAACGGCGAACGCCGCCCGCATACCGGTTACACGACCGACATCATCACCGACTACGCCCTCGACTGGTTACAGAACCAGCGCGATCCCGAACAGCCTTTTATGCTGATGTATCAGCACAAGGCACCCCATCGAGAATGGTGTCCAGGTCCGGACTACTTGACGATGTATCAGGATGTCGAAATCCCTGAGCCAACTGATCTGTTTGATGACTACGAATCACGCGGCCGTGCTGCTCATGAACAGCGAATGTCAATTGCCGAGGATCTGACGCCTCGCGATCTGAAACTCGTCCCTCCCAACAACCTCACTCCCGATCAACTGGAAGTCTGGAATTCCGCCTACGGGCCTGAGAATGCAGCCTTCGAGGCCGCGAATCTGACTGGGGACGACCTCATCCGCTGGAAGTATCAGCGTTACATCAAAGACTATCTCCGCTGCATTGCCTCGGTCGATGACAATGTCGGTCGGGTTCTCGACTATCTCGATGCCAGCGGTCTGGCCGAGAACACCGTGGTCATCTATTCCTCCGACCAAGGTTTTTACTTGGGAGATCATGGCTGGTTCGACAAGCGGTTCATGTACGAAGAATCGTATCGTATGCCGCTGCTGGTCCGCTGGCCGGGCGTCGTCGAACCTGGGTCGGTGAACTCCGACCTCGTCTCGAACATTGATTTTGCCGAGACGTTTCTCGACGTGGCGGGCGTCGACATTCCCAGCGACATGCAGGGCCGCAGTCTCGTTCCACTCTTGCAGGGAGAGACTCCCGACGACTGGCGCACGAGCCATTACTACCACTATTACGAGTTCTATAATGACCGTCAGGCAGCGCACATGGTGCGGCGTCACTGCGGCGTCCGGACTGACAGGTACAAACTCATCTGGTTCTACAACATCGATGAATGGGAGTTGTACGACCTCGAAACGGATCCCGAGGAACTTCATAATCTGTATGGGAGCGCCGGAACCGAAGAAACGACCGATCAGCTTCGAACCGAACTCTTCCGCCTCCAGGCTGAGCTCGAAGTACCCGATGATCGCGGAAGCGTCGAACCGAATCCTCCCAGCCTGAACCGTGGGAATTGAACCCGAGTCGAACGGAAGTCAACCAAGATGCTGGACGCGACGATCGCGCATTCACTGCTGACCGAGGTGGACTGGCCGGATGGGCTACAATCCATCTGGGATCGCGTCGGTTTTGCTCAATCAAAAGTCGCCCGCGAACGATTGCAGGGACTTTGCAAGAATGAACCGCAGCGGCAATGGTTCGCTCAATGTCTACCCCCCTTGATGCATGCTCTTTCGGAGGCGGCCGACCCCGATGCCTCACTCGTGAACTTCGAGCACTTCGTCAACAAGGCGGGGGACCGCGAAGACTTGTATCGCTATCTCGCCGAGAATCCCCGGTCGATCGAGATTCTCGTGCGATTGTTTGTCGGCAGTCAGTTTCTGACACAGATCCTGATCCGCAACCCCGACTACCTGCAAAGGCTGACCCAACACAAGCGACTGGCCGACATCAAGAGCCGAGAGGACTTCGTTGGGCAAGGGAAACTGGCAACTGCGGACATTGAAGTCTCTGCTGATCGCCTGAATGCGCTGCGGAAGTATCAGCAATGGGAACTGCTCCGACTGGCGGCGTGTGACAGTTTTCATCTGATGGATCTCAAATCGGTCACTCTGCAACTGGCACTCTTGGCCGACGCACTCGTGCAACTGTGCCTCAATGAGGTCGTCAAGGAGACGGGCACCGAGTGCGACGATTTCTGCGTCATCGCTTTCGGCAAACTCGGTGGCGAAGAACTCAACTACAGTTCTGACATCGATCTCGTGTTTGTCTGCCAGTCTCAAGCAGAACGTCTGTGGGGAGTGGGGCAGAAGCTCATCAAGGCAATCGGCGATGCGACGTCGGAAGGGTTTCTGTATCGCGTCGACATGCGCCTCCGTCCTTGGGGAAAGTCAGGGCCGTTGGTTACTACTTGCGATGCGTATGTCGAGTACCTCAAGCGGCATGGTCGGCTCTGGGAGAAGCAGGCTCTCATCAAAGCGCGGCCCATCGCCGGGAATATCCGTGTTGGAAGGGAACTCCTCGCGCGAATGACGCCCTTCATTTACGATGTCGATCCTGAGGAAGCCCGACTGGGAGTGCTCGATATGAAGCAGCGCATCGAGCAGCGACTGACTCAACAGGGCAAGGAGTGGGGAGAGGTGAAGTCAGGTCGCGGTAGCATTCGCGATGTCGAGTTCATCACGCAGTTTCTGCAACTGAAGTACGCGCGGCAGGATCCCGCGGTGCGCAGCATCAACACGCTCGATGCTCTCGTGCGACTCGTCGATTTCGATCACATTCATGCCGACGAGTATCGACATTTGTCGAGTGGCTACATCTGCTTGCGCACGATCGAACACGCGCTGCAGTTGATGAACAACCAACCCGAGCATTCACTCCCCTCCAGCACGCGCGAGTTGGACTGGCTGGCGCGTCGGCTCGACTTTCCTGGCCCCCAGGAATTCGTCGCTCACTACGAGCAGCATGGGCGAGCGATCCGCAGGGTGTACGAGAAGTACATCGTTCGCGGTGAAGACGGCAAGACGCCTTCACCTCAGACCGGCGACGCACTCGACACTCATCTCGGCACGGCCACCGCGTCGTACCACGAGCTCTTTACCGAAGAACAGGCGCAGCAGCATCTCGATCTGCTCAACCGACTGGATGAAGACGAAGACTCGCTCGTCCTCGTCAAAGGACGACCGATCTCCGACGACGCCTACGAGTTGACCGTCGTCGGATACGACCACATTGGCGATCTGTCGATCATGAGCGGCTTGCTCAGTGTGTACGGCACAAATATCGAAGGAGGGAATGTCTTCACAGGTGCCCGATTGCGGGAATCGCTAGAAGGGGATTCGGCCGACATCGGTCGTCGCGGCGGCGCATCGTCCACCTACCGGAAGTATGTCAATGTGCTGACACTTTCGATCGACAAGAACCGCGACGTGCCGAACTTCGATGCCTACGAGCGTGAGTTGAGGGAACTACTGCGAATGTCGCGCGAGGGGCGGCAGAAAGAGGTTCAAGGTCGGCTGGCCAAGCGATTCGCCAAGTCGGCATTGAACGCCAGCAAGTCCGCGGCTCCCTTGTTGCCTGTCAGTATCGAGATCGACAATTCCTCCGACCCCGATGCCACCATCCTGCACATCGCAGGAGAGGATACCGTTGGCTTTCTGTATGAGATGTCCAACGCGCTGGCGATGAACGGCGTGTCGATCCAGCGCGTGGCCATTCGATCTGCCGGGCCTCAAGTCTCCGACACTCTCTGGGTGACCGACGCTCATGGAGAAAAGCTCAGCAACGAAAGACAACTGAAAGAATTGCGTTCGGCGGTGGTGCTCATCAAGAACTTCACGCACCTGCTGCCGCAGTCACCGAATCCCGAAGCGGCATTGCTTCACTTTCGAGAGTTTCTGCAGCAGCTCTTCGAGCAGCCCGACTGGGTGAATCAATTGGCATCGCTGCAGAGGAGTGATGTGCTCGACGCACTTGCCAGACTCCTCGGCGTGAGCGACTTTCTTTGGGAAGACTTTCTCAAGTTGCAACATGGGAACCTGTTCCCCGTGGTTGCCGACATCGATGGCTTGCAGCAGCCGAAAACTCGCGCGGAACTGCAGAACAAGTTGCGTGAAGAACTGAAGCGTGTAGCAGATGTCGACGAACGCCGTGCCGTGCTGAATGCCTTTAAGGATCGCGAAATGCTGCGGGTCGACCTGCGGCACATTCTCGGATTGCAGGATCAGTTCGGCATGTTCTCCCAGGAACTGACCGACATTGCCGAGATCATCGTCGAGGCCGCTCGCGAACTGGCAGCCGACGAACTCGATGCCGAGTACGGCCACCCGATGTCTGGCGACCAACCGGCTCATTTGTGCATCTGTGCCCTGGGGAAGTGTGGCGGACAGGAACTCGGTTTCGCCTCGGATATCGAACTGCTGTTCATCTACGACCAGGACGGACACACATCGGGGCCGCATCAGATTACGAATACCGAGTACTATCAGAAGCTCGTCGAGCATTTTCTCAAGTCGATTTCCGCGCGGCGGCGAGGCATCTTCGAAGTCGACTTGCGATTGCGGCCCTACGGCAAGGCGGGGAGCCTGGTGGTGTCGCTCGAAACATTCGAGAAGTATTTCTCTCCCGATGGTCCCGCCTGGCCCTACGAGCGGCAAGCCCTCGTCAAGTTGCGTCCCATCGCGGGTGACCTTGGTTTCGGGAACGAGATCAACTCCGCTCGCGACCGCATCATCTATGCCGGCGTCCCTTTCGATGTCACCTCGATGCGGGCGATGCGCGAGCGTCAGATTCAACAGCTCGTGCAGCCGGGGACGTTCAATGCAAAACTCAGTCCCGGCGGACTGGTCGACTGCGAGTATCTCGTCCAGGGACTTCAGATCACGTACGGAGACACCGCACCAGCAGTGCGGCAGACGAATACGCGCGAAGCACTCAAGGCGTTGTCCCATGCGGGAATCATCACCGAAGCGCAGCGTTTGCAGATTCGTGATGGCTATCGCTTTTTGAGACGGCTGATCGATGCCTTGCGAATGGTTCGCGGTGATGCCCGTGATCTGACCGTCCCCCCCACGGAGTCCGAGGAGTTCGAGTTTCTCGCACGTCGTCTGAATTACACCGAGCCACAGGGGCTGACGCGCGACCTGCAGGAACACTCCACACGCATCCAGGAGTTCTGCAGGAACCTGCTCGATCGATTGCCGTCGGCGAGTTCGGCCACGTCGACAACTCAAGATTGAATGAATCCCATCATTCCCGTGATCGATCTGCTCGGCGGGCGCGTCGTTCGCGGCGTGGCGGGGCGTCGCAGTGAGTATCAGCCGATCGTGACACCCTGGTCGGGAGTTGCCGATCCCATCGAAATCGTTCGCGGCCTGCAAGAAGCGTGGGACTTCCACGAGTTTTACGTCGCCGATCTCGATGCGATTCAATTCGATCGGCCGCACTGGCCAGTCTATGAATCGCTGCTTGCCGAAGGCACACGTTTGCTTCTCGATGCGGGAGTACGAGATCTGCAATCGGTTCAGAGATTGTTCGACATCGGCGTTCATCGTCTTGTGGTGGCATTGGAGACGCTCGACTCTCCCGAGTTGCTCGACGCATTCGTTCAAAAGCTTGGGACGGAGCACATCGTCTTCAGCCTCGACTTGATGCAGGGCCGGCCAATCGCGAACGGCGACTGGCGACAGCTTTCGTCGATCGAAATCGCCGAACGCGTCATCGATGCGGGCGTTTCGACGTTGATCGTGCTCGATCTCGCCGGCGTCGGCGTCGGTGAAGGCATCTCGACTCTTCCGTTGTGCCGGGAGATTCTCGAGCGCTGGCCGAAGGTGAGTCTCATCACCGGTGGCGGCGTGAGAAACGCAACCGATGTCGCCACGGCGCTGCACTCCGGAGTGCAGTCCGTCCTCGTGGCATCGGCTCTGCATGACGGGCGTTTGACACAAGAATCGCTGCGACATTCGTTGTCTCCGTCGGGGGAGTTGTAGCCGCGTCTCTCCAAAACATTCAAGATTTCCAATCGGACAGCCGACTGAGTTGCGCGTGCCGGTCGGCGTCGTCCCGGCCGTCGACATGTCGATCCCATCGCATTGTTGCGGCTCCTGCCGTTTTAGGCGGTCAAGGGACCGCCGTTGCCGGAGGCCCCCCGCACGGATCCGTACGTGAAGGATGCTTCAGACGGCACTTGCCTTGTGTCGGGCGTGAAACTCTTGCAGTAGCATTCGGATGGTGGATCCTCGGGCGGGGCAGGTAGCGTGAGATGAGGCGGGCGAGCGAGACCAACTCCAGCGGGTGCGGCCTTTCTGGCTGCGACGCCTGAGCGTTTTTGAGCCACAGCTTCTTCACTTCACTCACGAACTGCATCAGGCGGGTCATGTTGCCAGGGACGGCGTGATAGTTCCGCAGCCACCCCTGCACGATCCGTTTCAACGCCAGCGGCCTGTTCGGCTCCCGGCGGGCGACGCTGACGACGACGGAGCCGTTCCTTCAGGACTGCGAGCGTACGCCGCATCCGTTCCCGAATGCTCTTGCTCACTCGAAAGCACCCGCTGAGACGATCTGCCAGTCATCCGTGAACCCGAGGAAGTCGAAGGTCTCCGGCTTGCCCTGACCGCGACGACGACGGCAAGACGCAGCGTGTCGACCGAACTCGATCAGCCGCGTCTTTCCACCAGCAGCAACTTCACCCGAACTTCGCCAGCCGGTCCGGCGTTGTTCCACGACCGCCCTGGCGTCACGTTCGAGCTCGAAGCCGACGAGGAAATCGTCGGCGTACCGGGCCTTGATCACCACATCGCCCGTTCGCTTGATGCCGTCGCCACCAGTCCGATCCTGGTCGAGAACGTGGTGGAGAAACACGTCGCCAGCAACGGCGAGATCCCGCGCCCGGGGCCCCACCGGCCGACCATCGCCGCCGCGACCCGCGGTCACCCTGGACAGCCGAGAGGGTGTCGCCGAGGTGTCGCACTCATCAACCGCGTGGTCGAGGGCGGACCCCTCTAAATCGGCGTCAAATCCAGTCACCTGCGATCGCGTCGCGCCGTCAAGGCGTCGAGCGGCTGGTGCTGGCGCGACCCGGACGGAAGCCGAACGACCCGAAAGCCGCCGAGACGCCGGCCCCGCACGGCCGCGGGAGTGCCCCAGGCCGCGAGCGACGGCGCGAGACCGTCTGGTTTGGATGAGATGCGTTCGCGGTTGTAGGCCCCGAGACTCTCGGGAGGCCGCATGGTGCTCCAGGTTTGTCGATGGCGACCCACGAGCGGCGCGGTCTCTCAGGTGAGACGCTCCCGCAACGATCTCGTCTATAACTGGTGCACAAGGCCGTGAATTGAGGGGGCGGGGGCTGAGGGACCACGGGACTCTCCTGGGGGGGGGGAGCGATTGCGGGTCCCGGAGGGCTCCCCACGACCCGGGGGTGGGCCGTGTCGCGCTCGAGGACACGGTCCCACTGATCCAACGGGGGGGGGGGGGGTGGGTCAGCGAACATTGGGGGGGGGGACTCCCGGTCTCGGTTGGAGTTCCAGACAGCTCGGGTCAAGACTCCGGACCGCCCACCGCTCGCCAAAGCCGCGGCCCGGCGTGGCCCCCCCTGACAGGGCGAGCACGAATTGCTGATCGGGCAGGGGCGCGGCCGGATGCTAACCAGATGTGCACCGTCAGGTACGGGTCGAGGTGAAGGTGGGGGGCAACCCCCCCCGGGACTCTCATCCCAACTCAAACCGGTTTATCCCGGCAGCTTTCCAAGAGTACAGAGTACAAGCGACAAGCGTAGAGACACGCACTTGGTGAAACTCTTGCCGTACTCTTGAGGATACTCTTGCCATACTCTTGACGGCCCGCGCGGACAAGGACTCGCCCGAATACACGTTCCGTCTACCTAAGGTGCGCGGTTGCGCCCGCAGCAGGTCCCAGCGGCGCAACAAATCTTCCCCCTCTCCCCCACTGAGAAGTTCTGCCATTCAGCCGTCGCGGCACTGTGGGGGAGAGGGCCAATGGGCAGCACGACTTCACAGCAGGCCGGCGACGCCGGAACCGCCGGGGAGAGCTCGACCGCCACAAACTTCGCGGCGGCCGCGTCGCGTCGCGTTGCCGTTCGGTCAGTTTCCGCCGCCAACTGAAAAACGACGCCTCAGAGACCCCGTGCGCTTCGCAAAACGCCGCAATCAGCAGCCCGCTCCCGGACTGATCCCCAATCACTTCCTGCCAATACCGCTCACGCTCCACACTCCGACCACGCCCCATCACGCACCTCATTCTCTTGAACACGGAAATGCCCAAGAGTACCCCCCCCCCAAGACGGCTCGTTATGCAACGCTCACAAGTATGCCACCAAACCTCAAGGGGCGTCGGACTGCGACTGCGCGCGCACACCCCCCTAATACCCCCCGGCCGTGCGCGCAGGCACGGCCCGGCTGGAGGCCGGGGCCTTGCCCGCGCGACGGCCAGACCCTTTCAGGGTCAATCGCCGCTGCGTCAGGGCAGTCGGCTCGCCATAGGTACTTGGAAGACGAGAGCCGTTTCCGAGACGCCAGGGGGATCCGTCGCGGAAGTAGACAGACTTTCTTTCCTGTACAGTTCCGGAATTGCTGATGACGGATGAACTTGAGACGCGGTTTAAGTTCCACGCCGGCGTCACCGAACTGCCGGACTCGCTGGGGTTCACGGTGCAGGAAGTGGCCCGCTGGGGCAACCCGTGCATCGTCAGCCGCTACGGCCGGGCACAGGTGGCCATCGGCCCGTTGGAAGAATGGAGACGGCTGAAGCAGTTGGAGGCCGGCTTGGATTATGAGTGTTGAGGAAGGACGCGAGAGTCAGGCGTAGTCGTGCCACGCCCATCAATCCTCGTGCTCGTCGTTTGAATGCCGACGAAAATTCGAACCATAGATCTCTCGCGAGCGCGCTTCGGCAGTTTCCAGGTCGACTCCCTGCTCATCGAGGAACTCCAGAATCCAGTTGTGTGCTTCGAATTCCTCTTTCTCGTCCTCCTCGTCGAACGTGTGCCTGAGCTCGGCTTCAGCGAGACCAACACCAGTCGTAGTCTGATCATCCCACTTTGCACCCTGCTCGATGAGCCACCGGGTGATGATGGGTTCACGATCATCTGATGAATAGACAACGGGAGTCCATCCTCTCAGTTTGTCGGCAATACTGATGTCTGCTCCGTGTTCGACCAGCAACTCGACACTCTCCAGCCTTCCCGACGTAATGGCACTGAATATCGGAGTGATTCCAGATTCTGTCAGATTCTGAATCTCTGGGGGGAAGCCGTCTAGGTTGGGTTCTTCCTGAATGTTCGGGTTTCCTCCATATTCCAGCGACAACTGCAACCACGCTGACGTACTCGCATTCCTGGCAGCATTGTGCATCATGCTTTTCCCAGTAACGTCGAGGATGTTCGGATCCGCTCCCCTTTTCAGGAGTTCTTCATAGCCGGTCAGACTTCCGGCTTCCAAGTAGACGTAATAGAGGGGCGTCACTCCATCGATACCAGAGGCATTGACATCGGCTCCATCGGCGATCGCCGCGTCCACAGCGTCGATGTCGCCGAGACGAGCCGCCTCGGCCAGTGCCTGATCAGCTGAGTCTGAAAAGTAGTAAGAAACTGGTGAACTGCATCCTGTAAGGCACATCATGACGATTCCCAACCAGTGACCATTGAATCCTCGCTGAAACGCAGTCATTCACATTCTCCACATTGATATTCCAGCCGTTCGAGAATATGAACCATATAATGCTGGTCTATCATATAGGCCACTGCCGCCGCACCTGCTAACGGACCAAAAACGATCCAACTCAGCAGGAAGACGTGTTCCGCCGCCATCTCAGCAACAGTACGTGGATAGAGAGTGATGACCGTGCCCACGGTATTTGGAGGAAAGTCCCCAGGCAATGCCTGAAGTCTTGTCAAGATGTCTGCCGAGGTGACATAAGCGGTGATCAGTTCATCGGCTTTGTTCAAACAATCCAACGAACCGCATCCCGCAATGATCGTGTTCTCGTGAACACCTGCCGGATTGTATGTGATCGCTTCCAGTCCGTGACACAGAGCTACAGCAGTACCCATCCCTCCACCGAGTGAATGTCCTGTGATACGGAGTCTGCAACCATCGGGAATGTAACGCCTAATCACGATCTCGGCTTCGTTCAATGCCTGCTGATATTGCAAAGACGGATAGCCACCTCCTTGAAGGACGTTGGCTATCCAATCGATAAGATCGTCTGTTCCCGCAAATGCAAGTACGTATTCGTTGGTCGTCTTGTTCCGGTAAAGGCGAGATCGGTACCCGGAGGGATGTGTCGTGGTTCGAATCACCTCCCAACCTTCGGGAACTTCGTCTACGTAGACTGCGTCAGCGAGCTTGGCCAGTTCCAGTGCATCCAAGCACCGGGTAATCCTAGCCTCTTCTCGTGCCTCTTCTTCCTGTCGTCGTCGTTCCAACTCCTCCTGCGGCAAATGACCATGCCCACCGACTCCTCCGTGCCCCCACTCCGCATGCGGTCCATGTATGTTACTCCCGTAAGTTCCGTGTGAACCATGACCGCCAACCCCTCCGTGATAGATAGGTCGAGTCGGCCTCGGTCGCGGGCGGTTGTACGGCGGACCCATTGATCCATGTGAACCGTGCGATCCATGTCTGCCATGCGAATCATACGAACGCTGGGCGTTGCCAGGCGGGTCGCCCGCGTCGTCGACGGGATCATTCACCGCATACAGATTTAGCGTTTCTGGCGGCCCCGCCTGCTGTGCAAACCTTCCCTGATCGGCCAGGTACTGCAGATGACCGATGGAGTAGAAGTCGCTCTCTTCACCGTAGAGCGCCCCTTGCCTTCCGCGCCACAGGAACGGGTTCTGCGTCGTCCCCGACGATGACCGCACTTCTCAAAACGGCTTGTAGAAGTAGCTGTCTGTGACGGCCTGCGTGTTGTCGGTCAGCGCGGCCGTCGAGCCGAGGGCATCGAAGGCGTAGAACGAACTTTCCATGTTCCGGCGCTGGGAGACGAGCGCGGGCTGCGGCAGCAGCTTGGGCTGCAGCGTATACTCGGCCTCGACCGTACCGACGTCGTCGGTCTCGCGCATGATGCTCTGGTCGTCCCAGAGGTAGTTGGTGATTCCTGCATCGGTTTCCTTTCTCACACGCTGTTCGACGCCCCGGCGATTGACCGGTGCCCAGGTGTAGGTGGTCAGTTCTCCGAATGGGTCTTCCACCTGTTTGAGCTGGTTCTCGTAGGTCCAGGAGTAGGTGGTGATGTCCCCCGTGGGGGACTCCATCCGCCGTTGGTTGCCGTTGTTGTCGAACACGAACGTCGTGATGCCGGAGGCGTCCTCACTCCGCCGAAGCCTGTTGCCGGCGTCGTAGACATAAGTCGTCCTGGCTCCACCCTCATTCTTGAGCGTCCGATTGCCTGCGGGATCGTATGAGTAGGTGGTGATCATTTGAGGTCTCCATAGGCCGCACGGGGTTCATTGGGCTGGCAATGCTCGATCGGCATGGGCCGATAGTGAATCCGTTTCTTGGTTGGCATGGGGAGACCTCACTCAAGAGTCCTTGCGTAGGACGTGATGCAGGATAAAGCGACACCTTCTCGTTGGGGCGTCCTGCCGAGAGCAATCCGAGGGGTTTAATGTACCCATATGCATGCTGGTCCCCAAAACCATTTTCTCCGATTCCGCACAGATTCGATGAATCCACGAAGAGTGATGATTGCCTCGTTTGCGCAGTTCGCCGATTCACATGGCATTCGAGGCGCGAAACTTCTTTGCGAATCACTCCGAATCCTCGGCGAACATGACTGGATGATGCTTCGCCAGTTGAGGTAACTCGTGTCACACGCCGGGCGGTCGTCGCCCGGCCAACGCAACCTCAACCGGAGACGAATGATGAAGACCGCAACGAAGAAGACCAGCAGCAAGAATGCCACGAAGAAGGCCCCCGCGAAGCGAACCGCCAAGGCGAAGTCCGCGAAGGCTCCCGCCAAGAAGATGAGCCAGATCGAAGCGGCCGAGAAGGTGCTGGACGAAGCGAAGGAACCGATGAACTGCAAGGCGATGGTCGAGGCGATGGCCAAGCGGAAACTCTGGTCCTCGCCGAACGGAAAGACACCCGAGGCCACGCCGGGTGCCTGGGGTCAGGTTGCCGTGAGTTGGTCCAGGTTGCGGCAGCTTTGCGTTTACGCCTCACCTCGGCCCTCTCTCCCACAATCAAGCTCATTCCGAGTTCCAGGTCGATCGTGGGGTCAGAGAGAGATACGTTTCTCCAACTCTTCGGATGCATATCGAACCGATTGCGCGAGTGGGCATCCCGCACACCGGGATTGATTTGCTGTTCCCGGTCGAAGACGATGCGGCACGGACGTGAATTAAAGCAGTGAAAACGAACCACGAGACGCCCCATGGCCAAGAAAGATTTCACACCCTATCAGCAAAAAGTGATCTCGCGGTTCTACGAGAATCGCGATCAGATCGATGACCAGAAGTTGGGGGAACTTGTCACCAACCTCTATCTCGCCACGAATGCCAAGAAGAAGGAAAAGCTCTGGGCGTCGGCTCAAGAGATTATGGTCCGGTTGAAACTCCCCGAGTCGCGAATCAAGCATGTTGTGGAGTCGCAGGATCCCGCCGTGCTTGCCGCCGTCGTCCAGGAACTGCAGTCGGGAAAGATCAAACGCGGTTGAGGGGCGATTACTCTCGAATACCGCAGCGGTGTCGGGTAAGCTGAATTCACCGGCGGTCGACTTTCACGTCGCTCACAAGTTGCGGCGTCCCCCCACTGTGCCGTCCGCCGGTCGGAACTTAAGACATTATCCGGAGTCAAGCGGCCATTCATGAGGAGCATGTCAATGTCGCAGTGGGTGAAACTCTCTTGTTGTCTGGGGGCGTGCTTCGTCCTGATGCTCGGTGAAGCCTCCGCAAATGCGGATGGTCCCTTTGGCAATCCCTATCCCCGCGTCATCGGGGCCACGGGCAGGCCTTACGGACCGACGCGCGCCCACTACGAGTATCAGCGCCAGTATGGTCACCCCTGGGGTGGCAGCAATCCGATGTATGGCGGTGCCGGAGTCGTCGGCGGATATCCCGGTTCGTTCGGTTACGGAGGAGTGGGTTACTCGCTACCCGCGTACGGTTGTTACGGGAGTGGACCGGTTGTCTACGGAGCCCCCTTCGGCGTCGCCTACAGTTCGCAGTCTTGGTCGAGTTTCGGCTGGGGCCTCGGTGGTTATTCGAGCGCCGGTTTCTACTCGTCGGGATACTCGGCGTATCCGCCGCTTGTCTATCCGGCGACGGCACCCGTGAGGTTGCCAACGCAAGACGGCTGGCCGGGGCCACAGGTCTGGGACGTGCTGCATCAGCAGGAACAAGGACTGATTGACAACGACCTCGTTCAACGACCGTGGAACGACCCGCAGCCTCAACAGCCGATCGATCAACTGCAATTCCTGCCCCCCTCAACGCCCGAGGCATTGATCGAAAGCCAGGGCCGGCAGGACCAGGGGGATCAACACTTTCAACAGTTCCGTATGGCGAGCGCGACCGAATCTTTCCGAGAGGCAGTTGCCATCGCTCCCGAGCGACCGGAACCCTACTTCCGCCTGGCCGTGACACTCGCGGCGCGTCGCAAGTTCATCGAGGCCGTTAACGTGCTGCAGCAATTGTTGGCGGTCGACCCCAATTGGCCGTCACACGGCACTCCGCTGGGCGACATGTTTCGCCTGGGTGACGAACTGCCCAAGACCGAGATCAAGCAACGCGTCGCCGACTGGGTGCTGCAGGATGTGCGTGACGCCGACCGACTCTTTCTGCTGGGCGTGCTGCTCTACTTCGATGATGATCGCGAGAACGCCGTCACACTCCTGGAGACGGCCGCCTTGATTGAAGGGAACGCGGGTCATCTTGCCCCATTCTTGAATCCCATCCAACAGGTCGGTGGTCAAGTGATTGACGTCGCCCCGACGCCGGCGATCGAGTTTGTTCCCGACGTGCAGCCACTCATCGAACCTGCGGAAGGTCCAAGGTTCGGACCTGAGTTTTGATTCGCGGTTGTTACGTTGACCTCACCTCAAACCGCGGCGAACGTCTCAGTCCCCAGCGGTGCAGGTAGAATTCTCCCAGCACGGCGAGTGTCGAGAGTCCGTACTTCACACTGCGGCTGAAGTTGATGCTCGAGGCCTCGTCGAAATAGCGCACCGGCACGGGAACATCGCCGATGCGGAAGCCGAAGTGAACCGCCTGGGCCAGAAATTGACTGTCGAAGACGAAGTCGTTCGAGTTCTGCTCGAACGGAACTGTCTCCAGCGCCTTTCGCGTATAGGCCCGAAAGCCACTGTGAAAGTCTCCAAGATTCTGTCCTAGCGCGATGTTCTCTACCGTGGTCAGCATGCGGTTCGCCAAGTACTTCCAGGCCGGCATGCCGCCAGCGAGTGCTTCGCGGCGCGTGCGGATGCGCGATCCCATGATGACATCGCAGATTCCGAGTTTCAGAAAGTCGACGGCGGCACGTGTCACACGGCTGTCGTACTGATAGTCGGGATGAATCATCACGACATAGTCCGCGCCACTGTCGAGCGCGGCACGGTAGCATGTCTTCTGATTGGCCCCGTAGCCGCCGTTGGTCGTGTGCTGAATGACATGCAGCCCGAGCGACCGCGCGACTTCGACGGTGCGGTCGCTGCTGCAGTCATCCACCAGGATGACATCGTCGACGAAATCGATCGGCAGGTCGGCAACCGTTCGCTCCAGGGTCGCCGCGGCATTGTAGGCCGGCATGATGACGACTGTCCGCTGCGGGATCGTGTGTTCCACTTCGATCGAAGCGAGTACGGCCTCGGCATCACGCATGCGGCGACGCAATTCGACGTCGTCGGTCACGCGGACTTGTTGCGGAATATCTTCCCAATTGGCATCGGGGCAGATTCCCTGCAGGGCAATGTCGGATGGCTGGGTCACTGAGGTCTCCCGGATTTCGGCACGTCGCGAGAATGTTCGTTCGGCAAGCGTAGGTCGTATCCTCGCGGCCATGCCGAATTCCGCAGCCGGTTCGGCGACGCACCGAATCGGTGGTGACGCCATTCCCAATGAGAACGATTCAGGCGAATGTGCGAACCGTCACGGTTGTAACGGCATGTTGTGTTGCGGAAACGAAGAGGACTCAGTCTTGGTCGGCAAACACGACTTAGCTTTGAGGAGCTTGCATCTCCGAGAACGACCGACTTCATGGACCCTTTGGATTACAACCCGTCAATCGAGTCGTCGCAGCCGGCGTATGCGCGCGTTTGCGATTGGGTAAGACTCCATGCCTTCCCGCTTGCCCTGATGACGCTACTCGTTGCGTTCGTCCACGGGCCGAGTGTGGGGTACGAGTTCGTCAACTGGGATGATCCGTGGTATGTGACGAACAACCCGCTCATCCAGTCGTGGTCGATCGAAAACCTGTACGGGATCGCCACCGAGCCAGTGGCGCGAAACTTCGCGCCGCTGACGGTCTTTACGCTGCTACTCGATCACACGTTGTGGGGGATGAATCCCGCGGGCTATCACCTGACCAATGTCCTGCTGCACCTCATCAACACGCTTCTTGTCTGGTGGCTCGTTCGCAGACTGTTAAAGGACGATGCCATCGCGCTGTTGACCGCCGTGCTATTCGCGATTCATCCGGTGCAAGTCGAATCGGTGGCCTGGATCTCATCGCGAAAGACACTGCTGTCCTCAACCTGCATGCTGGCTGCCGGCATCTGCTGGTTGCGTCCTGAACGCACCGGCAAGCAGGAACTTGTCGGCAATGTCTGGTTGCTCTTGGGACTATTGAGCAAGGCCTCCGCGGTCGTTGTGCCGCCGATCGTGCTGATGTACGACGTGTTAATTCGCCGACAGAAACTGTCGGATGCCCTGCCGAGACAGTTCTTTCCGGGGTTTCTGTGCCTGGTCTGCATCAACCTGACAATGGGTGCGCAGACCACGATCGTCGGCGGCATTCGTGATCACATCGGATTGAGCAAACTGCACATCATCGGCATCGATTCGCTGCTGCTGTTTCGCTACATCGCCATGCTCGCGTGGCCGAGCGATCTGGCAATTCTGTACGACGTGCCGATCGATGGCATCTTCTGGCCGGCGTTGATCGCGACCATGTTCTGGTTGTCTCTCGCGGCACTCTTGTGGAGATATCGGGACCGCATGCCCTGGATGACATGGGCGGCGGCCGCATGGCTCTTGCTGCTATTCCCGATGTTGAACTTCTTTCCGCTGACGACGCTCATCAACGACCGGTATCTCTACCTGCCGTGCGTGCCGATGTTTGTGATGGCAGCCTGCGGAGTGCAGTCGCTCGGGCGGAGATGCACAACAACTGCCGCGAATCTGCGCGTTGTCAACATCCTGTCGACAGTCGCCGCCATGATGGTGATTGTTGCAGTCGTCGTGACATCGTCATTTGCCAGTGCGTCGCAATCGGATATCTGGAGATCCCCTCATTCCCTATGGTGGAACACGATGCAGCGGACGCCGCAACTGGGAGTGGTTCGCATTCAATGGGCCCTCACGCTCTTCGACAACGGCCAAGTGACGCGGGCGAGAGCAGTGCTTCAGTCCGCGCTCGAAGAGTGCGATCTCGATGAACACGACCGCGAACGCATTGAACAGCGACTTGAGGAATGGGAGGGCGTATCCGACCGGATCAGCTTCAAAGGCTGTCCGCCGGAGATGACGCGGTGCATCAATTGATCGCGGCAGGTCGCACTGCGTCTATGCGAGGATGTCGGTAATCACTCGGCCCCCGACATCGGTCAGGCTTTCATCACGTCCTTGATGGAAGTAGGTCAACCATTCGTGGTCGAGACCCATCATGTGCAGGATCGTCGCATGCAGGTCGTGCAGATGCACGGGATTGACGGCCGCCTCGAAACCGAACTCGTCGGTCTCACCATAGCTGGTGCCCCCCTTCACGCCGCCTCCGGCGAACCACATGCAGAAGCCGTAGGGGTTGTGATTGCGTCCCGGCGCCCCTTGACCTTCACTGAAGGGCATGCGTCCGAACTCGCCACCCCAGACGACGAGCGTTTCGTCCAGCAAGGCCGCGTCGATCGAGATCGGTGAGGAGTGCCGCGATCGGCTGATCGACTTCCATGCCATGCCTTCCATGATTGGCTTCGATGCTTTCGTGAGCATCCCAGGTCTCTTCGAGATGTCCGCCGCCTGAATAGAGCTGAATGAACCGCACGCCGCGCTCGACCAGCCTGCGGGCCACGAGACAGTTTCGACCATACTCATCAGTCGGATTCTGGCCGATGCCGTACATGTCGAGAGTCTCTTGCGTTTCCTGAGACAAGTCGACAGCCTCGGGGGCGCGCGATTGCATGCGATAGGCGAGTTCATAAGAGTTGATTCGCGATGCCAGGTCGGCATCTCCCGGTCGCGCCTCCATGTGCCGGTGATTGAGTTGCTGCAACAGATCGATCTGCGAGCGTTGAATCTCCCGTGTGATGTGCTCCGGCCCTCTCAAGTCGAGAATCGGATCCCCCACGGGACGAAACAACGTTCCCGCGTATGTGGCGGGCATAAAGCCGCTCGACCAGTTGGGCTGCCCGCTGATGGGTCCACCCCGTTTGTCGAGGATGACTACGTAACCGGGCAAGTCCTGATTCTCGGTTCCCAATCCATACACACACCAGGCCCCCAGCGATGGACGACCGATGAAAGTCTTGCCGGTGTTCATCGCCACCAGAGCCGACCCGTGGGCGTGGCTGTCGGTGTGACACGACTTAATGACGCAGAGCTTGTCCGCGTGTCGGCGAACGTTGGGGAAGTAGTCGGAGACGAGCAGACCACTTTCTCCGCCGGGGAGGAACGGTCGCCACGCCGGCGTGAGGTAGCCCATCCTGCGCCCGCCACTGTTGATGAATTCCTTGTCGGCCGGCAACTCCTGGCCGGCGTGTTTCTCGAGTTCCGGCTTGAAGTCGAACGTATCGACCTGACTCGGTGCGCCGTTCATCATCAGAAAGATGCACGCCTTCGCACGGGGCGCGAAGTGCGGCGGCTTCATCGCCAGCGGACCCGCGGCAACGGTGTCGGCACTGCGAACGTTGTCATTCGCCAGCATCCCCGCCAGCGCGACTCCGGCAAAGCCGGCTCCCATCTCCCAGACGAACTCGCGACGGGTACTGCGGCAAGGGAAGAAACTGCGTGGTGTTGTCATGGCTGAATGCAGTGTAAGTCAGTCGACGTAAACAAACTCATTCGAGTTCAACAACGCGTGGCACAGCGACTCGAGGGCTTTCTGGGCTGGTGATTCGTGTCCCTCCGCTGCGAACCGCGATGCCTGTTGATCGAGGTAAGACTGGGCCAACGTGATTTCGATTTCGTCCGGAGTTCTCGCCAGCGCCATCTGCCATGCCAGTACAATCTGGTCCGAAACTTCGCTCCCCGCATGCTCCAGAACGCGAGCAGCGAGTTGCCGGCTGCAATCGTGGGTGAAGGGATTGTTGAGCAACGTCAGCGATTGCGAGGGAACAGTCGTCACATCTCGCTGACCGCAGGGGAGCGTCGAATCACACTGGTCGAACGTCGTCATTAACGGTGGCAGGAGGCCCCGTTTGTTGAAGATGTAGAGGCTGCGGCGATGCTGTTCGGCTTCGTCCGACGGAACCCAGTCGGCATCCTTGCGAGAGAGTCCTTCGAGAGCCGCAGCGGCGATGTCGGGGCGAAAGCCGGGTCCGCCGACTTGCAGGTCAATCACGCCGGCGGCGGTCAACAGTGAATCACGCAGTGCTTCGGCATCGAGACGTCGACGTTCTGCCCGCCACCATAAGCGGTTCGCCGCATCGATCTGTGCATACCCTTCCCAATCGGGGTGATCGGCCGACTGTTGCCATGTGCTCGACATCAGAATGAGTTTGTGCAACGGCTTGAGTTGCCAGCCATTCGCGATGAATTCGCTGGCGAGCCAGTCGAGCAACTCAGGATGAGTCGGCTGGTCTCCTTGAAAGCCGAAGTTGTTGACGGAGCGAACCAGTCCTTCGCCAAAGTGATGCAGCCAGAGCCGATTGACCATGACGCGCGGCGTGAGCGGGTTGTCATCATCGGCAATCCATTCCGCCAATCGCAGACGGTTGCCCGTTGTGTTGTGTTCATCCGACAACTCGACAAACGAAAGTTCCGGCAGGAAAGAAAGCTCTTCGGCGTCGACAACGGGGCCAAGCCGATGGCGGTCCCCTTTCTCCAGAAGATGAAACTCGGGGGGATCCGTTCGCACATCGGTCCAGCCGAGAACTTCGTCGAAGCCGAGTTCTTCGATGGATGGCCCACCGAGCAACTCGCGTTCGCGAGGTTCGATCGGCCCCGGCCAGAAGGCGGCAGCCATGCGGTAGTAGTCGAGCTGCGGAATCGGATCGAACTTGTGATCGTGACAACGCGCGCACTTTACGGTCAGTCCGAGAAATGCGGACGATGTTGCGTGAACGAGATCTTCCAAGCGTTCGTACTTGTAGTCTTCAGGATCGTTCGGTTCGTCGTTCCAGGTGCCAAGCCGCAAGAAGCCAGTGGCGACGACACTCGACTCGGTGCGGTCTTCAACCTCATCACCCGCCAGTTGAGAGACGATGAATTCGTCGTACGGCATGTCGGAATTGAAAGCCTCGACAACCCAGTCACGGTACCGCCACGAATAAGGCTTCTCCTGATCACGCTCGTACCCGCTGGTGTCGGCGTATCGCACGACGTCGAGCCAGTAGCGTCCCCAGCGCTCGCCGTACTGCGGCGAAGCCAGTAGGCGGTCGATTTGTGCTTCCCAGGCCGAGTCCGAAGGATCGGCTGCGAAAGCTTCCAGTTCCTCGAAGGAAGGGGGGAGCCCTGTGAGATCGTAATAGAGTCTGCGGAGTCGAGTGCGCGGGTCGGCCGTCGGAGCCGGTACGAGTCCGGCCGTTTCCAATCCCGACACAATGAACGCGTCGATCGGATTCCTGACCATCTCCACGTGTTGAACCGTCGGCACGTCAGGTCGCGACACGGGTCGCAGCGACCACCAGTCACGGCCGGCGCGAAGGCTGGTCGTCTGTTCGAACAGGTCGAGCGTACGCCCCTCCGGCCACGGGGCACCTGCGGCGATCCAGATACGCAACGTCGCGATCTGATCGTCACTCAGTCGTCGCGGCTGCCCTTGCTGCGGAGGTGGCATCTCGGCGTGCTCCACCCGTTGGAGCAACAGGCTCGCGTCGACGTCGTCGAAGTTCACCGCTGGTCCGCTGTCGCCGCCGTTGTGCAATCCAGCATCCGTCGAGAGCAGCAGTCCCCCATTGATTGTCGTCGGGCTGTGGCATTCGAGGCAATGAGAAATGAGCAACGGAGCGACTTGCTGCTCGAATGAAACTTCGCCATCGTCGGCTACAACGTTTGCAGCTTGTGTGAAGCCGCATGCGACCAGCAGTGCCTTCCACATGCAGGATTGTAAGACACATTCATTCAGGAATGGCTTCAACTTAATCTCCTTCGACGAAGTCGTGAGCGTCTGATGGTGTTGTGACGGCACGCCGCACCTGGTCGCATTGCTCGGGTGGCGTGGTACAGGCCTGACACATCGGATGTCCATGTTCATCAGTCATGCCGCTCAAGCCTCCGCACGATCCCTGCAAGCGACGGTTGGCGACGATCGTACCGACGCCGAGCATCAAGAGCGCGGTCGCGAAGACGGAAAATGTGATTAAGAACGTCATCCATAAATCGCCGCCGGCTTGACGGGCCTTCGGGATGGCAGCCACCACACTTGGACCGAACTGCGTCTCGAATCGCGAGGACATCTTCGTGATGATCTCAGTCCCGGTCCCTCGCTGCAGGAAGCAGACGGCTAAGTCGTTCGACTCGGCCCATGCGACTCCCTTCTCAGCCCCCAGGACCATGAGCGCCGTCGCCACGGCATCGGCCGTCATGCAGTCGTCGGCCAGGACGCTGACAGAACCGGGTGGATGCTCGACAGGTCGCCCGGTGCCAGGATCAATCGTGTGTGAGTACCGCTGCCCATCGACGACATAGGCATTGCGGTAATCGCCCGAGGTGGCCAGTGAGACATCGGTGAGCGGCAGCACCGAGAAGACTTCGCGGCCCCCTTCGATCGGTTTCTCAAGGCCGATGTTCCACGAATTGCCATCGGCACGCGTCCCGCGCACGCGTACTTCGCCCCCAATCTCCACCATGTAGTCTGAGACGCCTTCAGCGTCGAGCAACAGCGCGACCTGATCGACCGCGTAGCCTTTGGCGATGGCACTGAGATCGAGTTCGACATCTGGATGGAGTTTTCGGACCGCTATCGATTCGGCATCGAGTTCAAGCCGATCGCATCCCACCGATTCCAGCGCCGTTGCGATTTCATCCTCTGTCGGGAGTTGAGCGTCGCGGTTGGGACCGAAGTCCCAGAGTCTGACGAGTCGACCCACCGTGGGATCGAACGCCCCGTCGGTCAGCCGCCAGATTTCGATCGAACGCGAAACAACTGTGAAGGTTTCGGGAGAGAGCCCAAACCACTCTTGATCGGCAGTCGCGTTGAAGCGCGACAACTCCGACTCCGGGTCGTAGGTCGACATCAAACGGTTGATCGCGTCGAGTCGCTCGCCAATCGCTGCCTGCAACGGTTCGACGGAAGCGTCGCCGACGTAGCGCACGTTCCATTCGGTCCCCATTGTCGGACCGTTCAACTCCGTCGTCTCCGCCGCCAGCAAGAGACTGGGACCGGCAATGATGCAGAGGATGATGGAACGTAATACCATTTTCGAGAAGTTAAATCACAAGCCTGTGTGGCGTCGATTGTAGTGAATGGCGATTGATGTTTTGAATACTCCGACTGTGTCGAAAGCGGAAACTGGTCGGTCAATTGCCCGATTGTGCCTACCTCATGTATCGAGTTTTCTGGCTCGAACGGTGAATCCCGCGGTTGGCAGTCATCAACAGGCATTCCGGGCCTTGACAGCAACCGATGACACCACAAGATGAAGTTGTTGCAGACGGATCGCTGTCATTGCAGGAGGTGGAGTTCCGGAATGACCGGAGGCCGGCATGACCCTGCGCACGATCTACGACGAAGAGAACGGCCGCACCTATTTCGTCGAGCCCGTCTATGCGGCTCCGGAAGAGGATGACGACGAGACCCGCCGTACACTTCTCGACGTGGTTGTCGTCTCGGTGGAGTCGGAATCGCCCGACGGGAGCGTGGAACATTGGGAAGGGGAAGCGGCATCGCGGTACGTGGAACACGTGCGTGAGATGCTCCGCCAGGACGAATCCCTGCTCGAATGCCTGGAGCGACCGCTTTCGGTTCATGAACAGGATGAAGCGTCTTCATCCCATTTGCAGCGGATGCGTGACTTGCGACGAAGGTTGAAGATTCGCAGAAATCTCGACCAAGACGTCGGCTGAATCTCGCTGCGATTGCAGCCTTCATCGATTGTTCATTTTTCGTGCTTGTCGAAGAGGAAAACGCGCCGATTTTCCAGCCGGCTCGTGAACATCGTGGCGTGTCTCCCCGCCGAGCGATACGATTCATCTCGAATTCGATACCCCGTGTCTCCGAGTCCTGAATCATCTCGTGCCGCCACTGTAGAGACTGCACCCCATCGTGACCGAAGATCATTTCAACAAGATAGACAGGCTAATTGGCAATCTGTCTCAGGTCATTCTCGGCAAGCCCGACGTGCTGCGACTGGTGGTTGTCGGCCTGATTGCCGATGGACATCTGTTGATTGAGGACGCCCCCGGAGTCGGCAAGACTTCCCTCGCCAAGGGGCTTGCGTTGAGCCTCGACTGCTCGTTCGCGCGTCTGCAATGCACTCCCGATCTGTTGCCGAGCGACATTATCGGATCGAGTGTGTTCCTCCCCAACAAGGGGGAGTTCGAGTTTCGCAAGGGGCCCTTGTTCACGAACGTCCTGTTGGCCGACGAGATCAATCGTACCACCCCGCGGACGCAAAGCGCGTTGCTCGAAGCCATGATGGAGCGACAAGTCTCTGCCGACGGAGTGACCTACGAACTCAAGCGTCCTTTTTTCGTGATCGCGACTCAGAATCCGTTCGAGTTCGAAGGCACTTATCCCTTACCAGAAAACCAGCTCGACCGATTCATGTTGCGGATACAGGTCGGGTATCCCGAACGCGCGGTCGAGCGCGAAGTGTTGGTTGCACACCGGCAGGGAGAACCTTCGGATCGCGTTAAGGCGGTACTCACGGGTGAGGAAGTTCAGCAGGTACAATCGGCGGTTCGCGAAGTGAAAGTCGACGATTCCATCGGCGAGTACATTCTCGACCTGGTGGATGCAACGCGTCAAAATGAAGAGCTTTCGCTCGGAGTGAGCACCCGCGGCGCGCTCATTTACTACCGGGCGGCACAGGCCATGGCTCTTGCTCGGCGGCGTGACTATGTCATCCCCGACGACGTCAAGGAGTTGGCCGTACCGGTGATGGCGCACCGTGTCGTCCCCAACCGCTGGGTGCAGGAAGGCCAGCGTGAACAGGCCGAGGCGATCATTCGCCAGATTCTACAGATGGTGCGCGTTCCATCTTGATCTTGACGAGCTGGCAGTCCATCAAGCCATCTCTCGGATCGGAATTGGCACTCGGCTTCTAATCGCGACGGCGAAACTTACCCAGCATGCGGTGCGTGACCACGAAGCCACCGACGACGTTGATCGTTGCCAGCACCACGGCAACGAACCCCAGCAACGTCGCAGCTTCCGTATTCTTTGAGCCGGCGGCAATCATGGCACCCACCAGCGTGATGCCTGAAATCGCATTCGATCCCGACATCAGCGGCGTGTGCAACGTCGGTGGAATCTTCGTGATGATTTCGACGCCGACAAACACGGCCAGCGTGAAGACGGTGATTCCCATGATCAGCGTCGACGGCTCGAAGCTCGTCGTGGCCGCATCGCCATTGGCAAGCAGATAGTTCAGGGCGATTGTGGAGAGAGTCATGTCACCTTCTTGAAATCAAGTCGCGTTTACGCTGTGCAGAGGGGATTCTGTTCCATCAGACTTGTGTGGTCAATCGTTGTCACGAAACCGGGGTAACAAGCCCTCGAGAGCCTGACAGAGTCGGTCGACATCCGAGGGGGAATGATACAGATGGCACGAGATGCGAATATGCACTCGGCCACGCCATTCGATGATCGGTATCTCGATCTGAGCTTCTTCCCATAACGCCTGCTGCAACGGATGGGTCATGTTGGGATAGTCGGCCGATCGCGACACGCCCGGCAAAGGAATCGCGATCATCGAGCCGTACCATTCGATCTCATCGGGAACGAGTGCCTGCGATCCCGCGATCTTCTCCAGACTCTTTCTGGCATATCGGGCCAGGTCGTGCGTCTGATTGCGAAAACGCTCGATCCCGACCTGTTGTTCAAGGAATTCGAGTGCGGTTGGAATGGCGAGCAGCGGAGTCGGATCGAACGTGCCGAACCAGTGGAACTCATCCTGCCAGCGTTGGGGACCGCCCGACAGTCGGCGGCCCCAACTTGTGATCACCGGCTGCGTCGATGATTGATGCCGTCGATCGACGTACAGAAACCCGCTGCCGAACGGAGCGCTCAGCCATTTGTGGCAACTCGCGACATAGTAGTCGCAGCCGAGTTGACGCAGGTTGATCGATTGCGTCATCAATGCATGTGGCCCGTCGATGCACACCAGGATGCCACGCTCCTTCGCCAACCGACAGATTTCCGCCACGGGAAAGATGATGGCCGTTGGCGATGTGATATGGCTGACGACGATAATCCGTGTTCTCGAAGTGATGCGAGCCGCGATGGCTTCGGTAATCTGACTGGGCGACTGCAGCTCATCGGGAGGACAGGCGAGGACAGTTTTTGCTCCGACCGTGCTGCACCGCCTCCCCCAGGCACGGACCACCGCACCATAGTCGTGATCAGTCAGCAGGACTTCATCGCCTGCCGCGAGCTTCACCGAAGCGGCGACGGCATTCATCGCCACCGTCGAGTTGGGAACCAGCACGAGGTCGCCCGCTCCGCAGCCGAAAGTGTGAGCCATGCGGGCGCACACGGCATCGAGTCGGTCGTCGAGCTGACGGACGTAGAAGTCCATCGGATTGGATTCCAACTCGTCCATCGCCTGCCGACGCGCACTGAGGACCGGCGCAGGCGACGGACCAAACGCCCCGTGATTGAAGTAAAGCGTTCCCGGCTGCAGCGACCAGCAGTGGGCCCATTCCTCCCAGTTCCATCTGCCGAGATCGGAACCTGCGTTCAGTTCCATTCGGGATTCTCGTTGGAATGGGGAAACAGCCGATGGCCCCGATGAATCTCCTGGAGCAACTGATCCCAGTTTTCGTAGGGATCATCGCGAAAGACAGAACTCGCGCTGGCGGGGTACATCAACCAGTCGCCGCGCTGGATTTCCGTTTCGAGTTGTCCCGGCCCCCAGCCTGCACAACCCATGAAGATGCGAAACGGTCGCTCTCCCTGATAGTTGTACCCGTGACGCACAACCTCTTCGAAGGTTTCACGGCTCCCGCCGATGTAGACGCCGTTGACGACTTCGCTCTCTGAAGAGTCGGCTTCGTCATCACTGTGCAGGATAAAGAGGGCGGACGGCTCGACCGGGCCGCCGCAATAGACGAGTTCCTCGGTGTCTGGCAGGTCAATCTCACCCGCCAGAGTGTCGGATACCGTCAGTGTCGAGGGACGGTTGACGACGAGGCCCATCGCTCCCTCGGAGCCATGTTCGACGATCAGCACGACCGTCTTGAAGAAGTTCGGGTCTCTCATGCGAGGGACAGCCACCAGGAACTGCCCTCTCAGGTTCTCAAGCATGTCGTCTGTGGTAGGAGGTGGGTAAGTTCATTCATTCAACGATAACCGTCGGACGTCGACTGTCAATCGCCGGGGCCACCTTTCAAGGTGCCCAAAAAGCAGGCTGCCCAGTTAGCAGGCAGCGACCCGTGCCGCAGAACCGCGCAGCCCTCGGCCAAACTCTCCTTTTGGCCCGAACTCAGGACTTCCCGCCCCAACGCTCGCGGGCCAGGATTGATCAATGTTCAGTTTTGTTGAAGTTGCCAAGAGGAGGACTGGACAGCCCGAAAACCGGTTGGTATCGTTTTGACGGCGGATTCGATTTGACAACACTTGCGGGATTTTCCGTTTGAAGGATCTGTACCACGGAACAAGTGGGTCGTCGAAGGGTGTCAACCGCCCTAACACCAGGAAGAGGTGAACCATGCTTGTACTCTCAAGGAAGCCCGGCGAGAGGATTCTCATCGGGGACAATGTCACGGTAACCATCGTTCGAATTGGCCCCAACGCCGTGAAGTTGGGGATCGATGCTCCAAAGGAGTTGAACATCGTTCGCGAGGAACTCTGTGTTGGGCAGTCACAGCAGAATGAGGTGGCGATTGCTGGGGCCAAAGTCTCGTAGTCTTTCGCCAAAACCACGATTCTGTTGAACCACAATCCGGATTCCCTCAGAGGCAAGCTCGTTGGCTGGCCTCTGTTTTTTTGCGCCCCCTGCTTTTGGCCAAATCGAACGCGATCGGGCATTTTGTCTGTTGAAGCATGTTTGGCGGCCCCGTTCCAAAGTGGGGAGATTCCGGCTCTGCCGATCGTGCGGCGTCTCCCCGATAAACACATTATGCCCGGTCGTCGATTCCGGTCGTGATTGCTGTTCCCTGCGACTCGCGGAAAAGACGCGAATCCAGCAGGAACTGCTTGACGCTGGAGTCTGGTCCGACGATTCTAAATCGATACAGGGGACATTGTTCCCCTTCAAGACACTTCAAAACCACTCCCACAGACATTCGCGTCCTCGACGGAGAGTACTCATGCTGCGTGGAACCCCTGCCTGGAAGCACCCTCATCTGTCACATGGAAGGTTTGTTCTGACATCGCTGGCCTGCATGGCAGCGCTTGCCGTCGCCCAGGCTCATGCCGACGACGCGGACATCCGACAACAGGTCGCTGCCCATCTGGCAGCCGGCGAGATCGGTCTCGCACAACAGGCCGCGGCTGGGGCTCCGGATGCGATCCGCGGTGAACTCCTTCAGGAAGTGGTCGCGGCTCAGACCGCGACTGGCGAATTTGAACTCGCCAGAGCCATCAACAACAAGCTGATCAACGATCGTGGTGCGATGGGTGGAGCAATCGCGGAGGCCGAGGCCCTGCAGGGGGGCGTCGTCATCGACTTTCAGGCGATCATCGATCTCATTCAGGCCCAGACCTACGACGACGGCAACGTGCAGTGGATGGACATCGACGGCTTTGGCGGTGAAATCGATCCCTTCCAGGCAGGCGTGCGAGTCGATCCCCACGGTCGACTGAGCATGGTGTCTCGTGCCGACCAGACGGGACGCATTGCCGACATCGCCGACGAGGCACGAACCGCAGCCATCAACGAAGACATGGCGCAGCCTTCAACACTTCGCATGGTGTCGCTGACTCGGCTCGAGCGCGAAGTGGCCGACCGTCTGGCCCGCGGTGAAGAAGTCGTCGAGTCGATGCAGCAACTCGCTGGTCTTTCAGAGATTCAATACGTCTTCTTCTACCCCGAGTCACAAGAAGTCGTGATCGCCGGACCTGCTGAAGGTTGGGCATACGATGAATTCGGCCGAGCAGTCGGCGTCGAAAGCGGTCGTCCCACATTGCAGCTCGACGACCTTGTTACATTGCTGCGAGTCTTTTCGCCTGAAGGCAATCGCATCTTCGGATGCTCGATTGATCCTCGTCCCGAGGGCCTGCAGGAATTGCAGCAACTCGTTGCAGCCTCACAGCAGCGCGGCCCGTTGCGTCCTGGTCAGGTGGGACGCTGGGCCGACGAACTGGGCGAAGCACTCGGCATGCAGGATGTCACGATTCAAGGCATCAACGTCGACTCGCGTGTTGCCCGCGTGATTATTGAAGCCGACTATCTGATGAAGCTGATCGGCATCGAACGCGTTCAAGGTGGGCAAGGTATTCCCAGCTACTTTGATCTCCTGGCGAATCATCCCGAAGCCCAGGGATCCCTCGAAGGCGTCCGCTGGTGGCTGACACTGGCCTACGACGATGTCGTTCACAGCCCCGATCGCGATGCGTTCCAACTCGGCGGATCGTTCGTCCTCTGTCAGTCCGAAAACGAGTTCCTCACCGATGAAGGTGATCGCGTTCAGACCGGACAGTCGGAGCCCGTCAATCGTCAATTCGCCTCAAACTTCACTCAGCACTACAACGAGTTGGCCGCGCGTGAGCCGGTCTTTGCCGACCTCCAGGGAGTGTTCAATCTGGCCCTTGTCGCGGCCATCATCGACCGCGAAGGTGCCGGCACTTGGCTGGGTGATTCGTTCGACGCCGATGGGACATTTGCCACCACTCGCTACTGGACTCCCCGCGAAGCCGACACCATGGTCAACCATCGTGTGTACAACGGTCAGGACATCGTGGTGCAGGTCGCCGGCGGCGTGAAGGCCGATGTACTTGGCGCACTCAACGAGGCGGAAGTCGAGACCGCCGACCCGGCACTCGACAAGGTGTCGGAACTGGCGACCGCTCCCGAACTCCCGGCGGGCCGCTGGTGGTGGGACGCTCCCGTCGCTGAATGACATCAAAGGTTTGACATTCAAACCCAGAAGCCCCGAACAACCTGATGGCTGTTCGGGGCTTTCTCGTTGGGACGCAGACAAGACTGATGGTCGAGTTACATCGCCATGCCCGCTTGCGTCTTTGGAGTCTTCGTGTCGGTTGTTGACTTGCGACTGATTGCGGCATTCAGTCTCGATCGCAAACCGGCGAGAAGTCCAATCTGCATGACGAGAGTCGCGGCAGTCAGGGCAACGATGATCGGAAGAACTCCGAACAGGACAGTATCCTGCGGGAGGTCGAACGCCAGGGTGACGAGGACGAGCGCAAGCGCCGCCGCGACAAACAGGATGTTCCTGCTGCGTTTGGCTAGTCGTTCGCTCTTGAGTCCCATCGAAAGACGCCGCAGGAATTCAATCATCATTCCCCATCCCAACAAACTGGAGAATGCCGAGGCGATGTTCGCGTACTGTGCGATTCGCATCTTGCCGTGGGCGGCCTGCATGGCTTGTGCCGTCGCTGCGCGGGCATCTACCCCGGCCAATAACGACAACATCAGACCAATCAGCAGTAAGAACGATGCAATTCCGCAGAATGCCAAACTGGCTTCCAAGGCACCGCGTCCTGCCTGTCTTGGTGCATTGAGACACTTGACCAAGCCGGAAATGGCGAGCACATGCGATGTCAGTCCCAGCATCACTCCCAAGAGGACTGCCGCGGGACCGAGACAAATCAAGACTTGTGCGGCCACGCCGACACCCATTGCCCCCAGGATCAAACCCAGTCCCGTGTTTACCTTTGCGGCCCGTTGCTTCGCTGCCATTGAGGCCGGGCGATTCTTCCTGGAGTTTCGCTTGGGATTTGCAGGTGGAGCAGAACGATCCATCTGGTGTGTTTTGGTATCCATTTGTTTCTCCTTCAGGCAAATAGTTGATTCGTAGAGCCACAGGCATTCGCATGTGGCAAGGTACCGGTCAGAGATTTCTGACCTACTATTTTGCTAAAGCGGAAACGATCACCGAGTGTGTCACGACTTTCCGTCGTGTCTGCGATCATTCGACACCCGATTACAGATGCCTCAGCCTGGATGCCCGTTGAAGCTAAGCCTTACAGCACGCATCAGAGTTCTCGCGAATCAGTCCACGATGGACGGCACGTGGTCCAGACACCTAGGCCGCGCCAACTTTCACGTTGATGCGGACGGGCTCGCAAGCCCTTGCTACGGGTGCCTATCAGCGGGTCGTGTTCCCGAATCACTCGGGCATCTAGAACCGATACCCGACACCGACGTTGGAGAAGAAGTCGGCGGCATCGTCGTTCAGGCCCCAGCCGACGCGGATGCCGATCTCACAGTCGTTCGAGATCAGGTAGTGGACGCCGGGGCTGAAGTATTGCGGGTTGCGATTGTCAGCACGATTCTCGGTGAAGCTGCCGAAGTACTCTGCGTGAATGTTCCATTGCTCATGGACGGGAACCCTGAGGACGATCGAGGGAGCCCATTGATTGAAACGGTCCTCTTCTTCGGTAGCTGCGCCGTACCGCATCGATGCATCGATTACCCAGTCGTTGGGAAGCGTCCATCCCAAGACGTAGGCGGCTGTGAACTGTGTCGCAGGATCGGGACCAGAGGTCGGCGTGGTGCCTTGAACGATCAGTGCACTTTGAGGCAACCAGTCCACTTGATCGGTGAGCTGAATCTTGAATCCATACAGCACTCCACCTTCTTCTTCGACCTCACCCAGGCCTTCATCATCGGCCAGGCCGTTGGAACTGCTGACCGATCCGCCGCCGCCGATCTCGTAGTTCCATCCCACACGCAGTTCAAGCCAGTCGTTGACGCCCACACGCGTCAGGATTTCGGGAAAGCTGTGCGTCTCAGGCCCATTGCGATTATCGATGAACGAGTACGACGACTCGAAAATGATTCGGCCCGTTCCCACGACGGTTGTTGACGGTGTAAACGAATCCCGATCGGTTTCGAGGTGCTCTTCTTCTTCCCCCGCTTCTGATTCGCTCTGCAGCCAGGGATTCTGATCGCCGTAGAACACCTCGCGCCAGCCCTGAGCACGACACATGTTCGACAAGAATACCTGCCCAACGATGATCGTGGTGACAATGATTCGCAGGCTCGACATCAGTGACTCCTTCCGGCCAGCAGTCGAGATATCACCGATCCTCGACCGCGCAGCATCACATAGCGAATGAACATTCGACTACAATTCCTATCGGTGCGAGATCGATCTCGTCTGCGATGGCAACTGCCAATTCCATCCCGATCCACGAGCCTGAAGCCACCATGAGGATCGCACCAGGTATACCGCCCCAAGGACGCGATCTGGCATCGCTAATCGCGTGGAATTTCGGCAAGTACTGCTGGTTCGTGGCCCATGAGCTTCGTCAACAATGACGCACGTTGATCCGTTGGCCATTCGCATTCGTGGCTGCTACGATCTTCCTTGGCGATAGCCTTCACATCCGCTGACCAATACTCAGGACTCAACATGCTAAACCCCACACGTACATTTGCCGCTGTCGCTTGGGCGGCTTTGGTCTTGGCTCCCTTCATCGCCTCGGCTGATGACGACGACGCCGCGAAGCCTGCCAGCCGGATCTTGTTTGTGACGCAGAGCCGTGGCTTCGAGCATAGTTCGGTGCATCGACAGGATGGGCAGTTGGCCCCTGCGGAGGTCGCACTGACGCAGCTCGGTCAGCAGACCGGATTGTTCGAAGTCGATTGCACACAGGACTGCGAAAGCGACTTCACCAAGGAGAACCTCGCGAACTACGACATCGTGGCATTTTATACGACACTCGACTTGCCGATTGCGGACGAGGATCGTGAATACTTCTTCAAGGAGTGGCTGCCGCAAGAAGGTCATGGCGTACTCGGATTCCACTCGGCAGGCGACACGTATCACGACTACGAACCTTACTGGGACATGATGGGAGGCACGTTCATCGGACATCCGTGGAACGCGGGCAACACCGTCACGATGACGATTCACGAACCCGACAATGCCTTGATGTCATCCTTCGGGGCCGAGTTCGTCATCCAGGACGAAATCTACATGTACCGCCATTGGCAACCCGAAAAAGTACGCGTGCTGATGAGCCTGAACTATGCCGGCAGCCCAACGGGTAGCACGATCAACACCGAGCACGGCTATCACGTGCCGGTCTGCTGGATCAAGGATTATGGAGACGGTCGGGTCTACTACAACAACCTCGGCCACAACGAGACGTCGTGGGCAAACGAGGCCTATCTCGATTCGATCACGCAGGCCGTCCATTGGATTCGCGGCGAGATCGAAGTCGACGCCACACCCAACCCCGAAGTGTCGGCGGCCCAAGAGGAGAAGGCACAAGCCGATTTCGAGGCAGGGACATTCCAGCGGCAGTAGTCACCAGCCCATGAGCGGCGGAGAGGGAATGACATGCTTTGGATTTTTGTCGATGCCGCAGTATTGGGGATTGTTATCGCGGCGATGGAGGAGGGCGATTTCCCCGACTGGTGGAAAGTCATTGTCTGCGCTCTAGGGACGGCGTTAGCAACTTTGGGTATTCAAGCCGCATTGGTACCTGTCGCAGGCATGCTGGGAGCCTGGGTGTCGCTCTTTTTTGGGGCACTGGTCGGCGGCTTGTTGATATCTGCATTGTGCAGCATGTCTGTCAAACGGGCCTCGATCGCGGCAGCGATCTTTCTGGGCTACAAGGTCGTCATCAGTCTATTATTCTTCCAAATGTTTCGCGGTGAATGACCCCATCACACCTCGCGTCTTCACCAACCTCGATCGGCCACCATGGACCCCACGACTTCAATCTGGGTGGCGCTCGCCAGTGGCGTGACCGTCGTAATCGGCGGCATTCTCTGGCTTCGGTTGCATGCGTGTCTGGCATTGTTGCTCGGCGCGCTGGTGGTTGGGCTGCTCACGCCACAGTCAACGCGTGAGCGTTATCACCTCGATGATAATTCCGTTCCCCTCGCGGGCATCGACGAATCAGGCCGTACGGCAACGGTGCTGAGAAGGCACCTCGGCGGCCTCGAAGCTGGTTCGGTGCTGGTCGTGCTGCGCAGCCAGGAAGGTGAACGTGTTCCCGCCGACGTTGGCCGTGCGACGGTTGTCAACATTCCCTCCGACGAGGAGGCACCTTTTGAGATTGCTTTGTCGGCTGCGACATCGCTAGATGACGAGTCGGTCACCGGCGACGCAATTCAGTTTGATGTCGGAGACCGCGTCCTGACCTACGAGTCATTCAAGTCAGCCCGCAGCAACGCGAATCAATCGATCGGCAAACGACTCGCAACTGGCTTCGGGGCGACGGCCGCCAGTATCGGGATTCTAATCGCCATGGCGAGCGTCATTGGCAGTTGCCTGATGGGCTCCGGGGCGGCCGACCGTATCGTGCGGGGAATGCTCAAATCGTGCGGCGAGAAACGGGCGCCACTGGCCTTTCTCGGGAGCGGGTTCCTGCTGGGGATACCGGTCTTCTTCGACACCGTTTTCTATCTGATGATCCCGTTAGCAAAGGCGTTGCACGTTCGCACCAGAAAGGACTATCTGCTTTACGTGCTGAGCATCGTGGCAGGCGCGACGATGGCTCATTCTCTTGTGCCGCCGACGCCGGGACCGCTGTATGTCGCCGAAGAATTCAAGATCAATCTGGTGACGATGACTGTCGGCGGCTGTCTCGTCGGCATGGCAGCGGCGATGGCCGGCTACCTGTTTGCCGTGGTGATGAACCGTCGCGTTGGCCTGGAATTGCGCGACGCCAGTTCCGTCGATGGCAAATCTTTCGACGAAGTGATCGAGAAAGATGAGTCGCGACTACCTCCTTTCTCACTGGCCATCCTCCCCCTATTGCTACCCACTGTGCTGATCGCCATGGGGACGATGCCCTGGAAGAGTTGGGCTGCGCCGCCGGCGTTGGTCCAGCTCGTCGGGATACTTAGCGACAAGAACATCGCGCTCGGATGCGCGGCGGTTATTTCCATTTGGATGCTTTGGAAGTATGGGAATTCCGACTCGAAGTCGAGACAGAAGGCGATCGAGGCGGCCGTCGCGGATGGAGGCAGCATCGTCCTCATTACCTCGGCCGGCGGCGCGTTCGGGGCGATGCTGCAGCAGACGGGCGTAACGACTCTCATCAACGACTTGCCGCCAGCCTCGCCCGCGGCGATGTGTGCTCTCGCTTTCGTGGTCACGACCGCAATCCGCACGGCCCAAGGGTCGGCGACAGTCGCGATGATCACGGCGGTCAGCATCTTCTCTGGACTGGCCACTGGAGGTTCGCTGGGCTTCCATCCCGTTTATCTGGGCCTGGCCATCGGGTGCGGTTCCAAGCCGTTTGCCTGGATGAACGACAGTGGCTTCTGGGTCATCACCCGCATGAGCGGCATGACCGAACAGGAAGGCCTGAAGTTCGTCACACCCATGTCGCTCATCATGGGAGTGGTCGGACTGGGAATGGTTCTGCTGGGAGTGACTCTCTTCCCCAACTTCTGACGAATGTGCTCGCAATTGGTCAATGACAAGCGACGAACGATCGCTTCACCCGATACTGAAGTAGTCGCTTCTCTTTAGTTTGCTTATGGTTCGCCGACCGCTCAACATCTGGAACTCGCTGCTGGGCTGGACATCGATCCTGCTTGCCGGAGCAATCTACGCAACGCTGACACTCTCTCCGCGCATCGTCTTATCCGAAGCATTGACCCGTCAGCACGCGGCCAGTCGAGCACGCGTTGATGAACTTTACCTTCAGACGCAGCAGATGGAACGGGCCGTCGACACGTTGGAAAGCGACCCCCGATTGCTGGAAGAAATCGCACGATCCGAATGGAACGTGGAATCGACAGACGAAGAGACAATTACCGTCGATGCCGATTTGCAGGCCAATCTGGCTCAAGTCGCGACTCAACCGAGCATCGAAATGGCGCGGCCCCCAGGATACATCGTCTGGCTCAGGTCCGTCAGTCGGGATGAATCGCTGCGCGGCAAGCTGATGCTCGCCGCCATCGCCCTCAGTCTCGTTGCCATTTTGAGTGCCCCGCGCGATCGCCAAACCCTGTCGGCCGAGTGAAGCCAGGCACTCTCTAAACAATCACGCCCCACGCCGTCAGTCGCTGACGGACTCGCGCTCGCAGCTCGGCATCAGAAGCCGTCAGATCGTGGACCCGATCTGGTTCGATCTCCCCAGGCAGCTTGCGAGTGGCATCGATGCCAATCTTGCCGCCGGGCGAGTTGACTGCTGAAGTCACATCCCAACCGATCGCGGGACCAGTCGTCAACACGACGTCTCGTGTCGGATCCATATGTTGTGCGACCGCGTTCCAGACATGATGTTCCGGATCGAGAGCCACGTCATCGTCGACAACGACGAGCAGCTTTGCATTCGCTGTCGGCTGCATCCCCCAGGCCGCATGCAGTACCTGCCGCCCTTGATGAGCATACTTTTTTTGAATGCGCAACAGTGCCGTCACACCGCCGCCGTTGACGGGGAACAGCACTTCGGTGATGTCGGGTTGGCACGCCTGCAAAGCGCGCGTCGTTAGCGACGAACGCACATGGAGTCGCACTTTCTGTTCGTGGCAGGGCTCTGGAAGTATGACCGGGAAGATCGGCTTTGCACGATGCGTGATCGCTGTGCAATTCATCACCGGTGATGGCCCCGCCGCCGCGAGTGTCGACAACGGCGTCGACAGGCGTCCGGTATGAAAATCGCAATCAGGATTGATAACACCTTCGATAATGAACTCGGCATCCGTGGGGACATCGAGTTCAATCGTTCGTGCTCGTGAGACTTCAAGCGGTGTCGCCGAGAGACGCTGTGCCACGCTCCAGGGATCGATACCCGCGATATGATTCGCCTCCGCCGCCACGATCCAATGCGCGGTGCCGCCCAGGATGATCGCCACGGGGAGCTGTCGATGGCTCACACGAGCAGCGGCCAAGGCGTCCCACGCGGAGTCGTGCGGCAGCCAATGCACCGCGAACGAGTCACTGGAGACAGCCTCTAATATAGCATGCGAGAGTGTGCGCTGACCGCTGATCGGATGGGCGGTGATGACCTGAGCAGCCGTGATCGTCGGGCCGCTTTCCATCGCATCGAATCGCGGGATGGGCAACATCTCGAGATTCACATCGCGACCAAGATGCACGATCTGCTGGCTCGGCGAGTTTCTCGCGGCCGACACCGCCTTGCCCGATGTTCCCCGCAGCGAGCGCAGCCAACTCCAACTCTGTGTCGACTCTCCTTCGAGACCCAGCGACTCGGCATCAAGTGGCGGATCGAGTCGCTCCCAGGCGCGGTCGAGTGATTCAGCTTCCAGTCCCTCGGCGAGCGTCGCCCGGGAGTTCCAAAGATTGGCGACAACAGCATGCCGGCAGCCCGAGACCTGCTCGAACAGAATGACACGCTCTACATCGTCGCAGGTAGTTTGCCTGACGATCTCGGCCAACTCCAGATGCGGCGCAACCGGCTCCGCAATCCGCACCAACGCCCCGCGCTCTTCACAACGGCGAATGAGGTCATTGATTTGAGGTACGGACACGTTGAGTGATCGGGAGTTGGCAGGAACGAGCAGGGAGCAGGCAACGAAGCGTCAGATTACGTGCCAGACGCCGTCGACAGCAAGAGCGTGTCGATTCTCTCGATGACCGAGGTTGATTCAAAGACCGAGAACCTGCGCGGTATCGTCACCGGAAGAACTCACATTTTTACCCCTACCGTCCCGGTTGCACGTTCCGTCCATTAGCCCCCGGTCAACGACGTCAACGACCGGGGGAATGCGGCCAGCGATGTAGAACGACACGGAGTCTAATAGTGGTTCGTCTATCGCTGAATGTCAGAACCAGTAGTGGTGTGTCTAATGATAAATGTCATGCCATCTGAACGCGTTTCGTGCGATTTGCCCTGACGGGAATGTTCGAGCCACCTGACAATTACCGGTAGATGAACCACTACTGTTTCTGCTTCCAACCGCCGCTCCGGTTAAGCGATTTGTTAGCTATCATCGTATCGCGCAATCTACGTGACTTCGCCACCCGAGTTAATCTGAATCATCGCAGAAATTTGAGGAGTAACAGAACACTTATGCTGATCACAGCCACCACTACTGGCATTGTCGACATAAGAAGAGCTACCAATGCAAAGCCAGTTCGTTGCCTGCGGATTCCCGTAGTGCTGAAAGCAATCGCAAGAGGAGCAACGAAAAACAGCGTTGGGAGAGCGAGTGCGGTTGCCCAGATTGCCAAGCCGTACCAAAAGGAGTCTTGATCATTGGGAATCAGGCCGAGCTCGCCCAGCGACATGATGACGACGGTCGCCACGACTGGCAACGAGCAGACGAAACCTGCTTTACTGTTCCAATCCGAGTGAGTGACGTTCATACTGAATTAGAGCTAACGATAGAGGTGAGCGATCGCCGCCGACACGAACGGTGGAGCGCACGCGGCACTCACGACCTTCCGTCCGGCGTGGAACGGAGAAGCGGGGCGGCTCCACCGACTGGTTGGCAGATGTTACCATAAAGCCGGATCGCTCAAGGAGGCGACGCAGGCGATTCTTGCGGGTGACCTTTCTGCACCGGAGTCTCTCAAGACAATCCCCTGCCAACCGCCGCTCCGGTTGAGCGATTGGTTATGCAGTCAGTGGATGCGACGCACGTCGTTGGTCTTGTTTATGAGCGGGACGTAACGGTCATCATTGTACGCCAGCCAAAAGTCCCCGCCAGTGTCCATGACGATCAGGCCTTGCCCGCAAAGATAGAACGAGTGCGTTGGCTCGTTGTAGACGTAGACGCCATTTCTCCACACCTCGGCCAACTTGTCGTTCACGAGATCTGCTGGGCTTGCGACCTCCGAGTCAATGCAGAAGAGGTGTTTTGATCCGAAGAACACTTCCTGAAGACAAAACGTGGTCAAGAAGTGTGATAGGTAGGGACACACGACTCGCATCGTGCCTTCCGGTTCGCCATGATCGTATGCAGTCGCATCCGAGTAGACCGGTGGATCGGCAGCATCTGCCTCGGTCTCACAGTACCAAACGCCTTGATTTTCATGGATGAATGTAAATCGATCGCCGTTTCGCTTCAATTGGTCGATGGGAAGCAACTGATCTTGTGGACCAAACAGCCCGTACGTGAGGTGGACCCCATGTGTTGGACAGTTGCGGGGGTTGTTTAGTGGTATGGGGGGAGTGGCCGGCGAGGCCCTTCAATAGGCCTCGTCGCCGGCCACGTTCCCAGGAGGGAGGCACCCACGAGCCAATGAATTCGAGCAGCGCAGGAATCGGTTTGTCGCGTGGAATCAACATCGGTTCATCGACTCGGTTTCACTGGATAACGTCACCAAGCACCCGGCGGCGACGAGAAATTGACCAATTGAAAACGCTCGACTTCGCCGCTCGGGTGCATTGGCTTGTTACCCCATGATTGCGCGAGCGATGTCGAGAATCCTTGCAGCAAATTGTGGATCACGTGTCACGACAATGTCGGCATCACCGCTACATACATATGATGACGGATCAAGCCGTTCGATGTCCGCCCAGAATTGTTGTTGGATCGGAACGAGCCAATCGTAATTCGTTCGATCCCACGTTGGGTCTTGAGATTCAGCCATCGTCTGCGGATCAGCGAGGTTGAACCCGCAGTAGTTGACGTAGCGATCGGTGACGGTCATCGAGTCGGGCAGTGATCGAAACACGTACCATTCGTCGTGTGTGTCGCAAGGTATTTGCAGTTGCGGGGTGAGCGGTGGACTAACCATGACATCGCCGACCAGCGTCCATCCGAGGGATTGCTCAGCAGTACTTGGAGTGATTGGCCCAGAATCAAACGCGGCGATGCAGAGACGTTGGCCAGCGTGATGTTCCCGTGTCAACGAGGGAAGTTCGCGGATCATTTCGCGCACGAAGATCCATGTCCATTTGCCGTGTGTTCCGGTGAATATGGGATCATCCCAGCGCATTTGATTTAGTGGGGTAACGTTCCGGCTCACCGACGCCGGGCCAATGGTGTCCGATTGTCAACTGAGACGCGATCCCGGCGTTCGGTGCAGCCGGTTTGTTGGGCGTACTCATTTGGTCTCTCCTGATGGAAGCAGCTCCGCGGTCCAGCCTACACCAAGACCTCGCAGGTATCGGTCGTCGTCAACGACGAGGCCAATCTTTTCTTTGCCTCGCGCCAGCCGAACGAACTCAACGGCCTTCACTCTCATGGGCCACCAATGTCCTGCCTCTGGCACTCTGAACGTCATGCCAGCCGCCACACTCCCCTCGACGACCTCGCCGACGAAAGCGAACCCGACGGAGTCGATACCGAACGAGTCATCAATGCGGAACTTGTTCATGCTCGTGCCCAACTGTGTTTATGCAGTTCTCGATAAGATCCTTGCGATTCTCAATAACGTAATGTGGGGGGATTGGGGGGTCAGCGCAACCGATTGTTGCGATTCACTTTATCCAGCCGCCAGACAGTTGCAACGGTTTTTATGCGAGTCTATCGCCTCGAATAATCTGCTGAGTTTTGTCTCGTTCGGCTTCGAGGAGTTGGCGGATCCCTTCCAGCGGGCTTCGAACTCCGTGTCCTGGTTCAGTGTGAACTGGAAATCTGACTGGTTGGCGTTAGTGAGTTGAGGTGGCGACATCGTGTCAATTGGTCGCGGCGTCGTGCCGCGAAGGTTTGTCACGTTGGTGTTGAAGTTGAAGGTGGGCGAGCCAGAGCCGGATGTTGGTCCGAGTCGGCCTTCAACTCCACCCCCTGAGTCGGCGCTCCGGTTGCACCTCTGCAGAGCCGTATCCTCCGCCCAGGTCGAAGTCGATTGTCGTCTGCGGGAGATCATCAGGCAACCTCCTGCATTTCCCGCGCCTGCTGGCGGGCGAGTTCGCGGCGCTGACGGGCCTCCTCCAGCTTGCGGCGGGTGGCTGGTGGTCGACCAAGGGGAGCCCCCAGCCGAGGGGTGAGTGGGCGCTGAATTCATAATGAGCTGACAAGATCGCTCTACTTGGCTCGCCATTCCGTTCGCAGCGTTCAAACTTCTTAGCCTCCGGTCAATGACGTCAATGACCGGGGGGAATCGACGCTGAATGGGTTGGGCGTGTGGTTCAGCATGTCGACGTTTCCGTGATGCCGCACTGGACGGTTATCTGGCACTCCACGTCATTCTGCCTCACGACGCCACATTCCTCCGGTCATTGACCGGAGGCTAAAGGGCCATGCATGCGCAACCGCGAGACTTAGGGTAGGAGGAACGTGTACATGGATGAATCTGCGTCCGCGCGGGCCGTCAAGAGTATCGCAAGGGTATGGGCAAGAGTATCGCAAGCGTATCACGAGGTGTGTGTCTCCTCGTACTCTTGTACTCTTGGACTCTGGCCCGTCAAATTGGCAGGAGCTTAGCAATGCGATGGGATGGACATGTCGACGACCAGGACGACCCCAACGGGCACGCGCAACTCATTCGACGGGTGGCGAGGTTCGACGCTCATTTTATGTCGTTTCAAATGGCAGGCCGCATTCCCCCGGTCGTTGATCAGGGGATAAAGGTCTCAGGCGGGCGGGTGCCTGCTCCGCTTTTTCCTTCAGTTGCGTCACCGGCCCGTCGCGTTATCATCCCCATCGAGTCAGGTGTCCGGCGACTTGTGGTTGCCGGGAGAATAGGGAAGACGGTGCAAATCCGTCGCGGTCCCGCCGCTGTAACCGGGGACGACGTTGTTCATGCTCTCGATGTGAGAGTACCCACTGTGGCATTCGTCATGGGAAGGGGAACAACGGAGGACGATCCGGAAGCCAGAAGACCTGCCTGGACTCAATCCCCAGTGGACCTGCGGAGACAGGCGCGGACGTTCGGACACTCGGCAGGACTTCTCGCAATGACTTTTGTCGTCGCGGCAAGTTGCGAGTGTTCGGCCTTCCGAGGATGTCGCCTTTTCTCACTCGTCCCCTCAAGATGCGGTTCCCGCCATCCCTGGCTGAGGGGCGGGAATCCCGACAACGAGGACTTGTCATGCGGCCTTCAAGATCTTGGAATGATGTGGAATTGCGCGCCCAAACCAAATTCGGGCGTACAGCGGCGGCTCCCGGGTTGCGCGGCTTCACGCTGATCGAACTGCTGGTCGTCATCGCGATCATTGCGATCCTGCTGGCACTGCTTCTTCCCGCGGTGCAGAACGCTCGCGAAGCCGCCCGTCGAACGCAGTGCAGGAACCGTCTCAAGCAACTCACCCTGGCTTTGCATAACTACGCCGATGTCCATCAGGAGATGATGATTCCTTATGTGATCGAGGACCAGGCTCGGCTCAACTACCTGATGACGTTCTCCGGCTCGCAGGGAACCACCCAGTTCTGGTTCGGCGTCGTCAACTACGACGAGCCCGATCCTGCCCTTCAGCTCGACTACACCCAGGGCCCGATGGCTCCCTACATCGAGACCAGCTACGAGGCATTTCAATGTCCCAATTTTAGCGAGAGCCAAATGGACACAGTCCGCTTCGGACGCCCAGCCAGTGGGTTCGGGTACAACGCGACGTACCTCTCCCGAACTTCAGGCATTGACTGGCCCCCGCCGACATATGCAGCTTCTCACAGTACGGAGCCTTTGACGCGTCGGTTTGCCGATGTGGAGCAGATGACGCAGACCATTGTCTTTGCCGACGCCGCCCAAGTTCGAATGACGTCGTTTGCTCCGCCGGAGTTCAGCTTCGAGGAAACCTGGATCCTGGAACCACCCAGTCACAATTTCCCATCGGTTCACTTCCGACACCTGGATACGGCCAACGTCGCCTTCCTGGACGGCCATGTCGAGACCCGCAGCCGGCATTGGGCAATCGACATCCCCGGCCCGAACTGGGTGCTTTCTCAGCAGGCCGACCGGATGGAGGAAGAACGCCTCGGTTACATCAGCGACGGGAATCTCGGCGACCCCCAGCGGCAAGACGAACTCTACGACCGCTTCTGAGTTTCACGTGAAACGAGTTTTAGCCAACTGCCGGGAATGAATTGGATGGCCAAATGCACCAGCGTTGCGTGGCTGGGGTTGGAGCGACATTAGAAGCGAGACCCCGGCCAATGCGATTCTGGAGCTTGTTACCGCGTTTGACTCTCCTGATGTGGGACTCGGAAGGTTCACGACATCAGCTGCGTCTTATCTATTCCGCCGCTACTTTCGCGGAGCGAATGGCGACTATGGTTCCACGTGAAACCGCCCCGCTTCTCATCGCGGCGGGGATCTGCTACCAGTGCGGACCTGTCCTATTCTATAACCCGATGAGGTCCGGCTGATGGGTGAATTGCTGCCGTTGTTTGGAGCCTTCTTCGGCCTCAGCGCTCTCGTCGTCGCGTCGGCCACCGTGCTGGCCAAGTGTGCCGACCGCATCGGCGACCACCCAATGGTGGGTCGCTCGCTGGCGGGACTGGTGTTGTTGGCGGGAGCCACGAGTCTGCCAGAACTGACCGTCAGTTGGACCTCGGTCCAGATCGGGGCGGGTGATCTTTGCGTCGGCGGGTTGATCGGCAGCTCGCTGGCGAATCTCCTCATCCTGGCGGTGATCGAACTGTTGACGACCAGCAAGGGAAGTGCCTTCTCGAAGACCGCCGCCATTCATGCCTTCGCCGCCGCTTGCAGCATCCTGGTGACCGGAGTCGTGCTTGCATCGTTGATGATCACCGAGGACTACCAAGCGACTTTGTTGCGACTGGGGCCGGGAAGTATCGCCGTCTTCGTCGTGTACATTGCCCTCCTGAGACTGATCTACCTGGATCAACGCGTCAATATGCTGGAATTGCCCCCTGCCGAGGCAGCCGTCCACGCCATGCCCATGAGCCGGGCCGTCATCGGGTTTTCGATTGCCGCCGCAGTCATCTTCTTCGCCGGCCCCTATCTGGCCCGCACGTCGGAGCAGATCGCCGAGAAGACGGGAATGGGGCAGACGTTCTTCGGGACGGTTTTCGTGGCCGCCGTCACATCACTCCCGGAGGCGGTTGCAACCTGGACGGCGGTCCGCATGGGATCGGTCGACCTGGCGATCGGCAACATTCTGGGAAGCAACACCTTCAACATGCTGGTGCTTGCCATCGTCGATCTGGCCACGCCCGACTCTCTGATGTCGATCGCATCGCGGACGCACCAATTCACAGCCGCGTCGGTGATCCTCGTGACGAGCGTCGTCTCGATGAGCCTGCTCTACAAACCCGACCGCAAATGGAGAGTGATCGAACCCGATGCCTGGCTCGTGATCCTGTTGATCATTGGAACGTTCGCGATGATCTACGGGCGATGAACCATGTCGTCGTGTCTGTCCCAGACAGGGAGGCAACGCTGCAGGGCGTTCACTGGTTGATGTGTCAGATCGACGGAATGAGCGATACGACTCTGGTCTGCGAGTCTTGGGACAGACTCGCCTACGAATGACCTACTTTGGCGGCTGCTTCAACTGCCAACCTGGTTGTGTCACCGGTGGTTGATCGCTCGGCTCCACTAGCTTGCCATAGAGTTCGGGACGCCGAGCTCGGAGGTATCGGCGGCCGGAGGCGTTGTCGAGTTTGGAACGTGTGCAGGTGGCGATCACCATGTCGTCGCCGAGAGCGTGGCATTCGGCAATCACTTCGCCGTACGGGTCGAGGACCATTGAGTTGCCGTTACGGACCTGTCCGCCATCGATGCCGATGGGGTTCGTGAAGACTGCGTAGACACCATTCTCGTAGGCCCGCGTGGGGAGCCAGCGCATCAGCCAGCCGCGCCCCTTGGGGCCATTGAGTTCTTGACGAAGGGCCACCGGGTCGGTCTCGCGATTCTCCCAGAGCGCTGGATCAACCAGTCCGCGTCCCGGCATGACCGACGGCAGACACCCCGTGACGTGCGGCATGAAGACGACTTCCGCCCCCTGAAGAGCGACGACCCGACCGTTCTCGGGCAGGTTGTTGTCGTAGCAAATGAGGATGCTGCACTTCCAATCGCAGAGGTCGAAGACAACGAACTCGTTTCCGCTCGACAGCGCGGGATTCACGAAGGCATGCAGCTTGCGGAACCTCGCGACGAGTCGCTCGCCGTCGACACAGACATACGTATTGAAGATCCGGTCCCCATCCCGTTCGAAGAGTCCCGCCAGGATCGGCAGACCGGCTTCTGTCGAGATCTCCATCAGCCGCTGAACGCTCGGTCCCTCCGGCACCGGCTCGGCAAGCGAGTAGAGCTCATCACGCGAATGCGTTTGGACAAATGTATAAGCCGGGATGCAGCATTCGTGAAAGCTGACAACATTCGCCCCGTGCGCTGCCGCCAGCAATGCGAAATCACGAATCCGACCAAGGTTGTACGCCTTGTCGCCGTCGTGATGTTCAAACTGAACAGCGGCGATACGGAGCGGTTCGGCGGGCATGATGAAACTCGATCATCGATTGTCGGGAACGGGCACGGCGTCGTTCTCGTGGGCGGGATGGGATCGCCCAAGCAACTTCCAACGTGGCCGTGAATATCGACCCTCGCATGGCGTCTCACTTCACAGCAACATTGATCGTTCAACCATGCGTTCAGCTGCATTCCGGAAACGGCGCGGAGGCCGTTGTCGACAATCCGTCATTCAACCTTCGCTCCCGGTTCACTCCACAGCAACGTCGCCTTGAAGTACTCGCGGTTGAGACGGGCGATGTGCGAGACGTTGATCCCCGCAGGGCAGGCGGCCTGGCATTCGCTGGTGTTCGTGCAGGCTCCGAAGCCTTCTTCATCGTGCTGGTCGACCATCGCGATCACGCGCTTCATTCGTTCCGGCTCACCCTGTGGAAGTTGAGCGAGATGCGACACCTTGGCCGCCGTGAAGAGCATGGCCGATGCATTCTTGCAGGCTGCCACGCAGGCTCCGCAGCCGATGCAGACGGCGGCATCGAGCGCACTTTCCTGCTTCTGTTGCGGCACGAGAATGGAATTCGCTTCAGGTGCCTGACCGGTGCGGCAGGAGACATACCCCCCGGACTCCAGGATCCGATCGAGCGCGGTGCGGTCGACGACAAGGTCGCGAAGCACTGGGAATGCATTCGCGCGCCAGGGTTCGATGACGATCGTATCACCGTCTTCAAACCGTCGCATGTGCAACTGGCACGTCGTCGTTTCGAGATCGGGGCCATGCGCCTGGCCGTTGATCATCAGACTGCACATGCCGCAGATGCCTTCACGGCAGTCGTGATCGAAGGCGATCGGCTCTTCACCGTTTTCGAGGAGTTGCTCGTTGAGCACATCGAGCATTTCGAGAAACGACATTTCCGGTGAAATGCCGTAGAGCTTGTATTTCTTGAACTGACCGGCGTCATCGGGTCCGGCCTGACGCCAGACTTTCAGCGTCAGGTTGAGTGCCTTGTGGCCAAGCTGTCCTTCAGGTGCGATCATCGCGATATTGAAGTTTGAGTTGGTGATATTCGATTGTCAGCCGACCGCCTCGCAGGAGGCAAGACAGCCATTTGATTACTTGTAACTTCGCTGAGTGAGCTGCACTTCGCTAAACGTGAGTGACTCTTTGTTCAACACCGGAGGTGACTTCTCTCCCGTGTACTGCCATGCCGCCGTGTAACAGAAGTTTTCATCATCGCGGCGGGCTTCGTTTTCGGGAGTCTGATGTTCCTCGCGGAAGTGACCGCCACACGACTCCTCGCGATTCAAGGCGTCGGCCGCTAGAAGCTCGCCGAACTCGAGGAAGTCGGCAACACGTCCCGCCAGTTCGAGGCTCTGATTGAGTTGCTCTCCCGTGCCGAGGACTTTGACATTGTCCCAGAAGCTCTCGCGGAGTGCGCGAATCTTCTCGATCCCCTCACGAAGGCAATTCGCGTTGCGGGCCATGCCGCAATGGTCCCACATGATCTGACCCAACTCCTGGTGATAGCTGTTGGCACTGCGCGATCCGCCGACATCGAGAATCCTCTCCGTGAGTCCCCTGGCGTCGGTTGCCGTCTCGGTGAACTTGGGGTGCGCGGTACTGATCTGTCGATGCTGGGCCGACGCGAGATAGTTGGCCACGGTGTATGGCGCAACAAAGTAGCCATCCGCCAGACCCTGCATCAGCGCGCTGGCACCCAGCCGGTTGGCACCGTGGTCAGAGAAGTTCGCTTCACCCAGCACAAAGAGCCCGGGGATCGTGCTTTGCAAATGGTAGTCGACCCACAATCCTCCCATCGTGTAGTGAACCGCCGGATAGATCCGCATCGGCAACTGATACGGATTCTCGTCGGTGATCTTCTTGTACATGTGGAACAGATTCCCATATTTGGCACGGATCGCCGCTTCCCCTTGTTCTTCGATCGCGCGGTGGAAGTCGAGAAAGACGGCCTCCTTCGAACTCCCCACGCCGAAGCCGGCATCGCAACGTTCCTTCGCCGCCCGGCTGGCGACATCACGAGGCACCATGTTTCCGTATGCGGGGTACCGTCGTTCGAGGTAATAGTCTCGTTCGTCTTCAGGAATTGCGTCAGGTGATCGCGCGTCTCCTTGAGTCTTGGGCACCCAGACACGGCCGTCGTTGCGGAGGCTTTCGCTCATCAACGTCAGCTTCGACTGGTAATGCCCCGTCACCGGGATGCACGTCGGATGAATCTGCGTGAAGCAGGGATTCGCGAAGTCGGCCCCACGCTTGTAACACCGCCAGGCAGCCGTGACGTTGCACCCCTTGGCGTTGGTTGAGAGATAAAAGACGTTACCGTAACCACCCGTACAGAGTAGCACTGCGTGTGCGCAATAGGTCTCGATCTCGCCCGTGATCAAGTTGCGACAAACAATGCCACGAGCGACACCGTCGACGACGACCAGATCGAGCATCTCACGGCGAGGGAACATCTTCACTTTTCCCGCGGCAACCTGTCGCTGCAGTCCGCTCACTGCTCCCAGCAACAACTGCTGTCCCGTCTGTCCGCGGGCATAGAACGTTCGCGACACCTGCGTGCCGCCGAACGATCGATTGGCGAGGTATCCGCTGTACTCCCGCTGGAACGGAACGCCGGAAGCGACACATTGATCGATGATGTTGGCGCTCAGTTGCGCGAGGCGGTAGACGTTCCCTTCCCGCGCACGGAAATCGCCCCCTTTGACGGTGTCGACAAACAACCGCCAGACCGAGTCTCCGTCGTTGTGATAATTCTTGGCAGCGTTGATGCCTCCCTGGGCCGCGATGCTATGTGCTCGGCGCGGTGAGTCCTGGTAACAGAACGCCTGCACGTTGAAGCCCATTTCCGCCAGCGAGGCCGCTGCCGATGCGCCGGCCAGACCGGTCCCGACAACGATCACATCGAACTTGCGGCGGTTGTTGGGCGCGACTAGTTTCAGCCCGTTCTTGCAGCGATCCCACTTCTCTTCGATGGGGCCGTCCGGGACTCGCGACTCAAGTCGATTGCTCATGAGTGAAAACTGCTGTGATTGCTGTTACGGCTGAACGTGTTTGAGAGTCACGCGAAACCTTGACTGTGATACCGTCATTGGTTCACTCCAGGAATCCGTTTGCTCGCATAAAGGCAAAGCTTGCGAAACCAAGTGCGACAACGATTCCAAAGAGCCTGGAAAACCACTGAATGCAAGGCGTGTACTTGGGATGGTTGAATCCGATCGATTGGCAAGCACTGCCCAGTCCATGCGAAACGTGAATTCCCACAAAGATGCTGCCAACGATGTAAACGAGCTGCGACAGACTTTGATTGAGAGCGAACATCGCCTGATCGTAGGGTTTAAGTTCCTCGAAGCTCTCACCATGCAGCAGACCCAATTTGATCTCGCTGACGTGGTAGATGATGAAAGCAAGCACGACCACACCGGTCGCAAACATCGTGGAATCGGGCGCGATCGGCAACGGGATTCGCCTCCCCTCGACCTTGGTCTGCTTCATTGCATACTTCTGCTTGCGGGATTCACGGTTCTCTTTGGTCAGCGTGACCGCAATGACCAGGTGGGCGAAAAAGGCCGCGTACAGCAGCAACTCGGCAATAATGAGCAACTCGGCATTGGAGTGCAGCATGTGGGCGTAGTTATTGTACGCCTCTTCACCCACATACATCAGCAAGTTGCCGGACAGGTGCACGACGAGGAAGAAGCAGAGGAACAGTCCCGTCAGCCCCATCACATATTTCTTCCCCACCGAAGATGACAGGGCGCGGACCAGCCAGTTCAAGGTTGACTCCTCAAGGTGAATACATCACAGGTCGTTGAATACCAGGAATTCTGACCACGCCCGGATTATAGGCAGCCAGTCGAGTGCTGCAATGATGGGGAGAGGGAGGGCGTTGGGAGTAGGCAATCGGGAGTAGGGAACCAAGTTCGGTTTACACCAGTGGGACGACTGTCGAGAACGAATACTGCTTAAGTGGACTTACCCACGTTTGGTGGGCGCTCTGTGGGGAGTGTAGACTCCCGTGAAAGGAGCGAGAGGGATGAATCAAATTGAAACGTCAGTGAGCACACGTCGGAGGTATACGTCGGAGTTCAAGCAGGAAGCTGTGCGGCTGGTCACTCAGCGAGGTTTGAGTCTGGCGGAGGCGGCTCGGCGATTGGGGATCCATGCCAACCTGCTGCGAAATTGGAAGCAGTCGTTGGAGAAGCACGGGGCGCCGGCCGGTCCACAGCAGCCTTCGGCCCTGGAAGCGGAGAATGCGCGTCTGCGAGCCGAGAATGAACGGCTGCGGATGGAGCGGGAGATTTTAAAAAAAAGCGACGGCCTTCTTCGTCAAGGAGTCGCGATGAGATATGCCTTCATTGAAGCGCATCGTGAGCGGTGGCCGATTGCGGTTCAGTGCGCCGTGCTGCAGGTCTCCCGCAGCGGGTATTACGCCTGGCGGGAAGCGTCCGCCCAGTGCCCGGGCTCGGCGTTGGGAGGAACTGACGCAAGCGCATTCGGGCGATTCACGAGCAGCCGCATCACGACGTTTATGGAGCGCCGCGAGTGCATCGGGAATTGCTGGCTCAGGGTCAGGTCTGCAATCGCAAGACGGTGGCCCGGTGTATGAAATCGGCGGGCATTCAGGCCAGGACGGTGAAGAGGTTCCGCGTGACCACGACCGATTCGAAGCATTCGCATCCGGTGGCTGCAAACATCGTGGATCGGGAGTTTTCTCCCTCTGAGAAGAACCAGACCTGGGTGGCGGACATCACGTACATTCCGACCGATGAGGGCTGGTTGTATCTGGCTGCCGTCGAGGATCTGTTCTCGCGGAAGATCGTGGGCTGGTCGATGTCGGAGCGGATCGACAGCCGTCTGGTGGTCGATGCCTTGCAGATGGCGGCGTGCAGCGGGAACTGCCTGGAAACGACCTGGTGGCCCATTCCGATCGCGGCGTGCAGTACGCCAGCGAGCACTACCAGCGACTCTTGAGCCAGCACGGCATCACCTGCTCGATGAGCCGCAAGGCCAACTGCTGGGACAACGCGCCGATGGAATCGTTCTTCGCCACCCTCAAGAAAGAACACGTGCATCACGAGCATTACAAAACCCGAGAACAGGCCCGTCAAAGCCTGTTGGAGTACATCGAAGTCTTCTATAACCGCGTCCGTCGACACTCAGCACTCGGATACCAATCCCCGCTGAACTTCGAACAGGCCGCATAACCATCAACCGCGCCCACCAAACGTGGGTAAGTCCAGGGATTCTGCTGGAACCTTCACAAGTCAGAATGATCATCGAAGTCCGAGGGTGGAGTTTGAACGACCAGAAAGAAACGATGCGTTACCATTACCTCAGCATCCTCGCGGAAGATGACATCGGGGAAATCTTTCGTCTTTCAATTGTTGCGGACAATTCCTTGTGGCCGCGATTATCGCTTGCACGCAAGACCGCCCTGATGCTTGAGGAGCTTTATCAAGTTCCACGACACGTCATCGAAAACCCCAAGACTCGGCTCTACCACTGGAAAACCTAACCTTGCTCCGCAATGACTGGAGTCGAGTAACCATGGTTGAATGCGAAGGAATTGGGTGGAGTCCTCATAGACTGATCCTCAAAAACTCACTTTCAACTTCACTCATGCTCCTCCTGCTTGTGACGGGTGCCACGAACTCTGATACTTGGTACTTATCACCTAACCCGCAGGCGTTCCCATGCGTTGGCCGTTGCGAAACCAGATTCTTATGCCCTTTGTCGCCATTCAGGCGACGACGGTGATGTGCGTGACGGCGACGGCGGTGTGGTTTTCAGTCAGGCAAGTGGAGCAGGAGCTCGATTCGCGGCTCTCCGGCGTCGCGTCGACACTCAAGACGTCCGATTTCCCGATCACGCTCGCCATTCTCGAACAACTACGGAATCTCTCCGGTGCCCATTTCGTCGTCGTGAACGACGAGCAGCAACTCCGCCTCTCGACGCTGCAACCTTCCGAAGAATTGATCCCCTTCGATTGGAGCACTCTGCAGATCGAGGCTCCCGATCAACGCTTTATGGTGGACTTGGTGGGTGAGACCTTCTTTGCCCAACGCATTCCGTGGCGGGGCGGCATGCGAAACGAATCGGTCTTCATTCTGTTCGACCAGACCGAATGGCAGGCGCAGCGCCGGGCCGCCATCGTCCCGCCTCTCATTGTCGGCTCCATTCTATTGATCGTTGCCATCACGGTCTCGATTATTGTGTCGCGAAGAATCGGCAACCGCATCGCTCGCGTTCAGCAACAAGTCGTGAAGATTGCCGACGGCGACTTCTCACCAGTCAAGCCACCTCGAACCGATGATGAACTCCGCGAACTGGCCGAGACGGTCAATCGCATGGCCGTCATCCTCGATGCATCAATGCGCAAGATTCGCGAAACCGAACGCAATGCCTTGCTGGCCCAACTGGTCGGAGGACTGGCGCATCAGTTGCGCAACGCATTGACCGGGGCGCGGATCTCTACGCAGTTGCATCTCCGCCGATGCAGCAACAGTGGTGATGAAGCGATTCAGGTCGCGCTCAAACAGTTGTCCCTCACTGAAGAACAGATCAAGGCGTTGTTACGAGTCACCAGAGGAGATGCACGTTCGCGCGTCGCGGGTTGCGTGGGGGAGATTCTCGATCAGACGGTTTCGCTCGTCCGCCCGTTGTGCGAACATCAAAGTATTGATCTCAAGTTCGAACGGGATGACGGCACTTGGCAGATTCCCGACGCCGATGCCTTGCGGGCGGCGATCCTCAACCTGATCATGAATGCCATTGAAGCGGCCGGCCCAAGTGGTGAAGTGAACGTGACAGCCACTGCACATGCAGCCAACGTCACAATCGACGTGGCCGACAATGGGGCGGGCATTTCTGATCCTGCGGCGATCTTTGAGCCGTTTTTTAGCACCAAAATGGAAGGCGTGGGACTCGGCTTGTCACTTGCGAAATCGGCCTGCGAGGAATGCCAGGGAACACTCAGTCATTTTCGAGAGAATAACCGAACCACGTTTCGCATGGTTCTGCCGACGACTGCCACCGCAATCCAGAACTCAAAGCCAGTTTCCCAAGTCGCCACACTCCCGTCCCCATCCTGAATTCAACAGCTCTACACCTGAATCCATTTCTTCCATGAGTCAAGTTCTCGTAGTCGATGACGAACCTTCCATCTGCTGGGCCTTTGAGCAGGCTCTATCGGAAGAAGGTTACGATGTCGTTACAGCGGCGACTGCCGAGGAAGCCTTGGCGGCTTCTGCCGATTGGACTCCCGATGTCATTTTACTTGACGTGAGACTGCCAGGGGCCGATGGATTCAGCGCGCTGGAGCAATTGCGTCAACGCTTGACGGAAACGCCTGTCGTCTTCATGACAGCCTTCGGCAATCTCGAAACCGCTGTGCAGGCCATTGGCGCAGGGGCGTTTGAATATCTCACCAAACCTTTTGATTTGGATGATGCCGTCGATGTCGTGCGGCGTGCACTTGAGTCCGCAAGACGTAAACGCCCGGTCGACCATGACTCATCAGGCGTTGCGGTTGCGCAAGGAATGCTCGTCGGGCAATCGCCGGCGATGCAGGCGGTCTTTCGACAGATCGCGCTTGTGGCCGATCACGATGTTTCGGTACTTATTACCGGAGAGAGCGGCACCGGGAAAGAACTCGTGGCGACAGCCTTGCATCGCTATGGGTCACGGGCATCGGGGCCGTTCGTGCCGGTGTGTGTGCCTGCGATGAATGAGGCCCTTGTCGAAAGCGAACTCTTCGGGCATGTGAGCGGCGCCTACACCGGAGCAACGGCCCATCGTATCGGCCTGCTGAGTCGAGCCCATCAGGGGATCGCATTCTTCGACGAGATCGGCGACGTCGCCCTCGCGACGCAGGTCAAACTTTTGAGAGTGCTCGAAACTCGGCAGGTACTTCCTGTCGGTTCGAATGAACCTGTGCATTCTGACTTCCGACTCGTGGCGGCGACCAATGGAAACATCGAAGCCCTCGTAAAGGCCGGCACGTTTCGCGAAGACCTGTACTACAGACTGAACGTCTTCCGCATCGACTTGCCTCCGCTGCGATCGAGACTCGACGACATACCTCTACTGGCTCACCATTTCCTCAATGTGTTGCATGGCGAAGGGCGTTTTGATTTGAGCGCTGCGGTGATTGACGAACTGCAACAGCGTCCTTGGTATGGCAATGTCCGCGAACTGCGAAACGCCGTCGAACATGCCGCGATTCTCGCAAGATCGGGAGTGATCGAACCAGAATGCCTGCCGCCACCCATCAAGCACGGCCCCCAGAAGTCGGCCCCGAAGAGTCGCCTGCAGGAGGCCGTCAAGCAATGGCTCGCCGCGCAAACCACCGGGGAGAGTGACGGTACCGGCCTCTATGAAGAATTCCTCCGTCAGGCAGAGCCATTATTATTCGAGTTCGCGATGCAGGAAAGCGACGGCAACCGTCAACAGGCAGCGAAACTGCTTGGGATGCACCGCGAGACGCTGCGAGAGAAAATGCGACGCAGAGGGATCGCGGATTAGGGCAACAATTTCAATTGTTGGCCGCTTGCTCACTCGTCAATAGATCCAAAGCGTCCACGCCAAACGAGTATCCGTTGGAGGCTTCCGATTTTTCGACCGACTCGACCCGTAGTCGATGCGTCCCCGATTCGAGCGTGAATTCCCCCAGTTCCAGGCTCCCTGCGGGACAGACGCGGCCGGAATAGAGGTCGAATGTCGACTCGAGGCCATCGAGCGATAGTCGAACCCGCCCATAATCGGGAGCAGCCGTTGCAAGGACTCGCACTCGGTAGGTTCCCGATTCGCTCACGTTGAAACCAAGCTCCACCCAGCCCCCATCCTCAGATTGGCAGAAAAGATGTCGACGGTTGCTCCACATGTCGGTGCCATAGGATCGCATCGATTGTGATCTGGCAGAGCATGCCTGCTGACCGACTACTTCGAGCGACTCGGCTTCGAATCGCTCGATTGGAATCTCAGAATCGGACGGCCCCAGTTCGATCCACAGAGCATCATTGGCGTAGGCTCGCGCATAGGCATATGACATTTCGCCATAGCCTTCATCACCCCACCGATGACCGTAACTGTTACGAAAAGTGAACACTCCCCCGCCGGGAGTCTCAGGATCATCACGGTAGCCGACGAAAGCGATGCTGTGCCCATCAAACACGTCGTTCGCGTCGGGGACTTCGATCAGTTTGAAACCTGGATCCGCGTTGGGCCAGCGAAGGCCGCATGCTACAGGATGACCGGCCGCGAGCGCGCGGCGAATCTCATCGAGTTGGTCGTCGGTCAATGGCAGTTCGATATCCCAGAGTTTGATCCAGTGAATGCGCCAGCGTCCACTCAGCAAGCCTGCCGTTTCAATGACATCGTCGGAGGGCTGACGGTTGCGATCTTCGCGTCGCTCGTAAGGCAACTGGTCGGCCGAGCAGATGCCGAGTGCGTTCAATCCCGCAAGCGCCTCGTAGAACATGGCCTGATCGCCCACGCTGCCGGTGGCTGAGTTTGCCGCCCAAGTGAGATACTCCTGTGAGAAGGAAATCGCCTCACCCGTGGCGCTGGCAGATTCAAACTCCGCGAGCGCTGTGATGGCAAACAACGAGCAAGTATTTCGTGAGCCCTGCACGCACGGAGTAAGATCAAGTCGAATATACTCGGCTCGCAGGTCGACTTCCTCGGGAATTTCAATCGAGTCCTCCGCTTGCACTCCTGTACCGATGGCCAGGCATGCCGTGACAATCAGGCAATTACCAATGTGAAAAAACATGGTGGACCACAACGTTGAGTCAATGTGAAACTTGAGATACCGAGAGTCTAACAAGGCGCCGACGAATGCTGCCAATTGTTGCGATCAATTTGGATTGCGCGACAAGTCAAGTCGAAGCCGACATGTATGGCGACTTGTTCGCCATGCTGGGCGACTTGTTCGCCACTCGGTGCCAGTTCGAGGGCACGATGGAGTGAATCCTCAGCGTATTCTGACCTTTCTAATCCGGCACGCCCATTGCAGTTCATGGAACGAGACAGCCTGGGCTCACCCAATTCATTGGATTCATGCATCAATTAAAGCACGACTACATGCACAATACGAAGGGAACGTTTGCACGACACCAAGGATTCACGCTGATCGAACTGCTGGTGGTCATTGCCATCATCGCAGTCTTGATCGCACTGCTCTTGCCAGCCGTGCAACAGGCTCGGGAGGCCGCCCGGAGGACGCAGTGTCGAAATCACATGCATCAGCTAGCGTTGGCGGTTCACAATTATCTCGACGTCAACACCTACTTGCCGATGGGAACGTCGGTCGACCTCAGTCTGGGAGCCACCGGCAACAACGGTTCATGGGGTGTACACGGCAGGATTCTGCCGTACCTCGATCAAGGAAACCTTTACAACACGATCGACCTGATGACGGCATGGGACTTCCAGACTCCAATCAATGGCTTGAAGGTCCCCGTCTACTCCTGTCCCAGCGACCCGGGATCGGACCAGATTCGAGACCCCGGAGGAGGAAAGGTCCATCTCTATCCGACGACCTATGGTTTTAACTACGGAACGTGGTTCATCTATGATCCAGCGACGGGACGCGGAGGCGATGGAGCGTTCTATCCAAACGCCAAACTCTCATCGGCAGCATTTGTCGATGGCACGTCCTCCACACTGCTTGCTTCCGAAGTCATTGCCTGGACGTATTATGGCCGCAACGGCGGGCCACCATCGACCGCCGTCCCCACCAACGCCAGCGATGTCCTCGCAGCCGTCGCCTCATCCGCGGAGTTTAAGGATACCGGTCATACCGAATGGCCTGATGGTCGCGTCCACCACACAGGCTTCACCACGACACTTGGGCCGAATACGTCAGTCCCGTATTCGGTCAGTGGGCAGACTCGCGATGTCGACTACAACTCTTGGCAGGAAGGACGCAATGGAAATATCGGCAACCCGACCTATGCCTGCATCACGTCGCGCAGTTTTCACGAGGGCATGGTAATGGTCGTGTTGATGGATGGCTCGGCCCGAGCTGTCAATGAGAACCTCGACCTCGGCATCTGGCGTGCCCTCGGAACGCGCCATGGAAAGGAAGTTGTTGGTGAGTTTTAACTCCCTGATTACCAAAGGAACTGATTGAAATCGGACATTTCGCACGGAGTGAGGCTGCCAACCAACTGCAATCGCCGCGTCGCTTACAGGCAAGTGGCCGCGCGGCGATACCATCCCGGATGCCCCGCGATGAGTATCCGGGATGGCGCGCAGTTGCGAACAGCCTGATCGACGTCTCAAATCGTCACTTAACGTTACTCAACAGGAACTCTCATGCCGCGTCTTGCGATACTGGTTGCTCTCTGCCTCGTCAGCCTGACCGCCAACTTCTGTCACGCGGAAGCGCTCGGACCCGATTCCGACGCCTACCAGGGTTCCATTGAGCGGGCGGTCAATTTTCTGAAGACCTCACAAGCCGACGACGGGAGTTGGACCGCACCGACCCAAGTCGGAATTACGGCATTGGTAACAACTTCGCTGCTCGTAAATGGTGTCCCTGCCGATGATCCGACCGCCGCGAAGGCGATGCAGTACCTGGAAAGCTACATCCAGGATGATGGCGGGATTTATCATCCCGAAACGCGTCATAAGAATTACGAAACGGCAATTACGGTGCTCGCCTTCGATGCCGCCAACGATGACGGCAGGTACGATTCAGTGATCGAAAACGCCGTCGCGTTCCTGAGAGGGCTCCAATGGGACGAAGGGGAAAATATCGCCGAGTCCGACCCTGCCTTCGGCGGCGCGGGGTATGGATCGCATTCGCGCCCCGACCTCTCGAACACGCAGTTCTTCCTGGATGCCCTCATCGCCACGGGTGTTGCCTCCGATGATCCGGCGATTCAGAACGCTCTCATTTTCGTCTCACGCTGCCAGAATCTTGAATCAGAGCACAACACCACGCCGTTCGCGGCCGCGATCAACGATGGGGGCTCCTACTACACGCCGGCCGCCGGTGGTTCGTCCCAAGCGGGGGAAGGCCCTGAAGGGGGTTTGCGGTCGTATGGCAGCATGACCTATGCGGGTCTCAAGAGCATGATTCACGCGGGCCTCACACCCGACGATCCGCGCGTGGCTGCCGCACTCGCGTGGATCGGCAACTACTACACGATTGAAGAGAACCCCGGCATGGGCCAGCAGGGCTTGTTCTACTATTACCATACATTTGCCAAGGCGCTCGATGTCGCAGGCTACGATGTCTTTACCGACGCCGAGGGGCAGGAGCACGACTGGCGTAAGGAACTCGCTGAGCACCTCTTCTCGATTCAACAGGACGATGGAAGCTGGCTGAACGAAGCCGACCGCTGGTACGAAGGTGACCCGAGCCTCGTCACCGCCTACTGCCTGTTGGCGTTAAAGCATTGCGGACCCGTCGAAGCGCGTGAGTAGTCGACACGCTGTGCCAATGCAGCATCACTCAATCGTCAGCAACAAGTCTCCGGCCTCGACTTGCGTTCCGGCGTGAACGAGCAGTTGGCCGATCTTGCCATCCTTATCGGCGGTAATATTCGTCTGCATCTTCATCGCTTCGATCGTGATCAGTTTCTGCCCGCGCGAAACCTTGCTGCCGGCATGTATCGCCACTCCCACCACCATGCCCGGCATGCTCGCCGCCAGATGTGTTGAGTTCGCGGGGTCCGCTTTGATGTTCTTCGCGACTGCGGCTTCCACCGATTTGTCTTCGATGGTGACATCGCGCGGCTGACCGTTGAGTTCGAAGAAAACCGTCCGCGTTCCATCGGGATGCGGGCTCCCTGTCGTCAGGAACTTGATGAACAACGTCTTCCCCGGCTCAATATCGGCCGAGAATTCCTCGCCGGGCCTCATCCCAAAGAAGAACGACGGTGTCGGCAGCACGCTCGTGTCGCCGTATGTCTTGGTATGGGCCGCGAAATCGTCGTACACCTTGGGGTACAGGAGCGCACTCAGGACTTCACGATGCGAGGGCTTTACCTTGAACTTGCTTTCCAGTTCCTTCTCGATAGCCTCGAAGTCGACATCAGGGAGCGTGGCACCGGGACGTTGATCAAAGCTCGGGCGGTCACCCAGGATGCGTTTCTTGATTCCCTCGGGAAACCCACCGACTGGCTGCCCCATCGCCCCACTGATCAGATCAATTACCGACTCCGGAAACGCCAGCTCGCGGTCCTGGTTGAGCAGATCATCCGAGGTCAGTTCATTGGCAACCATGAAGAGCGCCATGTCTCCCACGGCCTTCGAAGTCGGAGTCACCTTGACGATGTCCCCGAAGAGCTGATTCACCTCGGCGTAGACGCGGCAGACCTCTTGCCAGCGATCAGCCATCCCCAGAGCGCGCGCCTGTTCAAAGAGATTTGTGTACTGGCCCCCAGGCATTTCGTGATTGTAAAGGTCGGCTGTTCCCGGAAGCGTGATGCCCTCAAATGGGAAATAGAACTCGCGAACATCTCTCCAGTACTCGGCCATGTCGTCTAGAGTCCGCGGATTGAGATGCGTATCTCGCGGCAGATGTTCCAGCGACTCGCACAACGTGTTCAAGTTCACTTGTGACGTCCCCCCCGACATCGGAGCCATCGCGGCATCGACGATATCGACGCCGGCATCACTGGCCTGCAACAGCGAAGCGGCCTGAATGCCGGCAGTGTCGTGCGTGTGGAAGTGGATCGGGATTCCAACCTCCTGCTTGAGAGCCTTGAACAGCATCGCGGCGGCCCCTGGTTTGCAAAGTCCGGCCATGTCCTTGATCGCCAGGATATGTGCCCCCATCTTCTCCAGTTGCTTGGCGAGATTCACGTAGTATTTCAGGTCGTACTTCTTGCGATTCGGATTGAGAAGGTCGCCTGAATAACAGATCGCCGCTTCACAAATCGCGCCCGATTCGATGACGGCATCCATCGCCACCCGCATATTCTCCGCCCAGTTCAGGGCATCGAAGACTCGAAACACATCAATGCCTGCCTGAGCCGACTCACGCACGAACTCCTTCACGAGGTTGTCGGGAAAGTTCGAATACCCCACGGCGCTCGACGCTCTCAGCAGCATCTGAAACAGGATGTTCGGGCAATGCGACCGCATCTGCGTCAACCGGTCCCAGGGACACTCCTTCAGAAATCGCATCGCGGTATCGAACGTCGCCCCACCCCACATCTCCAGCGAAAAAAGTTGAGGCAACAGGAACGAATACGCCTCGGCGATCCGCAGCATGTCATAAGTACGAAACCGTGTGGCATGCAAGGACTGATGCGCATCGCGGAATGTCGTATCGGTGATGAGCAATCGCTGATGCTCCCGCACCCACGCCGCAAACTTCTCGGCTCCCAAGGCTAGAAACTTGTCACGACTCCCTTCCGGCCTGGTCAGCCGAGCGTCGTAAGCTGGGACGGGGGCCGGCAGCCTGCGAGTGGCCTTCGGACGGCCTTTCACGAGGGGATTGCCGTTAACGATCGTTTCACCAATGAACTTCAACAAACGTGTCGCACGGTCCTGGCGTGTAGGGAACTTGAAAAGTTCTGGCGAGTGATCAATAAACGTCGTCCAACATTCACCGGCCAGAAACGTCGGATGCTTGAGTAAATTCAACAGGAACGGAATGTTGGTCTTCACGCCACGCACGCGAAATTCTCGCAGGCAGCGATCCATACGATGGACTGCATCCACGAACCGTCGCGCACGAGCCGACACCTTCACCAGCATCGAATCATAAAACGGGCTGACGATCGCACCAGAGAACGCGGTCCCTGCATCGAGACGAATCCCGACGCCGGCCGCCGAGCGGTAGTGGGCCATGCGGCCGTAGTCGGGTGTGAAATTCTTGCCGGGATCCTCGGTCGTCACGCGGCATTGGAGCGCGAAACCGATGCAGACGACCGATGACTGCGATGTGATCCCGATTTCTGGCGAGTCGAGCCGTGCGCCCTGTGCGATCAGAATCTGAGATCGCACGATGTCGATACTCGTCACTTCTTCGGTCACGGTGTGCTCGACCTGAATCCGCGGGTTCACTTCGATGAAATAGAACTTGTTCGTGTCGGCATCAACGAGAAACTCGACAGTCCCCGCGTTCTGATAATTCACCGTTTTTCCGATGTCGATAGCGGCCTGGCAGATCGCATCCCGTAGCGAAGTCTCCAGGTTTACCGCCGGCGCGATTTCGACAACCTTCTGATGCCGCCGTTGTACCGAACAGTCGCGCTCGAAGAGGTGCACGAGGTTCCCATGCTGATCCCCCAATAACTGCACCTCGATGTGCCGTGCTTTGCGAATAAACTTCTCGATGAAGATATCAGGGCTGCCGAACGCGATCAGCGATTCCTGTCGGGCGGCGTGATAGGCATCCGCGAATTCAGATTCCTTTTCGACAATGCGCATGCCGCGGCCACCACCACCGTGCGCGGCCTTCAGAATCACTGGGTAGCCGAGCGTCTTCGCGTGTCCAATTCCTTCGTCGGCATCCGTCAAAGGCTTCTCGGTGCCGCTGAGAATCGGCACCTTCGCCTGAGCGGCGATCTTGCGGGCGGCGGTCTTATCCCCTAGTCGATCCAGCAGATCGGCATTCGGACCGATAAAGATAATCCCCGCTTCCACGCACGCCCTCGCCAGTTCGGGTTTCTCCGACATAAAGCCGTAACCCGGATGAATTGCATCGACCTGATTCTCCTTGCACAGCGCGATGATCGCCGGAATGTTCAGATACGAGCGAATCGGTTCGCCCGGTTTCCCGACCTCATAGGCCTCATCCGCCTTGAATCGGTGCAAGGCATACCGGTCTTCGTGGGCGTAAATCGCCACGGTGCGAATGCCAAGTTCCGTGGCCGCCCGAAAAACCCGGATGGCGATTTCACTCCGATTGGCAACCAGAAGCTTCTTGATCGTGGGCATATTTCTTGTGACATCTGTACTGCAAAGATCTTTGGAGAACGAAGAGTAGCAGGAATCTCGCCCGACTTCGATTCCCTGCGGGCTCCTTGAACAGAGGCCCCTCCGCCTGTCCGAGCAATCGACGACGGGGGTGGCATCTTGACGGTCGTTGCGGCATGATGAATGCCGGAGGGCGTGTCCTGCCTGTATCGCGAAACAGGGCAGGCGTGCCAACGTCTAAGTGGGGTTCTCGATGCGTCAGTCGTTTCCTCAGTACCGCAAGACTTGCAGGCACCTCAACGAACCGGGCCATGCCCAAACGCTGACGGCGCAGAAGGACGCCGTTACCGATGGTTCATTCGGTGAGTGCTGGTCGCTCGATGCCACCGGCAACTGGCAGGGGTTCCGTCAGGATGATGACGGGGATGGAAACTGGGACTTGATCCAGGCCAGAACGGCCAACACCGTCAACGAGATCACGGGGATCAGTGAATCAGCCGGTCCCGCGTGGGCCACTCCCGCGTATAACGCCGCCGGGAACATGACGACCATCCCCCAGCCGGGCGATCCGACCAAGACCTACACCGCCACGTATGACGCCTGGAACCGGCTGGTGAAGCTGGTCGATGACGACACGTCGGATACGGTGGCCGAGTACCAATATGATGGGGCCAACCGCCGGACGGTGCAGAAGAGCTATGTGGCAGGCGTTCTCGATGAGACGCGGCACCTGTACTACACGCAGCCGAGCCAGTGGCAGGTGGTGGAAGAGCGGGTCGATGCCGAGACCGATCCCGACCGGCAGTTCGTGTGGGGCCAGCGGTACATCGACGATCTGCTCCTGAGGGACCGCGACACCAACACCAACGGAACGCTCGATGAACGCCTCTACGCCCTGCAGGACGCCAACTGGAACGTGACGGCGCTCATCGACACCTCAGGCGACGTGCAGGAGCGTGTTGCCTACTCGGCCTACGGCACCCCGCTGTTCCTGAGTTCGGCGTTCGTGCCACAGGGAAGTTCGGGCTTCGACTGGGAGACCCTCTATGCGGGGTATCGCTGGGAGACCGTGACCGAACTGTTCCATGTCAGGCACAGAGTGTTGAATTCGGTGATTGGGGTGTGGGTGCAGAGGGATCCACTTGCACATCTATATTTGAACCTGTACTCATATGTCGCATGCCATCCCCTTGTGCTACTTGATCCGAGTGGAATGCAGTATGAAAATGGCCTAGGTATATTTGAGCCAGACTATAGCCCAGTTTACGAACCACCGCAGCCTCGGCACGTACCGCCACTTTCGGAGCGTGTCCGACCTTGTCCGTGTACAGAAACTGAATTGGACAACCTGAGATCACTTCCAGGTATAATAATCGGAGCGGACGATCAAACCGCAGTAAACATCTTCCATCGTGGCGCGACAAAATGTTTTCGTATGTTTGACCCATGCTCCGATAAAGTTTACGGCATTGCAGGGAACCAATGCTGCTACGACGAGAGCGGGAAGCTGATAACACACGGGGCGGCAGCTGGCACCCCGGATTCAGTATCTGTGTATGCTGATATTACCTGGCCAACGGGAAGACATTTCTTCGCAGATGTCTGGCAGTGGTTCGGTGGGCTTGAAGAATATCATCAAGCAGGATGGGCTCCCGTAAACGATTTGAATTGCGAGGAGAATTGGGCTCGCATTAAGAGTAGGATTGTTCCGACTATAGCCCCAGTGCGCCCATATACCCCGGGTGAATTCATGCCAATCGGGACAAATCCGTCCACGGCACCTCCTCCCCGAGGTTCTCGTCACTACGAATGACAGGCTGCTACCTTGTGTTTTTACAGACTTCACTGGAAAAGAAATGCTTCAGTTTGTACTACTGATATGGCTTGTCGCGATAATAATTCATCTGACTACAGGATATGTATGTCGGACTCCATATGCTTCCGATAATAGTATTCGCGGAAAGAATAAGCATGTCCTCTCGATGGTCCTTTCTCTGGCTCCAATTACTACATTCGTATTGTTTGTAGGCCTAGTGGTTTGCGCCGGCTCTTTAACGGCTCAAGAGACCAGTGGAGGGGGGATGGCACTCTGGTACATGTGGGCCTATGCATGGTTCCCATTATTTGTTGCCAACCCAATAGTGTTGCTGATTCAAATCGTCAATCTCATGCGCCGGCCGACAATGTGCGAGAACTGGTGTTCGCTCGCATGTCGTGTATGTAGTGTACCAGTGGCTGGATTTGCCTGTTACGTGATTCTGGCATTTATTCCGGATGTGTGATTCTGACGGGTGACGCCATGACAACGCCATTCGTTCAATACGCCTACGCAAACGGCTCTGCGAACACGGTCAGGCCGACGGGGACAACCTACCCCGACGGCCGTGCCATCTCTCAGGACTATGGCACCGCCGATAGCATGAACGATGCCGCTTCCCGTGTGGCCTCGCTCATCGACGACGACAACACCCACCTGGCCGACTACAGCTACCTCGGAGAGCGTTCGTTCGTGGTGGCCGATAGCCCTGAGCCGCAGGTGAAGTGGACGCTGGCCTCCCTTACGGGATCGAACGATCCCGACACCGGCGACATCTACGCCGGCCTCGACCGCTTCGGCCGGGTGAAGGACAACCGCTGGTACGATTACGGGGCCTCGGCCGATGCGGATCGCATTCAGTACGGCTACGATCGCGCGGGCAACAGGGTGTGGCGGCAGAACACAGTGGCTGAGGCGCTTTCAAAGCCCTTTGATGAGGTCTACGGCAACGACCTGATCCACCGGCTGAAGGAACTCTCTCGGGGCATCCTCAACGGCAGCAAGGATGGCGTCACCGATCCGAGCTACGGTGAGTGCTGGTCCTTGGGCGCCACCGGCAACTGGCAGAAGTACCTGGAAGACACGAATGGGGATGGAAACTGGGATCTCGACCAGGCGCGCACAGCCAATACGGTTAATGAGATCACTGGCATCACTGAATCGACGGGTCCGGCCTGGGCGACACCTGCGTACAACGCGGCCGGCAACATGACGACAGTCCTCCAGCCGGCTGATCCGACCAAGTCATACTCGGCCGTCTACGATGCGTGGAATCGACTCGTCAAGCTCGTCGACGATGACACGAGCGACACCGTGGCCGAGTATGCCTACGACGGCGCGAACCGCCGCATTCTGCAAAAGTCGTATGTGAGTGGCGTTCTCGATGAGACCCGGCACCTGTACTACACGCAGCCGAGCCAGTGGCAGGTGGTGGAGGAGCGGGTTGATGCCGAGACCGATCCCGACCGGCAGTTCGTCTGGGGCCAGCGGTACATCGATGATCTGATCCTGCGAGACCGCGACACCAATGGCGACGGCAGCCTCGATGAGCGACTCTACGCCCTGCAAGATGCCAACTGGAACGTGACGGCGCTCGTCGATGCCTCAGGTGACGTGCAGGAGCGCTGCGCGTACTCGGCCTACGGCACCCCGCTGTTCCTGAGTTCGGCGTTCGTGCCACAGGGAAGTTCGGGCTTCGACTGGGAGACGCTCTATGCGGGGTATCGCTGGGAAACGGCGAGCGAACTGTTCCATGTCAGGCACAGGGTGCTCAACTCGGTGCTGGGGACGTGGTTGCAGAGGGATCCGCTTGGTCTAAAGGAGGGTCCGAATCTTTATCAGTATGTTGGATCATTCCCCACGAATTACACGGACCCAAGCGGCCAACTCTGCGGTGTCAACCTCGGCCTCGTTGATGATGTACTAACCTGCACTTGCGCGCTATTGGGGATTGCGGATGTATTTGGAATAGGGGCAGGTATCATCGATCGACTCGATTGCGCATGCAATGTGCTAACTACGATCAACCAGGCCTGCGATCTGCGTCCGGCATGTATACCTCAATCCGTTCTCACCAAGCTGGACTGCAGTTCGGGCGTGCTTGGCTGTGGACTTGGCGCCTTTGCAGGTCTTGGTATTTCACTGCTCATGCCCCCAAGTATTCTATTCGGAATCGCGATCGTCGCTGTAGGATGCTTCCTTGGTGACATTCTTTTCGACGCAATCCTAACGGTAATTCAGTACATCAATGATCAAGGACTTGATATACCACACGCGACACTCGCCGCATGTTCAAGGGTAAGGAACAGCGTGACTTTAAGGTACCGAATTAGAGGTATCGAATTAGTGCTTCGATCTGGGATGGATTTCATAGTTCCATTCGCCGTGGAACTTGTGGGGAACGATGTAGAGGTCGTCGATTTCGGCGTCCGTGACTTTGCGGCCCTTGGGGTAATGCTTCTGATCCAGCCACGCATGAACTTCGAGTCCCTCGCGGGTCCGCGTGGTGCCGATCAGTTGGACGACCACTTCCAGGGTCTCCAGCGGGACGGCCTGCCAGTTGCGGGTGATGTGACAGAAGAGCCGATGCTCGATCTTGTTCCATTTGCTCGTGCCCGGTGGAAAGTGACAGACTTCCACGATCATGCCGGTCGCGTCAGCGAACTTCTGAAGTTCGAGTTTCCACAGCCGATTCCGCGAGCCGTTGCTGCCGCCGCCGTCGGCGGTGATCAGCTGCGCGCGCGCGCACCATAGCCGGCGTTCCCCAGCGCTGCCACCAGCGACGGATGGCTGCCACCGCGTACTCGGCCGTGTCATGCGTGATTCCCACCGAAACCCCGGCCTCGTTGTGGCCGAGGTCGTACACCTCCGTAAGGAATGGCCCTGCCCTTGTGAGGGTCGGGAAGTCATGCACGTTCACCTCGACCGGCTGGCCCCGGCGACGATACGTGCGGCCCGGATTCTTCAGGTTTCCCAGGACTTCTGTCTTCTTGGTGTCGACCGACAGGGCCGGTTCTCCACGACGTTGCCGGGCCTTCAGCCGCCGGGCGATGTGCTCGAACTGGGCATTGCGGTCCGGATGCTGGAGAGAGCCTTCGCGGGTCTTGCGATTGGCTTGCAGACTGTACCCCTGAGTCTTCAACATCTGGCCCACCTTGCTGGGACTGATGACGAATCCCTGCCGTCGCAACGCCCGCGCCAGCGTTCGCACGCTCTTGCACGTCCACCGCAAAGGAGACATCGGATCCCCCCGCACGCCCGGCTCGACCAATCGCTCCAAGGCCTCGACCAAACCCGGAGACTCGACCTCCCGCGACTTGGTGGCCGCCCCCTTCCCGGCGTTGCCGACCCGCCGGCAATGTTTCGGGAGACTCCAGTTCCTGAAGGCCGTTGCGGATCGTGCGGTGATCGGACATCCCGGTCGCCAACGCCACGGCCGTCACGCCCCCCCACCCCAACGATCGCTTCGGTGGCGGCCCAACGCCTACGCCCCCGCTCATCGAGTTCGGGAAGCATCGCGTGATACTTCTGACGAATCCATTCAATAACCTGCGCCTCCGGCATCCCCGAACCATGACACAACCCCCCTCTCACCGCTACCCCAGATTC
>CALOES010000057.1:0-43473 GCA_942492405.1 uncultured Planctomycetaceae bacterium
GTTCAGCTACAACGCCGCCAGCAGAATCACGAGCATGGCGGAGGGATGGCTGATGACCTCCATGGTCTCCACAGCATGCACTCACACCGCCAGACACACAAGACCAATCAACAAGGCGCTAAACTGGTACTTCCGCCAACGGTGATATCTCTCAACTTCATCGTAGGCCTGGGCTTTCTTGAAGACTTCAGGCGCTTCCAGTTAGACCCACAGGCGCAGCATCTCGCATTCGACCGAAATGCACCGTGTGCCAACTCACATCGAGCGCTCTAGGAGTTTCTACTCAATTGCCTCAAGCGATGATGTTATGGACGACGTTGCCGTGTACGTCGGTGAGCCGGTCACGTTTCAGCGCTACGATTCAGGATTCTCGAAGCGGAGGGGATGGTCGCCTCACTCGCCGACGAGTGCGTCTTCGATCATTTCTCCCTCAGCGGTCGGCATCTCGACACCCAGCAGTTCGGCGATCGTGGGGGCGACGTTGATGTTGGGGACCAGGCCGAGGTCTTGTCCGGCGCGAACGCCGTAGCCCGAGATGACGAGTGTTCCCCACATGTTGGGTTGATTGGGAAGGTAGCCATGCGTGCCACCCGGGGTTTCGCGCGCGACGAGCACTTCTTCACCAGCATCGGAATCGGTAAAGCTGTAGCCCGACTCGGCGGCGAGCCAAAGGTCGGGAGCGCGCGGGTCTGCTTCCGGTGTCGACTGCCCCAGTTCACCAAACTGGTCCGAAGTAAAGACGGCCTGCACGCCGTCGACAGCGGCCATGCGCGTGGCGAGGTCAGCTACGATCTCGTCGCGGCGCTCATCATCAAGAACATACACCATGCAGCCTCCCCCCTGGGCAACGCACCAGGCAGACTTCGTGGTGGCATTGTCCTCATCGGTGGTGATGTAGCCCGCCTGACTCAACAGCACATTGGGTCGAATGTCGGTCACGATCGGGAAGAAGCCATGATCGCTGGCCACCACGAACGTCGTCTTGTCGCCGAACGGCGAACGTCGGGCGGCTTCGACGATGTCTCGCACGCGGTCGTCGGCGAAACTCACCGACCAATAGGCTTCTGGAGTTCGCGGGCCGAACTTATGTTGTACATGGTCGACCTCCACCAGATGAATGATGATGAGATTCGGTGGATGGTTCTCGAACAGATGAGCCGCCAATCGCGTGTAGAGCCAGTCGCGTTGCACGCCCCCAGCCGCTTCGCGAACCCAGGTGCCGTGACGGTCGACGGGAATGCCATCGGCTCGCAACTCCTCCATCCAGTGAGGTGTGCCGTACTGCGGCCAGGCGTCGTCACCTCCCATATCTGGCACGGTCCAATCGAGAGTACGCGCGTTGCGCGTGGCAGGCCAGATGATGCCGGCCGTCACCAGTCCCGCGTTGTGAGCCACATCGTAAATAGTCGGCGTGAGAACGATTTCATCCTTATCGAAGAGAGGATCCGGAATGAACGGGATCTTTTCGACACTGGCGCGATCGAGATAGTTGTTGCCGATCACGCCATGAGTGGCCGGCGTCGTCCCGGTAACCAGCGTGGTGTGATTGGGCCAGGTGACGGTGGGAAACGAACAGACAAGTCCCTCCGCGCGGGCACCTTCTTCCGCCAGTTGCCGAATCGTCGGCAGTTCGGCTTGAGGATCATCCAGATAAAATCCCGCCAGCCCATCCACACTGATGAGGACGACGCAGCGATCGTCAAATGGCTCCGCCGACTCGGTCACATCAGAAGTGAAGTGCATGGCGAGCAGGGCGAACATCATCAGCATCGGAGAGCAGAAATGCATGCGGGCCTCCAAGAGCAAGTAGATTCACGAGAGATCGCGGCTTCGACGGATCGACGTATTCAAAAACCAGCCCTCGCCAGTCTAGCCGTCGACTGGTCGCGAATCCAACTGCACGGCCCACACGCAGTCGGTGCGATCGAAACTGGCCGAGGCGAGATGAGTGCAGTTTTGCGACCACGCCAGTTCGTAGATGCTGTTGCGATGCCCTTCGAGTACCTGCAATGGTTCGCTCGACTCGATATCCCACAGACGAATCGTGCAGTCTGCACTTCCGGATGCAAGCCAGTTGTGTTCGGGCGAGAAATCGAGTGCGTTGATCGCGCCTGTATGTCCTTCGAGAGTTCTTGCGAGAACACCATCGACCGTTCGCCTGAGCCGGATGACGCGCGAATCATCCGCTGCCGTGCGCAATGCACCATCCGCCGAAAAGGCGACGCTGCGAATCGTTGCAGGATGCGGACCGAGTTCACGGAGCGGAGTGCGGTCCGTCACGTTCCACAAACATACAACAAGGTCGTGACCTGCAGCAGCAGCAATGTCGCCGACAGGTGAGAAGGCGACACAATTCACGAGGTCTGTGTGATCGTGAAAGACCGCCAACTGCTGACGGTTGGCGATGTCTCACAGGATGACTTCCTTGTCATGCGATCCCGATATGGCGAGGTTGTCATCCGCCGATACGGCCTATCAGCTCAGCGGCGAACACCGCACCGGCAGCGGGGAATTGCAAGGAATTCGGTCATTTCGGTTGCCAAACCCGGTCGTTCCGTGTGAGTGACGCGGATTTGGTGACTCCGGTCCCCTCATGGCTCGTTCCTCTGTTTCCCGGACGCGACTCGGTTGGAATCCCTCGCCTCATACGTCATCATCAGGCGGCTCATGGAGGGCGCGACATTCGCCAGACGCCGTCCATCTCTTTTCGCACACATCCAGGAATTCCTCCCATGACTCCCACGACCTTTCGATCGTCGTTCATTAACTCAAGTCGGCGGCTGCCCGCCGCGCTGGTGTTGTGCTTCGCCCTGGCGGCCTCTTCGGCGGTCCAGGCCCAGGTGTCGGAACTGTTGAACTACATTCCTCCGGGGTCCAACTCGGTGGTGATCGTTGATGTACAGGGACTCCTCTCTTCTCCGTTGGCCCAGCAGCAGGGGTGGGCCGATCGACGGGCGGCAGGTTATGCCCAGCGCCCCGTCCTGTTGCCCGCCGATGCACAGAATGTTGTGATTGGCGCGCAACTCGATACCGCCGGCGACCTGGGCTTGAATTGGGAGGTCGCGGCACTGCAACTCAATCGCGAGTTCTCGGCCGATCAGATTGCATTGCCCGAAGGAGGCTATGTCGACACGATCGGCGGCGTCTCGACGGTCTGGACTCCCTCCAATGCCTATATCCTCGATCTCGAAGGGAACGACGTTGGAATGATGTATCCCGCCGACCGGCAGGCGGTGGCGCGCTGGATCGATTTCATGGGGAGCAATCAGTCGATCGCCGTCAGTGAGTATCTGCGAGACGCGGTCGCTCTGGTGGGACCGGAAACGCAAATCGTGATCGCGCTCGACTTGAAAGACGCCGTTACTCCGCACCGCGTTCGTGAAGGCATGATGTCGTCGCAAACCTTCATGATGAACGATTACCGCATCGACCGCCTGGTGCCGATCGTCACGGGTGTTCGCGGCATCACTTTGAAGGTCAGTGTGGCTCAGGACATGCGCGGCGAATTGCGTTTTGATTTCTCGGAAGATGTTTCGCCCTTCTACAGCCAGGCGAAAGACTTCGTGCTGGAGGTGCTGGCCCGTCACAACGCGACGCTCGACGACATCGAAAGCTGGAACCAGCGCAACGAAGAGAACAGCATTATTCTGGAAGGCCCTCTCTCCGAGAGTGGCCTGCGACGTTTGGCAACGCTGCTCGACATGCCGACCACGAAGTTCAGTGATTTGGCCGATGCGGCTCCCGCCGAGCAAGGGACCGACGAATACACTGCGGCCTCGGTGGCATATTTCCAGTCGGTCAAGGTGATGCTCGACGACCTGCGCGAAGAAGCCGATCGTGCTCACAACAATGCCTGCGTGTGGATGGAGCGCTACGCCCGCCGCATCGATGCCTTGCCGATCTTGAACGTCGACGACGAATTGCTCGACTGGGGGTCAGCGGTGTCCGAAACACTGCGAACACAGGCCAATGTCGAAAAGACCGCCAACGTGACCGGCGGCGTGCGGGTGATGGAAGCCAATCAATACAGTGGCTACACCTACGACAATTACGGTTATGCGAACGGCGGTTACTACGACGCGATTCACGAACGTCATACGATTCGAGCTCAGGAGCAAGGCGAGGCGCGCATCACGCGATTTGGGACCTGGTCGGAACTCGAGAACGCGACAGCCGACATGCGCCGCGGCATGACGCAGAAGTACGGCATTGAGTTTTAGGTTTGGATTGTCTTCTGCTTGTAGCGGAATTCGTGAGAATTCCGATCCGCGAGCGATTCAGCATATTCTCGTATTGTACGAGTCGGAACTCTCACGAGTTCCGCTACGAGAATCCGTTCGGGTGGACGGCTGTGCGTTCGCTGACTATTGTCGCGGACTCTCATTCGCTCTTTCAAACAGATTACCAGTTGGGCAGGCGCGAGCATGGCCGATCGCGATTCCGACACGCCGCAATTGATGCCGCGGGCACCGATCGATGCGATCGTCGATCCGATCGTCCGGTTCCTGCATGTCGAGGCGGCCAGCGGCGTGGTGTTGCTGCTCTGCACCACGATCGCGCTCGTTGCTGCGAATTCGTCATTCGCGCCCGACTATCTTGGTTTCTGGAAGACCGAAGTCGGTTTCAGCTTTGGAGAGTTCGAGTTTCGCCATTCACTCAAGCATCTCGTCAACGACGGGCTGATGGTGATTTTCTTCTTCGTCATCGGACTCGAAGTCAAACGCGAACTCGTGCTCGGCGAACTGAGAGATATGCGCCGGGCCGCGTTGCCTCTCGCCGCCGCCCTCGGAGGCATGGTGGCTCCCGCACTCATTTATCTGGCTTGTGTGGGAACAGGCGCGGGTCAACATGGCTGGGGGATCCCGATGGCCACCGACATCGCCTTCGTCGTCGGTTGCATGGCCATTCTCGGTAAGCGTGTGCCGCGCAGCCTGCGCATCATGATGCTCTCGCTCGCCATCGCCGACGACATCGGCGCGATTCTCGTCATCGCCATTGGGTACACGCACGGCCTCGACACGAACTGGCTGGCGTGGGGATTGCTCGGGCTGGTCGTCGTCTTTACCTTCGCGCGTCTGGGTGTGCGGAGCTTTCCCGTCTACACAGGTTGCGGCATCTTCATCTGGTTCGCGTTTCACGAATCGGGCATCCATGCAACGATCGCGGGTGTGATTCTGGGACTGATGACACCCGCTCATCCCAAGGTGGGAGGGGGCCTGTTCTATCAATTATTGAAACGAGCCGAACAGGTTTTCGAGGGAGACGAATTCAGCGAGCTTTCGCATCGCGGAGCCAAGGTCCGGCAGTTGCAACAGGCGACGCGCGAAACGATCTCGCCATTGGAGTATCTCGAAACGACGCTTCACCCCTGGTCGAGCTTCGTCATTATGTCGATCTTCGCATTGGCCAATGCGGGCGTTCCGATCCAGGCCGACGCACTTGCTTCCCCCGTCGCCCTGGCGGCGATGCTGGGACTTGTGATCGGCAAGCCGGTCGGCATCCTCGCCGTCAGTTGGCTGGCGGTGAAGATCGGGATCGCGAAGCTGCCCGATGGTGTGAACTGGAAATTGATGCTTGGCGGCGGCTGCCTGGCGGGCATCGGATTCACGATGGCCCTCTTCATCGCGGAACTCGCCTTGGACGACGAACTTCTCGACACCGCCAAGATTGGCGTGCTGGCCGGATCAGCGATCAGCGCGATTCTGGGAATGGTGCTGTTACTGATGATGCTCCCCAAGGCGCCGTCTTCCGAGCACGGAAACCCGACGACGCGCTAACGATGACGTACGGCGTGACGATTCGCGTCACCCGGCAAGCGGAAGTCGACGCAAGGGGCGTCATCGAGCGATTACAAGAATTCGCTCCGATACCCCATCGATCCCGGGAATTCATTGACACTTCGCGGGCTGGGAAGCGTAAATAAGGGTAGGACGCTTGAGTCATTCCGATCGGTTGCCCTCTCTCCATTTGCCTCTTTCATGACATCGAAGCCTGCGGCAACGCCTGGAAACAAGAACACTTCCGGGCCGACAGAGCCCCGTAAGCGGCCGTTTTGGGCTTCGCTGTGGTTCTATCTCGTCACGCTGTTCATTCTCGTTCCGACCTGTCTCATTCTCTGGCTGGCGATCGCGGGGCATCCCGATCGGCAATTCACGATCGCTCCCGAGACGACGGTCGTTACCGAGCCTGTCATGCCCAACGGCCTGGTCGATTACGGCGAAGCGATGCGCCGCAATCATCGGGCCGAGGTCGATCCCAATGAGAACTGCGTCCGCCTGCTGGTTGAGGCGCTGGGGCCATCGCTCTTCAACTCTCCAGAGGCCGCCGGGTGGGCGTATGAAGAACTCGACATGACGCCGTTGCCGGCTGCCGGCGATTATCGCGTGACGCTCGGTGAAGCCGTCCGTCAGTTCGACGCCGACGCAGGCGTCACTCGCGACCCGTCGCAACTCGATTATTTATTGAATGAGCCACTCTCGCATTGTCAGCAGACACCGTGGACCGACGGATTCCCGGAGTTCGATGCCTGGATTGCCGTCAATGCGGTGCCGCTCGAACGTGTGCAAGAAGCGTCTCGGCTGCCCTGTTATCGGCATCCGGTGTTGTTGCCTCCCGGCGCGAGTTTGTTCGAGTGCCTGCTACCGATCGCGCAGGAGATTCGTGATTTTGGTCGACTGTTAACAGTTCGCGCCATGCGACGTCTTGGCAATGGCGATGCCGTCGGAGCCTGGGAAGACATTCACGCACTGCATCGCCTGGCGCGTCTGCAGAGTCAGGGGGACACGTTGATCGAGTATCTCGTCGGGAGTGCCAACGCCGCAGTTGCCACGAATGCGATGAGTGCGCTGTTGTCTTCGGAAGCAATGACACCCGAACTGCTCGAAACGATTCGCGACGACTGGCAGCAGTTGCCTGAGTGGGCCGACATCTCGAAGTCGATCGATGTGACCGAACGCTGTGGGACGCTCGATGTCGTTCAACGTGCCGCGCGTTTCGGACCAGCCTATTTGTCGCAGATGATGGGCTACGTGGGATACACCGGCGGTTCAGGAGGCTTTCGCGGTTATCCCGCGCATCCCTTGATGACCCGATGTATCAATGCGATGGTCGATTGGGACGAGGTGATGGTCTCAACCAACGACTGGTACGATCAGTTGACGATTGCGATGACCGAAGCCGATCCCGCCACGCGCGAAATGCTGATCGAGCAGTTCGATCGCGACGTCGAGGCACTGGCTGCAGACACACGCGATGCGTGGTTTCCGTCGACGCACAACATCGGCGGCAAGATCCTCTCGTCGATGCTGCCGGCGATCTCGAACATGCATCAAGCGCTCTGCGCTCGCGATACCCGCATGTCGCTGGTCGACACGGCATTGGCGATCGAGCAGTTTCGCTTTGATCAAGGCCGTATTCCTGCCACGCTGTCGGAACTCGTTCCCGAGTACATGCCTGCGGTGCCGCTCGATCCGCATGCTTCGACTGAAGAGCTGCGTTATCTGCTTCAAGGTGACGATGGCTACGTCCTCTACAGCACCGGCCGCAACGCCTTCGACGATGGCGGCCTGACGCAAGACGCCGACACATCGTTTCGCGTTCGCATGCCCGTCCCCGACTGGCTCGAACTCGAACCAACTCCGACATCGACCACGCCGACCAACCCGGAACCGGCGAACGCGTTGCAATGACGACCCTCGAGAACAATTCCGCCTCTCGCAAACGCTCGATATGGGCCAAGTGGTGGTTCTACGCGCTCATGCTGCTGGTCGTCGTGTCCATCAGCCTCAGCCTCTTGCTGACCGTCGCCGGCGATCCTGCGAATCAATTCACGATCTCTCCCGAGACAACGGTCCTCATCGGCCCTCTCACGGAAGATGGCCTCGTCGACTACGCCGAAGCGATCCGCATCCGCAACCGTGAAGAAGTCCCTCCCGAACAAAACGCCGCCCGCCTGCTGCTGGAAGCGATGGGGCCAGGCGTCTTTAACAGCGACGACGAAGCCCGCCAGGCGTATGAACAGTTAGAGATGGAGCCGTTGCCGTCAGCGGAGGAAGGATTACCTCATTCACCTGAGTGACTTTGTCGAAGCGATGTCACCGGATGCACCACTGCGGACCGCGAGCGGACTCGACTTCATTACTTGGAGAGCAAATCGACTACTGCATGAGACTGTCCCGTGGTCGGCCGAGGAGGCTCCTGAAATCGCCGCTTGGATTGCATCAAATGAGCTCCGCTGGAACGACACATCTCGGCATCGCGATTACCGCACTATCGAGCTCCAATCGTCTGATACGCCGGACATGTTCCTGCTGTCGTCAATCATTGAGGCCGACGTCTGTAGCGACTCGTGAGTTCACTCGATTGTTGACTTCACGAGCCATGCTGAAACTGCATTCTGGCAATCCAGACGCAGCTTGGGACGACATTCGCGCACTACACCGGACATCGCGATACCTGAGTCATTCTTATACGCTTTGGGATTTCAGAGTCGCCGTAGCTGTTTCGTCGTTTGCGACTAAACGTGCGATGGCGCCGCTGTTGTGTTCACCGGATTTGACTCCCGGAATTACTGTCTCGGATTCGAAACGACCACTGGGATCACTCACCGAATGGCGAGAGTGTTGCGGACTTAATCGACACCACCGAGCGTTTCATGGTGCTCGACTTGATTCAGCAGTGCTTCCCGCGAGTTCTCGAAGACCTTTCAATTGTTTTCCCACCCCGCTGGAGACAATCCCTGGTACTTCGATTCCAGAGCATTCCGAGTCGTGAATGCTCTGGTTGATTGGGAGGAAGTGATGGTCGATACCAATCGAATGTATGATCAGGCATCAACGGCCCTTGCAGAACCCGATGCCGCGACCCGGGAGATCCTGCTTCATCAACTCGACTGTGACCTCGACAACCTGCGCACGTTTGTCGGCAATTCGACGATAGACTGGCTTCCAACGACAGATAACATCGGCGCCACCATCATCGCCTCGCTTATGCCGCAAGCGCTCGACATTCACGAAGCACTCCTCCGCCGTGATGCCCGCTTCGCCCTTGTCGACACCGCCCTCGCCGTCGAACAATTCCGCTTTGATCACGGCCACATTCCCCGGTCGCTCTCGGAACTGGTGCCGGAGTATCTCGCTGCCGTGCCGCTCGATCCGTGTTCACCTGAGGACGAGTTGCTTTATGTCGTCCATCCCAACGATGCCTACGTTCTCTACAGCGTGAGCGACAACGGCGTCGACGACGGCGGAACGTCGGCGCGAGACGATGTGATCTTTCAGGTCCGCATGCCGGTGCCTGAAATGCCGCAGTTCGAGACATCGCCGTCGGATGAGATATCTGCGGAATCCGAGCCGGCCACTGAACTACAATGACGCTGCGATTCGTGACCCATCAAAACCCGATCAGTCTTTCGCTCCAACCGGTGATGAACAGCAGCACGAGGGTGCCGAGGCCGATCTGCGCGACGACGAGCGTCCAGTAGATCAGAGGGTACTCGCCTTTCTTCAGCTTGCCGCCACGCCGCGTGCGAACCTCGCCGGTGCGAATCGCGTTGATGCCCGCGACGATCAACACTGCCAGAAACAACATCGCAATCCAATGATCCATCGCACGACAACTCGAATCAAAACCGGAGGAAGATGTCAGAAACGCCGAAATGGCGGAGTTATAGAGTTCGTTTCGACCACTGACCAGTAGCAACGCTCGGTGACGTTCTCTGGCTGCCGGGATGCTTCAAAGAAGTGGATCCGTCGCGCTGGTCCGGCGAGTCCTGGAGATCCTCGCCTACTGCATTTCCCGGCCCACATCGACGGTTGTCGTCTGGTGATCGTTCGCCATATCCCTCGTCGCCGTGTCTGTCCCCAGACGCGGGGCGACGCTCGGTGACGTTTTCTGGTTATCAGGCCACATCGAAGGAGCAGACCGATCGCTCCGATTCTCCGATTCTGGGGACAGACTCGGCTACATTCGCGCGACCACGCTCGGCGACATGGTTGTGTTTGCATGATGCGAAGAGCACGGGGATCGCGTTCAAGAATGCCCAGGTCAACGCAGGATTGCCCGGCGACTTCAACGCGTCAGGGATCTTCAACCGTCGGCAGCGTCGTGTCGGGTGGGCCCAGTCGGAGACCGAATTGCATGTCGGCATCGGAGGGTGTGGGGCCGGTTTGGTGCCAGAGTGCAGTGATCACTTCGTGGCCGAGCGTGCCGCGAACTTCGGTCACGCCGACAACACTGCTTGTATCATTGTCGTGGATGGCCGAGACGAACTCCCAGGAGATCTGGTCGTCTTCAATCTCTCCTTCGACATTCCAGGCGTAGTTCCGCTGCTCGGAGTAGTAGATGCCCTTGAAATCATTGCCTGACTGCGAAGTGACAACGAGTTCGGCGTCGCCATCGGGAGAACTGTCGGTCGGATGAAAATCGAACCACCCGATCCAATGTGTTCCCACGAGCGACACGGGAGGATCATCGGGAGCCGAGTCTTCGACTACGACAGGCGTGTTATCGACGTGCGCTGAGTCGTGCTGCGCTGGCACTTCATTCTGTGAAGCCGTCGCCGCATCGTCATTCGTAGTCGTCGGCGGGCTCGCGTACTGAATGACGATGGCCGCCGCGACGACAACCAACATTGCCAGGGTAGCCAGGCCGATCCAAAGTTTCAGTCTCTTTGCCGGTGCTTTATTGGTGGCAACAACAGCCTGGATCGAAGTTGTCGCTGGCAACACAACATCACTGCGGCGGTTCGCGCCCGCGGACGACGAATCGGAATCGACGATCGGTCCCGGCCGTTGTTCCTCCTCGACGATGTTGTGCAGCAGTTGCGAAAACTCCAGCGCGGACCGCGGACGCTGAGCGGGATCTTTCCGCAGCGCCGCTTCGCACACGCGAGCAATGCGCGGATTGACATTTGGCACGCGCGTCTGCAACGGGGGCGGTTCTTCCCTCACCACTCGTTCCAGCATGTCGAACGTCGAACCACCCGCAAACGGAGGCGCGCCGGCGATCAATTCGTACAGCATGACACCCAATGCATAGACATCGGCGGCCGGGCTGCCAGCCTCGCTCCCGTGGCGAATTACCTCGGGAGCCATGTATTGAGGTGTCCCAAACATCTTGCCGGACGACGTCAATCGTTCTTGAGCATCGACGGAACGCGCCAGTCCGAAGTCGGTAATCTTCGGGTGGTAACCGTCCATTAGAATGTTGGAGGGCTTCAAGTCGCGATGCAGCACGCCCCGTTCGTGGGCCGCCTGCACTCCCTGTGAGATAAGTTCCATCAATCGACACGCCAGCAGAGGGTGCAGTCGTTCATTGTGTACCAGATCAGCAAGGTTGCCGCCGTCGATGTATTCGAGGATCAGGACCGGGGTTCCCTGGTGGTCGATCACGTCGTGAATCGTCACGATCTGCGGGTGCTTAAGGGAGGCGATGATCTTCGCTTCCGACCGCATGCGACTGATCATCGCCGCCGAGTGTTGATGATCTCCCGAGACGAATTTCACCGCGACCATGCGGTCGAGGGCGATCTGCCGAGCGAGAAACACGGTCCCCATGCCTCCCCGCCCCAAGTGACGAAAGCTGTCGAAGCCGTTCAGTGATGGAACGACATCGACACTCTGAGACGACGCGGCCTCGGCATTTGTCTCTCCCAGCGAGGTCAATCGCGTCGATGGATCGCTCGACTTGTCGTCGCCGCGTGGCATCAGGGGTGTATAGAGCGTTGGCAACTGGCAGGCCGTCAATCGATCAAGTTCCGCCTGACACGTGGGACATGAATCAACGTGCGCTTCGAGAGACCGGGCCGTCTCGGCGTCGAGCTGACCTGCAAGCCAACCTTGCAACTGGTCAGGCTCCACGGAGCAGTGCAGCGACGCGTTCACGGGAGGCCTCGTCGGGATCGAGCAGTTGAAGTTCATCACGCAGCATCTGCAACACTCGGCTTTTCGACTTATAGATACTGGCCATCGAGATTTCGAGTTCGGCGGCCGCATCGACGGGTGCCATTTCCCGCAACGCGGTTAGTTCGAACGCCTGCCACGTCGTCGGCTCGACGCGATGCTGGATACGGTTGAGAGCTTCGGCCAGCAATTCGTCGTCGAACGATTCATCCAACTTGTCCAGCAGATCGCTGCGGGCCTCGATCGTATAAAGGGCCTGGTTCTGTTCGGTATCACCCGACCCGACTGGGCCGCGATCGTCGAGAGCGTCGTTGATGGCGTACCGCGTGAGGGTTCGAAGATACCCGCGAAAGCTCCCCTTTTCGGGGTCGTAGTTGAACGACTGCATCCGGCGGGTCAGCCTCAGCAGTACCTGCTGAGCGACATCCTCGGCGTCGGAAGTCTGCAAGCCAAAACGATTGCACCAACTGACAATCATCGGGCTATACCGCTCAACGAACGCCGACCACGCCTCGCGGTCATCGGTATTGCGCACCCGCATCAGCAAACTGACTTGAGTCGACGGATGAGCCATCAATACCTCGCGGACGGGACGTGAGACGAACCGTTCAATGTACCCCGCGCCCTCACATTGGGGCAATGATTCGAGTTCTGGGGAATTCAGTGTCCAACAACGCCCCCTTTCGACTGACTGTCTGGTGTGCCTGAGCCTGTGTGGCCTGGGCGAACCTCAACTGTTTTACGCGAACCATCGCGTTCCATCGAAAGGGAAAGTCATGAGACGTTTCGTTAACTATTTCGGTGCCGCCCTCGTGGCGGCGTGCGTGTTCTGGGGGCCGAGAACTTCCGAGGCGGCTCGGCCTTGGCTGCATCAGTTGAATGAAATCGAGCAGGGGGAACTGAGTGCCTTGATCCTCAGTTATCTCACCGAAGAAGAGATTCACTGGCACATGAACATCAATCACCAGGATCCGCAGAGCTTCTTTCACGGGCACCGGGCCTACATCCAACGGCTGGAAGCCTATCTGCTACGAAATGGGGCCGGCCGATACGTCCCTCTTCCCAAATGGGATCCGGCGACGCCGATACCGGGGACATTTCGCATGGTGAATTCCAACTACCAACAGCTAGAGAACTTCGAAATCGGAATGCAGATTCCCGTTGCCTTTCGTGGACAGGCTCTGCGGCAGTTCGACTCGATGCCGACACTGTTTCAGGCCATCAGTCCCTGGCACGATCAAGTGCATGTGCGAGTCGGAGGTTGCATGGGAGACTTGATGACCGCACCGGCGGCTCCCATCTTCTTCTGCTGGCACGCTTGTGTGGACGATCTGTTCGATGAATGGGCCTACTACACGAACTACCGCATCCCGGTTTCGTTCGAGAACGAGTTCCCCAGCCAGGCGAATCACATGGACCATGGGGGACACTCAGGCGATGCAGGCCCAGTCGCCAACCCCGGGGGCCACTCGAACCATACCGATCCCGTCGTGAATCAGGAGCCTTGGGTTGCGGGTGTCCCACACGATCATGGATGCGTCTGTGGCCCGAACTGCCGATGTGGGCCGAACTGCCAATGTCCCCAACGTGATCCCGATCCTGTCCCCGAACCTGTGATGAATCAGGGGGGATACGGAACCGGCAGCTATCAGCCCGGTGGATTCCCGAGCGGAGGGTATCCGCAGGGTGGGTACGGCAACGGCAGCTACCAACAAGGTGGGTTCCAAGGGAATGGTTTTCCGCAAGGTGGCTACTCTCCCGGAAGTTACAACCCCAACCCGGGCGGATACTTTCCAGGTCAGTACAACAACGGCGGATACGTTCCTGGGAACTTCCGTCCCGGCAATTGCCCATCGGGAAACAACTGGCAGGGAGGAGCCTATGGGTATGGATTCTAGAAGTGTGGAGTGTGAGTGAGTCCAGGCGGACTGTCGATCTTGTGAAGTCGTCCCCGGAGGGTGTGCCGGGGCAAGATGAGAGTCGCTTCCGAGATCCAGCCGTCGCGCAGCCCCGAGAGCCTTTTCTCGGGGCTGCTTTCGATTTTGGGGCGTCATTTCGGAGGAGCCAACCTTTCATTAAAACTGTGTTGCGGAGTACGACGCACGCGCACACTCTCGAACATCCCTGCAACGAAGGCCTCCACCATGTCACTCTGGCTCATTGCAACTCTCGACACCAAGGGGGAGGAACTGGCGTTTGTGCGGGCGGAGTTGGCCCGGTGTGGCGTGCCGGCGAAGGTGATCGACGCCGGCTGCCTGGGCGAGCCGAGCATGCCGGCCGACGTGACTCGTGAAGAAGTGTTCGCCGCCGCGGGAACATCGCTGGCTGATGTGCAGGCCAGGAATGATCGCGGTCAGGCGGTGACGCTCGCTGCTCAGGGTGTCGCGGCTCTCATTTTGCGCCGGCATCAACAGGGAGAAGTGACCGGAGTCCTTGGCATCGGCGGGTCGGCGGGAACGACCATCGCCACAGCCGCCATGCGGGCGCTGCCGATCGGTCTACCGAAGGTGATGGTCAGCACGCTCGCTTCGGGACAGACACGTCCCTACGTTGGCGTCAAAGACATTCTGATGCTCAACTCGGTCGTCGACATCGCCGGCGTGAACCGAGTCAGTCGACTCGTGCTTTCGCAGGCCGCCCGTGCAATGGCCGGCATGGTGAACTACCCGCCTCCCGAAACGCCCGCTTCGGAACGTCCCATCATCGCCGCCACGATGTTCGGCGTCACCACGCCCTGCGTGCAGCATGCGAGGCAGCGACTCGAAGCGGCCGGCTACGAAGTGCTCGTCTTTCACGCCACGGGCAACGGCGGCGAAGCGATGGAGGCATTGATTGATGATGGCCTGATCGCCGGAGTCCTCGACATCACCACGACCGAACTGGCCGATGAACTGGTCGGAGGCACACTCTCCGCGGGACCGAGCCGTTTGACAGCCGCCGGTCGACGCGGCATCCCGCAAGTGGTCTCCGTGGGTGCGACCGACATGGTCAACTTCGGGCCGCCGGAGACGATTCCCGAAGCGTTTCGTGACCGGTTGTTCTATCACCACAATCCGACCGTCACACTGATGCGCACGACGCCCGAGGAGTGTGAGCGCATCGGTGCCGACATCGCCGGCAAGCTCGCTCAGGCGACGGGGCCGTTCGAGGTGATCCTCCCCTTGCTCGGCGTATCGGCGATTGATGCCGATGGAAAACCGTTTGACGACCCGGCAGCGCGGCAGCGGCTGTTCGATGCGCTGCGTAACTCGACCGTCAAGAGCCACGTCACCGACAGGGACACACACATCAACGATCCCGCGTTCGCAGACGCGGCTGCCGATGCGTTGTTGAAGATGCTGTAGGATGCGGACTCCGTTCCCGACAGCAGAATCAGACATTTGTAAAGAGCTCGCCAAACCGCAATGAAGCTCCGATTTCGCGCTTGTTCCATCTCGAAGTCGGGAGTATCATTCGGGTGTTGAATCTTCGGATTCAGCAACCTCTGCGGCGTCCGATACCCGGACTGAATTTTCGGTAGACCCTACAAGCATTCCGCAGGGGACGGTGTGGTTTGGCCGCGTGTATATCCGGATGGCGGACTCCGTCATTTGCCGGCTCACACAACCCGGACCCTCCCTTCCCACCTGAAACTGCGGGTCTCATCAAAACCAGTTCGAACGGCGCGTGTGGAGGTCTTTTTATGCGCCCATACGAGCAGCGAATTAACAATGCGTTGCACCCGAGCGGCTGTTAACGCCGTCGGTCGTCGCGGCGTCTGTCCCCAGACGCCGGGCGGGGCAAGAGCGGGTGAACTGGTCTTGGTGGATGCTACAGAGAAACCGACCTGAGGATATTGCAACGTCGAATCGCGACCGTTTCGCCGTCATCTGGTTGCCGAGTCGAATCGACGCCGCACGTCATTCGCGCTGGTCCTCCGAGTCTGGGGACAGACTCGGCGACGATTCGCTACAGGTCGAATACATCCGCGACCTAACGTATCCATCCGCCACCCAGCACGCGGTCGCCGTCGTAGAGGACGACGGCTTGGCCGGGGGCGACGCCGAATTGGGGGGTGTCGAATTCGATGTGTAGACGATCTTCATCCACGATCTTGGCAGTGCAGGATGCCGGTTGATGCTGGTAGCGGATCTGGGCTTCGCAGCGAATCTCTCCCGTTGGTACGGGCGAGAGCCAGTTGAGTCGGTCGGCTTCCAACGTGTCGCAGGCGAGATCGTCCTTCGTGCCGAGCACGATGCGGCGCGTGTCGGGTTCAATCTTCACGACGAATCGCGGAGAGCCAAACGTGATGCCCAGTCCCTTGCGCTGTCCGACAGTAAAGTGCTCGATGCCGGGATGCTGACCCAGCACGTTGCCGGCTGTGTCGACGAACTCTCCTTCGGTGTCGTGAACTCCCCGGTAGCGACCCAAGAAGCTGGCGTAGTCGTTGTCGGGAACGAAGCATATCTCCTGACTGTCGGGCTTCGTCGCCGTCGAGATTCCCGCATGTGAGGCCATCTCGCGGATCTCGTCTTTCTCGAACGTGCCGACGGGAAACAGAATGCGACTCAGCAATTCTCTGCGGATGCCGAACAATACATACGACTGATCCTTACCGGCATCGTTGCCGCGATAGAGGCCGGGCTCATCCTGTCCATCGACCGATTGCAGTCGCGCGTAATGGCCCGTCGCGATGTGGTCGGCTCCGATCTGCTCGGCGAACTCCCACAACCTGCCGAACTTGAGCCAGATGTTGCACATCGCGCACGGATTGGGTGTGCGGCCGGCGAGATACTCATCGGCGAAGTAATCCATGATGCGCCCGAACTCACTCCGCATGTTGAGAGCGTGAAACGGAATGTCGAGCGCATCGGCCACCCGCCTCGCATCGGCAGCATCGACCGCGCTGCAGCAACCTTGCTTTTTCGCAGGTGTCGATGATTGATGCAGAATCGGAAGCTGGCCGTCTTCGAGAGCGCAGACCGTCTCCTCGACGACGCCGGACCGCATAAAGAGTCCGATGACCTCGTGCCCCTGCTCCCTGAGGAGCCAGGCCGCCGCAGAGCTATCAACTCCGCCGCTCATGGCAAGGACGACGCGTGGCATGCTGAAGAAATCAAACAACTGAACCGAAAAAACGATATCTGGCCTGCATTGTAACCAGATTCGGCGAAATTCCGCAGGTTCGCATCCGGATGAAAGATGTCCTGGGTGTGCGTTTGAAAGGTGGTGGAAGCGGTTTCAAGACAGTCGTAGGACGGGTTTCCTCGCCCATTTGACTGCACTCGACGGCCTGGGAAGGCCGTCCTGCTGAGTAAGAAAACTGCCTTTTGATTCAAAAACTCCCGCTCCCTCGCCAAGAATCGTTGCCCCAAATCACGTATCGCCATGGGGGCAGGGGTCTTCCGCGGGTGAGTCGATGGAGGTGAGAGACGCGACACTTCACGGCCTGCCGACGCCTGCGGCTGGGAGTTGAACGAGGGAGAAATCGCCAAACCTTTCCCTCAATCCCTCAATGGTTCTCCGGCATGTCCGACTCGGCGTCGATGCCGGTTTCAACCAAGTCCATCTGCATCGCGTATTCCATCTCAATTTCGATCGGCTGGTGCATCTCGTAGGCCCACAACTGTTCGGCGGCCGCCACTCCGAAGGCGTGGCCTTCGCTGGGCCACCAGATCGCTTCGCCGCTCAGGCTGACATCATCAAATTCGCGCGTCGGAAGAGTGCCGGATTCGTTGTAAGTGAGCTGGACATCTTCACCATCGATCGTGATCGTCTTGTTCTGCCGTCGACCGGTCGACGACTCGGATGATGGAAACGCGACCATCATGCTGAACCAGCCGGGGTCCTCGTTGAGCGTTTGCGGGTCGAGAGCGAACTCCTTGACGTCAATGTCGTCCCGCACAGTCCAGCCTCTCACGATGTGTGCGCTCAAGTCGCCGTCGATGACTTGATCCTCCGGGACGAGAAGCTTGACGACCATCCAATGATTGGCCCCATCGGGATCGACGACATCGATGCGAGCCTCGAGCCAGAGATGGGGAGCCTCGTCGACTTCTTCTTCGCCGACACATTTGAGCGTTAACTGACCCGTCATTTCGGGCATCTCGGGAAGTACGACGTCTGCATCCTTCACGTTGATGACGGCCAGCATCACCAGATCGTATTTCGCCCACTCACCGACTTCGGGGAGCCTGCGAAAGAACCCACCGGCGTGTACCACCGAGCTACAGGCAAGACTGATTGACATCAAACCGCAAAGTATTGTCGTTCTGTGAAGTGCGTGCATCGTGTGCCTCATTCATTGGTTGTCCGGCAAATCGCTCACGGCGTCGGTGCCGGTGGCAGCCAGTTCCAGTTGGAACCGGCTTTCGATCCTGGCTTTATCTGGACCTTGCTCTTGAATGCGCCAAACCATGTCGGCAGCGACAATTCCGAAAGAGTGTTCGTCGCTGGGCCACCACGTGACGGTGCCCGTCGCAGTTTCCATTCCGGCGATGCCGTCATCAATCAACCGATCGGTCAAATCGCCGATTTCGACGTGAGTGAGTTGCACATCCCCATTATTGATGGTCAGCATTCGCTCCTGTTCCTGTTCGACAGTGTCGGGAGTCCATGGAATCATGATCAACAACGCATTCACACAGGGATCCCGCTGGAGCGAGTCCCAGTCGACTGGAGCCTTGTACGGCTCATAGTTCTTGCTCGCCACCCAGATGACGACAGCATTGTCGATCAGGTCGCCGTCAACCACCTGATCTTCCGGCACGAGCAGTTTCACCACGGCCCAGGACTCGTCGGCGTGATCGAGGCGCGCTTCGATCCAGAGATGGTTCTTTCCACTGGTTTCGACTTCGCCCACGCACTTCAGCGTTAGTTCGCTGTCGGAAGAGCTCTCGACAGTTCCGGCCAATGTTGAAGTGAACGTACTTTCGATCGATCGAATGTAGCGAGCCCATTCACCGACTTCGGGGAGCCTGCGGAAGAACCCGCCGGCCTGAGAAACAGAGCACCAACCGATCGTGCAGCACAGCACGCAGGCAAACGGAACGGCTTTCATGGCGACACTCCGGAGTAGGGCGACTTCGGCTTGCCCTTAATCCTAACCGAGTGATGGCCGCGACTGTAGGGAATGACCACGCACGCACCATCCCGGATGCTCAATAGCATCCGGGATGGTTCGTGCAAATCGTCAGTTGTGCTCCGGCAAATCACTCTCGGCATCGGTCGCCGGTTTCGACGAGTTTCATCGTCACCCGGTACTCCGACGCGATAGACATCTTCTTCGGAACCTACGTTCTCGAAGACGTAGGTCCGCTCGATGGCGGCGACTCCGAAACCGTGATCCGGGCTAAGCCAGAAGTTCGCATTGTCGTCGACCACTCGCCACTCCTCGAAGTTGCGGTCGGCAACATCGCCTGCCACGCTGCGATTGACGATCACTTCTTCGTTGTTGATCGTCAGTCTCCTCGGTTGGCGGCCCCCAATCGTTTCGTGGGCATTCGGAAACGCCATGTACGCGACAAATCCCACCGGGTCTTCGCCGTCTTCATCAGTCGCGGGATTGAATTCAGCAACATCTCCGCCGTCACTCTGCGACCAGCCGCGAACGACGTGTTGCATCAAGTCTCTCTCGACGATCTGTGTCTCGGGAACGAGCACCTTGCCGACCACCCATTGTTCCGAAATCCCTTCGGCATTGGTTGTCCAATGGAACTCGATCCAGAGATGCCGCGAGTCTGCGATCTGTTCCTCGCCGACGCACTTGAGCGTGAGAGTGCCAGTGATTGCCTCGGAAGCCGGTGATTCAACTTCTTCTTTCCCCATGAACATGGGACTCAATTGCGCGGTCATCGAATGTTCAAACCGCACCCATTCGCCGACCTCGGGCACACGACGAAACATGCCGCCGGCTTCGGCGATCGAACACGCACTGACGGCACAGCACATCAAACAGGCGAACTGAAAGACTCGCATCGCGGCTCCTGGAAGCAGAGGGTGTCATCCAAGCGTTTCATCCTACCCCAGTTCCCGCCGGGACTGATAGAGGATCTCCTCAATGGCATTCCCGACAGGGAGATCACGTCGAGACGAGTACCGCAATCGGCTCCTCAACCCTCACTTTCCAGCCCCTCGACTCCCCGTGGACGGACTTTCGCCGAAATGGTACTTTGGCCGTGATAATTCGAGGCCAACCACGCCATTTCCAGGTTACCAGACAGGAATGTCTGTGCCACCTGTCCACTTACTCCTTACCAGGAATCGCTACTGCCATGGGTCTGTTTGAAGGAAAAAAGGGCATCGTCTTCGGCATCGCCAACGATCGCTCGATCGCCTGGGCGATCACTCAGGAACTGAAGGCTCAGGGAGCCGAGTTCGGCTTCACCCATCTGCCGGACAAGGATCTCGACCGACCCAAGAACCGCAAGAAGGTCGAGATGCTCGTCGAGTCGTACCCGCCGGCCTTTCTGGAGCCGTGCGACGTGACCAATGACGAACACCTCGATGCCGTCTTCGCCAAGGCAAAAGAAACGCTCGGAACGATCGACTTCCTGCTGCACAGTGTGGCTTTCGCTCCACCGGCCGAGTTGTCGGGTCCGGTTTACAACGTGACGCGCGGCGGGTTTCACACCGCGATGGATATCAGTGCCTACAGCCTGGTCGCGATGGCGGGACGGGCGCAGGCCATCATGAATTCCGGAGGGAGCATCCTCACGCTCACTTACCTTGGCGGCGAACGTGTCGTTCCCGGCTACAACCTGATGGGTCTCTGCAAAGCGACGCTCGAAAGCGCGATGGGTTATCTGGCGAGCGAGCTGGGACCGCGACAGATTCGCGTGAACGCCCTGAGTGCCGGCCCCGTGCGAACGATCTCCGCCAGCGGCGTCGGCGACTTCAAGCAGATGCTGGCGCTCTACGAAACACTCTCGCCACTCAGACGCAACATCACCGAGGAAGAGGTCGGCAAGTCGGGCATGTTCCTGCTGAGTTCGCTCGCCTCCGGCGTTACGGGAGAAATCCTGCACGTCGACAGTGGCTACCACGCCATGGGCGCGCCTCATCTCGATACGTTCAAGTAGTTTCGTTTAACGCCCAGCCGCAGACCAGTATTCGTCCAACTATCAACAAACATCAGGCATTACTAAGGCGGTTGAAAGTGGTCGAGTCGGTCTGCGTCGAGACGGTGCGGCAGTGTCTAAAAAAACTGCCTTAAGCCGTGGCGGACGGAAAGATTCTGCGTCCCGGAAGCCGACCGGTCGCGGTTCGTCGCGTGGATGAAGGCAGTCCTCAACGTCGGAAGTTCCTTGGAATCGCCGCGAGTCTCTTGCCGCGAGCCGGGCTGCGGTCCGGCTCGCAGCGAGTTACGCCTCCCTCGCTGGCGCTGCGGGCTATTGTTGTTCGACGCAGAGATTGATTCACGGCCTTCTGTCGTAATCCACGAAGAACATGCGACCGATTCACGGCGGAGCGGGGTTCAATGCCGAAACCGGTGTCGTCAGTAGCGCGCTGCGACCCGGATTTCGTGATATCACGCAAATGCCGGGACCGTAATGGAGTGGAGTTCCATCGAATTGACTCGTGAAGAGCAACGGCTTTACGACTCGATCGAATGGGACGAAGCGGCGTGGAGCCAATGGGATACCGACTCCCTGGTGGCCATGTTCGATCGTGCCGGCATGCTTGCCGAGAAGCTTCTCAAACGCCAGGCGGCTCCGCGAATTCGCGTCGAATGGTTCACCAATCCCAAATGGAATGTCGAACGCCGCTGGAGATCGCGGCAAGAGGCACTCGATTCCAAAGGCAACGCAGGCCCGGAAGTCTATCGCCACTGCGGTTTCTTGAGTTGTCTCTGGTATCTCATTCACGGCCCCAGGTTGCCGCGTCCAACAATCAACGGGTTTGAGTTGGTCCTGCAAGAGCACGGCAATTCCGAGAAGGCAATCGACGAGATCTGCGTTTTCGTACGCCGGGAAGTCCAAAGACGTCGACTCGCGGGCAGCGCGGACGAATTCATGAAGCTTGCAATCGAATGCGGTCAAAGCGACTTCGCGCTCGCCGTGCGGACCACGGCCAAGGCCGAGGAATTTCGGCAGCGACAGAAGGGCTGATGCCTGATCGCCGGCAATCATTTCAGCAACTCATGGAGCTCCTTCGGCGGCGAGTTGATCGGAGCCGAGACCGACAGCGTCACCGGGAGAATCTGAACTTCGTTGATTCACTGCTGACTTGTGCCCAAAGCTCTGGATCGTCCCGTGAGGGACGATGCGAGAATCGCCCACCGATTTATCGGTGAGACAGCCATCGGATTGAATTCAGAGAGTCCCGTAGGGACGAAAGATGGTCAGTTCGAAAACTCGGAGCCCATACCTCCAAACGTATGTTCGGTCGTCAGGGTTCTGTCGTCCCTTCGGGACTCGGCGACAATGAAACTCGCTCACCCACCGACAAATCGGTGGGCGATTGTCGGTTGTCCCTAGCGGGACATGGAATCACGGTTACCGTCAGCTACGAGTGGCGTTCGCCACGGAATTGATCCAGCAGTTCGAAGAACTTCCAAAACGCGGCCTCCGGAGATTCGGAATGTTCTAGGATGGCCCAAGCCCAGCCGCGGCAGCACGACCACTTGAACCTGCATAATAACCAGTCACTGAAGCGTCGATTAAATCGCCGTCCAATATCGTCAATTCGATGGATGACAAGCGCCGCGTCATAACCGTGGCACATCCGCTCCAAATCATCGAGCGACCAATCCCGGACAAACATCGACGGATGTTGACGAGCAGCTTGGAGGAAATCGTAGAGATCGATGAGGTCGTCCACGCGAATCTCCTATCTCTTGTAGCATCGAATTCACATTGTCGCTCAAGTGACGGCCTCCCACCAACTCGTCGTCCCCGATAGCCCAGCGATCGGGGACGACCGCGGAACTCAGTCATCGAACGGATATGGGCGATTCCGAACGCCTTCAAAATGGTGTCTTTGACACAACACGCTCAGTTTGACAGTGCCGCGGTCACAGCCATCCCGGCGACATCGTTTGATTTGATCTTCTGGTCCGAGACTCTCTACGAACTCGCGATCAATTCGACGAAGAGATTCTTCGGGTGATGGTGGATCGGGGCGTCGAGCGTTTCAAGCCATGCGTCGAATCGGATGTAATAGCGGATTACGTTCAGTGCCGCTTTGTCATCTATTGTGCCAGAAAGCTGATCGGCCCATTCGATGCACTGCTCGACGGTTTCGACGTCGATAGTTAAGCGTAATCCTCGTTCTGCAAAGCCAGTTGGATCAAGCTCTTCATCGGTGTCTTCGTCGAAATACGGGCAGGTGAGTTCGGCCTCCGAATCGAGAGACAGATCAACCGCCGCACCAGCAATGTAGAGCCAATCCGAGTTGTCGGTCTGGCGACTTCGCACTCGTCGAATGATGTCATGCAAAGTGGCCATCAATTCTCGCGTCAATGATGTGAACGCTTCCGCTGCTGACGTTTGCCCGTGTCGCGCTTTGATTCAATGGCTGCGACGGCGTCCAACCATTCTCGATTGGCCAGAGCTGATTTCATGATCTTGGGTAACTTAATAATTCGGTTCCATGTGTATCCGCCATCTTTCGTCAGTTTGAGATAGTCATGCCATTTCTGCAGATCAAAGCCAAAGTCTTGCCCCGTAATCGAACGCAGCATCTCACGACCATCGCACAATTGTTCGCGAAGACTCTGTTGGTTGGACCTCGGTAACGAAACTTCACCGCAGATGAGATGAACCGCGAGTTGAGCAGGTGTTAACCGCATTGTCGTACAATCTCGTCTCGCGTATATGTCCAGTCCGGCAGACGCATCCTACTTCAACAACTCATGCAGCACCTTCGGCGGCGACATGGGGAGCGTTGTCATCCTCACACCCGTGGCTCTTTGAATCGCTGCTGCGATGGCTGCGGGGGGTGGGCAGATGGGAACTTCGCCGACGCCGCGAACGCCGTAGGGGTGATCGGGGTTGGGGACTTCGACGATAATCGTTTCGATATTGGGCAGATCGAGCGACGTGGGGATGCGGTAGTCGAGGTAGCCGCTGTTGCGCATCACGCCATTGTCGTCGTAGAAGTACTCTTCATTAAGCGCCCAGCCGATGCCTTGGACGGCTCCCCCCTGCATCTGTCCTTCGACGTAGGCGGGATGAATCGCGGTGCCTGCGTCTTGCGCGACGGTGTATCGAAGGATTGCCACCTTCCCTGTGTCGGGGTCGACTTCAACATCGACGCAGTGGCAACCGAATGCGTTGCTCGACGCCGGGGCAGTCACGCTGGCCGACGCCGTGAGAGGCGACGACTCGTGTTGCAGTTCGCGGGCGAGTTCCTTGAATCCGAGAGTTTTGCCATTGCCGTTACTGATGCATCCCTCCTTGTAAGTCACTTGGGAAGGTTCGACTTCCCACATTGCCGCAGCCGCTTCGCACATCTGCTGACGGATCTTGAGACCCGCCTCGTGAGCCGCAAGTCCGGTGGCGAGTGTGACGCGACTCCCGCCGGTGACGTCGGTGTATCCGACGCTGTCGGTGTCGACGACGGTGGGGATAACGTCTTCGGCCGCGATGCCGAGGGTCTCGGCCAGCTGCATGGCGATGCTGGTTCGCGTGCCGCCGATGTCGGTGGAGCCTTCAATCAACGACACCATGCCATCGGAGTTGACGGTCACCGTTACGGAACTCTTCAAACCTGCGTTGAACCAGTATCCGCATGCGATGCCGCGCCCACGATGGGGGCCTTCGAGTTTCGAGTTGTAGTGCGCGCTCGACTTGATGGCTTCGATCGTTTCGGTCAGTCCGATTCGCGGATAGACATAGCCGTCGACGCGGCGGGTGCCTTGTTTGGCGGCGTTCTTCAAACGGAACTCGGTAGAGCAGATACCGAGTTCATCACACACTTCTTCCAGCACGCTCTCCACCGCGAACGCGGCGTTGGTCGAGCCTGGAGCGCGGTAGGCGTTCGTGCGGGGCTTGTTCACGCAGACGTCGTAGCCTTCGACCTTCGCGTTGGGGATATCGTAACAAGAGAAGACGCACAGACAGCCCGGATTGATCGGCGAACCGGGGAACGCGCCGGCCTCATAAGCGAGATAGGCTTCGCCCGCGACGAGTTTGCCGTCCTTGGTGGCGCCGAGTTTCACGCGAATGTAGGTGCCGGGCGTGGGGCCGGTTCCTTCGAAGACGTCGCTCCGCGACATGATGACCTTCACCGGCCGACCCGTCTTCTTCGAAAGGAGTGCCGCCACCGGTTGTTCGTAGACTGAGATCTTGCCGCCAAAGCCCCCTCCGATTTCGGTCGGAATCACCTTGATGTACGACACCGGCACATCGAGCAATTCGGCACACTGCTGACGCACAGTGAACGTCCCCTGCGTGCAGGTCCAGATCGTAATGTGGCCGTCGGAATTCCACAGAGCCGTCGATGCATGCGGCTCGATGTAGCCCTGATGCACCGTCGCAGTATTGAACTCGCGCTCAATCACTGCATCGGCCTTGGCGAAGGCATCATCGGGAGTGCCGAGTTCGTAGTAGAACCGCTTGGCGATGTTGGTCGGCTTGTCGCTGATCTTCTCGCCCGCTTCGATGGTGTAGACGTCTTCATTCAAGAGGGGAGCCGTCGGCAGCATCGCTTCGCGAACGTTCAGCACATGCGGCAGCGGTGCGTAGTCGACCTTGATCAGCTTCGCAGCTTCCTCGGCAATGTGAATGTTATCAGCCGCGACCGCCGCGACCGCATGACCCCGATAGAGCACCTTGTCTTTCGCCAGCACGTTGGCATTGAGGTGCCGCATGTTGACGGAGCCTTCTCCCAGCTCCGCGATTCGATCGCCGACATCAGGCAGGTCGGCATTCGTGATGATTGCTCGGACTCCCGGCACCTTCGCGGCGGCCGACGTGTCGATTGAGCGAATCTTCGCATGAGCATGCGGGCTACGAAGGATGTAGCCGTGCAGCATCCCCTGCAACCGGACGTCGGCACCATAGACGGCCCGACCCGTCACTTTATCGACGCCGTCGTGCCGGATGGGTCGCGTGCCGATCACCTTGTAGGGGCGTCCGTTTTCGGCGGTCTTGGTGTCTTGCGTCACACTGGCCATTTGATTTCCTGAATGAGGTCTTCCTTGGGAACCACATCTGCACGATGCAAACGTCTATCCTCGATTTCGCATCGCCCGTATGATGAGATGCCGTGAACAGCAGGGCAAGGACGTCCGCTGAATTGAAGAGTATTCGACATTTGCCTTCCCATCATTCGTGCCTGCCCGAGATTTTGCCTGTCCCCACTGCATGGCGAGATTGCGATTCGCCGACGAGTCGCTGATCGAGAGCCAGTTCGCCTGCCCCGATTGCGGCAAAGGAGTCGAGATTGCCCGCGGCGACGGCGAATGGAGAGCAGTGCCCGCGAAGCTTTTGAAGCCGGCCGTGGTGCCGAAGGCGGAAACCGAGGCGGACGCAAAGCCGGCCGAGGCTGATGCTGCTCCCCCGCCACCGACGCCCGCGCAAACCAAGGCCGACCGGCTGGCGGAGTGGATCGACAAACGTGATGCCACTGATGCGACGAGCGCGTCGGACGGCGGGACATGGTCATCGCTCGCTCAACGCGCCAAGTCCTGTTTAGCGGCGTGCTTTGGCTGGCTCCAGTCGCCAATCGCGGTCGCGTGGACAGTCGCCGCGTTCGCCACGCTGACGATCATCGTCTGGCTGCTCAAGGATGAACCGTGGGGACCGAGAACCAGCGACGCCAATGGAGTCGCGGGCACTGTGTCTGAAACGCACGACGAGCAACCGATCTCCGAACAGACCGAGCAGACTGCAGTCGAACTGCAACTCGTCCGTCTGGGGGGGCGTTTGGACGCTTATCAGTCGCAGCACGGATACTTCCCTCAAGGGCGACTCACCTTTACCGGCGAGACCGATGCGCAGTTCGGTTGGCTGGCGACACTGGAATCGGAATTTCCGTCAACGTCGCGACCGGGACCGATTCCGTTGTGGGAACGCGGCTGGCAGGATCCGATCAATGGCGGATTCGTCCGACGGAGGCTGCCGGCACTCGTCAATCCACTGATCACGCAACAAGTTGGCGACGATGGCTACCCGATCACGCACTACGTCGGCGTCGCGGGTCTGGGAGTCGACGGCCCGACGCTGCCGGCGAATCATCCCAGAGCCGGCATCTTCGGATACGACCGTACGACTCGGCCTGAAGAGGTCGTTGATGGACTGTCGAACACGATCATGATCGCGGGCGTGACCGACGGGCTCGGCTCGTGGTCCAACGCCGATGCGACGATCAGGCCGTTCACTCAAGAGCCCTACATCAACGGTCCCGACGGTTTTGGAACGGGTCAGGCGGACGGGATGTACGTGCTGATGGCCGACGGCAGCGTCAAGTTCCTGTCGGATCAAACCGATCCTGTCGTGATGCGCTGCATGACGGCCATGGCGGATGGATTCTCACTCGACCCTGCGATTCCCGGCGACCCACTCGATGTCGAACCGCCGGTGATGATTGCCGAACAAGATCCAGTGACGCCCGTCGAGCCGCAGCCCATGGTCGATACTCCGATGGTTGAACTCACCCCCGAGGAACTGGCCCTGTTGAGTGAGCCGATCGATGTGCCGGTGGCTATTGATCCGCCACGGGTCTTCATCGAGCGTTCGTTGCAGGTGAGCCTGACGCGTTTCGAGCAACCGAACGTCGAACTGCGGCTGGTGCTACTGACCCTCGAAGAACTGATCGGGGCCTCTTTCGGCTGGAACGTTCCCGACACCGATGAATGGAACGGCGTGCTCGAACGCACAGTCTCCGTCAACCTGGAGAATACGACCGTCGAGGTCGTGCTGAGCGAAGTCCTTACATCGGTTGGATTGACGTATCGGCTCGAGGACGAGGGGATCTACATTGAGCCACTCTGATGGGATCAAACATTCGTCGGGCGTGACACCGCTGCGTTGTCCATTACCATACGACGCACTCATCCTCGAAAGCGGCTCTTCACACTTAAACGACTGTCACGACAATGCGAAACTATCTGGTCGCCGGTAACTGGAAGATGAACACCACCCGTACCTCGGCTGTCGAATTGGCGGCCGGTGTCAAGTCGGGGGTGACTGACCATCCAAAAGTCGAGGTGCTGGTCTGCCCGCCGTTTCCCTACTTGGGGGCTGTGGGCGACGTTCTGAAAGGCTCGAAAGTCTGCTGGGGAGCGCAAAACGCCTGGCACGAAGCTCCGGGAGCTTTTACCGGGGAAGTAGCCCTCGAAATGCTGCAGGATCTCGGTTGTACACACGTCATACTGGGACACAGCGAACGACGGCATGTGCTGCACGAGTCCGATGACATTATTGGGAGGAAGGTCGATGCCGTCATCGCCGCCGGAATGACGGCCGTCCTCTGTGTCGGAGAATTGCTGGCGGAGCGCGAGGCGAGTCAGACCGAGTCGGTCCTCAATCGGCAAATGGCCGCCGGACTGGCGAATGTCTCGGCCGAGCAAACTCCGTTGCTGGTCGTGGCTTACGAGCCCGTCTGGGCCATCGGGACGGGAAAGACGGCAAGCCCCGAGCAGGCGGAATCAGCTCATCTTCACCTTCGCAATTGGCTTTCCAGCCGTTACACTCCGCAGATTGGCGAGCAGGTGCGCATCCTCTACGGTGGAAGCGTAAAGCCTGCCAACGCCGGCGAATTGCTGAGCCAGCCCAACGTGGATGGTGCCTTGGTCGGAGGAGCCAGCCTGAAGGCGGCCGACTTCGTGGGCATTATCGACGCCGCCCGCCAGCAAGTCGTGTAGGCATCCGGGGGATGAACTCCCAGATTGTGAATGAAATCAAAGTCGTCGCCGAGAACGACGTCGAGGCGCAGGAGACTAAGTCGTGAGTATGTTGGCAACCTGGTTGGACTTCTTCGCGAATGTCGCGCAAGTCTTTTTGCTGATTCTCGGATTGTTCCTCATTCTGGTCGTGCTGTTGCAGCGCGGCCGTGGTGGGGGATTGGCCGGGGCGTTCGGTGGAGCGGGTGGTCAAAGCGCCTTCGGCACCAAGGCCGGCGACGTCTTCACCAAAATTACCATCGGCATCGCAGTGCTGTGGGTCGTGACCAACGGCGTGAGCGGGATGCTGATCCGCAATTCGCAGTCGGCAATTTCCGATAGTTTTGAAGAGCAGGGTGATGACGGGCAGGGAGACACCAGGCTCGATCAGGGAACCGGTAGCGACATCCCGGAGGCAGATGATCTTGGCGGCACGGGTGACGGAACTTCTCCCTTCATCTTCCCAGATGCTGACACAATGGATGACGGCAGCGGCACGACGACGGAACCTGAAGGCACCGACGACGACGCCACTACTGAGACGACAACACCCGAGACATCCGCGCCGATGACTGACGCCGTCGAAACGGAAGACGAGACCGACACGACGACGCCGGCTCCAGAAGAGGGCACCGAAACACCGCCCATGACCGATGAGGCTGACACAACGGTACCCGAGTCACCCGGTGAGCCGACAACCGAAACGCCCACCGAGACGGAGGGTGCGACGACCGAATCTGACGCTACCGGCGACGGCGCGGCCGCTGACCCCTCCAACTGACGAAGGGTTCTGAACGTGCTGAGCATGACGGGCTTCGGAACGGCGGAGAGGTCGAGCGACCATCTGCATGTTCGTGCCGAAGTGAAGGGGGTCAACAACCGCCACTTGAAGGTCGCGATCCGTTCGCCCCACGGTTACACGGCACTCGAACACGACCTCGAAAAGCTGGTGCGAGAACGTGTGGCTCGCGGCACGCTCAACGTGTTCGTCTCCGTTCACCGCAAGGACGGACCCTGCGGCTACATCGTCGACGAAGCGGTCTTTCACTACTACATCGAGCAGTGGAAGCGGCTGGCCAACGAGATGCGCCAAGCGGGCGCGGCCACCGCCGACCTCGATGCCAATCCCTCCGTGTTACTCACGCTGCCGGGCGTGGTGCGGGAAGATGATGAAGGCGTCGTGACCGAAGTCGATTGGCCCCTCATCCAGGGGACGGTGGACGATGCACTCACGGCGTTCAACGAGTTTCGCGCCCGCGAAGGGGCGTCGATGCAACAGACGCTGGCTGCACTCTGCCACGAAGTGGGCGGCGTGGTTGATCAGATCGCGGAGCGTTCGCCGCAAGTCGTCAGCCAGTACCGACAGCGCATTCGCGACCGAGTGAACGACCTCTTGAAAGATGTCGGCTCCAGCGTGACCGATGCCGACCTCGTGCGTGAAGTCTGCCTGTTTGCAGACCGCTGCGATGTGACCGAGGAGATCACGCGGCTGCGTTCGCATCTGGCTCAGTTCCTGACAAGCATCAATCAGGACACATCGCCCGGCCGGAAGCTCGACTTCCTCTGCCAGGAACTCCTCAGGGAAGTGAACACGATCGGCTCCAAGGGAAACGACGCCTCCCTGGCGCAATACGTGGTGGGGCTGAAGGCGACGATCGAGAAGATCCGCGAGATCGTGCAAAACATCGAGTGACGCACCAGAGGCCGATCCGGAATGTGGCCCCGAACAACCGCGTTTCAACTCGTGGGAATCATCCGCATGTCCGACATGTCGGGGATCACTTCGTCGAGGTATTTGATCGCGTGATTGAAGTTCTCTCCCAGCGGCTCGAGCTGCTGCGACATCTTGGTCGCCCAGGCCGAGACCGGACGCGTCGGGTCGTTGGGATCGCCGACGTCGCGCACCGTGAGCAGGGCCGCATCCGCGACGAACGCCGAGGCACTTTGTGCCAGGCTGACCGATGCCACGCTGTATCTCTGCAGCGGAGCTTCGGGCCGCGGTGGGTCGACAATGGGAACAATCACCATCTCTGGCGGTGATGTGTTTCCGACCGGAGCCTTGAACCCCGAGAGTCCCCACAGGCTGAGAGCGACGATGGCTGCCGTCATGACCAAGGCCCCCCAGGCACTGCGGCTCGTCTGCGAATGCTCTGCGGGCATCGATTGGGCGACGGGCTTGCGGGCGACAAGAGCGGGTTTAATCTCGCTCCAGACCTTGTCAATCACGTCGACTTCGGGAATATCTCGCTTCCAGCGGGTGAGGGCATCCTCGACCAGCAAGTACTCATCCCAGAGTTCGCGGCATGTCACAGACTCGCACTGCGCGAGATGGCCCAGACACACGCCGTGGTCGCCGGCGTGCTCGATGTCATTCAGCCAATCCTGGAATTCATGGCAGTTCATGCTGCACCTCGAATGAATACCCTCGCCTTTGAAGGTGTTCGGCCAATTGCTTGCGGGCTCGAAAGAGCCAGGTCTTCAGGGTTCCCACTGGCTTGCCCAATATCTCGGAGATATCGGCCAACGGCAGGTCGTTGATGTAAAACAGGATAAAACATTCGCGTTGATCGTCTTTGAGGACAGTCAACGCCCGGTCAAGTTCTTCTCCCAACTCGTTTCGATCGGCCGTCTGACACTCTTCGGTGACAGTTTCGGGAATGATCGACTGAGTCGAAATCCTCTTCTTGGAGGCGAACGAACGACACCGATTGGCCGCGATGGCCAGGATCCAGGGCATGACCGGGCGGCCAGGATCCCAGTCTTCGAGATGCCTTGCCACGCGAATCAACGCTTCCTGGGTCACATCCTCGGCGTCTTCCTTTCGCCGTAACATCTTGAAGCACAACGAGAAAACAGCTCTCTGGGCCTGCACGAGCAGTTCACGCAACGAGGACGAATCCCCTTTGGCGGCTAGCGCGGCAAGGCTATCGAGAGTTTGACTCACAGGCTCAAGACGTACTCTTCAACAAGCATACCCGTCATCGGGCGCGTCGGTTTCAGCAGACTTCTGTCCCTAATTCGCTGCAATTGAGGAGATCTTAGCACATCTCCCCCACGGCTGGATCCGATTGCCTCGGCGGAATCACGCGATGAGAGGCAGGGATTCTGTCCCGCCGCTCGTTTCTCCGGTTCCGGCACATTGAAGCGCAACTTTGACGGGGCCGACGTTTCATGACGCTGCGGCTGCGCATCACCATGAAACCATTGCACCCTTCCGTCACGAATGATTCCGGCTCGGGGGCAATCCACCTGGTCAGAAATCGTTGTCGGTCACCAGTTCGGTTTCGGCACCTTCGAGGTAGGCCTCGATCAGAGTCATCTCTTCGCTGATCTGCACCGTTTCCTGGAACGAGTCTCGTGGTTCGACCGTCACCTTCTTCTCGGTAACCGTCGTGGCGGTCCAGCGGAAGAGCCCAAATGGAACGACATCGCTGCGAAAAATCTCCGCGGTGTTCGTCGAACGGCGGGCAGACGTTTCCATCTGCATGGTTCCCTCGTATTCGGTCGCCATGCCATCCCCCAGCGGAGTCTGCACGGGTTGAGGATTCGCCTGCTCTGCCAGGTCGCGATAGTGCCGCAACAGCGAAACGGCCGGATAGAGTTGAAAGACTTCACCCTCGAGTTGCTCGGCCGGTAGTTCGCCCAGCTTTCGCCAACCGGGGCCGACATCGACCTGCATGCCGTCCTGCGTTGTTGTTCCCTGCACCAGCGGAATGTACGACACGAAGATGTTGCCGACGTTGGGAATATCGTGCGTGAGCGTGCCTTGAATGGCATCCTCGCGGACGAGCAGCTTGTAGATGCGCACGCCGCCGGGGCCGGCATCAATCAGACCTTCGCGAACCTGACCCGTTTCGACCTTGATCTCGATCCAGCGGCAGGGGACCGGCTCAATTTCTCCGGCAATCGAAACGTCGAGTTGGCCGACCGATTTGATGGTCAGATACCGACGCCATTTGAGCGAGAGATCTCCCTCGGTCGAGTTGGGACGCCGCACGAGCTGCGTGTAGTCCCCCTGATACCGCACCCATGCCCCATCGGGAGGGAGGGACCACAGAAGCCCCTGGGCCTCGCAGGCGGCCGGGATGCCGAGACTCAACACGAACAACGCAAGTATGAAAGGCCGTGTCATCAACGGACTCCTCACCACCAGACTACCGGGAATTCACTTGAGGGATGGGCGCACGCCCCCCCTGGGAGAGTCTCGCAGACGACTTGGGATCACTCAAGACAGGAATCGCTTTCGTGAAGAACTCCAGGCTCGGACCGAAGGGATCTTACGGGTTAAGGCTGGCGGTAGCGGCTTCTTCACCGGTCTGAGGCGGGTCGAAACTCATCAGGAGCTGGCTGTTCTGGCCGTTCCAGACCCTGAGCACGCCGTCTTGCCCGCCGGCCACGACAAGTTTCTCATCCCGATTGGCCTCGGTCGAATAGACGTAGTCGGTATTACCGCCAAACTCGCGGTAGAAACGGCCATTGGTCGCCTGATGATACCTCACGTCGCGGTTGCCGCTGCAACTGACGATGTTGTCGGTCACTCCGATGTAGTCGACGTCGGTGACCTGCTTCTGGTGGGTGGTGATCGTACGCACCTGCTCGCCAGTCGCAAACGTCCAGACCTTGATGACGTTGTCGGCCCCCCCTGTGGCGAGATTGCTGCCATCCCCCTTCCAGGCGACGGCCAGGACGTGTCCGGTGTGACCTTCGAAGGAACGGATATGCTCGCCGCTGGTGACGTCAAAGACTTTCATGAACTTGTCGGCACTGGCGGAGGCGAGGTAGCGGCCGTCACGCGAGAATTCGATATCGAAGACCGTGTCGCTATGGGCTTCCGCGAAGGTACGCACAACTTGGCGAGACGCGACATCCCACAGCAGCAGCTCGCCGCTACGAGAAGCATCACCACCACCCGTCGCCAGCAGAGTGCTGTCGGGCGAAAATGCAACGCTGAGCACCCGGCTGACCATCGGCGATTCGCTGAGGTCGAGCGAGTTGTCGGGCTTGGCTCCGAGGACACCCGCCAGCTTCCAACTGGGACGCGGATCGCGTACCTGTAACGTCCCCCCCGACATGCTGAGCATCATGCCTGTCCCGGTGAACCGCAGCGCCTGCACGCGCGCCGGTTCGGCGGCCAATGTCTCCAGGGGCGTTCCGGTTTCGGCATTCCAGAAGTAGATGTTGTTGTCGTCGCCCGATGTCAACAGATGTCGACCGTCGGCCGAGAACGCGACGGCGAAGATCGGGAGTTGCGTCATCTGTGCGGCTGCTTGGGCCGCCATGAGTTGCTGCTCAACTTCCTGCAAGTCCATCTGAGCCTGTGCATGCTGCTGAGTGCCGGTTTCCGCACGCACGCGGGAATTGTCGAGTCCCAGCTGACCGAGTTCCACGGCGCGCTGTGCCGAGGCCAGCATGTTCTGGGCGGCGGTGAGCGCGTCGTCGGCCTCCTTCTTGGCCGTTTCGGCAGTGGTCTCATTCGTCTTCATTTGCTCAAGCACGACCTTCGCCTGATCGAGCGTCTGCGTCTGCGTCGTGAGCGTCTGTTCGAGCGTTGCGACCTGCTGCTTGAGTGTTTCGTTTTCGGGATCGGCCGCGAGCGCGGTCTTCGCATCGTTGTGCTGCGTTGTCGTCGTGTTGACCTGATCCTGGGCGGCCGCGACCTGACGTTCTGCCTCCTCGCGTTGGGCGACGGCCTCCTGATAGGGCGTGGTTGCCTCAGTCACCTTGGTCTGAGCTTCGGTAACGGTCGTCTGAGCCGCGGTGAGTGCCTCGTTGCTCTTGGTGAGGTTCTCTTCGCGAGCCGTGACATCTTGTGCCGCCGCGTTCTTCTCGGCGTCAGCCAGGTTCACGAGCAGGTTTGCAACCGTCTGTTCATCGGTGAGGGCGATCACCTGCTGGTCGGCACGCGGGTCGCCTTTGACTTCAATCCGCTGCTGGCCGTTGGCACGATTCCACACGCGGGCGATGTTGTTCTCTCCACCGGTCGCGACCCATTGGCCGTCGGGAGAGACGTCGATGGCAGTCACCGCACCACCGAGGTTGAACTGCCGCACTTGATTTCCGTTGGTGATGTTCCAGGTGATGGCGCGTCCGTCGGCGGAGCCCGAGAGGATCTCTTCGTTCTCCGGATACCGCATGAGCGATGTCACCGGCCCACCATGCCCTGCCAATTCGCGAATCGGCGTGGGGGGCATCGGAGGTTCTTCGGCAGGAGCCTCTCCTTCAGCAGGCGCTTCGCCTTCGGCAGGCGCTTCGCCTTCCGCCGGTTCGACAGGTGCGGGTGGCTCGGGTGTGGTCCAGGCACGAATGACAGCGTCGTCGTGACCAGTCAGTACCAATGTGGCATCGCGGCTGAAGAGGATCGACTTCACCGGACTTCCTGTGGGCAGTTCAGCGATGAACTCACCGGTGATCTGCCATCGGCGAACAATGCCATCGTCGCTGGCCGAGACGATCTCGCTTCCGTCAGCATTGAAGTCGACGGCACGCACGGGTGTCGCATGTCCTTCGAGCGTCGCGGCAATCTGGCCGTTCGTCAGATTCCAGATGCGGACCTTCATGTCTTCGTGGCCGGTGGCGGCGAATGTGCCGTCTTCCGAGAGGGCGAGCGACGTCATGGGAGATTCGGCGTTGAAGGTCTGCCGTGTCTCGACCGGCTGACGTTCCCAGAGCTTCACTTCACGATAACCCGACGAAGCGAGCCAGCGGCCGTCGGGACTGAACTCCAGCGAGTGGACGAAGTCGCGATGCGACGTACCTGGCCCGTAGAACCGTTGGCCTTCGTACTCGAGGCTGAGGAGAGCCGGATCGGTGAGCGCGACCTCGGTCTGATTCGACAGATCGTAGATGACAATGTGATTCGAGCGTCCCGTCGCCACGAACCGTTCGTCCTGCGAGAGTGCGACGCTGTAGATGGAATGAATGTGTTCGGGAAGAGGTTGCCAAGCGAGTTCTCCGGCGGCCGCGGGACGTGTGCCGGCATTGGCTCCTTCCGTGATCCACTGACGGAGGATGCCCAATTCGCGAGGGGAGACCGGCTGAGCCGACGCCGAGTTGGGGAGCGGAGGCATCGCGGGAGCGGCCGTGCGGGCACAGACGAGATAGATCAGACTTTCATCCGGATTGCCGGCGACGACGGCCGGTCCACTGGCTCCCCCTTCCAACAATGCGGCGGAGCTCTCGAGAACAAGGTCGCTCTCGCGGCGGCTGGCGCTATGGCAGGCGAGACATTTCTTCTCCAGGATCGGATAGACATCCTGATAGAAGTCGACTGCTCGACCCAACTGCGGGTCTTCGAACTGAATCGCCTGCTCGTCGTCCGCCGTCGCTACGACGACAAGACTCAGCGAGACGACTGCCAGACAAGAAATCGTGAGTCGCAACATATCACTCTCGGCGGGAAGTACAGATGTGAGGGCGGCGAGGTGCCGTCCTGTATTGGGGTGGGACTATTCGTTGACGGTGAGATTGATCGGGACATCGACCGCGGCCTGGCCGTCGAACTCCATGCGGCCGCGAATCACCATGTTCTGCAGTTGACCCGTCGTGGCATCGCCGGCGGCGGTGATCACGAACATCCCCGACGTTTCTTCGGCGGGAATCGTGATGGCGGGAGCAGACAAACCGGTGACTCCAGGCGGCAGCGGCAACTCCAAAGTTACCGCGCCTTCAAACCGATTTTGACGGTTGACGTTGACCGTGACTTCGATCGACTCGCCCCGTTTGATGTTGCCGCCATTGGGGACGTTCGCACTCATCTTGGCAGGCGCGGCGAGTACGGTGATTACAATCGGCGTCGAAGGAATCGTCACATTGACGTTCGCGGGATTGGCTCGCTGGTTCGCCTGATTCGCAGCCTGTTCGGCCTGCTGACTTTGCTGCTGCCTGCGCTGCACTGTCTGTTGCGCATCGCGTTCCGCTTGTTCCGACTGTGTCTTCGCGGCGGTGGCGGCGGTCAGAGCCTCCTGGGCCTTGGTCACATTGTCCGCGGCGACCTTTGCGGCGTCTTCGGCGGTCTTGCGCGCGGTGTCGGCATCGGTTTCTTTCTTCTTCATCTCGTCGAGCTTAGTCTTCGCTTGATCGAGAGCCGTGTTCTGCGTGGTGAGTGTCTGCTCCAGCGTGGCGACCTGCTGTTTGAGTGTTTCGTTCTCGGGGTCGTTGGCCAGTGCGGCCTTCGCATCATCCAATTGAGTCGTCGTCGCGTTGACGAGATCCTGGGCCGCAGTCACCTGGCGCTCGGCTTCCTCACGCTGTTGGACCGCTTGCTGGAAGGCCGTCATCGCCTGTTGAAATTGCTGATCGGCCTGTTGCTTGGCTTGTTGTGCTTGCTGCAGAGCCGTCTGGGCATCGCGTTCGGCTTGAATGGCCTGATTCTTGGTCTCGGTCGCCAGACGCTGGGCCTCCATCGCTGCTTCGTGGGCCATCTTGGCTTGCTCGGATTCCTGCGTGAGCCGTTCTGCCCGCTCGGGATTGCGGCGGTACGACACTTGAGCCTGAGCCGTCAGATAGACGGTATAAGTTCCGGGAGGGCTGTTGTCCCGCACGAACAAGCGATAGACACGGTCGGTTTCTTCACCAGGAATCGGCTGGTTCTGCAAATCAATGTTGGCTCCATTGGGAAGCCCTTGAAACTGCAGATTCACCGCTTCAGCGAACTCCTGGCGACGCGTGAGATGGATCGGCACGAGAATCTGCCGACCCTGGTTCGCCTCGAACTGATAGGCATCGGTTGTGACCTGGAAGAATGCCGTTTCGGGCAGCGTGGCCAGTGCGAAACCGTCGGTGAGCCGAGGCTGCGGCGGAAGCTGGTTCACCGGTCCCCATGCGAACGTGACCGCTCGCACCGGATGCGTGATCTGTTGCACAAGTTGCTGGGCTTCGTTCTTACGCTGCTGCCAGGCTTCCTTTAACTGCGCGAGTTGCTGCTCGGCCGTCTGCAGCGCGGTTGCGGCCTCATCGCGCTGCACGGTCGCCTGATCAAGCTGTTCTTGACGTTGTTCAAGTTGGCGTTTCAGTCCCTCGTCGTCGGGGTTGTCGTCGGAGCGCTGTTTCGCTTCATCTCGTTGTTGCAACGCCTGCTGGTATTGCTGCTCGCGCTGATCGTGTGTCTGACGCAGCGGGGGAATTGTTTTCTCGTGATCGTCGATTGCCTTCAAGGCGTCAGCGATTGCCCGTGTCGCCATCGTCGGTTCGATCTGCGCTTCGGCGGTCATCTGGACGAAATGGAGATTCGGTTCGACGTTGTCGGCAGCCGTGAAGGTCAACACGCCTGTATTTTGATTCGAGCCAATGACGGTACCGGGACACTGCACACCTTCCGGCAATCCTTCGACCTTGATCTCGATCGGACCAGTAAACCCATCGCGACGATAGGCGTAGACGTTAACGCCGATGTTGTCCCCACGACGAATGCCGGTTTCCCAGACCTGGTTGTTGCCGGGACTCTGCGGCACCGCCACAACGCGGAAGTCAGGCTGTTCAGGACGCACAATCAGCCGGTAACTCAACGAGGGATCGCTGCGAGTCGCTCCGTAATGATCGCGGACAGTAATGCGGTAGCGGCAGTCGGCATTCACCTGAAGCAGGAACTTCGGGTCGTCGGTGTTGGTATCGTAAATGTTCTGAGCGGCGGTGGTCGCGTCATCATCCTGACTGGTCACACGATTGACTTGTTCTTCGCCATTCTCGTTGACGGTGATCTGCTCAATCACAAAGTAACTGTCGACCGTGGTTCCCATGCGCTGCGAGATGACTTCGACCCAGTGATACTCCCCGGCCTTGGCTGCAAACTCGTAGACGTCGACATCGCGACGCTGGGCGAACTGACCAACGATTTCAAACGGAGCCTGAAGTTGCTGCGGCGACTCGGCAGCGTTGTTCGGTTCCTGTTCCAGTGTGAGGGGCTGGCTCGATAAATAGATGCGAACAGGATTCGATTCCCCTTGATCGGTCGGCAACCGATAGGTGATGAAGTCTTCGCCAGCCTGAACAGACGTCACGCGAATCGTGGGATCGAAGGCAGCGGCTTCACTGGGAAGCGGGATGGAGACTTCGCGTCGCTCCAGCACGAAATCGTTCCAGACGAGATCGGTCCGTTCGCCGCCGATGTTGGCTCCGTAGAGAGTCACGTTGGCCGTTGTTCCGGCCTGCCCCACGGGGGGATAGGCGAACGCCACATAGGGACCGACATGGGTGGCGAGTCGATAGTGATAGTCCTGTCCGTTACGAAACGCGACATCGAACACACGCAGCTTGTACTCGCCATCGGCAGGAACGTCGAACACGAGCGTCGGATCGAAGCCACTGACGTCAGTGGCCCGCGCCAATCGGCGGATCCCCGCGGTGTTGTAAACCTCGAGCGTGGCATCCATGATCGAATCGAGCCGTTCAGCGTAACAGTCAAAAACAATTCGCTGTCCGGCGGTCGCGGTGAAGGTGAACCAGTCGACGTCGTTCCCCTGGTCGAGACGCGAATTCACATCCTTCCCGATCTCCAGCGGAGTAGCCTGCGGAGGCAATTGATTCGGCTCGACTTCATCAAGCTGTTCTCGCCTGCTGACCATGAACCTGCGGCAGTTACTGGCACCCCAAAGCCCGATGGCTCGCATCTCGTAGACGCCGTCGGGAACATCGGGGGCACATGTGACGACAAAGGCGTTCTCGACGACCCGCTGCTGTCCCTCGACTTCTTCCATCTTCTTTTCAGCCGTGATGCCCGGATGGCTGAACCAGAGGCTGTCGATATCTTCGATGTCGTCCCCACGCAGCAAGCGAACGTCGACGGACGTTCCGGTCTGCATACCGGTCGGTTGAATCGTGTAGACCCGCGCCTGCGGCAGTTGCGCCCAAGCGGACGATGCCGCCAGGGTGAAACTCAGCCCCAACAGTGCTGCCACGAATAAATGCGAGAACTCGATCCGTGAGGGTTTCAAACCAGTCATAGAGCGCTCCTGGCCTGGTTGGCAGGGATGAACAATCAATGAGGCGGGATTGACGGATGCCGGATGCGTCTGCAATACGATCGGCCCGCATACCGCTCGATGCGCGGCAGGCGGGCCGATGATCTTCGGCGTTCGTCAATGGTTAAACAGGAATTCCTTGGTATTGATGAGCGCCCAGAGTACATCTTCGTAGGCGATCTGGTAGTTATCCTGGTGGGCTTCGATGTGCGCCAAGGCGATGCACAATTCTTCTTCATCCGGCTCGCGGGCGAACGTCCACAAGTACATTTCGCGAATACGTTCGGTATGGTCGCGTTCCTGATCACGCGCCAGCGTTGCCGCCCGACCACTTCCGTTGGAGATCTTCCCCTGCACCTCGTTGCTGTTCAAGAGATGCAAACTCTGGGCGAGATTGGCTTCCATCGAACGCTCACATTCGCAGGCAGTGTCCCCCATCGGCTGGCCGAATACGGTCAGGAAGTAAGGCACGTTCGAGGTGTCGGGGAGCTCCAGTGCCCGCGTCCCTTCCGGCATGCCGTTGTAGTTCTGCGTGGTGTCGGTCACCTGGTGGAATCCATCGTAGAGCGCTTCGGCCGACAGCCGACGCGGGTAATACCGCGAGAAGTTCTGCTTATCGGAAACGTTGTACTCGTTCGGAATCGCACTCAGTTGATACGTCGACGAACGACAGATCGTGCGAATCAGTTCCTTCATGTCGTAGCCGCTATTAATGAAGTGCTGCGCCAGGGCGTCGAGCAACTCCGGATTCGTCGGCGGATTGGTTTCGCGCATGTCGTCTTCCGGTTCGACGATGCCACGTGAGAAGAAATGCTTCCAATAACGATTCACAAATGCCCGGGCAAAGAAGGGATTGCTGGAATCGGTGACCCAGTCGGCGAGATAAACTCGCGGGTCTTCTTCGGGAGCGATCTCGCAAGGTTCACTCCCCAGTCCCGCGGGGAGTAGCTGCTCGCTGCTGCGTGGGTTCTGTGCCTGGGCCAGACCTTCCTGATGGAAGATTCTGCGGTCGCGGCCTCGAGTTTCGCCCGCAGGCAGATTCTTCTGACCCACCCGGCTGAAGAACGCCGACAGTCCGTAGTAGTCGTCCTGGCTCCAGCGTTCAAATGGATGATGGTGACAACGGGCACATTGTATGCGCAAGCCCAAAAAGAGTTGAGCCACGTCTTCGACTTGCTCGTTGTTCTCGTTGACTTCGCGATACCAGACAACGGGAGGATTGAATGTCGAATCTCCCGTGGCCGTGAGGATCTCTCGCACGAACTGATCGTAGGGCTTGTTGGAAGCCATGCTCTGCCAGACCCACTCGTGGAAGTAATGGGTGCCGGTAACGTCTTCGTTCTGGCGACGGCGATTTCGAAGTACGAGGTTCCACTTGTTTGCGAACAGGTCGGCGTACTCCGGAGAGTCGAGCAGTTGATCGATCACACGGTCCCGCTTGTTGGGATCGGGATCGTTCAAGAACGCCTGGGCTTCTTCGGCGGTCGGCAGCGTTCCGGTGATATCCAGAAACACCCGACGCAGGAAGGTCGCATCATCGCAAATCTCAGACGGTGGGATGCCCAGTACTTCCAACTTGTTAAAGACCTGCTCATCAATGAAATTTCGCTCTGGAGGCAGTGATGCGATCGGCGCACCCAACGGAATCGTTGCCCGGAATGTCGAGACCTGGCCTTGATAGCGCGCCATGATGGCGACTTCGCCAGACAGATCCGTCGTGCGCACGAGTCCCGAAACCTCGGACTCCGCAAGCTCTGGATCGTTCGGCTCATACAGAGCCATGCGCGTCACATCTTCGATCGTGCCGTCGCTGTAGGTCGCGTAGACGGCGACTTGTTGTTCCGCCCCACGTCCCATGATGCGAGTGGCCGGGACGCAATCGATCGACGCCACGACCGGATCGTCTTCGCTCCCATAGGGCATCCCTTGTTCGATCCAGCGGTAGAGGAGACGGTATTCGTCGCTGTCGGCTTCCATGCGAATGCCGCCGCCATGTGGCGATACGCCGGTTGGCTTCGTCAACAACAGGCTCTCAGAGGGAGCCGGTGGAAAGAACTCGGCGACCGCGTCCTTCCAGCACGAGGAACTCGTAGTCGTCTTCGGGATAGAAGCCCAGCAGCGACAGTCGAAATCCATTCTGCCCACTGGCCTTGCCATGGCAGCCGCCACTGTTGCAACTGAACTTCGTGAAGATCGGAACGACCTGATTCTGAAAGTTGATTTGCGGAGGCGATGCGTAGCCTTCCACCACAATGGGAGTCTGCGCCACTTGCCCACTGGTAAGGGTGGCCGTGATGGTGGTTGTCCCATCGGCCAATGGCTTGACCATGCCTTGGGCATCGATCTCGACAATGCCGGCCGGTTCGGTCGTGAACTGCACCTGACGTGTGTAGTCGACCAACCGCGCCTCAGCATGTGCACCGGAGACCAGAGTTGATGCCGGGCATCTGGCCCACGCATCACAAAGGTTGCCCCAGAGGGGATTCCTTCGAATTGCAGGGCAGAGATTGGTCCCAGGTCATCCGCCTGAGCCGCGCCCGCGGGCGGCGTCGAGAACGCGAACACGATCCCCAATGGAATCCGTCAGCAACACATCATGTCTCACCCTTTTTGGCGAGGAGAGTTCGGTGGGCAGTTGGTGGGGGAGAGCGGCCAGGAGGCCACTCTTTCATATTGGTAGGAAGTCGGGATCCGTCCGGCCCTGCTTGCGGATTCACCAAACACGCTGAATCTGGTGGCCGAAAGTGAAGTAGTAACCTCCATCAAGAATCCACACTTCAACCTATCAACGAACGGTTTTGTGTCAAGAATGGAAGGGCCATTCGGGGGTGTTGGAGCCTGATTCGCGAGGAACGGGCAAGGGACTGACGATTGAAGGTATCTTCGATTTTCTGGGGACATTGGTATCAGAAGTCCAGCTTGGACCCGCACCGTCTCACGATTCCATCGAAGCGTGGTTAGGATTTCCAAACAAGACTCACGATAACAGAACTTTGCGATTCGGGATCCGTCTAAATTCGATTCCGGCACGGTTCTCCTCACCTCAAAACCCGAATGGAAGATCCCAAATACCAGTCCGGCCCTCCCGCGACACCAGATCAGCAACAAGCGACGGCGTGATCATCAGCCCTGATACCCATCGATCAGCGTGTTCCACCGGGGCAAGCACGCGAACTCGCAAGTGGCCCGTCTTGCATTACAGCAGCGTGCCGCACGTATCGCTTGATCGCTGGCAATTCTCGATCTTCGGTCTGGTCGAAACTCCACTCACGTTCAATTGGGAAGAGTTCCAGGCACTGCCGCGCGTGAAGGTGTTCGCCGACTCTCATTGCGTCACTCGTTGGAGTCGATTGGGCAACGTTTGGGAAGGAGTGAGTGTTTCGCGAACTCTTGTCCCGTGCCGGAGTCGAAGCCCGAAGCGAAGTATGTCTCGCCGATGGGATACGATCACGGCTGGACGACGAATCTTCCGCTGACCGACTTCGATGTCGAAGATGCTCTGATCGCCGACTTCATGACGGCGAACCACTCGACGCCGACCACGGCGGACCGGCTCGATTAATCGTGCCTCGCCTCTTTGCCTGGAAGAGTGCCAAGTGGCTGAAGAGTATCGAACTGCTGGCTGAAGATCGCCCCGGTTACTGGGAACAGTGTGGCTACCACAACCACGCCAGCGATCCGTGGGTGCAGAACGACCAATGTCCGGATCAGCGAACGTTTTAACTAACTTGCCCGACATCCTGCTCGAATTCTCCGGATCATCGTCTGTCAACAGCCGCCTGACGTGTGACCGCCGTACGTGCGGATTTAG
>CALOES010000058.1:0-45521 GCA_942492405.1 uncultured Planctomycetaceae bacterium
TCCCATCGACCGAGGGCAGTTCGTGAGTGATCAAACGCCGAGCGCTCTTCTCATTGGCGTTACAACGAAATCCGACCTGCGTGTCACCGCGATGGTGAGCGGAGAAGGTCTGAGTTCCCAACGCCTCATTCCTAACGGCTTTCCCCCAACAGTCCGAACCAGCGGCAGCCTTCGAGGACGCCGCTGGTGGCGGGTTGTGTGGCGAAGAACAAACGCCCGGTAAAGTTGCGCTGTTCGTGTTCGCGACGAACGATCGCGACCAGTTCCGCCGAGGCGTTGCTGACGACGATCACACGATAGCCCGCGATGAAGGCGGCGAGATCGTTTCCCGAGTCACCCGCGAAAACGATTTCGTCATGAGGCAGGTCGGCATGGTCCGCCCACCACGACAGCGCGTAGGCCTTGTCGACACCCACGGGGAGGAGATCAATGAGACCATCATCGTTGTAGGGATCGATGCTCGTGATCACGCGATAGGGTGCATTCCCAATCGACGAGCAACTTCTCCAATTCGTCGTGCAGTCCGGCAAGCTGGTCGCCGGCACAATAGAAACTGAGTTTGAATCGCCCCTGCTTCTCCGGCTCCTGCAGTCTGAGTCCGGCAACGTGCGACACCCGGTCAGTGAGTTCGGCAATCGGCACCTGTGCGATCTTTTCGTCGAGGTGATGGCAGTAGCCGATCACTTCCTCGAACCGACCGTCTGCATGTCTTTGATAGATGGTTGTGCCGACGTTGCAGATAATCCATTGTGGTAACGGCAGCCGTTGCAGTTCGATGGCTCGTTCAATCGACTCGAAGTGCCTTCCGGTGACGAACACGAGGTTGACGTTTCGGCTGTCGAGTTCGCGCGCGAGGATTGCGAGGTCGCGGCGATTCTCTTCCAGATGATCGAAGGGAATCAAAGTGCCATCCAGATCGGTGGCAAGAATACGGGGTTCGTGCATCGTGACTCGCACCTTGTCGGCGTTTCGCCTATGGTGTTACCGGTGGTTTATGGGATGAATTCAAGCCGTCTTTTATGCATTCCGTCCTGTCCCTCATGCCAGGATAGTTAGAATGGGAATGCGATACCAAGCGCCACACATGCCGGCGTTTCGCCACGCATGTCGCCGTCGCCGAAGTAGGCGCTTCACAATCAACGCAGGAGTTGAATATGTCACAACCTCGTCATGAACAGGGGCTGCATCTGGCGTTGCTCAGCCTGCATGGGTTGATCCGAGCCAAAGATCCGGAACTGGGGCGAGACAATGACACGGGAGGCCAGATCAAATATGTACTCGAACTGGCGCGAGAGTTGGCGCACAACCCGGGTGTGCGTCGTGTCGACCTGATCACGCGACAGATCTTCGACGACCGTGTCGGTCCCGATTACGCCAACGTTGAAGAACCGATCGACGGCAACGCACGCGTCATTCGTATTCCGTTCGGCCCCAAACGCTATCTGCGAAAGGAAGCGCTCTGGCCGTTCCTCGAAGTCTTTATCGATCAAACGGTGGCCTACTTTCGACGTACCGGCGTGCCCGATGTCATTCACGGCCACTATGCCGACGCCGGTTATGCCGGCGCACAACTCGCCCGCCTGCTTGGCGTGCCGTTCGTCTTCACGGGACACTCGCTGGGGCGCGTCAAGCTGCAGCAACTGCTCAAGGGAAAGGCCGACCGCAAGACGCTCGAAAGAAAATATCACTTCGGGACGCGCAACGAAGCCGAAGAGGTGGCGCTTGAGACGGCGTCGCTCGTCGTGGCGAGCACCGGTCAGGAAGTCGAGCAACAGTATCAATTGTATGAGCATTACGTGCCGGAGCGGATGGAAGTGATTCCCCCCGGCGTCGATCTGTCGTCGTTCATGCCTCCCGAGAAAGGCGAGGCCCCCGGCAGAATCGCGGACGAGATCGCGCGTTTCGTGAAGGATCCCGACAAGCCCTTCATCCTGGCGATGGCTCGGCCCGACGAGCGTAAGAACGTCGAAATGCTGGTGCGCGTCTATGGAGAATGTGAAGAGCTGCGCCGGTTGGCGAATCTCGTGATCCTGATGGGAACTCGCGACGACATCCGCGAACTCCCCAAGTCGCAGCGAAGGGTGCTGCAGAATGTGATTACGCTGATCGACGTCTACGACTTGTACGGCCAGGTGGCCTATCCCAAACAACACAGCCCCAGCGATGTCCCCGAGTTGTATCGTCTGGCGGCGATGAAGCGCGGCGTGTTCGTGAATCCCGCGCTCACCGAACCGTTCGGACTGACTCTCCTGGAAGCCGCGGCGAGCGGACTGCCGATCGTGGCCACCAATGACGGCGGCCCGAGGGACATTATCGCGAACTGCCAGAACGGCTTGCTGATCGATCCCTTTGATCAGAAAGTGATCGAGAAAGCTCTATTGCGCGTCCTGACAGAGCCTGAACACTGGGAAACGTGGTCACGCAACGGAATCGCAGGCGCGCTCGAGCACTATTCCTGGAAACGCCACGCCGACCGTTACCTGCGCGATGTGACCGACCTCGTCGAACGAGTCACGTCGACTGCAAAAGATGAAGGACGCAAGCAGCGACGGCTGCCTCAGTTCGATCGGATGATCATCACCGACATCGACAACACGTTGACGGGCGACGACGAAGGACTGAAGAAGTTCATCGAACTCATCAAGGAGCATCACGACCGCGTGGGATTCGGCGTCAGCACGGGGCGCAAACTCGAATCGGCCGTAAAGATGCTGGAAGATCTCGGTCTGCCGCGACCCGATGTCCTCGACACGGCGGTGGGAACGGAACTCTACTATGGCGAAGACCTGACACCCGACATCAGTTGGCGCAAGCAGATCGCGTTTCAATGGAATCCCGAGGGCGTGCATCAGGTGCTCGACAAGGTGCCGGGCCTCTTTCTGCAGCCCAAGGAGAATCAGTCCGAGTTCAAGATCAGCTATCAGATCGACCCCAAGAAAGCACCGAAGCTGGGGCGTATTCGCAAGCTGATGCGTGAGGCGGGATTGCGTGTGAAAGTCGTCTTGTCGCTGAAGATTTATCTCGACGTGATTCCCGTTCGCGGCGGGAGCGAGATGTCGATCCGTCACCTGGCGATGAAATGGGGCTTCTCTCCCGAACATCTGTTGATCGCGGGCGACTCCGGGAATGACGAAGGTATGCTCAAGGGCCGCTCGCTCGGTGTCGTCGTCGGCAACCATAGTTCCGAATTGAACAAGCTCCGCAAGCATACGCGAGTCTATTTTGCTGAAGGGAAACATGCCTGGGGCATTATCGAGGGAATTAAGTACTACAATTTCCTCGACCATATCACGATCCCCAACGATGGATCGTAAGCCGATTGCGAGCCCGTCTGAGTTCTCGGGAACGGTCGCGTTTCCCGGTTAACCCTTCGCTTGATTCCATCCCCGCAAGTTGCCGTGGATTTTCCATTTGAAGCATCACAATCGCTCAAGCGTCTGCAGCCGCGCCTGGCGGCGGTCTGGCAGGAGAGCGGCGTCGACGAACTGACCGCGCGACGATTCGAGTCGCGGTTGGCCGAAACGTGGGAGCATCTCTTCACGCTGCTCTATCACCTTTACGGCGGGCGATACGACTTCTTCTATCATCTCGAGCAGATCCTGCTGACGGCGGCCCGTAGTTTCATCGATCGTCCCGAACAACTCCGGGAGATCGATGCGCATCATGTGAACGAACCCGACTGGTTTCAGTCGCAGGAGCTGGTCGGCGGCGCGCTGTATGTCGATCTGTTCAGCGAGAATCTGGGAAAGCTGCGGGAACACATCCCCTACTTCAAGGATCTCGGACTGACTTACCTGCACCTGATGCCGTTGTTCGCCGTCCGGCCGGGGGATAATGACGGCGGATACGCGATCACCAACTACCGCTCGATTGACCCGCGCATCGGAACGATCGAAGACCTGCGCGCCCTGGCCAACGATATGCGCGAAGCGGGGATTGTGCTCGTGCTCGATTTCGTCTTTAACCACACCGCCGACGACCATGATTGGGCGAAACGGGCGCAGGCAGGCGATCGCGAGTTTCAAGAGTATTACTACATCTTCCCCGATCGCACGCAGCCCGATCTCTACGAACGGACGCTGCGCGAGATCTTTCCCACGGTGCGGCGCGGCAACTTCACCTGGCACGACGGCATGGAACGCTGGGTCTGGACGACCTTTAACAGCTTTCAATGGGATTTGAACTATCGCAACCCGGCCGTCTTTCGCGCCATGCTCGACGAGATGCTGTTTCTCGCCAACATGGGGATCGACATTCTTCGGCTCGATGCGGTCGCGTTTATCTGGAAGGAAATGGGAACGGTTTGCGAGAACCTGCCTCAGGCGCATACGATCATTCAGGCATTCAATGCGCTGATGCGCATCACCGCGCCGAGCGTCCTCTTCAAGTCGGAAGCGATCGTCCATCCCGATGAAGTCGTGCGCTACGTCGGCGTCGAGGAATGTCAGATCTCCTACAACCCGACGCTGATGGCCCTCTGCTGGGAGTCGCTCGCCACGCGGCACGTCAAGCTGCTGGTGCGGTCGCTGTCCAAACGGCACAAGCTCCCGGCGGGGACGACATGGGTCAACTACCTCCGTTGCCACGACGATATTGGTTGGACGTTCGACGACGCCGACGCCGCGGCGGTCGGCATCAATGCCTACGACCATCGCCAGTTCCTCAACGAATTCTATACGGGGCAGTTTCCGGGATCGTTTGCTCGCGGCGTTCCGTTCCAGCACAACATCGAAACGGGGGACATGCGAATCTCCGGCACGATGGCCTCCCTCGCGGGACTGGAGCTGGCAATCGAAGCCGACGACCAGAAGCTGATTGACATCGCCATTCGCCGCATCCTGTTGTTGCATGCGACCACACTCAGTGTCGGCGGGATTCCTCTCATCTATCTGGGTGAGGAATGGGGGATGCTCAACGATTACGATTTCATTCGCGATCCGGCCAAGGCCGGAGACACGCGCTGGATTCACCGTCCCAAGATGCGCTGGGAGTTTCTCGAAGAATTGCAGGTCGATGGCTCGATTCGCAGGCGGATCTTCACATCGCTTAAGAAACTGTTCGCCTTGCGTAAGAGCCTGCCGGCGCTGGCGGGATTGTCGATGGACGTCGTGAATTCAGGCAGTCCGCATGTGCTGGCCTACACGCGACAACACGATGGCAACAGGTTGTTGATGATCTCGAACTTCGCCGATTCACCGCAATCGATGGACGGCAACCTGGTACGGACGACGGGACTCGGCCGATTCTTTCTCGATCGCGTCTCCGGCCAGACGTATTCCACATCGGATCGCATTCCACTGGAGCCCTATGGGTTTCTGTGGCTCGAACGGACATGAGGAATTGGCATGCAGTGCCTCGGTCTCGATGTCGGCTCGTCGTCCATCAAGGGGGGCATCCTCGATTTGGAAACGAGCGAGGTGCGCGGTGTGGTGAAGGAAGCATTCCCCGATCCTATCGCCGGGTTGCCCGCGGGACATTTTGAGATCGATCCCGACGCCGTCGTCGCCAGTGTGCGCCGTGTGATCGAACGACTGCTTCGCGATTCGCCGAACGCGACGGGCGTGTTCGTTTCGGGCCAGATGGGGGGCGTGATTCTCGTCGACGAATCGGGATGTCCGCTTAGCAACTATCTGTCATGGCGCGATCAGCGGACGCTGCAGCCTCATGCTTCAGGTTCATCATACTGCGGCGTTGTTCGCAGTCGTTGGACTGACGAGGAGTTCGCCGAGTTGGGACGCGAACTGCAGCCTGGATCGGCCACATCACTTCTCTTCTGGCTGGCGGAACAGGGGCTGCTCCCGGAATCGACAGGCATCGCCTCGGTAGCCGATTTCGCGATTGGAAGACTTTGCGATTCGGTCCCGCAAATGCATCCCACACACGCCATCGGACTGCTTCATCTGCACGAACGCATCTGGCACCGATCGGCTCTTACGAAACTGGGACTGGAGCACGTTCGCTGGCCGGCCATCGCCAACGAAGGGCATCCCGTGGGAGTGTTGCAGCCTCCGTTTCCGGCGATTCCCTGCTACGCGGCATTCGGCGACCAGCAGTGTGCGCTGTATGGCGCGAGCGTGGCCGAGGACGAGTTGTCGATCAATGTCTCGACGGGGTCGCAGGTCAGCCGACGCACTGCGGAACCGTTGCCGGGTGAGTATCAAACCCGCGCCTATTTTGACGGTGGCTACTTGAACACGATCACGCATCTCCCGGCAGGTCGATCGCTGAACGTGCTGTTCGACTTATTGACCGCGTTACCTCGTCAGGCGGGGGTGACGCTCGACAACCCGTGGAGTCTGATCGGCGACGCATTGGAAGGAGCCGACGGTGGCGGTCTGTCATGTGATCTGTCGTTCTTCAAAGGCCCCTTCGGCGAGCGCGGCGGTATTCAGGGGATCACGACGGAGAATCTCACCATCGGCAACCTGTTTCACGCTGCGTTGCAGTCGATGGTCGACAATTACGCCCGTTGCGTCGATCGCATCTGGCCCGACCGCGAATGGAGCCGCATCGTCTTGACCGGCGGCCTGACGCACGGCCTCCCCAAGCTCCGCGATATGATTGCCGAGCGATTCGGCACGCCGCAACGCGAGTCATCCGCCACCGAAGAAACACTACTGGGACTGCTGAAGGTAGCGAAGGCGCAGGTCTAAAAATGGACCGCCAGCCAGATCGTCGGCTCATCGGGTGTCGTCCACTCGACGCGGTGTCGGGTGTGAGCGGGGATAAGCAGGTAATCGCCGGGGTGCAGGTCGATGATCGCGTCGTTCATGCGCAGCCGGGCGGCTCCTTGCAGCACGATGACCCATTCGGGCTGATCCTGGTCGTACCAGAAGCCCTCGGGCGAGGCATGGCCGCTCGAAACAATGCGTTCGATACGTACACTGTCCGATTGGAGCAGTGTCTGAAAGACCTCATCGGATAAGTCGCGGGAGATGTCTCGAAAGATATTCGGCATATTGCAGACTTTGATGGCTCAATTGAGCAGATCAGGCTGGAGGCTTTCGGTGTCAGGCTCTAGGCTTCAGTCATCAGGCTTCATGAAGTTGGATGTTATTGTCCGTTTGTGGCACATCATCCCTCCACCCACCATGGCGAGACATTCGAATAATCCGCCTCGCAAACCGGCGACCAAGCTGCCGAACTTGCGGAAGAAGATGCAACAACAACCCCCGAAAACCAGACTCACGAAGAAGGGTAACAAAGACAGCAAATGAATCACGACTCCCCCCAGCAGCAACTCGACGGAATGATCAGCGGCTATTGGATTTCGCAGGCAATCTATGCCGCCGCGAAGTTCAAGATTGCCGATCATTTGCAGGATGGGCCGCGCAGTGTCGAGGATCTGGCCGAAACGACGTCGACGAATGCCGACGCCCTGTATCGCCTGCTGCGCGCCCTCGCGAGCGTCGGCGTCTTCAAGGAAGTGGATCCGAAACAGTTCGCCCTCACTCCGCTGGCCGAACCGCTGCGGAGCGACGTGCCCGGCTCCAAGCGCGCGCTCTCGCTGATGATGGGATCCGAGCAGTTCCGATCGTGGTGCGAAATCGAACACAGCATCACCACAGGCCAGACCGCATTTGAAAAGGTCTATGGAGCACCGATCTTCGATTACCTCGGAAAGCACACCGAGAAGGCGGCGATCTTCGACGCCGCCATGGTCGGCATTCATGGACGCGAGACTGAAGACGTTCTCGATGCGTACGACTTCTCGGGTTTCAAGATGCTGGCTGACGTCGGTGGTGGGAATGGCTCGAAACTGATCCAGATGCTGTCGCGCCATGCGGAGATGCAGGGCATGCTGGTCGACCTGCCGCATGTCGTCGAGCGCGCTCGGATTCCGATCAACGACGCCGGCTTGTCGGGCCGTTGCCGCTTCTATGGAGGGAACTTCTTCGAATCGGTCCCGCCGGGAGCCGACGCTTACCTGATGCGGCACATCATCCACGATTGGGACGACGAAAAGGCGTTGACGATCCTTCAGAACTGCCACACGGCCATGGCCGATGAAGGCAAGCTGCTGATCGTCGAAAGCGTGATTCCTCCCGGTAACGATCGCTTCGGCGGCAAACTGCTCGACCTGGTGATGCTCCTCATCCCCGGAGGCAAGGAACGGACGGAAGAAGAATACACGGGATTGCTCGATTCCGCCGGATTTAAGCTGTCTCGCATCGTCCCGACGAAGGGTGAGATCAGTGTGATTGAAGCCGTCAAGAAGTGACGGATTCCGATCGATGCACGACGAAGCGAGTTACGTGTGCGATGGCTGCGGCGAAGAGATCGTCATCCCGGTCGACCCATCGGCCGGGATGAGCCAGGAGTTCGTCGAAGACTGCCCCGTCTGCTGCCAGCCGAATATCGTGCGCGTGGAGATTGACGAAGACACCGGCGACGTGCGCGCGTCCGCCGAGCGCGAGTAGTGGAGAAGATTCGGAGCCGGTGAAGATTCAGGTGCTGCCGTTGTGATTCGGTTGCTGCAAGCCCGGCGTGGTCAGACCCCTACTGGGGAATATGGCGGGATTCGCACGGGGGACGCACGTTGACCCCCCCGTTTCCCGGCCATAAACTGCATCAGAATGCAGTGGTGGTTCCCAGGGATGGATCGCTGTGGGACATCTGGCGGAAAATCACTCCGCGCTGGCTTTTGTGAATAGCAGGGAAAATGGACGTTTTTGATCGGATCGGCGAGTTCTTTCTCGGACTGACGGGCTTCATCGAAGGCTTATTCCGGCGGCTGTTCGGCTCCTCCAACGAGCGACAGATCAAGTCGGTCGGGTACTTTCGTGATAAGACGGGGGCGGCCCACGTCGTGCCCGGCTCCGCTCTTGATCGCATCAATCAACTCGAACCCGAGTTCGAGAAGCTGACGGAAGGGGAACTGAAGGAGACCGCCACGAAGCTGCGGGCCAAGCTGGCCGATGGCAAGACGCTCGACGATTTGCTGCCTGAGATGTTCGCAGCGACGCGCGAGTCGGGTCGGCGGTTCCTCAAGATGCGGCACTACGACGTGCAGATGGTGGGGGGCTATTTCCTCCATCAAGGGAAGATCGCCGAAATGGTGACGGGTGAAGGCAAGACCCTCGTCGCCACGCTGCCCGCGGCCCTCAACGCGTTGTCGGGGCATGTGCATGTCATTACCGTCAACGACTATTTGGCCAAGCGCGACATGGAATGGATGGGCCCCACTTACTTGGGGCTGGGTCTGACCGTCGGTGCCATTCAGGCACAGATGCGTCCTAACGAACGTCAGGCGCAGTACGCCTGCGACATCACTTACGGCACCAACAACGAGTTCGGCTTCGACTACTTGCGGGACAACATGAAGCCCGTGAAGGAACTGCAGGTGCAGGGGCCGCTCGACTTCGCGATCGTCGACGAAATCGACAACATTCTGATCGACGAAGCTCGTACGCCGCTCATTATTTCGGGGCCGGCACAGGACGACATCACCAAGTACCCCAAGGCCGACCGCATCGCACGGCTTCTACAGAAGGACGAGCATTTCGAGATCAAGGAGAAGGAACATACTTGCAACCTGACCGATGACGGCATTCGCAAGGCGGAAGAACTGGCCGAGGTCGAGACGTTTTACACGGCCGGCCACATGGAATGGCCGCACCTGATCGACAACTCGCTCAAGGCGCATCACCTTTACAAGCGGGACGTCAACTACGTCGTCGAGAACGGTGAAGTGGTCATCGTCGACGAGCACACCGGTCGTAAGATGTACGGCCGGCAATGGAGCGATGGCCTGCATCAGGCGGTCGAGGCCAAGGAAGGTGTGAAGATCAAGGAGACGACGCAGACGCTGGCGACGATCACGCTGCAGAACTACTTCAAGCTCTATCACAAGCTCGGCGGCATGACGGGGACCGCCATGACCGAAGCGAACGAGTTCCACAAGATCTACGGGTTGGAAGTGATGGAGATTCCGACCAACCGCTCGATGCAGCGCGTCAATCATCCCGACGTGATTTTCCGCAGCGAGCGCGAGAAATGGAACGCGGTGCTGGAAGAGGTTCGCGAAGTCCACAAGACCGGACGACCGATCCTCGTCGGTACCGTGTCGATCGAGAAGAGCGAGAAGCTCTCGACAATGCTCGACCGCAACGGCATCCGTCACAGCGTGCTCAACGCAAAGTTTCACGAACGCGAGGCCGAAATCGTGGCTCAGGCGGGTCGACTGGCGGCCGTCACCGTATCGACCAACATGGCCGGCCGCGGTACCGACATCATTCTCGGCGGCAATCCCGAACACGCGGCTTGGGAAGAACTCAAGGTGACCTACGGTTCGCGGTTGGATGTTCCCAAGTCGGTCTGGGATGCCAAATCCGACGAGATCTCCGATCGAGAGGGAATGAAGGCCGAAGGTCGCAAGGTCGCCGAGGCGGGCGGGTTGCATGTGATCGGCACCGAACGTCACGACGCACGTCGTATCGACTTGCAGTTGCGTGGTCGTTCGGGACGTCAGGGAGATCCGGGATCGAGCCGGTTCTTCCTGTCACTCGAGGACGACCTGATGCGAATCTTCGCCGGCGACCGCGTGCAGGCGATCCTCAGTTGGCTGGGGATGCAGGAAGGGGAGGCCATCGAAAGCAAGATGGTCACCAAGCAGATCGAACGGGCGCAAAAGCGGGTGGAGGAACGTCACTTCGAGTCGCGTAAGAATCTGCTCGAGTACGACGAGGTGATGGACCATCAGCGAAAAGCGGTCTACTCGTATCGGCAAGCAATCCTCGACGGAGTCAATTGCCGCGACCTGGTGCTGCAGATGATCGACCGACAAGTGTCGAGAATCGCCACGCGTCCGGAAGATGCCAAGGTGCTGGACATCATTGAGGAAGGCCAGCTCGACCGGATGCGGCACTTCATGCACCCGATGTTCCGCTGGGACATGTGTGCCGCGTTCGCCCGCATGGGTATCGGCATCAATGTCGAGCCGGACCGGTTTAAGGACATGGACAAGGAGCAGATGTCCGACTACCTGCTGCACGAGGCGGAGCGTCAGGCGGAAGACCTGGTGTTTGGGCAGCTTGATGAGAATCTGCCCGCCGACTTCGAAGAGCGCGAGTGGAACTGGCAGGCACTCACGTCGTGGGCGAACCGGCACTTCGGTATCAACCTCAATGTGAACGAGGTCAAACGACAAGGGCGATCTGGCCCCGATGGCGAGTTCAACCGCGACGAGCTTCAGGATTATCTCGTCCAGCACGCGCGCGAATCGTTGAAACGCCTCGACTTCACGCCGCTCGACCGATTTCTCGCGCCCAACTATCCCAGCCGCATGCTGTGTGAGTGGTTGAAGTTCCAATTCTCACTGGAGCTGGCTCCCGAGCAGTTCGAAAATCTGGAGAACCCGCTGCACGCGTGTGACATTATCCGCCGTGCCGCGGCCGACCGTTATCGCGAGCAAGAGGCGCGATTCCCGGTGGCGATCGGCATCAATCGCTATCTGCCGAAACAGGGGAATGCCGACCGCGAAGGTCTGATCACCTGGGCCAACTCGCGCTTTGCAACCGAACTGCAGGAAGCCGACTTCAAGGAGAAGGCCCTCGCCGATATCGAAAAACTGCTGCTCGAACGCAGCCGATCGTTCCTGCCAGGCAACGAAGTCCTCAAACCGGTCGACGAGTTTGTCACCCGCGCCTGGAATGGTTCGTCGAACGGGCATGCCGACGGCAACGGCAATGGTCCGCAGCCCGCGGCGATCGGCGAACTCGTGGCTTATGCCAACAAGACATTCCATTCGTCGCTCGAACCGACGCAGATTTCCGAGTTGGGTCCGGAGGGAGCCAAGCAGGCGGTTCTGCAGTGCTACGACGAATTCTACCGTCCGGAGTTGGGCCGGGCCGAACGCATGTTGCTGCTCGATCGGCTTGATCATGCCTGGAAGGAACATCTCTATCAGATGGACCATCTACGGCAGGGGATCGGGTTCGAGGCCTATGCTCAGAAGGATCCCAAGGTCGAGTACAAGCGTCAGGGGATGAAGGCGTTTGAAGAAATGTGGGATCGCGTCGGTCGCGAAGTGACACAGATGATCTTCCGCCTGGAGCGGGAAGGCTCGCCGGAATTCCTCAATAGTCTTTGGGCCGGTGGTCGGGCGGCGCATCAGCAGGCGCAGTCGGCGGCTCAGGAGTACAAGGAAGAGTTGAACAACCGGCCCGAGCCGGGGCAAGAAGGCAAAACGATCGACCCGATCGTCAACGAAGCTCCCAAAGTGGGCCGCAACGACCCCTGTCCTTGCGGATCGGGAAAGAAATACAAGAAGTGCTGCGGTTCGTGACGTTCATCCGTCGCCGAATTCGCGAGAATTACAACGAGAGAGTGCAGCGGAACCCTCTCACGTTCGGTTACGATAACGGAGAGTCGACGCTCGAAGAGTCCTTCCAGGAGAAGCGTGATGCAACTATCTGATCGATGGAACCTGCGTATTGGTCGTCGGAACGTGATCCTGGGTCTCCTCGCGAGCGTGATGTGCGGGACTTCGTTGCAGCCGGCCTCGGCCCAGACGCGTGATCCGCAGATCGACGAAGCCGTCAGCCGATCGCTCGATTACCTGGTGCGTGAGCAAAGGCGTCAGGGGTATTGGGAAGCCAATGGCGGCCAGTACCGCATCGCGATGACGGCCCTGGCGGGCATGGCCCTGTTGTGCGAAGGTTCGACGACGACCGAAGGGAAGTACGCGCAAAACATTTCTCGCTGCGTCGACTATCTGCTTGATCAGGCCCAGCCCAGCGGACTGATTGGATATCACAACGACTATCACTACACGTATGGTCACGGGTTTTCGATGCTCTTTCTCTCTCAGGTGCTGGGAGAGGAGGGGGATCTGCAGCGCCGCCGTCGATTGCAGCACGTGTTGGCCAAGGCCGTCGAATTCAGTGCGCTGGCTCAAACGAGCCGGGGGGGCTGGGGTTATGTGTCGGCTCGCGAGATGAACGACTTCGACGAAGGTTCGACCTGCATCACGCAGGTACAGGGACTCCGAGCGTGCAGAAACGCGGGCATTGTCGTCCCCCGCGAAATCATCGATCGGGCGAAGCAGTACATTCACGACTGCATGGCTCCCGATGGGGGCGTCCAGTACAGCATTCGCGGGGGAGGTTCGAGACCCCCCATCACCGCTGCGGCCGTGGCGGCGATGTACAGCGCCGGCGAGTACGACGAGTCGGACGACGTGGAGCGGATGCTCGCCTACTGCGAGCAGAACATCTGGCCTGGAGGCGGGATCAGCCAGTCACAGCACTTCGGCCATTGGCATTACGCCCATTTTTACTTCGCCCAGGTGATGTATCGTGATGAAGAGCAGTGGGACGAGTATCTGTCGGAGATCAGCAGCGAACTGCTTCGCTCCCAACTTCGTGACGGATCGTGGAACGACGGTCAGGTCGGCCCGATCTATGTCACCGCCATCAACGCGATGATACTCCAGTTCGACAAAGGCTACGTGCCGATCTTCCAGCGTTAACCGGGCCGGCGGTCGGGAGAGGTCATCTCCCGGCCAACAACGTCGCGGAGGGATCAAAGGCCTTTCGGTCAGTGAGACGCCGCAGCCAGCGAATTGCCGCAAACCAGATCGTCTTCCCGATGGAGCTCGGGGGCGATTTCGAGACGCATCACTTTGCGGGACCGTGGGGCGTCGATCACGAGTTTCACTCGGCCGCCGTGGACCTCGGAGATGGTGACTTTCACCTCGCCGTCGATGACGATCGATTCGCCGCGTTTCCTTGAGAGCACAAGCATTGCATTTCCTCCTTGAATGAGAGGCCGCCATCGGGCCTCAAGCTTCCATAGATGTGCAAACATACAGGTATAGGGCATTATGCCCATGGTTGCACTTCTTTCAAGATGGAAATCGCAAGAATTGTGCCGAGCTTCAGGGAGGGCATCAAGAATGCGTCACAAGTGATGTGCTCTTAGTGTGTTGCGAAGATTCACGTGCTCCAGAAGAGGCGGTGCCCCTTGCGCATTGACGCAGCGGCTGGCCAATGTTCGACACGTGAGTCGAGCGAAATCGCACACTCCGCCTGAGAGCACCGATGCAGTCTGCGGCGTTGCGGTTTTCCGCAACCGGCCGGGGTCACTCTTCCTCTTCGCTGTCGTCGGCGATCATGCGACGGTTCAAGAGGTCGACCATCTGTCGCAGGCGGCCCACGTCGCGGCGATTGAATTTCAGCGACAGTCGGGGGAGGTGCGCCAGATGGTTGTCGTCCCTCTCGAGAGGATGGCAGGGGCATTTCTCGATTTGGCCCCCCTCCAGAATGTCTGAGAACGTATCGTTCAGTTCCTCGACGAATTGGTCCGAAGGCTCCTTGTGCAGTCTCAGATAGAGCTTGTCGCGGACGTAGCGCATGCTGTTGTAGATCGCGTAAAAATCGATGATCTCGTTGAACGCCTCCTTGACGCTCCCAACCACTTTGAACAGCGACATGTCGGCGGGAGAGATCAGGCCGTCGGCCAGCAGCTTGTCGTGGATGTAGGCCTGCCAGCTTTGCCAGTAGTCCTGGCCGGGCGGGTCGACGCAGACGATGGGCATCAGATCCCGTTTACCCGTCTGCACCAGGGTGAGGGCTTCGAAACCTTCGTCCTGCGTGCCGAAGCCCCCGGCGAAGAGCGTAATCGCGTGGACTTCCTTCACGAACAGGAGTTTGCGCGTGAAGAAGTACTTGAAATGGACGAGTTTCTCGTCCTTATCGATGACGGGGTTCGCCTCCTGCTCGAAGGGAAGCATGATATTGAGGCCCATCGACATCGCCCGTCCGGCCCCGACATGGGCCGCTTCCATGATGCCGCCCCCCGCTCCCGTGACGACGTACCAGCCCGCGTTGGCCATTCTCCGTCCGAAGTCGACGGCCTGCTGATAGCAGACATGGTCGGGCTGCAGCCGAGCCGACCCGAAAACCGTCACCTTGCGCTGCCGGCGGTAAGGCGTGAAGACCTTGAACGCGTAACGCAGTTCCTTAAGGGCTCTCGATATGACTTTCAGGTCGCCGACAGCGGCATTGTCGGAGGCGAGTTTGTCGGCGGTCTCCTTGATTTCCAGGACGAGCTGGTCGGCCAGCGAGGTCTCGACAGCATGCTCCGTCGGGAGGGGATGCTCCTCGGAGACGTCGGGGCGAATCCTTCGCTTACGTGCCATTTCGAACTCCTTTCCTTGCGGGCACGGCCGTGGCGAATCCTGATTGCGGCGCGCCAACGTACGAAGCTTGCACCAAAGCGACCAACGTCAACGATGCTACGCGCCGATGGCGGAGAGCGCGTCGGCGCGATTGTCATAGATCGCCCAGACCATGTCGAGCCCGGTGATTTGCAGTAGCTCCTGGGCCGGCGCGGTCAGGGAGCAGAGCACCATTTCGCCCCCTTTCGACTTCACCAGCTTCTGGCAACGCAAGAGCAGCGCCAAGAAGACCGAGCCGAAATAGGTCACCTGCTCGAGGTCGAACACGACGAGCGGCACTTCCTGTCCGCGAATCGGCTCGAGTACGACCTGGGCCGCCTGATCGATATAGACCCAATCGACCGCTTCGATGGTTCCCGAGGGAGCGACCACGAGGGCGTCTCCGTGCCAGCTCAGTTGCAGCAGGTCGCCGTCATCAACAGGTTGCGTCATGATTGGAGGCCGTTTTTCAAGTGGGATGGAGGATTCGAGCGACGTTCAAGGCTGACGTCAGTTGGGATTGGCGGCAGGCGGGGCCGCGATCCCCTGGGGCATATTCGCCGGGTCTTGGAGCCAACCGTTGATTCCGTTGATCATGTCGTCCGAAATGCGTGGATTCTCGTTCGAGAGGACTTCCTGAAACATCGGCAGCAGAAGCTGGTAAGCGTTCTCGACACGAGCCCGGTAAGGGCCGAGGCCATTCCGTTGGATCTGATTGTTCCAGCCCGTCTGCTGCTGCCGGGCTTGCAGCGGGTGTTCGCCATTGAACGAGAAATAGATCAAGACGATCGCCCGCCGGGTATGCACGCCGGGGCCAGTCCGCATCTTTTCGGCGAGTTCGACCGCCAAACCCATCACGTCAAAGATGAGGCGCTCGAAATCGACGCCCGAACTCAAGCTGGTCTGATTGCTCACTCGGCCAAGCCGGCTGAGAGACAATGCCGCCATCGCTCGCACGAGGTCGAGTTCATCCGAATTACGAAGGGTGTTCATCAACGCGTCGGCCATCACCGGCTGTCCGCCGATGTTCTTGGCGATGCCGCAATCTCCCAGCGAATCGACGATCTGCAACGCATAGAACCGAGTGCGATCGTTGGCGACCTGCTCGCTGGCGAGTGCCGCGACGAGCGCCTCGCCGATTTCCGTCCGCTGCACGACACCCAGGTCTCCGTCCATCACTCCGGGTTGGGCGGCATCGCAAATACGGCCCAGCCCATCAACGGCCCAGTATTTGGCATCGGCGCGGGTGCTGTCGTCGTTCAGGATCTTCAAGAGGGCCGTCATCGCCGGAACGAAGGGGACCGCGGCCTGCTGTGCCGACTGCGTCTTGATATTCAATCGCCGCAACATGATCGCCAGATTGAGCCGGACGATATCAGGCTGCCCCAAGCGGGTTCCTGTCTCGGGCATGAGATTGGGAGCCAGGTTGACGATCTCCTGGCAGACGATCCGCCGACCGTTTTCCGACGCCAACGTCGAGTAAAGATCGTTCACCAGGTCTTCGGTGACGTCGGGAAGATTATCGCGTAGCTCTTCCAAAGTGAGTGAGTACAGGTACTGCTTCGCCCCTTCCTGCAGGATCGCGCGATCCGCAGCGCTGGGATTCGACTGCCCCAGCGCCTGTTGAAATACCCGGTACTGGGTGCGATCGAAATTGTGCCGCTCCGCCTGAGTAATCAGAGGAGGATCGAACTCCTGTGCCTGGAGCGCGGCCGGAAGCGCCGGCAGCACGAGCGCCAAGCCGATCACGAAAGTCGCGATCCGGCCGACGGCATGAGCAGGCGGCTTGAGCATGTATTCAGGCACTGGCGAGTTTTCTCCCTCCGCGGGGTACAACATGGCGATGCCCTGGTCGACTGTTGGTCCCGCTGCTGTCAATCGCATACCACACGAGGCCTTAATGGCGATGGTCATTGCCTCAACCGATTTCTTCCGGCGACACGAACACCCAAGAGGGACGGTTTAGCCGCCCCTTGACGAAACACTGCCGGTTGACGAATCCATCGGATCGAGACGGGAATAAAAATCCTGAGGCGAATCGACACGGGGGATGAAGGAGATATGGTCGCCTGAGACGGCGTTAATGGAATCAAAATCACCAACCCGATGATCCTGCTTGGCTTACGGTATCATCGGGTTTTCTCAAGTGTCAAGTAGCTGGATCGACGAGACGACTTCGCGGGAGATCTGCACGCCCGAGACAGGGGCATTGTGACGGATTCGCGGATCATCGCGAGCCTGTAGACTCTCCTAAAAGTCGCGACGGGGGCCGGGCCTGGGGTTGGGATCGTCCGGGGCCTCCTCGGCTGCCGGGCCGACGGTTCCGATATCGGCACCGATGGCCCCCCCCTCGCGGCTCCAATGAGACGCATCGCAGCCCGGATCGAGCACGAACGCATCGACAGACACGTTACGCGGTTCCGGCAGGGTGGCCGCCATCAAGACCGCCCGCACTCCTTCCGCAAACCGCAGAGCGTGTCCATCTCCCCGCAGCGGCCCCCAGCCCTGGTCGGCGATCCCCGGCAGGCGGCGATCGGTATAACCGCAGCGATCTTCCCACCAATTGATCCTCCCGGCGGTACCCGTCGCCCCGCCGATACTCAGGACGCTCGTTGAGTCCACGGCGACAAGTTGCGGGCCGAACACCGTTTCGTTCACCCAGACATTCGCGAGGCCACCCGAGTCGGCGGCAAACGTGAAGGCCATGCACTCCGTGGAGGAAGCGAACGTGCAGCGGTCGACCGACAGCCAGCCGGTGTCGTTCCCAGCGATCTCGACAGCCATCCCGTCGCGTTGTCCGGTGATGATCGAATTCCGCATCTCCAACTGTCTCCCGCCGAGTTCGACTCGCAATGGCGTGACCGGCGAGACCAACAGCGATGATTCGATGAGGCTCGACGCATTCGGGCTCGCCGCGCCGATCCATTCGATCAATGGCTCTTCAGGCAAGTCGCCTCCCACGGTGGCTCCTTCGAGGATGCAATTGCGAATCGCGAACCTCCCACCGTCGGCCAACAGCAGTCGTCGGGGGAAGTTCCGATCAGAAGAAGCGGGGAGTCGAAAGTATCCGCCGACCAATTCGAGAGTGCCTCCTTCGCGCACGGTGATCCATGCGGTGCGGTCGGAGGTCGAGTTCCCCGGCCGAGCTTGAATGATCAGCGGCGATTCTCCGCGCTGCACGAACTGCAAACGGATGCGCTTGCCGGTGATTTCCAACCAGTCGATCTGTTGCAGCCCTTCACCATACGCCGTGACATGCGCGCCGTCGGGACATTCGTCGCTATTGAGGTAACGATTGAGCGCCCGCTCCTGCTCGAGATCGATCGAGCGCGTGACGGTGGCCGTCCAACCGGTGTCGATCTCTGTCTCGAGATCGGGCCAGGCGGAAAGGGCCAGCCGACGTTGCATCAATCCTGGAGACGCTTGCGGCCACGCTGGCGAGTCGCCGCCGATCGTCTTTTGACGCGCGCCGATCTCCGCATTCAATGATGTGAGCCACACCCCCAGCGGTTGTGTGATGTCTTCAATGGCCGGAGACCGCGTCGGCGTCGGGAACTCCGTCATGAACTCGTTCTGCGAGGCGTGCTGCCTCCAGAAACGCTGCCAACCGGCCGCATCATCGATGGCGATCGGCTCCGGCTCTCCTGGAGAAGTGCAGCGGACGAGCGATTCCCAGCCGACAAGTCGCATGCTGTCGGCCGCCAGACTGCAACCGGCCATGCGGGGCTTGTTGACTTCGCTGGCGTCGACCAGCGGCCAGCCCACGACGTCGACCCACAGCCCTGGTTCGTCGCCGACTTGGGCAAACACGCTCCGCAGCAGCTTGAGTTCGAAGCCCGCGGGACTGTTGATTCCCTCGTTCTCGATCACGATGCCGGTCACCTCGGAACAGCAGGTGGTGGCCAGTAATCGCATGCCGCGCGTGGCCATGCCAGCCGTTCCCGTCACGCTTGAGGCAGATCCGGACATTTTCAGACAAGGGGCCTGGCCGCTCCACAAAAGGGCATTTCCGGTGAGCAGTTCGACGCGCGGGCCGGCGAGCGAAACAGCCGTCAAATGGTCGCCGCGAATCACGACGTCTTCCAAAGCGCATTCGACGCGCCGCGCCTGATTGCTGACAAGTTCGATTGCCGTACTCGCTTCGGTCGCCCCTGTCACCACGATGGAACAGTCGCGAACCCGGACTCTCGATTCGTGGATGCTCAACACCGTCGGAGCAGGCCCCGCATCGACGTGCACGAAGAAGTCGACGCCTTCCAACAACAAGAGGCCGTTGGTGATTTTCACCAATGGAGCCCTGGAGTTGCCCGACGAACTCTGCGTGAGGAAGGGGCGTGTTCCCGCTCGCCCGCGTAACATCACCAGCCCCTTTTCCTGGATCGCCAGCGGATCGAATGCGAAGGGGCCGGCTCCCGCGAATTCGATAATCCCTCCCGTCTGCGGAACCATGCGGAGCGCCTGGGACGCACTCCGAAACTCTCCCGATTGGGGTGAATCGCTCACGACGAAGACCGGCAAACCTTCGAGACGAGCGTCACTCAGCAGGTCGCTCGACCAGGCAGGGAGCCATTCGCCGCGGTCACCTTCCTCGAGATGATCGACACCTGGAAAGTTCGGCAATGGCCCCGTCGGCTGCGCGTCATTGAACGTGTTGTTACCGGCGTTGGGCGTGTTCTGAGGCTGGAAATCCGTGAGGTTTGGCTGCTGACCGGGTTGGACATCAACCGTGTCGACTCCTGGGCCTGCCTCCTGAGGCACGGCGTTCGCGGCGTTTCCATCTCCTGCCTGACCCGGTGCCGGAATCGACGCGCCCCCCATGTTGTCGCTGGTCGCCCGAACCGCGTAGAACACCACGGCGATAATCCCCACGACCAGCAGACTGAGGACCGCATATTTGATGTGGTCGGGATTGATGCCTCCGCCGGGTTCGTCCTCGTCCCCCACTGGAGTTTGACGCTCCTCTCGCGGCGGCAACGTGCGGTTGGTCCCGGATGACGACGGCTTCTTAGTGGGCGTGGATTCCCTCGGTCCGCGGGTCGGCGTCGGTTTGCGAACCTGCGAATGTTTGCCCCCCTTCTTGATTTTCGATTTTGCCGGCGGGTCGGCCACAGCGCTGGATGCACTCGCCCGACGCGATTCCATCTCGGAGGTCGAACTCTCGGTTTCGGTGTAAACGGTGTCGGGAGCTGTCGCCGCGATTGGCGGCTGAGCTTCTTCCGCGAGTCCGGCAAGCACGTCGGCGGACACTGTCGTCCGACCGATCGCGGCATTCTCGAGATCGGCGATCAACTCGACGGGCGTCTGGTAGCGCTCTTCCTTTTTCTTGGCCATCATGCGGCGCATCACGGCCACCACTCCCTCGGGGACGTTGGGATTGCGGCCGCGCGGATCCGGAATGCGACCACTGGCGTGGGCCTGCAGTTTGTTGGTCAGGCTCCCTTCGGGATACGGAATCGATCCCGTCAACAGGTGATACCAGGTGCAGCCCAGTGAATAGATGTCGCTGCGAATGTCGGCGGCGCGACTGTCGCGCGCCTGTTCAGGCGACATGTAGTCGACGGTTCCGACCGTGGTGCCGGCACGGGTGATGTTCGTGTCGATCGTGTCGTCGACACTGCGCGCCAGACCCATGTCGGCGAGCTTGATGGTGCCATCCTGCCGAATCATCAAGTTCGACGGCTTGATGTCGCGATGGACGATCCCCTTCTCGAAGGCATGCTGCAGCGCCTTGCACGTCTGCTTGATGATGTCGATGCTGCGCTTGACGGGAACGATCCCGCGCTTGCGGAGCAGTTCGAGCGTGTCGATGCCATCGACGTATTCGAGTGCGATGTACAGGAAGCCATCCGCCTCGCCGGCTTCGTACACGTGGACGATGTTGGGATGTGTGAGCTGCGCGGCGGATTGTGCTTCCGATTTGAAACGCTTCACGAGAATCGGGTTTTCGGCACGTTCCTTGGCGAGCACCTTGAGGGCCACGGTCCGCTTGAGTTCGGTATCGATCGCCAGAAAGACCGTCCCCATGCCCCCGGCTCCCAGCTTCTTTTGAATCTGGTACTTGCCGAGTTGCTTCAGGTGGTCGTGCTCTCCCCCGAATTCGTTGGCCTGAGATGATGGGTCCGGTGGCATCGCGCCCACTCTTTAAGACTCAAGCCCGGCAGGGAGAAAGGAAGATCAGAACGATCTCACTATACCCCGCCCCGATGTCAAAGGCAAAGTCTCGATCGTGTCATAAGCGGAGATGAGTGAATGGCCGCTGGCGAGAGATTTGTGGGGTCTGGGAGACAATTTTCAATTTTCTCTCAAGTCGCGCGCAAGAACTCCCACGCCGACGCTCTAACTGGGCAGTGAGGGACGAAACGACAAACAACAAGGAGCCTTTTCCTTGAGTCGTCTTTCACACGGTCTTTCGCGGGGGGCGAAAGGCCACACACACACACCGCTCACGAGAGCACACCACAAGGGAACAGCCATGTCTCTGCGTCAAATTGCCACCGCCATCTGCCTGACCACACTCGTCGCCCTGAACACCGCCGAAGCGGGCCGTCGGGGTGGACCCGGAACCGATAACAAGCGTTGCGAAGCCTACAGCTCGGTGACTTACCATGTCGAATTCTACGGTGGCGAACTGGCCGAAGTGCTCGTCATTGGTGACGGCGACACCGACCTCGACCTCTACATTTACGATGAGAACGGCAACCTGATCGATTCGGACCTCGACCCGAGCGACGTTTGCCTCTGCCAGTTCGAACCCCGCTGGACCGGCGTCTTCCGCATCGAAGTCCACAACCTGGGAAGCGTCTGGAACCGTTATTCGCTCGAAACCAACTGAACTGCGGCCAACGCAATTGCTGCGAGAGGGGTGAGGCCCAAGCGGCCCGGCGGTTTACCGTCGGGTCGCTTTTGCTGTGTGCCGGCAACTTGTAGCGGAAGTCGTGAGACTTCCGACGAATCACTCTTCCGCCCATTCCGTCGTCTTGACAACACTTGTTTCGACAAGTATTGTCTCGACATGACTCTCGCCGCCTCTCAAAAACGCCGACAGGCTGCCCATCATCCGCAGTTCGACTCCCCCGTACAGGAGGTCTTCCTGCAGTTGTGGCGGACCTACGACCGGCTCAAGACACTTGAAGACGAACTCTTCGGGCAGCATCAACTCTCGGCCCAACAGTACAACGCCCTGCGACTGCTGGAGGCGGCTCATCCGGGATCGATGCAGACGCTCGAACTGGGCCGCAGCCTCATCTCCCGCAGTCCCGACATGACGCGGTTGCTCGATCGCCTCGAACAACGTGGATTGATTCAGCGCGAGCGCAAAGTCGAGAACCGCCGGGTCGTCGAGGTCTCGATCACACCGGCAGGGGCCAAGCTGCTGGACAATCTGGCGGAGGCTGTCAGCGACATGCACCAACGGCAACTGGGGCATCTCTCGCGAGCGAAACAGAAACAACTGGTCGCACTGCTCAAGGAAGCTCGGCAACCTCTGGAAGATGCCACTTGCGACTGGCTGGATGATTGAAAGTTAGTAGGTCCCGCTTGCCGAGCGGGACCTCGATTGACGAGACCAAACTGAATTCAGGTTCCGTCCGTCAGCAGGGGCATACTGCAGGCATTCTCCACGATTCACAACTCTTGCAGCATGTCGACGCCGAGTCCCGAACCGAAACGCTGGCCCTTCACCCCGTTCCTTCTCTGGCTGGGGGCGTTCTATCTCGTCTGGCTGCTGATCGTCTTCGGTGGCGGGCGCTGGGAAGACGTGAAAGCCCATTGGCCGATCGCGTTGTCGATGGCTCTCGGTTCGTATGTCGCCGGTTCGACTCCAATGGGAGGGGGGACCGTGGGGTTTCCCGTTCTCGTGCTGCTCTTCGATTTGCCTGGATCGCTGGGGAGAAACTTCGGACTGGCCGTGCAGTCGATCGGCATGGTGTCGGCCAGTGTGTTTATTCTGTGCGCCAGACGGCCGATTCAATGGAAGATGCTGAGGCCCGCCATGATCGGTTCGCTCATCGGCACTCCGTTGGGGGCGGCGTTTATCGCGCCGTTCATACCCGATCTGTGGGTCAAGCTGACATTCGCCATCGTCTGGGCGAGTTTCGGCATCATGCATCTGGTGAAGATTCGTGAACTCGTCGCGCAACACGGTCTCGTCGACACGGGAACCGTGCGAGATGCGCAGGTCGGACTTGTGATCGGCCTGGTCGGAGGAGTGGTCGCCTCGATCACCGGAGTCGGGATCGACATGATCATCTATGCCATGCTGATGCTGCTCTATCGTGCCGACCTTAAGGTGGCGATCCCGACGTCGGTCATTCTGATGGCGTTCACCTCGCTTGTCGGTGTTGCAAGCAATGTGGTGCTGAGCCGAATCAATCCGAGTCTGTATGCGATCGATCCCGAAGTCTTCTCGAACTGGCTGGCGGCTGCTCCGATCGTGGCGTTGGGTGCTCCGTTTGGGGCGTTGATCGTCAATCTCATCTCGCGCACGCCGACGCTGATTGTCGTGTCGATCCTGTGCATCATTCAATTCGTGTGGACGCTGATTCACGAGAACGTGCAAGGCGTCGTCCTGGTGGCCGCCATCGTGAGCGTGCTGCTGATGAATCTGGCCTTCCACTTGCTCTATCTCAAGGGACGGCGGTTGCCGTTGTCATCGGGTTTCTCCGGTGAACACGCGTCCGAAGCCCCTGCCGACGAACCCGCGACGCTGTAAAGCCGGTCTTCTGTGGCGTTTCCCAGGCGACGAATGCCATATTACATTATTCAAAATCGGTGGTGGTCGGGCTGATGCATGAGCATTCACGATGGTTGATGGAGATGAAGCGACGGTCTCGATACGCGATGCCGTTGCTGACCTGTATCGCAGCGATTCGCGACGTGTGTTCGCCACACTGATTCGCGTGTTGGGAGATTTCGACCTTGCGGAAGAAGCCCTTCACGAAGCCTTTTCGGCCGCCATCGAACGCTGGCCGTCGCAGGGCATTCCCGACAACCCGCGCGCCTGGCTGGTCTCTGCCGGTCGATTCAAGTCGATCGACATCATTCGTCGTCGATCGCATTTTCAAGAAATGCAAAGCGATGTCGCCGCCCGGCTCGACACGATTGCCGATGCGAATGCCGCGCGTTCCGACGCCGACATCGAAGACGATCGCCTGCGACTGATCTTCACCTGTTGCCATCCGGCGATCGCTCCCGATGTTCAGGTGCCATTGACGCTTCGCGAAGTCTGCGGACTCACCACGGAAGAGATCGCCAGCGCCTATCTCACTTCTCCGACGACAATGGCGCAGAGGATCGTTCGCGGCAAGGCGAAGATTCGCGATGCAGGAATTCCGTACATCATTCCCGCGCTCCCTGATCTGCCGGAACGACTCGATGCCGTCCTCGCGGTGATCTATCTCGTCTTCAACGAAGGCTATTCGGCCTCGCAAGGCGAAACAGTAACGCGGGTCGATCTCTCTGAAGAAGCCATCCGTCTGTCCCGGCTCGTGCTGGCCCTGCTCCCCGATCCCGAGGTAATGGGCCTTTTGGCCTTGATGTTGCTGCACGAATCGCGTCGACAGGCCCGTTCGACTCCGGATGGAGACGTTGTCCTGTTGGAAGATCAGGACCGTTCGCAATGGAACCGCGATCTGATTGACGAAGGCCGCCAGTTGGTCGAGAGAGCGCTCTCATCCGGTCGGTTCGGTGTCTACACGATTCAGGCGGCGATTTCGGCGGTTCATTCCGAGGCCGCGACTTCTCAAGAAACTGACTGGGGGGAAATCGTGGCCCTCTACGATGTGCTGCTGCGGGCGACGCGGTCGCCGATCGTCGAACTGAACCGCGCTGTCGCATTGGCCATGCACCAGGGGCCTGCGGCGGGACTGGCGCTCATTGATGACATCCTGGGTCGTGGCGAACTTCAGGGGTATCATCTGGCACATGCCGCCCGGGGAGAACTCCTTCGCCGACTGGGACAGACGGATGGCGCTCGCACTTCGTATCAGCAGGCCCTGGAACTGGCCCGACAGGAACCTGAACGCCGGCTGTTGCAGAGAAAACTGCGGGAATTGAGGTAACAGAGATTTTTCAGTTTTTTCAGATGCGGAATGTCGATCGCGGCCATCGCCACTCGACTACTCGATGAATGCGGACGAAATCAACTTGCTGAACGCGTTCCCCCGGCGACTCAATGTCAATGAATTCCGAACTCAGATTCCTCCCATGCCCAAACAGAAAATCACGACGTTCCTCTGGTTCAACACCGAATGCCGAAGAGGCGGTGAACCATTACATGAGTTGCTTCGCCGACTCGAAGATCAACCGCATCCTTCGTCATGTTGAAGGTGGCTCGGGACCGGCGGGTACCATTCTCTCAATCGACTTCGAACTCGCCGGGCAGGAGTTCATCGCCCTGAATGGCGGTCCGATGTTCCAGTTCACTGAAGCGATTTCCCTGTTGGTCAACTGCGAGTCGCAGGAAGAAGTCGATCACTACTGGGAACGCCTCGGTGCTGGGGGCGAACCAATTCAGTGCGGTTGGCTGAAGGACAAGTTCGGTCTCACGTGGCAGATCGTCCCCACCATGTTGCCGGCAATGCTGACGGACAAGGATCCCGCAAAGGCCGGTCGCGTGATGCAAGCGATGATGCAGATGGCGAAGCTCGACATTTCCAAGTTGCAGGCCGCCTACGACGGCAATTGAACGCGCCCATAGCGGAAGTCGTGAGACTTCCGATTGCGGGTCGGAACTCTCACCTCTTCCGATACTCTCGAAATCCAGACTTAGAATCTCACCACCACTCTCAAGAGACCCACGATGAAGTACATGTTGCTGATCTATAGTGCCGAGGCAAGCTGGACCGATGAAGAGCGCAGCCGATGCATGGCCGACTCGACCGTCCTCTGTCATGAATTGGCGGAGCAGGGGAAGTTCGTGTCGGCTTCGCCACTCCATCCCGTGGAGATGGCGACAAGCATTCGCATTCGCGACGGCAAGCGGCAAATCACCGATGGGCCCTTCGCCGAGACGACCGAACAACTGGGCGGCTATTACATCATTGATGTTGCCGACCTGGACGAAGCGATTGCCATCGCCGGTCGTGTGCCGCCGGCCAAGAAGGGGACCGTCGAAGTGCGACCGCTGTTCGAACTCGACAACCTGCCCGAGGCGACGGCAGCGCTCACGGCAGAAGCATAACCCTGTAACGGATGGGTGAAGACCTACCGACAGCCGTAGTGGAAGTCGTGAGGCATCCGAAGTGAATGCGTCGGAACTCTCACGAGTTCCGCTACTGATCAACCAACGAAAGTGAAACCATGAAACTCGTCACCTACCTCAGTTTCGACGGCAACACCCGCGAAGCCCTCGAGTTCTATGCCCAAGTCCTCGGCGGCAAGGTCATCGCCATGATGCAGTATGGCGAAACGCCTGCCGCCGAACATGTCTCGGCATCGGCCCATCAGGCGATCATGCATGGCTGTGTCGAGTTCGGCGAATACAGTCTCATGGGGACCGATGCGACCCCCGAACACCCCTACGAAGGCATCAAAGGTGCATCCGTTGTCGTCGCCCTGCATGATCCGTCGGAAGCCGAAAGGATCTTCAGCGCCCTCTCGGAAGGGGGCGAGGTGACGATGCCGTTGATGGAGACCTTCTGGGCTCAGCGTTACGGCATGTTCACCGACCGCTTCGGCGTGTCGTGGATGGTGAACTGCTATCCTGAAAACGCCTGCGGCTGAACACACACTAGCCCGCAGCGCAAGCCAGGGAGCCGTGAAGAGCGATTGCCGTCAATGAGTAGACGTGCTTTGCGGAACGACACATTCACTCGATTCAGAGGAACAACACCATGAGAGGTTCCAAGGGTATCCGCGTCACCGGCTGGGTGCTCAGCATCCTGATTGCGGTGTTCCTCATCGTCGCCAGCGCGGTGCCGAAGTTCATCGAGTGGGAAGACAAAGAGGAAATGTTTGGCAAGTTCGGCTACACGATCCCATTGATGGAGAAGATCGGCATCGTCGAGATCGCGGTCGCCGTGCTGTTCATCATCCCCCGGACGAGCTTCGTCGGCGCGATCCTGCTGACCGGTTACCTCGGCGGCGCGACGGCCACGCACGTTCGCATCGGCGACCCGTTCTACTTTCCCATCGTCATGGGAGTCCTCGCGTGGATCGCCCTCGGCTGCCGCATGCCGACGATCTTCACGCTGGCCAAAGGTAAAGTGCCGTCATCAGCGGCACCCCTGTCGCCAGAGTAATGACTCTCACCTCTCATCCCTCATCCTTGAATCAAGGCCCATCATGAAAGTCATGGTCATCGTCAAAGCCAGCCCCAGTTCCGAAGCGGGCGAGATGCCCAGTGAGCAACTCCTCACGGAGATGGGAAACTACAACGAAGAACTCGCGAAGGCGGGTATTATGCTCGCCGGCGAAGGACTCCATCCCAGCTCGAAGGGCTGTCGAGTGCGGTTCAGCGGCAGCGATCGCAAGGTCGTCGATGGCCCCTTTGCCGAAACGAAAGAGCTGATCGCCGGCTACTGGTTGTGGAGAGTGAAGTCGATGGAAGAAGCCATCGCATGGGTGAAGCGTTGCCCCAATCCGATGAAGGAAGATTCGGAGATCGAGATTCGCCCCATCTTCGAGGCCGAGGATTTCGGCGAAGCCTTCACGCCGGAACTACAGGAACAGGAGCGCCGGATCATGGCCGAGGCCGCGAAACGCAAATAGCCGTTCACCCTGTAGGGAACGGACTCGGCTGCTGGACACTTCGCTCTGGAACGTCATCATGACGGAAACGCTTTGACTCTCGTTTCCGAAAGGATGACATGTTTCTTCGCACGCTACTGTCGTTGATTGGCCTGTTCGCAATCGCCTCATTCGCCGGCGCGAACGATCGCTGGATGCAGTTTCGCGGCGAAGGAGGACTCGGCATCGCGGATGGTGAGGGGCTGCCTGTCACCTGGTCCGAAACCGAGAACCTCGCATGGAAACGCGAGATCCCCGGTCGCGGTTGGTCGTCGCCGATCGTTGTCGACGGTCTCGTTTATTTGACGAATGTCGTCAACACCGGCGAAACTGAAGAGGCGGTGCGCGGCCTCTACTTCGGCGGCGATCGCCCCGATAGTCCACAAACGCCTCACACCTGGCAGGTGCTGTGCCTCGATCTCGCGACCGGCGAGCCGGTCTGGGATCGCACCGTTCACGAAGGCCTGCCGCCGAGGCCGATGCACATCAAGAACAGTTATGCCTCCGAAACGCCTGTCACCGACGGCGAGCGCATCTACGCCTATTTCGGAAACGTCGGCATCTATTGCCTGACGATGGATGGCGAACCGGTGTGGGAATATCCCATTGAAGATCAACCCACGCGCTATGAATGGGGGCCGGCCGCCTCGCCGGCATTGCACGACGGTCGGCTCTACATCGTGAACGACAACGAGTCAGACTCGTACCTCCTCGCCCTCGATGCCGAGACGGGTGACGAAGTCTGGAAAATCACACGCGATGAAAAGAGTAACTGGGCCACACCCTTCGTGTGGGAGAACGAACTGCGAACCGAGATCATCACCCCCGGCACGGGAAGGACGCGTTCGTATGATCTCGAAGGCAACGTGCTCTACGAGTTCGGCGGCGCATCGGCCATCACGATCGCGATGCCCTACGAGCATGATGGACTCCTCTATGTCAGTTCCGGCTACATTCTCGATGAGCACAAACCGATCTGGGCCATTCGGCCGGGTGCGAGCGGCGACATCACGCTCAGCGAGACGGAGACCTCGAACGACGCCGTCGTCTGGTGCCAGAAGGATGCCGCCCCCTACAACCCATCGACGATTATCTACGAAGACCAGTTGTATGTGCTGCTCGATCGCGGAATGGTCGCCAGCTACGACGCCGCGACCGGCGAAATGATCTACGATCGCCAACGACTTCCCGGCGGCCAGGCGTTTACGTCATCACCCTGGGCGTACGATGGTCACATCTTCTTTCTCAACGAATACGGCGTGACCTACGTCGTGAAGGCAGGCCCCGAGTTTGAACTTGTCGGCACCAACGAACTCGATCCCGAGCCGATCTACATGTCGACTCCTTCGATGGCCAGCGGCAGACTGCTCATCCGCTCGTCGGACGCGTTGTATTGCTTCGAGTAGCCGTTCTGCGGGTCGTGGCGACGCTGCGACCTCATTCGGTTATCGTAGGTGGCCTTACAGATGGTCGCGATTCTATAGAAGAGAATGTCCGAGCGTGCTGTGAGAATCGGTTCGCGGCTCTTCCCCGGGGTGCTGGAGATGCTTGTTGAACGAACTTGAAACAAAGTCCGCCGGCGATCAGCCCTTGCGGATTGCCGTCATCACTTATGCCTTCGCACCGGTGTTGTCGGGGATTGCTTCGGGGACGAGGTTTCGCGTTCGGCGGCTGCTTCAGTGCGGACATGAGGTGCTGCTGCTGTACCCGGATGTCAGCACCGGTTACGAGAAAACGATTCGCATTCGCGAAGTCGCGGGAGTCGAGGAGTTCGAGGGGCATCCGAAGTTTCGAGCGTTTGCGTATCCCACGAAGCCGGTGAAGTTCCGCGGATCGCATCCCGAGCCGCTCCATCACAAGCGATGGAACCTGCTCGATCATTTGACGTCGTTTGATGCCGACGCCGTCGTGGTTGAAGAACCGATGGGTCTGCGCGGTATCGCTTCGTTGGGATTGGGAGGCTATGGAAAACCGATGGGAGCCGAGTACCTCGAGGCGACCGGGCGGCCCGTCGTGGCCATCTTTCACACCGACTGGCTCGGTTTCGCCGAACGCAATCTCGGGCGCTGGGTGACAAGATTCGTAGGACGTGCCGCGCGACGTGTGTTGACGCGCGGGCCAAGGCAGTTCACCGCGATGCTGGCGCCATCCCGGTATCTGGCCGACAAGTTCAATGGCATTGCCGATGTGGGGATCGAGTATCTGCAATGTCACGGCACCGACTGCGAGGAGTACCACCCCGATAACCAGCAGTGGAACCCCATTCCTGACGTGACGGCCCCCGTGCTGCTGAATGCAGGCAGGATCGTGAAGGAGAAGAGCATTCCGGTGTTGCTCGATGCCTTCGAAATCATTCGAACTCAAGTCCCGGAGACGAGGATGTATATTCTCGGTGAAGGGGAAGCTCGAACACGCCTCATGGCGCAAGCCCAATCGCGTTTTGGCGACGCGCTGCAGTTTCCGGGGCAGTTCAGCGGTCAACAACTCAAGGGCTGGTACGCCCGCGCGGATCTCTATGTCGTCTCTTCGGAGACCGAGAACTTCTGCTCGGCCAATCTCGAAGCGCTGGCTTCCGGCACGCCCGTCATTGCGGCGGCAGCGGGCGGGAATGTCGAGCAAGTTCAACACGGCGTGAACGGCTGGCTGTTCGAACCCGGCAACGCGCGACAACTCGCGGAGTTGGCCGTCAAGACGCTGAAAGATCAGGCGCTACTTGAGAAGATGAATCTCGCGGCCCGGCAGTCGGCCCTCGAGTACGATGCTCCTCTTTGCACCGACCGGCTACTGCAGCGAGTTCAACAGTTGGTGCAAGACGCGCGCGGTGACGAGAATCAATCGGCAAACGCCTCGGCGAGGTAATCGTTCAACAGCAGATTCGCGGGGTCGAACTCCCGACGCAGCCTCAAGAAGGCGTCCCAATTCGGATACTGTTCGGCGAAGTAGGCTTTGTCCATCCAAAGCGTCTTCCCCCAGTGCGGCCGGTAGCCAAACGGCGCGAACGTGTCGTGCAGTAATCGGCTGAAGTTGGTCGCTCCCAGGGTATTGAACGTCTCGATCCAACAGACATCGCGATCGAATGCAGCATTGAGCCAATGTCGACTCGCCCGCTGACAGCGAAACCGCACACCGAGTACCGGATAGTGGTGCTCTTCTTCGAGCCTCTGGCGAAGCCGAGGGATGCAGTTCAGAATCTCGTCGTAGGGAATGGCGGCTTCGTGATTGTCCATTGGCAGACACGAGGCGCGATCAAACGGAGCGTAGGCCAGCACGTAATCGCTGCGACCCTCGCGCTCGGTGTACCACTTGCCGATGCGCCCTGAGACAACCCTGCGATGGAAACGCGGCCTGCGATTGCGATGCAGTTGGTTGTACCCCCATAGCGACAACCGTCGACCGATCGGGTTGCGAGTGCCGAGTTGGACGGAGTGCAACTCTCGATCGGGTCGCGAGGCAGGCTCAATACGATCGCAGGCGAAGACTTCGACACGATCGATCACCGGATGCCACAGAAACTCGATATAGTCGTGTTCATGTTGCAGCCGTTGGAAGTCGGCCAGCATTTCGTCGAACGAAATCACCCAGCACCTGGAGCGGAGAGCGAATGCGGGTACGCATTCCAGCGTCAGCGTCGAGACGACTCCGCACAGGCCCATCGATTGGACGACTCCGAAGAAGCGATCATCAGACCGATCGAGTTCAAGCAGATTGCCTTGTCCGTCGATCACTCGAACGCCCACCACGGAGTCGGCGATACTCGCGTGATGAATCGACCCTCCGTGTGTCCCGGTGGCGATGGCTCCCGAAATCGTCTGTTCCTTCACGCTCCCAAGAATCGGCAAGGCGAGTTGATGTTCCGCCAGATAGTCACAAACTTCACTCAGCCGCATGCCGGCCGACACGGTAACAAGGTTGCCTTGCACGCCGATGGGATCTCGATACGCATCGAGTGAAATGCACACATCCTGAGCTGCGTTGACGCGCGTCAGCGAGTGCAACGAGCCGATCGCGCGGATCCGACTTCCCTGGCCGGCCGACTCCGCCACGACTTCGCGCAGTTGATCTTCGGTGGCAGGGCGATAGAGCCTCGCCGGCGTGAAACGATGGTTGCCTACGGCCTGACTAAGCGTCTCCATCGCATCTGTGACAATTCCTGCGCGTTCCAGCCAGCGTTGCGTGCGGAACATGCCGTCTCCGAGCCGTACTTGGGGCTTACAACCCAGTTCTTCGCGAATGCGTTGCGAGGGGAAGCGATCGACCCCTGGTGGTGCGTTCGTGCAGAAGGCCATCAGCTTCAGCAAATTGGGATCCTTGTCGGCGGGCAACGGAATGACCTTCCCCACCGCGCCAGCGATGCCAACGACTGCATTCAACCCGAAGGATCGCATGCGTCTGGGCCTTCGCCCGACGAGCCTCGCGTAGTAGCGTAGGAATTCGGCGGTGGGTACGACTTCGCCTCCCAGGTTGTACACTCGGCCAGCCGCCTCCGCATGAATCCCCGCGACAATCGCGGCGTCAGCCACATCGTCGACGTAGATCACATCGATGTGGCCACCCTTGGGACCAAACTGAATCGGCATCCCCTTCCTGATGGCATTGAGGGGCATGAGTGTCCACGAGTCGACGCCCGGCCCATACACGCAGGTTGGCCGCAGAATCGTCCAGGTCAGGTTCGTCCCTTCGCATGTTTCGCGGAGAGCGATTTCCCCCAGCCATTTGGTGCGGGAGTATGCGTCGAGCTTCGCGGAATCGATGATGGGGGATTCTTCGTTGTATTCGTCGCGCGGTTCGCTCCCCAGATAGACCGCGATACTGCTGAAGCAGACGAACCGCCGACAACCTGCCGCGACCGCCGCCCGCGCAAGCCTGCGAGTGCCTTCGACGTTCACTTCCGTCGCGTGCTCCAGCCCGTGTGTCACGGAGGCCGCCGCGTGAAACACGATCACGCTGTCGTTCACCAATTCGCGGAGCGCCGCCTCATTCGCGAGGTCGCCAATCACGACGTGACAACCAGAGTTTCGCGATGCCTTCGCTTCCGGAGTTTCCGTGCGAAAAAGTGCCCTCACGTCGAAGCGTTCGGTCAGCCGCGCAAGGAGCCTGCGCCCGATGCTGCCGTTGGCACCAGTCAGACAGACCATCGGGCGAGAATGTGACATTTCGGAGTGCGGATCTGGCGAAACTGACTCCGCGACGGGGCTTTGATCATCGGTCTGCCGTTCAAAGTATCAAGTGACAAACGCCAGACAAGGATCAAGCACAAGATTGAAACACGCGGTTCGTCGCTCACTGCAATTGTATGACTTGTCGTTTGATGCGTGGCACTTCGGCCCTTACGCCGCCTTGTCGAGGACGACCGCGTTGTACTCGTGGCCGAGGTTGGCGACGGGGACTTCGTGGACGAGCGTGACTTTCGGGTTGCGTCCGAACTTGTACGTCAGGCCGCGCCAGGTGACGGGGCGGGCGATGAGCGCGTGGATGTTCGCCAGCAGCGTGATTGACTGAGTCAGCGGCAAGGTGCACAGCATCGTGAGTATTACTCTTGGCGTCATCACAACGAGTGGTTCGCCGCGCTGTTCGACTTTCGATCGCACGGCCCGGCCTTGCAGCGCCATCGAGACGATCATCACCGTGCAGATCAACGACAGACTGGCCAGGCACCAGGGTCGGAGCGCAGCGAATCAACATCCCCAGGGGGCAGATCACAGTGGTCAACGCCGTGACCAGCGAACCGAAAGCGATCACCTTCCACCATTGATGATGGTGCATCCTCACGACAAGGTTCTGTCGAGTGAGGAAGTTGAGCAGTCCCTTCACCGAGATGTCTTCGCGATTGACGATCGTCGCCAACGGAGAGAACAGCACCTTCTCACGCCGACGCTGCAGGAATGAACCCAGGAGCATGTCTTCCCCAAAGGCACGGCTGTACAACTCTCGCAGCGTCGGGTCTTCGATGATCTCGCGCGACATTGCCAGGCAGCCACCCCAGGGGAGCCCCATCGCGTGTGTGATCGCCGCGCACCCCAAATTCCATTCGAGCCGGGCGATGGCACCGGGCGTCGGTTCGCGCGGCGCATACCAGCGGACGCCAGACACCACCTTCGCTTCACCGCGCACCAACGGCGTCACCAGTTCGCGAAGACAGGAGGGATGCAACACCGCGTCGCCGTCGAATGTGGCGACGATGCTGCAATTCTCCGGCAGGTTCTCCGTCCCTTTCAAGAGACTGGCATTCTTCGCCGCGCAGTGTCGTTCACGGTGACCGAGCACGATCACTTCCACATGTCTGGCTCCCGTCTCCCAGATGGCATCTTCAACAACGGATCGCGCCGGATCGTTCGCCGAATCGACAACCACGCGCACGCGGTATCGGGGATAGTCCTGCTGAAACAGCCGACGCAGCATGTTCGGCAAGAATGGATCGGTCCCTCGGAGACACAGCACCGCGACGACATGGGGACATTCGAAATCAGTCAGCAACGGCTGCTGAGGCTGCTTGAACGTCGCCGCCAGCTTCCAGCTCATCACCGCCTGAATGCCGGCGACAATCACGCTGATTGCGAGGATGCAGATGCCGAGAACGAACATCACGGGAGCATAAGAACGGTGAAAACGGACTTGGCACGCTGAGGGAACTTGAAATGCGGCGGTCTTGTCTGGTTTCTGTCAGTTTGCGTCAATTCCAGCCGCTGTTTCCCCCCGCCAGATCAGCATTTACTGCAAGTGTTGGCCGCCCCGGCAACAGTTCACCGAACTCCCCTTCCTCCACGGCCCGCCAATCGGGTTGCTGGACTGACGGATCTCGCTAACCCTTCGCGGTGTTGATAACCTCGATCAATGTCTCGACCGCCATCATCACCGGTAAGGCAAACACTCCGATGGAGAGCCAACTCGCAACTCACACGGGCGAAGCCCGTGGCACCCATTCCAGAAAGATTTCGACAGTGCCACCCTGTCGCTGCCCACCACGAATGGCGCACCAGCCATCGCTGGGTCGAGGGCGGTCCTATATCGCAGTTGTGTGCGATGAAGTCGCACTATCATCCCAGCAACGTTGATGCGAAGGAGCTTAAACGATCATGAGGCAACGAGGCCAGCTATATCGATAGGACCAACGTAAAGGTGAAGACCAACGGCGTCTGACGCGGCGAATGACTCAGATCGTACGGGGATTCGAAGCTACGGATTGTCATCGCGCCGAACGTCGCGTTGCGAAGGATCGTCCTTCTCCAAGTCCAGAAACTCCTCGTCTGGCAATCGCCCTTCGTGTACGAGCAAACTGCGTTTGTCGTAAACTGGCTCAATGCTCTTCGCTGAAGATTCTCAGCCATTTCACCACATACGCCTGGGATGGATGAGAAAAGTTTCGACTCCTGAATACTGGTCCAGAACATGGAATCGTCTCTGCGGTAACGGATCACGCTTTCTGCGACTGGGAGTGCTTGGGCGACAGCGTCGCGGGTGCTGAAGCTGTTGCATCTCGTTCGCGAGGACACCTGGCTACAAACTCGCCAAATAGGCTACCTGCAATGGCGTGCTTTCGTGCCGGAGGCCTGGCGCGGCTTGGCATCGGCGAGGGGGGGGACAGAACTCGGCTCTGCTCTTCAGTGATGCAGACTCTCCGCAGGCGAAATTTCTCGTGACACTTGAGAAGGCGTCATCTATCAGCGTTGAGAAGCGGTCTTCGAGTGCCGGACGCGGACTCTCTCTGGGGGGTCAAGGAAAAGGAGGGCCGAAAATCCTCCTTCCACTGAACTCTCCGATCTGAATCGAAGGCTAAGGAAATGGATGCGGAAGATGTGATTCAACACCGCCACAAACACTCGTCGCCTCGTTCATCGATCCTGCAAAGATTGTCACCGACCCCCTCCAATCTCGAACCTCTGAGAATATCAACCTCTCCGCGACGAGCATCTGGCCACGCTGATCGAACGCGACCCTCAGATCGGAGTCCTCCGGACCTCTCAATGAGAACTTGGTTAGAGACCTCATGCTCCAGTCCAGAAACTCCCCGTCCAATGCGTGTACCCCGAGTCATCTCCTGCGTTTGTCGTAAACTCTCCACCGTGCACTTCGCGGAGCTTCTCGGCAATTTCGCTGCAGTACGCGCGGCATGGACGGGAAAAGTTCGCGAATTCGTCAACACGCAACGAATGACAGTGTGACACTGCCGTTCGTGAAGAACAACCTTGATCACGTCATTCGCCAGTTTCTGTAGTGGTTCGTCTAGTGATAAATGTCATGCCATTTGAACGAGTTTCGTGCGATTTGTCCTGACGGGAATGTTCGAGCCACCTGACATATATCGATAGACGAACCAGTAGGTCAGGCTGTGCCTGACGGACCGCAGAGCGGACGTGAATCGCGTGCAGAACGGCGACGCTCCATTCGCACGGTCGGTCGCGAAGGGAGGATCCAGCGACCGGTCAGCTTGCCACCGAACGCTTGCTCACCACTCGGCTAGGGGCTCCCCGTTGGTCGACCCTAGCCACCCGTCACCCCCTTCCCGGCGTTGCCGACCCGCCGGCAATGTTTCGGGAGACTCCAGTTCCTGAAGGCCGTTGCGGATCGTGCGATCGGACATCCCGGTCGCCAACGCCAGGCCGTCACCCCCACCCCCAACGATCGCCAGTTCGGCGGCGGCCCAACGCCTGCGCCCCCGCTCATCGAGTTCGGGAAGCATCGCGTGATACTTCTGACGAATCCATTCAATAACCTGCGCCTCCGGCATCCCCGAACCATGACACACCCCCCCTCTCACCGCTACCCCAGATTCGGTAGCTTATTGTTGCACGACTCCTAAACAAGCCGCCAACGACCAGCAGATCAGGCTGCGGCCTTCGCTCGTCTGTGTTGACGCCATCGCAGTCCGATTCCGCCGAGACTGGCGAGGCCGAGCAACGCCATGCTGGTCGGCTCGGGGACGGCTTGCGTCGATGGCATGAAGACCAGGCCGTTTGGCACATACGACCCATCGCCGGCAAAGACGTCGATGAACTCCCCTGTGGTGCCGTGGTAGCGATGGACCCAGCCTGAACTTAGGCTCACGTAAAGGTTGCCGTCGGGACCAAAGGCCACATCGGACGCTCCCGCCGAACCGCCGCCCGAGGCAAACGTGTCGATGAAATCTCCCGTCATCCCGTCATAGCGCAAGATTGCGGTTGTTACCACCATAATTGTGACTGCTGACGTAGAGGTTGCCATCGGGTCCAAAGGTCAGGCCCGTGGGCTGGACGAGGTCGCCACCCGACGCAAACACATCCAGCATCGCTCCCGTCATGCCGTCAAATCGCACCACCTGGTTGGCACCCTCGGCGGCGACATACAGGTTCCCATCCGGGCCAAAGACGTGGCCGTTCGCAATGGGGATGAAACCGGGAGCATAGAGTGTATTGATGATCGCCCCATTGGTTCCATCCACACGTGAGACACTGCCGCCTTGATACCCGAGAGCAACGTAGAGGTCGCCGTCCGGTGCAAACGTCAAGCCGAACGCAGGAAAGCTGGGGAAACCGGTCGCAAATGTGTCGATGAAGGCACCCGATTGACCATCAAATCGGAAAACGCTCGTGCCAAACCTGGCCCGTCGCTACCGGTTACGTAAAGGTTCCCATCGGGACCGTAGGCCAAATCCACACATACCCCCGCCGGAAACGCCGGAGGCAAAGACGCCGAGAGACGCACCGGTGGTCTGATCGTAGCGCAGGACCTCGTTCGAAGAGCGGCTAACGACCAGCATGTCCGCGCGGGCCGATTCACCGTTGACGAACAGACCTGCGACGAGAGTGGAAAGAAGAAATGTGAAGCGAGTTGCCGATAGTGTTGCCCGCATCGCGTGACCTTTCAGGGTGTGATTACCCAGAGGGAATTCGTTCGGAACTGAAAACACGGAAGAGCGGAGTCTGGTGATCGCATTGAGACTATCCAATCTGATTCAACCACCCTGCGTGATCGGATCTGAAAGAATGTCGAGACAATGTGCAGAGAGACTGCTTAGATGGCTCAGCAGAAAAGCAAGACGCACGCCGTGCGTCATTCCGCAGCAGACAAGGAACCGATCAGCTGTGCGTACGTCCGTTCGTTGGACGATGCAACACCATACGCGATCCCAAGGATCGTGCGCGGTTCGGTTTTGAAGACCATCAATTCAGCCCTCTACTCTGAGTGCTTTCGTGCCACCATTCGGGGTGGCACACGCTTCGGTCGAGTGAAGCTAGTCGAGCCGGGGACGGCTGTCAATCATTTGGTAGAATCTGCAGGTGGAATCGGATCGGCGGGGTGGCACTGTCATTCTTACATATGTGTGCCACGGGCCACTGGCGAGATGACCAAGTGCCGTAGTGGTTCATCTATCGATATATGTCAGGTGGCTCGAACATCCCCGTCAGGACAAATCGCACGAAACTCGTTCAAAGAGCATGACATTTATCATTAGACCCACCAGTAGGTCAGGCTGTGCCTGACGGACCGCAGAGCGGACGTGAATCGCGTGCAGAACGGCGACGCTCCATTCGCACGGTCGGTCGCGAAGGGAGGATCCAGCGACCGGTCCGGCTTGCCACCGAACGCTCGCTCACCACTCGGCTAGGGGCTCCCGTTCGTCGACCCGGGCTCCCGCCCGTCGACCCTAGCCACCCGTCGCGGCCGGCTCTTGAGATTCCGCGGGTGTCACGACTTCTTCGGCGCGAGGCGGGAACTCGTTCTCGATCTGGTCCTTAAAGACGTTCTCGAACATCACCCAGGCCATGGCGAGCGTGAGGACGATGTTGAGTGTCTGACCGCAGATGTAGAGCACCAGGGGTTTGCCCCCCTTGAAGCTCTTACGGAATTGCGCGAAGTCGATCTCCAGCCCGATGCTGATGAAAGCCATTGCGAAGAACCAGCTCATCAGAGTCTTTGTCACTTCTTTTGAGGAGGCCATCTGCTCCTTGCCGTGCGGCAGCATGATGAACAGCAATGTCGCCAAGGCTGATGCGGCAAAGAACCCAAGTATGAACTTCGGGAACCGCTCCCAGATGACCCACAAGCTCGGACGCGGCGGGGCTGTTTTGGGAACGTCATCGGTCTCGGTCGCAGGCGAATCTGGTTCGCGTTCGACGACGTTCACCCAATACATCGCGACGCCGAATGCGACGAAACCGATCAACACATTCTGCAGCAGCTTCACGGTGGCCGCGACCTTGGCTGCCCTCTCTCCCACCAGTTCACCGGCCGCCACGACGGCACCGCTGGAGTCGACGGTGCCGCCGATCCAGGCTCCACCGAGAATCTCTCCCATCCCCAAGGCTTTGATGACGGCCGGCATCACCACGATCATCAGGACGGTAAAGGTCAGCGAGATGCCGATCGCCAGTGACAACTCTTCCTTCTTGGCCTTACACGCCGCCGCCGTCGCGATGGCGGCCGACACGCCGCAGACACTCATGTCGGCCGAGATAACCATGTTGAGCGACTTCGATTCGATCTTGAGCACCTTCTGCCCGAAGATGTACGTCGAGATGAACACGATCGGTGTCACGACCCAGGCGACGCAGAAGCCGGGGACGCCGAGAATCATCAGTTGGGGCAACAGCAACTCGGCTCCCATCAACACGAGGCCGGTCTTGATATAGAACTCGGTCGCCAGGGCAGGGCGGACAAACTTCGGAGTCCCCAGGACAAGGTTGAGGACGACCCCCATCACCAACGCCCAGAGCGCGAACTCGAGATTGTAGTCCTTCGACGTCGAGTGTACGGAAAGCCCCATCGCGATCGCGGCCAATGCAAACAACAGCAGGTAGCCGGGGGCGAACTGTTTGAAGGATGTGCCGCCTGCCGACTTCCCCAACCCGAAACCGATGAGGCCGATGACACACACGCCGACGAGGCCGAGGATGTGATTGACGGGCTTGGGAGCGTCTGCAACCGCTGCATCGCCGGAAGGTGGGGCGACGTAGACGGAATCAATCGGGTTCGTGGTCCACTCCGCGAGCTTCGCCACGAAGGGCTGCAATGGAGAAGAGACTTTTTGCCCCTCGGAGACGTCATCGGGAAAGCTCGCCGCCGTGACGGCCCAAGAGACGATCAACAACGCCAGTCCCAGCCAGACGGCCCACCAGTCCTCGGAGGTGCGCATGTGTGAAGTTGGAAGTTAGAAGGGTGAAGTTTGAAGGGTGAAGTGTGAGAGGGGAGACGACGACATCATTAGGAGCAGTCCGCGCTGCTGTTCGATGCTTCCCTCCGGTCTCTGGTCTACAGCCTCTCTTAAGTTTCCGACTCGGCTGCGGAGGAGAACTCACGGTGGCGGATGATGAAGACGGAGATCGCCAGCAAGGCGATCGGATAGATAAACAGCACCAAGACATGTACCCAGGCGGGTGGAGTGGCGAAGTCCATCTGTGGTGGGAACTCAATGTCGCCCCAATAACAAAGCAGCGATCGCAACCTCCATTGAACGGTGAGTTGATTGACGAGAGCTGGGATCCAACTGATGGCGACTTCGAAGATCAACGAATAGACCACCGCCAGCACCATCGCGCGTTGTGGGAAGAGCACTCCGATCAGCAGATAGGCGGCCGCGTAGGCCAGGGCAGGCGAATAGCGTTGTGCCGAACACGATCAACAGCGTTCGTGCCGCGTCGGTGGTTCCGCAAAGGAATACCGAAAGCAGCAATCCGACAAGAGCGGCGGGCAGAATCCACGTGACGGCCGCCAGATACTTGCCCAATAACATCGCGGTGCGGCCTTCGGGCCGGATGGCGATGTAGACCCAACTCTTGCGTTCGAGTTCCGCGGAGACGGCGGGGGCGGTCCACAGCAGGGTACCGAGCATCGTCACCAGCATGGGGATCAGGAAGAACAGAGCCCACGCCCAGCCGATGCGTGCATTCTCGATCGCCTCGGCACCGTTGGGCAGTTGGAACTGCGTGACGACGCGAATCATCACCACCAGAAAAACTGGAAAGGCCGCGAGGACGAGCCACCAGGCAATTCTCCCTGGGGACATGGCACGGCGCCATTCGAAGGCAAAGACGGCTCCGACGTTGCCCAAGCCCATTAGAATTCCCCCCGATGAATCTTCATCAACGAATTGAAAAGCGTCTGCAACGACTCGTCGGCCGAGTAGACCTCCGAGATCTCGATTCCTTGCTCCGCGACAACTGCGGGAAGTGATGAAAGCAATTGGCCCGGATGACGGGTGGCAATCGTGATCGCTGAATCTGTAATCCGCATCGTGTCGATCCCATCGTTCGCTGCCAGCCAACTGGCGAGCAATTGAGGCTGGTTTGTTCGCAAGGTGATCTCATTGGGGAGGTCGGTGAGGAGCGAATGCACTTCGTCGGCGGTCCCCGACGCCAGCAGGCGACCGCCGCAGATGAGCAGAAACGACCGGGTGAGCGACTCGATCTCGTGCAGCACATGGCTGGCGAAGATCAGGCTGCGGCCCAGTTCGATCCAATTGCGCAACAGCACCGTCATGTCGTGCCGGCCAATCGGATCGAGACCGTTGAAGGGTTCGTCCAGAATCACCAGTTGCGGATTATGCGCCAAAGCCTGCGCGAGCTTGGTGCGCTGCCGCATCCCGCGAGAGTACGTCGAGATCGGGCGGTTCATGGCGTCGGTCATTTGGACGAACTCCAGCGCCTTGCGGGCACGTCCGTTGGCTTCTTCACGGTCGAAACCATGGAGTTGCTGCAGATAGCGGACCCACTCCAACGCCGACACGTTGCTGTAGAGTCCTTCGTGACTCGGGCAATAGCCGATCTTGCGGTAGAGGTCGGCGTTGTTGCTGGGTGATTCGCCGAACACTTCGACGGTGCCGAGCGTCGGCGAGAGTTGCCCCATGATCACATTCAGCAGTGTCGACTTGCCCGCGCCGTTGGGCCCCAGCAAACCGTAAGCGCCCTCGGGGAGCGACAACGTGATGTCGTTCACGCCGATCACCCTACCGTACAGCTTCGTGACGTTTTGCAGTTCGATCATGGATGCAATTTGGCGGGACCATCAGGCCCGCATGGGGGCCGAGACTCGACGATACAGAACGGCCATGGAAATCGCGGAGATCGCCATGAGAACAATGATTGCCGGCAATGCTCTGGCAAAAGTCTCAAACCCGAAAACCCAGCTCTGTGCGATCCCCAGCGTGTGGTAGAGCGAGAAGTAGGTCCAATTCGAGATCGGCGCCAACTCTTCGACTTGGAAGGAATACGGGTCACTTCCGTATTGCGCCGCATACTGCACTTGGGTGTGCGCCAGCTCCGCCGTCGCGATCGCCTGAAATGCGAAGAAGCCGAGGATCCACACGGCAAACCAGGCAAATCCCGCGACCCGGCTTTCCTGTGTCATCGAAGAGAAGCACAAGGCCAACGCCGCGGTCGGAATCATCAGAAATGCAGACGCGACGACGATGCGAAACGGAAGATCCCAAGTGGATGTCACCACGCCGAGACTGGAAGACATCAACACTCCCACGACATAGACCAACAAGGCGGGGGCCAGCGAGATCGACGTCAGGTACGCCCAAATCGTCGCTGCCTTGCCGAGAATATATTCCCAGCGATTGATCGGACGTGAGAAGTACAACAGAAAAGCACGCGAACGCACGTCTTGCGAGATCAATGGTGGCGCGATGATCCCCACCATCATCACCATCAAGGAACCTTGCGGATACTGCAGGTACAAAAGCAAGAGCCGCGCCCACGCATTGTGCCGCAACTCGGACATATCATCTGCGTCAACGCCTTGAAGCAACGGCCCAAGCGGACTGGCGACCAACGCATTGGCTCCCATTTCCGAAGACGTGGCACCGCCAACGAAGTTCTCGAAAATGAAGAAGGCGATACCCAGAGCTAGAGCCGGCATCCACGCAAACATCATCATGCGTCTTAGCCATCGGCTGGTCCAGGCCCGGCGAACGCCCGTCGTCGTGATCACCACGAACCGCGACCACGCGGGGGCGAGTTCGCCCGACCAGGCTCGATAGCCCAGGTTATGCACGGCCATCTAGTTGCTCCCGGACTGCGTTCAAGAAAATTTCCTCCAACGAATTCTTTGAAGGCGTCAGCGATTGCACGCTCACCTGTGATAAACCTGCCGCTCGCCAGACATGTCCCGCCAGCTCGTCGAACGTCCCATGAATCGTCAACGCTCCGAAGTTTCCAGTCACGACCATGAGACCGTGCGCGGTGAGTTGACCGATGAACTCCTCCGGCGGCCCGAGTACCTTGACCGTTACCGAAGGAGTGGCGGGTCGCGAGAGAATCTCCAGGCTTTCGGAACGTCGCACCTTCCCCTTCACGAGGATGACAACGTGATCGCTTACCGACTGCACGTCGGGAAGGATGTGCGTGCATAAGATGACGGCTTTACCGTGCTTACGGGCCAGGATGTTGATTCGCTTGAGCATCAACTCGCGCTCTTCGGGATCCATGCCGGATGTTGGCTCGTCGAGAATCAGGATCGGCGGGTCGTGGACGATTGCCTGCGCGAATCGCAACTTCTGGCGCATGCCGGTCGAGTAGGTTTCGACGGTGCGGTAGCGTTCCTGGCCTGCTCCGCAGAAATCGAGAATCTCGTGCGCGCGGCGGAGGGCCTCGATTCTCTCGAAGCCCGAAAGTTGCGCCATGAACTGCACCGACTCGATCCCCGTCAGTCCGTGCAGATAACAATCGTCTTCGGGCATGTAGCCGACGTGGGCACGAATCTCGCGCGCCTGTTCGCCGAGCGTGTAATCCAGCAGCCTGCCGCTGCCACTGGTGGTGCGAACCAGTCCCAGAATCACTTTGATGAGCGTGCTCTTGCCGGCTCCGTTGGGGCCCAGCAACCCGGTGATGCCGGGACCAATCGACAGCGAGACATCTTCGAGCGCGCCGAAATCACCGTAATCCTTGGTGATGTTCTTGATCTCGATGAGTGCCGCCATCTCTCCCTCGCCGACTGAGGTCATTCGTGTGAGCCGGGAAATCATTGCGAATCGCTGCGCGTTGTTCAATGGGGGGAGAAATTGCGACTGGAAACAGGTGCACCTTGAGGGAGAGGGGGAACACCAAAACGCTGGCAACGTGCGATGTCCCATGCTCGCCCCTCATCCGGCCACGGCCACCTTCCTCCCCCGCCTTCGCGTCATCTGCAAACAGTATCGATCGCGGGGGAGAAGGATTCCTACAGTGATTCCAGCTCGGCAGGACCGCCTCGCCCTCTCGGATTTGCAACCGCTTCTAAACGATGGCGATCTTCAGTCCGTCGTAGGCGAGTGCGATGCCGGGAGGAAGTTTCGAACCCGTCTTTTCGTAGTCGACGAGATGCGACAAGTGCGTGAGATACCCCTGGCGGACCTTCAAACGCTGAATCACTTCGATCGCTTCCGGAATACTGAAGTGCGTCGGGTGCGACTGTTCGTGCAACGGCGTCGATCATCAGTACATCCAGACCTTCGAGCAATGGCTCACGCTCGGGAGGGATCGCGTTGCAGTCGGTGCAGAAGGCGACATCGCCGATACGAAAGCTAAGCACGCGCGTCTGTCCGTGCATCAGCAGGATCGGTTGAATCATCAGCCCCAGTAGAGAGAAGGCCTTCTCGCTAAGATCCTCCAGATGAATCTTCGGTCGCGAGTGAAGCGTTTCCGTCTCTTCATCAAAGGCGTAGGCGAACATTCGACGGAGATGGTCCTGCACCGCGGGTTCGCAATAGAGTGGCAGCGAAGCCTTCTTGCGATACCCGAAGACACGCAGGTCGTCCAAACCCAGGACGTGGTCGACGTGGGCGTGGGTGTAGAGCGACGGCTTCGGCCGTGTCGATTTGCTCGCGAACAAGCTGCAGGCGCAATTCGGGGGCGTGTCGATCAGAAAGTTACCTGCTTCAGTGACGGCCACTCCGTGCGCGTGCGTTGATTGCGCGGATCTCCCGATGTGCAGACGGGACACTTGCAACCAAATCACCGGCACTCCGGTACTGGTGCCGCAGCCGAGAATCACCATGTAAGGTGGCGTGAGCGATTCAGAGGTTGCGGTATCCGATTCAGACATGCTGCTTCGAGTTTAGGTACTGATTGCTGAGGTAACCCGACGTGTGAGCGAGGGCTTCGTAAGTGGCAACTCTTTTCATGGATCGTAGCTTCTGAATCCATGAGATGGCGATTTCCAGTGATCGATGCTCCATGCCGCATCCCGCAGGTCAGGTAGGATCTCAGTGAACGTGTAAAATATTCCGCGATGCCCTCGCTCATGCGTCGAGGTTGCCAAGTTTCAAATCACAGTCGTTGTTTCTCTGCTCTTTACCCCCCAACTTCCAACTTCAATAGCAATTCGCCACTCACTTAGTAGCATGACATCTCTCGCCGTCGATGGAAGTGAACCTGCATCGGCGATGGATTTCTGCCCCAATCAGACGCCGACGCCATGAACAACGACCAGCCACATTATCTGTTCACCGAACTCGCGGATCTGGTGCTGATCGATCCGCATACGCATATTAACCCGCATACGGCGGCCTCGAAGACGCTGGCCGACATCATGGGGTATCACTACTACACCGAACAGGCTCACTCCGCCGGCCTCCCCAAAGAGCGTATCGAAGGGCCGAGCATCTCGCCCAAGGAAAAGGTCGGCCGACTCGTTGGCGAAACTCGCTGATCTCGACAACACGATTCAATTGAGCTGGCTC